>JAYYSE010000035.1:0-89008 GCA_036126475.1 Pseudomonadota bacterium | reverse complement strand
ACTTGAATGTAAATTCACAAAATAGACTACAAAAATACAACAACCTAAACAATACAAAATTCACTAAATCACATGTTTGTTAATTTTATTAATTGCTTCAATGATTTGAGGAGTTAGAAGTTTCGGACTTTAAGGTGAAATTAAAAATGTATCAATCTTACTATTATGCACTTTGTTTTCTATATGAAAAGGAGGGGTGGATAAAAGATATAAAATTAACTGATATATCTATTAACTAGGAATCTGAATATAAAGTGAACTTGTGTCTATATTTTGTTCAAATAAAAAGTCCCACAAAGTGAAGTGGGACTTTTTAATTTAAACGGCTTACTTAATTACATATGCAATATCTAAATTAGAATATTAGATGAGCAACGCCAGCAATAACAGGAAGTGTAATTAATGTACGCAGAATAAAGATAATAAATAGTTCTGCGATATTTACAGGGATCTTACTGCCTAGAAGTAAAGCACCTACTTCAGACATGTAAATCAACTGAGTTACCGACATTGCTGCAATCACAAAGCGAGTCATTTCGTTATCAATAGACGCTGCAAGAATTGCTGGGATGAACATGTCTGCAAAACCAACCACGATGGTTTCTGATGCCGCAATCGCTTCAGGAACGCCTAATAGCTCGAGGAACGGAATGAAAGGTTGACCTAGGAATGAGAACACAGAAGTGTACTCTGCAATGACCAACGCCATCGTACCAAGACCCATAACTACAGGTAGAACACCAAATACCATGTCTACTGCGTTACGAACGCCTTCGCCAAATACAGACTTAACTGATTTAACCTGTGATGCTTTGTTTACTGCTAGCTCAAGGCCCCAAGAAAACGTTGAGTGACCTGCAGGGATTGCATCTGCATCTTTCTCCGGCTTGCTGCCATCAATGAAAGTGTCTTTTTTCATGCTCAAAGGTGGCAGGCGAGGAATGATTACCGCTGCAACAATACCCGCTAGACAGATTGCTGCGTAGAAAGGTAAGAACAGGTGCTCGAGCTCTACTTGCGCAATAACCACAAGGCTGAACGTGATAGATACTGCTGAGAAAGTGGTACCCACAACTGCAGCTTCACGCTGAGTGTAGAATTTCTTCTCGTACTGTTTGCTTGTCAGTAGGATACCAACGCTGCCATCACCCAACCAAGAAGCCATACAGTCGATAGCACTACGACCAGGTAGGTTGAAGATAGGGCGCATAACTTTACTTAATAGCGTGCCAAACAGCTCTAACAAACCAAAGTTAAGTAGAAGAGGGAGTAAAAGACCAGCAAAAATGAACACTGAGAACAGTGTCGGGAGCAGACCTTCTAGTACTAAGCCGCCAGTGTTCTCTTCCCAGATAAGCTCAGGGCCAACTTGGAAGAACGCCATGAATGCAGCTGCACCACCGATTAGACGAACCGCCAACCATAGTGGAGAAGGGTTGAAAAGGCCGTTTAAAAATGAATTCGATGTAATGAATGTAGGCTTGAAAATGGTGCTTAAAACTGAAGCTACAGACATGAAAGCGACGATCGCAGTGATGATAGAGACTAGGTATTCACCGAAAATCGCTTGAATGGACTTGGCTAGGATAGCAACAGGGATGGTGAGATCGCCTTGGTAGCTAATTGGAGCCATGAAAAGGAATAAACCAATCAATGATGGGATTAGGAAAACCCAGAAGCTGCCTTTAGATTTCTCTGGCTGAGCAGTATTCGTGTTGTTAGACATGGTATTGTTCTCGAATTTCTACACGTAAAAAAGCCATTTCCTTGGCATTTTTATTCACTAAACGTCCGTGTTTTCTTAGTAGATGCAAGATTACCCAGTATTAATATTGCTTGCAATACTATTCATCAAATATCGCTAAATATTCATGTGGGTTATTCTGCTATGCATTAAGGTTTTAGAATAAAGTGTTGCAGATGTTACGTAATTTGAGGATATATTGCCAGTTTTTTATAAGCTTGCTCAGGTGTCTGTTCTATGCGTCAAATAGAGCCAGTAGCTAAACGCAATAATAAAGGCGAAAGAGGCAGGGAAAGCGAGCGCCAAAATTTCAAAACGTTGGAACGAGCATGCGCCCGTTAAGCCACTAAATAGAAAACCTACGACAATGAACATGAGCAACTTTGCTTTTCGGCGATCAAAGGGGGTACCTTTTAGGCGTGCACCAATCATGATCCCTAGATCCGTGATAATACCACTCATGTGAGTAGTACGGATAATGGCACCGCTGTAGGTGGTGATCATTGCGTTCTGCAAGCCACAAGCTGCCGAAGCAAAATATTGGTCGGAGGTGTAACCCTGTAGGAGTGCCCAAAGTAACAGGAACAGCCCCCCACCTTCTATACAAAGAGCAACCCCGTACCGGCGCCCTAGCTTCAGTGCTTAGTTTTCGACGAAAAAACTACTAAAAGCCGCGCCCAGCATAAAACTCATGATAACGAGTAATAGATGCAAAGAAGCTGAGGTGGGCGTAAGTAAGCTACTCCCTAGTAGAGAGACTGTGCCTGAAATATTTGAGATCGCCTGGTGTTGGAAACCAAGTAGACCGATAGCATTTACGCTGCCAGCAAGGCCAACTCACAAGAGAGCGCCGTACTCACCCAGCGAGTCAGCTTAGAAATCATGGGGTTCACTCTGGGTTAAAATGAGAGGCAGATTATAACGCTGCCCGAAGGGTTCGAGCTGGGCGCCCCCGCAAAAAGCGTTTTACTCTTAGTTGAGTGAGATTTGCTTAGAATGACTAGGCAAATCTCATTCGCCGCGATTAAAACGCTTTTGCATCAA
Source organism: Pseudomonadota bacterium (assembly GCA_036126475.1). Classification (GTDB taxonomy): domain Bacteria; phylum Pseudomonadota; class Gammaproteobacteria; order Enterobacterales; family Vibrionaceae; genus Vibrio. The sequence goes on along the minus strand of JAYYSE010000035.1, from coordinate 86,220 downwards.
ACAAAATTTAACCGCGAAAGGTCAACACGCCCTAATTATAGTGACTCATTTGATGGTCAAATTTGACCCAACCATGTTTGCGCTCTTCGTAGACGGAAAAGCTCGGTAGCGGGAAATCTTGTTCTTTAAATAATCCAAGCGGGACGATGTAAAAGTCCGAGGCGGCAACGGATTGTAGCAACATGGTGGTGCCACATTTGGGGCAGAATTGATAAGTCACTTCATTGCCAGTATCGCTAATGCGCGAAAATGAGGTTACCTCTCCACTCAGAGAAATTTGTTCCGTTAGGAATCGAGCTTGTACACCAAACACACTGCCGGTTCGTTTTTGGCACTCATAGCAGTGGCAGACAGAGGTTCGCTGAGGCTCCCCTCTACACACGAGATTGACTGCACCGCAGCGACATTCGCAACTTCTGATATTTTTATCTTTACTATGATTGATATCCATCCGTGCTCCAGTTCTGATTAGCCCTGTATTGATAATTATACTAAAGCCCTTTATGGTCTGCACAACAGGATGAAAACAAAAGAATAAAATGGCTCATGAAAAATAAAATCTTACCGATTCCGCTGATTTTACTCATTCCCATTGTGATGTTGGTAGTTGTCATCGTAGCGGGGGGTTACCGCTTCAGTCTGAGTGATGAAGAAATCTTGGCGAAGTTCCCTTCTTCTCAGGTCAGTTACGACTCGGTGGTGGAAACTGTGTTTGACTTGAAGACAACCAACCCATGGACAATCAAAGTACCTGAAACGAATGCTTACGCTTTTATTAGTGAAGTAGATGAGCCGCTATTGCTAGCCTCTGGACGTTACGACTCGGGCGTGGAGCGCGGAGTGGTAACCGTTGATACTCAAAAACTGTTCGTTTCCAAATTGGGAGAAACTCACTTTTATGTCGCGCCAATGTCGGTGTCTAACCAAGGTAGCGGTGTCTTTTATTATCTAGGTTTGTTTAAGCATGACCAACAGCGCAGCCGTGTGGTGCTGGTGGATCAACTCTTCCTCGGCGATCGTGTTCAGATCCAAACCCTAGAGGTCGCTAAACAGGAGGGCACTCAAACAAAAGGTAAACAAAGCGGGGAAGGTTTTATCGGCTTTACTCAGTATTCTGCGGAACAATCATTTGCAGAAGCGCCTTCTGAAAAGGTGTTAATGAGCTTTTCTTTTGATACGCAATCAATTGGTAAGCAATAACGTTTTTGTTAGTGTAAGGAACTGTTGTTTATGTGAGCTAATTTACATACTATCTTATGTAGATGAGTGAAATTTAGACACTCATAGCCTTGTGTCTGCTTACTTTACAAATGGAGCTTGCTAATGATTAATAAACGTTTTTTTAAAACGAAAGATGAAGTTGAAGTGACTTTTGAGCTAGAAGCTCAGGAAGCGAATTCTGTGTCTATCGTTGCAGATTTCCTTGATTGGAAAGCGAAGCCAATGAAAAAGTTGGCGAAAGGGAAAGTATTTAAGTTTAAAACTCGCCTGCCTAAAGGTGGCGAGTTTCAATTCCGTTACCTTGTTGACGATCTGCAATGGGTAAACGATGCTAATGCCGACCGCTACATCCCTAATGAGTTTGGTGAGGATAACTGCTTGGTATCAACGGTAATCGCTTAATCGCAGCCCCCCAGAAACTAAGCACTTTTTACCAAACGAGAGTTAGTTGAGTTACTCGAAGTCTATTCCGTGGCTTGATGAAATTACTCACTAATTCGCTTCGGTTATTAATCAATCGAAACAGAATAACGTAAATCAATATAAAGCAGAGACTAGCCGTTTCTGCTTTTTTATTTTCAAATTTAGCGGTTAATTTTATTTAATGGGATGACTGGTTCCAGTCTCGACAACTCAATGACTTAGGTATATCCAGTAAGATTCGCGTCATATTATGACAATGCGTTGATGATTTATGCGTTTGAAAAGCATATTCTATGCCTTTATGTCGCAGAAAGACCTGTTTACCGTGTATTCAAAAATATTTTCCTCTCCGTTTGCTGAGCTTTCACCTGTAAAAAAAGTAGCGATTTTAGGACTGCCACTTGTTGCCGCAATCGGCCTTGCTCTGCAATCGTCTCAATCGAATCTGACGAAAACGATCGATTTGAACCTACCTGATTCAACCGTGATTGAGTCTATTTTGTCATCTTCTTCTGTCGTGGTTATTGAACCGCCCACGTTTGAATATCGAATTCAAACGGGTGACAACCTAAGTAGCATCTTCACTCAACTTGGTTTCTCTTACAAATCGATGATGAATGTGATGGAAACCGACTTAAACTTCCTTGCACTTGATACGCTTCGCCCCGGTAATACGCTCCGTTTTTGGCGTGATGAGGCGACAGGTGATCTATCCAAAATGGAACTTCAATTCAGTGTTGCTGACAAAGTGGTTTACCGACTGCTTGAAGACGGCTCTTATGAATTTGAAGACATCTCTATTCCAGGTGAGTGGAGACATAAACCTTTAGTGGGTGACATTCAAGGCAGTTTCTCTGTATCAGCAAATAAACTGGGTCTAAATGGCCTTGAGATTGACCACATTGTTACCTTGTTAAAAGACAAATTGAACTTTAGCCGCGACCTACGTGCTGGCGATAAGTTTGAAGTGCTGCAGAAAGCACAGTTTGTCGATGGTGTTGCCACTGGTAAACGCGAAATTGAAGCGATTAAGATCATTAACAAGAACCGCGTTGTCTCTGCGTATCTGCATACTGATGGACAGTACTACGATGCAAATGGTGATAGCTTGCAGCGTGCTTTCCAGCGTTATCCGGTAAGCAGCGGTTGGCGTCAAAGCTCTCAGTTCAACCCTAAGCGTTTGCACCCAGTGACAGGTCGAGTTTCACCGCACAACGGTACAGACTTCGCAACGCCGATTGGTACGCCAGTTCAGGCAACGGGTGACGGCAAAGTGATCATGACGCGTAAACACCCTTATGCAGGTAACTACGTAGTGATTCAACACGGTAGTACGTATAAAACGCGCTACCTGCACTTGAGCAAGATTCTGGTTCGTAAAGGGGAAACGGTTTCTCGTGGCCAACGTATTGGATTATCAGGGAAAACGGGTCGAGTTACTGGGGCACACCTTCATTATGAACTGATTGAACGTGGTCGTCCTGTCGATGCGATGAAAGCGAATATTCCAATGGCAGACTCTGTTCCGAAAAAGGAAAAATCAGCGTTTATCGCAGCGAGAGACGAAGCGGATGTCTTGCTACAGAAAGAATTAGAAGTACAATCGAAAAAGAGTTAATGATTGACGTTTAGTCGTCATTAATAAGATCGTTAAGACCACACAAATGAAATAGCCGCGATATTAAGCCTAATTTTAATTATTTGGCTAGGAATCGCGGCTTTTTTCTCAAGGCAACGGGCTGTTCGACGTTAGTCATGCTCAAGCGAGAGGCTCAGAGTGTGTCACGTAGCTGACAATGGCTTCTGGTCTCATTGGTGGAGAGTAGAAATATCCTTGGATCTTGTCGCATCCCATTGCGTGTAACTTTTCTAACTGTTCCTGTTTCTCCACACCCTCAGCCACTAGTGACAAATCGAGTCTATGTGCCAGTTGGACAATCAACCAAACGACGCTCTCCGAGGTGGAGTTAGTCAGCAAATTGCGAATGAACGTAGCATCAATCTTAATGCAGTCGATCGGATAGCTGTGAATGTAGTTCAGACTGGAGTAGCCAGTACCGAAATCGTCCAAAGCGATAGTAAAACCTTGCTCTCTGAGGCAGTTAAGTGCGGCTTTCGTTTCTTGGGTCGGTGATAGCAGTACGGTCTCGGTTAACTCAATAACAAACTCGTTTGCTGCAAAGTGATGTTGCTCAATGGTCCGAGTAAGGTAAGAGATATAACGCTTAGAGTCGGTAAGCTCGTGGGCAGAGCAGTTTATCCCGAGCTTGATTTTGTAGCCTAGCCCTTGCTCTAACGTTTTCTTTGCACGGCACACTAACTCGATGATGCGCTCACCCAGTTCAACAATCAATCCAGACTCTTCTGCTACTTGAATAAACTCCACTGGAGAGATATCGCCATGTTGAGCGGTTTTCCAGCGTGTCAGCACCTCAAAGTATTCCCAACGTTTTTCCCCCTGGCTAACGATAGGCTGGGCAACCACGTACATGCCATTGCCATTTGGCGTTAGGTAATTGGAAATAGGGTTTTCAAGTTCACTTCGCAGTGCGGCAATGAGCTCCGACTTTCTTTGGTAGCGAAATCTTAGATGGGTGTCATAACATTGAATGTGGGTATCGGGGCTTTGTTTGCACTCTTTTAATGCCAAGCTGGTGTTGAAGATGATCTGCTCGACATCCTTGTTGTCTCCTTCTGAGCGAGCAATACCAACACTGACCTCAAACTCGATCTTGATGTCGATGCTGGAATAGTCTTGTTTGATCTTCGCTAGTATTTGCTTACAAATGGCGATTGGGTCGGAGTGGTAGGTGATGAAAGCAAATTCGTTGCCTGCGGTACGAAATGTAAGGTTGTTTTCGGGTAAGGTGCGGCGTAACGTCTCAGCAACGAACTGTAGCACTTTGTCACCAATATAATTGCCGTGTCGGTCGTTGATCGCTTTAAAGCTGTTTATATCGAGTAATGCAACAGAAAAGGGCGTTACGCTTTGCTGAGTGATTGACTCTAGGGTATCTGACAAGCAGCTACGGTTGAGTAAGCCTGTTAAGCTGTCATGCGAGACTTCATAGCTAAGTTGATTAACCAGTTGCTCAGAACGGTCAGTAAGCCACATCTCCCTTAATGTATGGATAATGATGTCAGCGAACAGCTGGTGATGTTTGATCACCTCTTGCTGTTGGCTTGGGCTAAGCGGGGATGTGAAAGTTGAAAATAGTACGCCCATCACTTCTCCACTCTGAGTACGAGTTGGTATCGCGATAGAGTTTTGTGAAGTGATCTCCTGTCGAAAGGCGGATGTCGGTAGAGATTGAACAACATATTGAGCAAACGAGCAGTCCGGGTGTTTTTGATTAACGGCCTGCTGGTAGATATGCTCATGACGAGCGTTTATCTTATCGTGTAAAACATGATCAGAGTGCGCGATAACGAGAGGAACAGCCTGGTCTGGAAAGTACTTCTTCTCAATGATGCTGGTGTACTGTGTATCAAAGGTTTGATGTAAGGTGAGCACAGCAGACTCAAGAAGGTCGACACCTTCTAACTTCAATAAGCGACCAATGCGCTCTGTGTTTATTATGCCGTTCTGTGTATGTTGAGTCATAGTCACCATCCATAGTTAACCAGAATCACTGCGTACAACTTTGATATGCGTCCTGTTTATTATTGTCCTAGCTGCATATTTTTTCAAATTTATTTGTGACTAGTTTCACAAAATCTGAGTGCTACGTTCTTTGTCTAGCCTATTTTTGAGGTGATCCAAAAACAGTTTGGTTCGTGTATGCGAGTAATCAAGCTTAGGGTAGTAAGCGTAAACCATTACCTCATCAGCGGTGATATTTGGCAATACTGGAACTAATGTCCCTTGTTTTAGATCTTCTTTTATCATGGCTTTAATAGTCAATAACACGCCCATGCCTCGCTTGGCCGCGTGAAATAGAGCCTCAGGGTTGGTTGTCGCAAAGTTTCCATTCAATGTGATTCGTTGTCCTTTCGTTAACGTAACCTCACGAGTAGGGCGCTCACCCCAAATCAGTGAATTGTGTTGCTCTAAATCTTGTTCACTGCTTGGGTAGCCATGTTTCGCCAAGTAGCTTGGAGCAGCGTAGAAACCCGCTTTGTGCTCGAACAAAGGTGTTTTTTTAAAGCTTAACGAGTTGAGTTGCTCGAGCTCGCGACTTATCACCAGATCTAAGCCAAGTTCAGGCAGTTGTCCTGAAGTGGTGGTGATCAGCTGTACTTTTATGTCTGGATACTTTTCTAAGAAATCGTCCATGTGTTGGACCAGAAATTTAGACCCAACCGCGATGGTTGCCCCAATTTTTAATAGGCCTGCGGGGGTTTGGTTAACCGAGCGGGTTTCATCAATGATCGACTGCCAGTTATCGAGCTGATCTTTGGCTCGTTGGTAAAAGAGTGCGCCTGCTTCCGTTTGGCTAATCGAACGAGTCGTACGCTTAAGTAGCTGAGTTCCGATACGCTGTTCAAGCCAGTTCACCCGCTTACTGATCGCCGAGCTAGTGGTATTGAGCTTACGGGCAGCGCCATTAAAACTGCCTTCTTCCACTACTTTTACATAACTTTTTACGTTAAGTATCCAATCCATATTCTTTCCTGTTGGGACTTAATCAAATTCCAATTTGGTTAATTATCAATTGCTGGCTCTGAATGTAAACTCATCTTTGAACAAACAACAAACGAAAAGGAACTTTTTTGAGCCAATCGACCTTTAAAAAAACACCATTACTGTTGGCAATGATGATCATTGCTACTGGGCAAGTGGGTGTCAGTATTTACCTGCCATCACTGCCGCTGATTGCTGCTGACTTAAGTGTCACTCAAGTTGATGTACAGCTGCTCGTTACACTATTTTTAGTGGGCTTTGGCTTATCTCAACTATTTTACGGGCCGATGTCAGATGCAGTTGGACGAAGGCCTATCTTCTTGTTAGGTCAGGGAGTTTATTTGATTGGTACTGTTGTTTGTGTCGTCTTTTCTGACAACATGACAGCGTTAGAGGTTGGACGCTTATTGCAAGGCTTAGGGGCGGGTAGTGCTTCGGTGCTCGGGCGTAGTGTGCTTCGCGATAGTTATGATGGCGCTCAGCTTACTAAGGCCTTGTCTTACATCTCTATTACCGCTTCGATTATGCCGATCATCTCCCCTGTATTTGGTGGATGGATTTCATTCCATCTTGGTTGGGAAGCGGTGTTCCTGTTTGTTTTGCTCTATCTACTCGCGATATTCACTCTGGGCTATTTTGTTCTTCACGAGACGCTACCCTATAGCAAGAGTCGTTTCCAAATAAGCCAAGTCGTTAAGAACTACGGAAATTTAATAACGAATCGACAAGTGTTGAGTAGCGCCAGTTACAACTGGATGAGCTATATGGCAAGTTTGGTGTCGTTATCTTTGTTCCCATTCTTAATGCAGGAGCAATTGGGGCTGACAGCTGCGGAGTATGGGTCATTAATGATTGTGCCTTCGGCGGGCTTACTGGTTGGCAGTGTGGCATTGAATGTTCTGAATCGTCGCTTTAGTACGCCTCAATTAATGAGCTTTGCAATCTTGATTATCTTAGCGTCTGGAGCTTGGTTGCTGACACATGAATTAACCATCTTTAACTTAGTATGGGCGTTTACTTGGCTGACTATTGCACAGGGTATCTCATTCCCTCTCTCTATTAGCATGTTGTTGGAACCACATAAGAAACAAGCGGGTGCTGTCTCTGCATTATCTGGTTCGATTCAGATGTGTTTAGCAGGTTTATTAGGCGGTTATTTGGTAGAGAGTTGGGTGACGAATCATCTGCAGCTAGGGGTATTCTATTTAGTGATTGGTGCGGCTATGGGCTCGGTGCTGTGGTGTTCAACACGAATGAAAAAGAAGCTTGGCGATATTGAAGTTTAATATAGTTAGCGTGTTGTGCTGATGTTTGTGTATGCGGCCTTTAAGACGTTGAATTTGGATAGATGGTTTTCTACAATACTGGCGTCCATTTAATAGGTAATAAAACATGCAGCAAAATGAATTTGAAGTACTGGTAAAAGCTATCTGTGCACTAGATGGCCTACCACAGGCACTTGAGCTATTGAAATCTAATGAAGATACTGAAGTCGCTGAGGCTGCCGCATCACTGACTGGTCAATTTGCGCTAGCTGAAGTTGAAGGTGAAAAGCGTATTTACCACGTGACACTTCAAGATAACGAACAGGGTGAAGAGCAAGAGTACATCGAGCATGTTATGAATGAAGGCGATGACTTGATCAAATTTGCCGCTTGGTTCTTTGAAACAATGTTCGAACTAAAGCAAAAAGAGACTTACCAAATTGCTGGTAAAACTTACCGACAGCCAAAGCGTAGCTAAGCGTTCGTTGTCGCTAACAGCCATAGCGGTAGTTTGAAACGGCTGTTGTTAAGCAAAACATTCTTAAAGAGCAGCTCACTTGAGCTGCTTTTTTTTGTGAATATCTCAAGCCGCTCTTACGCATAAAAGGTGCACCGTAATAAAGATAGGTGACTTGCAACAAAGTGTGATTTGGATCTTTTTCGTATGCGCGATAGGTGATTTTATCGCTTTGTTCTATTGTGGATGGACACAATAACATTTATGGGGGACTGACATTCTTTAAGGAAGATTAGCCTGTTGATTGGTTAGATAGGTCGACGACGTTATTTGGAATGCTGTCCAAATCGTTTTCTTTCATCAAAGCTTCCAAGTTATCAGCCCCGCCGATGTATTTACCATCAAGCCAGATCTGAGGCACGGTTACAGGTGTTTTTTGGCCGATGTGGGCTTTCACCTCAGGGATCATTCGATATAGAGCAGCACTGTCTTTAACCACATCATGGTAGGTATATTCGACACCCGTTTCATCCAATATATTCTTTGCTTTTACGCAGTATGGGCAGGTTGCTTTGCCGTAAACAATATTGCCTTTTAGGTTATCTCGTTTCGCCCACTCTTGGATTACCGATTGTACGAGTACGCCACGATTAAGGGCTTCACCTTGGCTGACTACCTTACCTTCCACAACTAAGATAGGAGCGTGCCAAGCCCCAAGTTTTAAAGGCTCCCACCAGTGAGACAACCAATCTTTCACTTCTAGTTCGACATCGACATCTGCCAGATCGTTCTCAAAGGTGTCCTTTAGAATGTCTTTGGTAAGGGTACATTCTCCACATGGGATGTTTACTTTAAATGGACCCCAGCTGCCTGCCCAACGGTACAGTGTAATCTTGATTGGTTTCTTCATGGTTACGACCTCGCTTCAAATTCTCTTATCAATATAGAACGGACAGCAGAACTATTTATTTCAAACCTTCTAAATTTTCTTCGTTTTAGCTGGTTTTTTGGTTTCCCAGTGAGTAATGAAGGCAACAGACGCAATAATGATTGCCGCACCTAACCATAGACGACCTGGCGGTACCCAACTGAATACCAGCCACCCAGCCAGCACATTTAGAGGTAGCTTTGCATGGTCAAACGGTTGGACAAAGGATGCATCAGCCACTGAGTAGGCTTTTACAATGGCCCATTGTGCGAGGGCGGTTAACACACCAATTACAGCCATAATACCCCAAATGGTAGTGCCACTTGGTGTTTGCCAGTCAGGCACGGCTAATATGATGTTGAAAGGTGTAATCAATAGCAGTAGATAAACCACCATGGTTGATGGGCTATCTTGTGATGACAGTTTCTTCACCATCAGCGAGTAGCAGGCCCAGAAGAATGCAGCGCCGACAGGCAATAAGGTTGCCCAGCTAAAGTCTTCCGCCCATGGCTCAAGAATGATCATCGCACCAATGAAGCCTGCTAATGTTGCTCCCCAACGTGCAGCACCAACTTTTTCCTTTAAGAACAGCCCCGATCCTATCGTCGCAAACAACGGAGAGGTCATCAGCAGTGCGATACCTTGCCAAATTGGCACAGGGTAAGCGAGCGCCCATATCCAAAGCTGGATACCAATGACCGATAAAAAGACACGGAACACGTGCAGTTTAAGGTTGTCGGTCTGGAGTGCATGGCGAATGCCTAGTGTTTTCAAGTAGGGAAGAATGGCTAATAAAGCGATGGCGTATTGAATGACGGCAACGGTAGTAGAAGTCAGTCCGAAGTGAATGCTAGCAATTTGAGTCAGGCTGTTAATTACGGCAAAGGCTAAGCCTGCGGTAAGCATCCAGCTAGCGCCTTGGATCGGATGGTGTTGTGACATGATGTTTCTAATTATTTGATGTGGTTTGCCTATGATACGGATTTAGCACCACTTAACCAGAAAAAGCATCGATGAAGATGGTCAGAATATTCGAATATGAAAAAAGGTTGAGCAATTGCCCAACCTTTCTAGCGTCCACCTAAAATAAATTTAGATTAGAAGTCGTAGCGTACACCTAGGCGAAGTGTATCTTCACCTTCAGTTATGAGTCCTGTAGTTACGTTTTTCACTTCATTTAAGCTATTGATGTAGTAAGAAAGGTCTGTACGGAAGTTGCTGTTTAGTTTGTAGTAACCAACAAGCTCGATACCATCAACAGAGTCGGCTGTAGAACCGTTTGCTGCTTCATTTTCTTGGTATGTGTATACTGCTGCAGCAGAAAACTGCTTAGTGATTTTATATTGTGCTGCGAATTCCATTGCAGTGAATGACTCCGCGATAGGGCCAACGGCTTTATCGTTTAAGTCACCTATTGAGTAAGTTGCTGCTAGGTAAAGGTTATCTAGTGAATATGCTAGGCCAGCAAGGATTTGGTTCGCGCTTCCGTTACCAGCTCCTAGATCCTGACCAGAGTATGCAAGACCAAGTTCCAGACCGATTGGTAATGAATAAACACCAGAGATGCCGTAGCCATCAGAGTCTTTTTCACTGTTTGCTTGGTAAGTTGCTTCTAACTGAAGGGCATCAAAGCCACCGCGGTACGCCAATACGCTATCTTTTTTATCTGAAGCTGCATCGATTACTTGCTGAACACCTGAGAACTCAGTGATATCTGTAAAGTCAGATACGATGACTGAAGCCATGTCTTGGCGGCCTAATGAGACTGCTTGTCCATCGATATCAACACCAGCGTATATGTAACGGTTATTAAACTCGCTATCACCAGTGCTTTGCTCTGCTTCGTAGAAACCGAATGCAGTAACTGTATCGGTAAGTTCTGTCTTACCGCCAAGGTTTAAACGGAAACGAGTCTTATCTTCCATTGTACCTTCAACTTCATCTCCACCTGAACCAATGAAGTCACCACGGAATTCCGCACGACCACCAATCTTAAGCTCAGTACCGTCAGAGCTGTAAACTGTTGCTGCTAGAGATGAGCCTGAAACTAGTGCCGCTACCACTGCAGAAGCTAGAACTGCCTTTTTCATAATCACTTACCTTGTATTTTAAAATCCTTGAGCGAAGTGCTCTCCTTTTCGATATGAAGCTAATTTAGAGCAGCTAAATTAAGCTTTCATTTCTATAGAATTACATTTCAGTGAATAGGGAACTTTTTAATTATTGATTTTATTGAACTTTTAATTTAACTGGTTGAGTGGTTAGTGAATAGTTATACAAATAGAGAAATTGGAGAATGGTAATCGGGTTGGTCTCGATCTGAAAGATAATTTGAGGAAGTGGGAAGGGAGAACAAGCAAGTAGCGCCTCTTGTGCTGATTAACTGCTTGTACTGATTACGATATCCTCTATGATGCAAAAACTGGTAACAGAATAGATTTTGTTCAAAAGCATGGAGAAGTTGGATGAGAACAAAGTACTTAGGTGATGTTTTACAAGGTAGGCAGGTTATTGGCTTTTTGAATGTTGAAGACTTGCCGATTGGAGAACATCAGTTTTGGTTTCAAGTCACCAGCGATGGATTAGGACAACCAAAAAACATGCCTGTCTCTGTTTTTAAAGGTAGCCAAGATGGACCTAAGTTGATGATCACCGCTGGTATCCATGGTGATGAACTCAATGGTGTGCTGGCTGCACAGCAAATTATCCGAGACTTAGTGGGGAAAGAGCTAAAAGGAACCGTGACCGTTGTACCAACGGTCAATTTGTCAGGTTTACTAAACCATAGCCGAGACTTTATTTCTTCGGACCCGGGTTCTTGTCCTGCGAACCTTAATCGACTTTTTCCCGGAGACCCGCATGGCTTAGCTGCCGAGCGCTTTGTTGCTTCTTTGTGGGAGCGCTTACTCAAGCACAATGCTACTTTTGCCGTCGACTTACATACCCAGACTCGTGGTGCGGTATACCCGCTGTATGTATTCGCGGATTACAGAATTGATCAATGTTTAGAGATGGCAAGACTGATGCAGCCAGACTGCGTGCTCAATGATCCCGGCGATCCCGGCATTCTTGAAACGGTTTGGAATCGAAGTGGAATCCCAAGTATTACGGTCGAAGTAGGGATGGGGAAATTCACTCAGCCCGATCTGATTCAAAGAGCTGTAAACGGCGTTTTTAATATGCTCTCTTACTATGACATGTTTGAATCTGATCTTGCATCTGACCTCGCAAGCAAGCAATTACCCGGAATGGATTGGATAGAAGGCAACAACGTGGTGTCGATTCGTGCTGATATTGGTGGATTTGTCCTTCCTCAAGTTGAACTTCTACAAAGTGTAGAAAAGGAAGACTTGTTGGCTGTTCAATATGATGCGTTTGGTAATGAGTGTCGCCGCTATCATGCCCCATCGGCGGGGCGCGTTCTCAGTTACAACGTAGATGCGTTGAGAGAGCCTGGTGCGCTTGTCTGTCGTTTATTGAGTTAGGCTCTGTCGAGTCTCACCTTTAGGCACTTGCTTTATCACCTTTGAAACACCTAAGAAAAGACTGAGCCAAGCTCGGCCAAAGGACAGTTGTCTAGAGTTAACACGTCTTCGCACTCTCGACAGAACTGTTTTTAAGCTACCGAGATTAGATTAATAACCCATTACGTAGTGGTGACACTTAGAGTGTTTTTCTATCGCAAAATGATGACCTTGCAGTCACGGCTTCAAACCGCAGCGAAAAATACTGGCAAACAACAAAAAAGCCTACTGTGAGTTAAACAAGTAGACTTTTTGGGGTTTTTAATGGGGGGCTTTATCTTTACTTATTAGCGAGCTTAAAAAGCCTCATCCACAATTTCTTTTAAGCGATCGTAAGGAACATACCCTGGTAAGATTTGCCCATTCATCATCAATGTTGGTGTGCCTGTTAAACCAAGTGCACTAAACGTTTGGTGATTGGTTAGCATTGTTTGGCTTTGATCAGGTGTCGTTTCTAATTGTGCTTCAGTGCCCGTTTTTTTCGCGACAGCTTGTAGTGATGACTTGGTATGGATACCACTTTTCGCCATCAATAGTCGATCAACTTCCGGGAAAGCTTCTGGTTTATCCTTCCAAACTTTCATCGCATATAACGCCGCATTGGTATTAAGACCGCTCACTTGTTGCTGCTTGAACGACAGGTAAACATTGATGATCTTGATATCACTGTCTTCTGAAGCTAGTTGAACTAAGCCTTTTTCTAAGCGCTTACAGAATGGGCAGTTGTAGTCGGTGAAGTTAATGATCACCGACTTACCATCCGGGTTTCCAGTAATTGGATGGGCATCGTTGCTATACAGCCAATCATGGCTTTCTGCTTGGGCTTTTTTTGTCTGTGCTTGTCCTGCAACATACTGCTCTAAGCTGATATGTAGGCCCGAGATTGTAGAAGGGTTCTTTTTAAGGAATTGGTTAATCTCCTCAAGTTGCTGTGTTTGTTCTTTGCTTAGTTCTGCGAAAGCGCTTGTGCTCATTAGTGAGCCTAAAATCAGAGTGCTAATCAGAAGTTTTTTCATGTTAATAATCTCAAATTCTTGTATGGCGAGCGCCTATGGGGTTGCGCTCGCGCTAATGTTCTTTAGTGGGTTTAAGTTGGTCTAACGAGCTATTTTTCCGATACTTTATGCAAAGTAAGTTCTTAGCCAAAGTCCGATTGGAGAAGTCACGCCCGTTGCGATACTGCTTATCTTTCCATCTTTGATGATGACAAGACTTGGTGTGACATTGATGCCCCAACTTCTGCTGATCGAACCAGAAAGATCATTGATCACAGGGAAATCATACTCTTTGGCATTAATGAAACGTTGTACTCGTTCATCTGGCCCGGAGGATAAAGCGACAGAGACGACTTGATGTGAATCGCTGAAGCTATTCACTGTAGGGCTCACCAGTTTGCAAGCACCGCACCAGGTAGCCCAAAAGTAGACAATCACTGGTTTGCCATTTTTACTGAGCTCAATGATGTCAATATCCTCACCTTGGATCGATTGACTCACGATTGGAATTGCTTCTCCTTGAGGCATGTTTCTAGTGTGATAAAAATCCATGGCAAAAGAGACAACGCCAACAATCAATATCATTGAGATGAGTTCTTTTCCCCACTTCTTAAGACGGCTCTGCTTTTTCACTTCGTGCTTTGCATCGCCACTTTCATTTGTGCCAGCTGTATCTTTAGCGTTGGGAGTCTTCATTGCTTACCTCGCTGCATCGATAGCTTGAACAACCGTGTCGCTGTCTAAAATCACGGGTAGAGGGATGCCTTTTTTGTAGCTTGGGCCGTAAACGATGTTAAATGGAACACCGAATCGCCCATTACTTTGCAGGTATTGGGTGACGCTTTCGTTTGGTGTTGTCCAATCGCCCTTCATTAAAACAATGTCTTCTTGCTGTAGGTGGCTGTATACCGGATCTTGGAGAATCCCCCCGATCTTGTTCGCTTTACAGGTGATACACCACTCTGCTGTCACATCGACAAAGACCGTTTTACCTTCCTCAACTAACTGAGGGATTTGTTTAGCTTCTAACTTCTGCCAAGGTAGGTCATCGACAATCGGGGTCGCCCAGTTATCAGCTGTCACGCTACCAATGATGAGCGCAGCACCAAACGTTAGAGTAGTGGTTGCCATGATTGGCACCAGCATTTTTCGACCGAGTTTAATGCCAATCCAAATCAGTACCGACACTATGATGAAAAGAGACAGCAGGATGGTCGGGAACTTACCGATGAATGGGGTCAGTAAGCTTGTTAACCATAAGCTGGTGATGAACATCATTAAGCCAAATACCAACTTAACTTTGAACATCCACGCGCCCGGTTTCGGTAGCAATTTGGTTAAACTTGGGAGCAGAGCGAAGATTAACCAAGGTGCACTCATACCAATGCCAAGTGCAATGAAGATAGCCCACAGTTCTTGGTAGCTTGCCCCAAGCGCATAAGCAACGGCGGTGCCAAGGAATGGCGCGCTACACGGTGTTGCTAAGAGTGTGGCAAACATACCTTGAACGAAGTGACCCGAATGTGAATTGTCACCTTTGGTTGCCATCCAGGTGTTTAACCCTGAAGGCAATCGGAACTCAAATAAACCCAATAGATTAATTGAGAAAAGCAAGGTGATGATCAGCATGAACCCGATAAACCAAACGTTCTGGAATTGGATTCCCCAACCAATCGCATTGCCACCCATTTTTAGGACAGTCATGCCAAGCGCTAGTAGTGAAAATGAAGTAATCACACCGGCAGCGGAAGCCAGGAACGATAGTCGGATATGACGATGAGAGGCCCCTTGATTCTGAATGATGCTGTTGAGCTTCATTCCTAATACGGGTAACACACATGGCATGATGTTGAGGAGCAACCCACCAATCAAGGCAAAACCGATCATCGCAATGAAGCCGTTGTTGCTCTCTTGATAAGCGATTGCTTCTGAGCCGACTTTAGCTGTCATTTCTTCGGCAAAGTTGGTGTCTGAGACAGTGATACTGATCGTACGATCGGTTAGGTCGACTTCGCCAATCCAGTTGCTCACGTCAGATACAGCGGTCATTGTATTGTCGGTAATATGAACGGTAGGTGGAGAGAAGAAATCATCGATTACTTCTTCGCCGTCAATCAATACCATAGGTTTATCCCAGCCGTCTTTACTCGTCAGCTGAGTTACCAATTGTTGTTTGCTTTTATCCCAGTACAGGCCATCCACAGAAGCTCGATTAGCTTCGCGTGGAGACTGACTCATGCCCTGATTGAACAAAAACATAGCTTCCTCATCGAGTTCCAATGTTTGTGGGTTAATCGGCAATTCAATGTCGTAATCGGTTAAAACACAGATATTGGTACACGACGGAAAGGTAAAAGACGCCTTGAATATCGCAAGCTTGGTGTTGTCTTTCAATGTGAGCGTAACAGGGAAACTGACATGCTTTTTATAGCCCAATGTTATTACATCTAGCTGCTCGTAATATTTAGGGATAGGCCAATGCCATTTCACTGATTCGATGTTGGTAGAGCCAGACCAGTCCCAGCTCGGCGGGATGCCCCCTTCACCTGGGCTACGCCAATAGGTTTTCCAGTCTCCATCGAGCACGACATCGAGCACGGTCTGAATTTGAGAACCGTCATCGGATTGTTCCCCTGTTGACATCATTCGCATTTTTACAGGCGGGTGCTCAGGCACACTCAGCCAGCCGGTCGTTTGTGCCAGAGCTGTGAATGAAGTCATTACCAGTAGGGAAGTGACTATAGTTTTCGCGCATGTACGCATGCAGAATGCCAAACAAACGGCAAACTTAGTTAGAAGTGTGTTGTACACAAATGTATCTCCAAAAAATAAATAAAAGGGTGAAATGGCCCGGTTATTTATTCTCTAAATATACAGTGCTTTAAGTGTAAGCGGTGCTTTGTTGGTCGAGCAGAGCGATGATTATCTCTAGATAGTCTCGATATGTGAGGTGGTAGGTTGAATGCTACAGCGATCAGAAGAATAAAAGGGACTAGCCAGCCAGTTTTAGGTGTCGCGAAGGTGAGCATTTTTGAGCTCAGGTCACAGGCAGTTGAAGTTGGCGCAGACAGTGATTTAGATGCTTGAGAACCGAATACGCTGGAATAAAGCTCAGACATTTTTTCCGACGAAGCGATAGAGGCTTGCGGATCACTGCTTTTAGCACCAAGACGTGTTGATTGACTAATAGAATAGTTGGAAAACTTAACTTTATTTGCAGAGAGCGTGCTCGCCAGACAAGTTATGATAACCAGTCCGGTAAGGAAAAGTGCCCAAAGCGATTGCTTTAGTTGGCGGTTTTGTTGAGTTAAGAAGAAACTAGGTGTGCTTAGCAAATCAATCAGTAATAGAGTCAGTTAGAATCGGGTCTTGGTCTTTAAATTGACGAGTTATCTTTACTCACGGAGTAATCAAACAGCTCATTTCACGGCAGCTAGCTTAGGTAACTTTGCTTCGTGCTACAAGTCATAAAACGGTCAAAGCCCAAAAGTGTATCATCACTAAACCTAGACGTTAAGGCACCGCGATTGGAGTTAAGTTCATAAGAGTCTGATCTTTTTAATATTTCTTTTTACGGTGTCTTTAACAAACATTTGCGATGATTTCGGGTACAAAAAGCCCAATCATTCACCAGGGATCTGATTGGGCTGGTTCAATTCTTCTCTGTGGCTGCAGAAGCTTGGTATTCTAACTCCCTGCTAGCCGTTTTAGTGACTACGGCGTGGGCCGTTACGCACTAGGTCTTTGCCGTTTTCAAATACTTCGTCAGTGATCCAACGAGCAAGTAGAACTTGGTGGCTGCTATTGAATACAGCAACAAAGTGACGACCGTCAGAGTTATTGGTTGCCATACCAACGCCTTCAACACCTTCTAGGCCTAAACCGCCAGCTTCTACTGAAATGAGGAATTGTTCTAGTTCTTCAAGCGTTTTAATTACATCAAGTTCGTTGTTCATTTTTTCATTCTCTTGCTGTAACCAATATCGGGTAATAAGGCGTATTAAAGCATGCGCCTAAAGCCGATCTCAGTCGTTATTCTTTGTTGGATGCATACTCTACAGGTCATGGAGAGCGATTGGAACTCTCAAATATTAGGTACGGGCTGATATTTTGCGAAGTTTTAACACAACATACGTTTAAATGCTTGTTATCCATATTCTTCTTACTACTATTTATAGGGTCAATTTAGACAGTAATAGGAATTAATATGATGTAGGTTTGGCGTTGTTTATTGTTAATGTTGACGTTTGTCGTATTCGGAAGTTTCGCGCAAAGTGTCGATAAGATAACACAAGTACAAGATCAGCTTATGCTCGATCTGGCAACCATTAGAAACGGCGTTTGATGCTGAGAACCCCTTTCTTGAAGATATTTTGAGACGTAAGAACTAAGGGCTGGATGCCATTCTGGCTCAGCAGGTTGAACCTTTACAAAAACTACTGACATTGAACGAAGATAAAATCGTTTCAATGAGTAAAGAAAACCGTTCGGCTGAAGGTGATGTTAAGAAGCGTCTTGAATTACTTATTCAGAAACGAATCGGGATGATGGACACTTACTACCAGCAGCTCGCTAAAACATTAGCATGGTCAAAAGAGCTTGGTGTCGATGTTACTGCATCGGAAGATACGCTTCGACGAAGAAGGCATCACTATTCCATTCCCTCAACGTGATGTGCATGTATACAACCACGAAGAGAGCTAGTCACTCATTGATTAAAGTGACAATTAAATGGACGCTATTTCGGCGTCCATTTTTTTGTTGTCGTTTTATCTTAAACTTCATTCCGCTATCACACTTCACCCAACTCCGAATTGCGTTATCATGGGGTAGGCTCAGTCTGGACAGTTGAAATCGAATGGATGATTCACAGCAAAACCCTAATACAAAAAAAACAACGGTAAGAAAAGCGCGACGAATTGAAAGCGTCATGAACTCTGCCATGTGGCATTTAACTCAGAGGGATATGACTGAAAGCGAGTTGACTGCGAAACTGAAAGTGAAAACGGACAATCAAGATTGGATTGACGAAACCTTGAGGAACTTAAAAGGTTACGGCTATCTAAAGTCTGATCAGGCTTTTGCAGAACAATTTGTCGAGCAAGCTTTCTTTGGCGAATTTGGTTCGCGATACATCGTTGAGAAGTTGAAGAAGAAAGGGCTAACAGATTCGGTTATTTCGGATGCGATTCATAAGGTATCTGCTGATAAAAACATCGATGAACAAATGATATTGATCGATCGAATCAATCATTACTATTCAGGCTTTACCATGAGCCGTGAAAAGCTTGTAGCGACTTTGCAAAAACGTGGCTTCAGCTATCAACAAGTCAAGGTTGCTATCGATCAGCATCTGCAAGCCCATGAGCTCAAGAGTAATCTTCAGATCAAGGCCGAGAAGGCTGATTTGGAGAAAGAAGTGTTGAAATACGCGCGAAAAGGTAAGGGTTTGACTGCCATTCAGCAAGAGCTGAAACAGCGACAAATCGATACAAGCGAGCTATCAGAGTTAGTCGATCGATTAATCAACGAAGAGCAACTGGATTTCTATTCGTCTTGTTTAGAACAATTACAGAAAAAGTCTTACGATCTTAATGACCATAAAGAGCGCTCCAAGGCTTATGCGATGCTCAGCCGTAAAGGTTTTTCATCTGATGAGATAAAGTTCGCGTTAAGTGAAGGCAACGAGTAACTGATAAGCAGAGAAACCAAGATAAATAGAATTATCAATCTGTGTTCTGGTGCTTCCAGACTACGACGTAAAGTAAATTGGATTAATTTTCTACTGCTTCTTATTAGCGAATATAAAAAGGACGATTAATATCGTCCTTTTTATATTTTTATCAAGTAGTTATAGTGAACGTTGGTTAACGTCCGTATTTTTCAACAATAAAACGCTCAAAATCATCACACATTTTCTCGTTCGACTCTTCATTATTCGCTAATTCAGTTGCGCCGTCGACGATCGATATTTTCGCATTTAAATCTGCGATTTGTGCACGTTCACGAGAAGCCAGTTGCTTGATCTTTTTCTCTTCAATTGCCCAAGCTTGTTCAGGTGTTAAGTTGCACTCATCAGCAAGGTATTTGGCATTGAAACCTTCTCCAGTCAGGCTTTCTATTGTTCCATTGTGATTAACACTATTGCCTTTATACCAATAGTGCTTAGCCAATAAAGGGCCGATCTCAGGGTTGTCTGTTAAGTAGCCGAACTTGTCAGTGAAGTAAGCTCGCGTTTGATACACCGCCATGTGAGCCAGTAAGTAACCTTGGTATGCGCAAGAGGCCTCGTCTGATAACAGATGCGGGATCGCCATTAAGGGACGTGGGCTGCAATCCAAACCGAGTATGCTTTTTTCGCTACGACGAGCGAGCTCCGTGATCTTCTCAGGCGTAAGATCTTCATCAGCCATCTCATACAACGCCCGTTCAAAGTAAGGCACCACAAGAATACTGCGTTCTTGGTAGGCTCTGAATGGCTGCTTGCTATCAATCATTGCTTTAATGAGCTCATTAGGTACCGGCTGACCTTCATCATTGACTGCGTATTGCTTTAGCCAATCGGCATCATTTAATAGGCTATCACAGAACATAGACTGAGTTTCCGCGTAAGCCATTGAGGTCGGTGCAAACTCTTGAGAGAAACACGGTGCATTCATTTTGACGTTGGCAAAGTGTGCTGCGTGCCCGCCCTCATGAAACAGAGTGTTGATTCCATCATAGCCGCTGCCTATTTGATCGGGCTTAGCGTTACTTGTGAAGTTGACTTGAGCAGGCACCCAAGTGTCTTGGTCATAGAACGAAGGAATAGGTCCATGACAAAAACCATTTGGGTACTTGCCTTTGCGATCAAGCAGATCCAACTTCAGTACGGCTTGAGAATATTCGATATTTAATCGGCCAAAAGATTCAATCCAGCGTCTCAATGACTTTGAGAAAGGGACGTAAGGGTCGAGGTCATTCATCACGTCACCAGCAAAAGAGTACGTGAAGTTATGGCCTTCGAGGGCCCCTTGACCCTTTTGCGCAGCCAAGTTAGTAAGGCTTTTTTGGTGACTATCTCGGGTACGTGCCTCAAAGTCGTCCAAAATCGTAAACAGTTGCTCAGTGGTCATCTGCTCCGTTTTTACGACGGAATAATCGAAAAACGTTTTGAACCCTAGAGACTGGGCAAACTTATTACGTTTTTTGATGAGTTCAATAAAGCCGTTCACAAGTAGCCATTGTTCTAGCCCCAATAAGGCTTGGTGTGCTGAACGCCTAACTTGCTCATTACTGTTACTTCTCACCGCTGAACCTAGGACAGGAAGCGAGCCTTCTGTTTCTTGTCCCGCTTCATTTACGTAAGTCATCACGTGGTTTTGCTTTTTCTCAAACAGTTCCCCTTCAAACTTGATGAGGTCTGCCTTTAGCGCTTGTGAATTCTGCGATTCAATAGCATGCGATTTGAACGTAGCTAACCAACCATTCAGCCCGGTTAAGGTGCGCTCTTTTTCTTGAGGATCTTGAATTTGGTCGACGCTCTTTAGTTGGGCTTCGATAGCCTTTATCTGTTCAGCAGAGCTTAGAAACTCGGTCCACTGAGTTTGAGCGAGGGTTGAGCTGTCATGATCGTCACTGATGCCCATGTAGGTATCCCAAAAGAAGTCTTCTTTGGTTTTGTGAATCGCAAGATACTCGTGATTCAATTGGTTGAGGTAGTTCGTTGCCGTCATGACATTCCTTGAAAATTAATTATTAATTTCAGTAATGTAACACATCTATTAAGTGGTATTTGTGATGTCTGATTGAAGGTTTGCCGATTAGTGTTTGTTCAGCCTAGTCTTGCTTTTTAGCTTAAATCATAGTCTCAACAGGTTGCTGGTTGATTGGTTGCGTATAATGAATCACATCTAGTGATTTGAATAAGCCATATTAATGAAAAGTCCTTCTGCTCTAATTGTACTATTAGCTTTCTATATCCTCTCTTTCTCCGTTCAAGCGAGTGAAAGCTGGTGGCTGCGAACCTTGTTTAACACGAGTCCCTCCTTGCCTAGTTCCAAACACTATATTAACGACATCGATTTAATGGATTGTGGCGAAGTCGAAGGCACTCAGCTGTGTAGTGACCTAACGCAGTACTACGATCTTGATGTGTATGTAGAGTTGGACTTAAGAGCATCAAGTGTCGAAGCTGTTCGTTTCACACTACCATATTCCAAATTAAGTCATACCAAACTTCAAGCTTACCTGCGCCAAGATGGCTTTGCGCTCAGCTCAATTCGTATTGGGAAAGATGAGTTCGATGTTGTGAGTCAACTTGAACACGCGGAAAGGGAGGAAGTAAGTGCTGACATAGTGGACAAGCCGTTAATAGAGTTTATGAATGCATCGCACGACTCTTCAGAGCAAATAAGCCGATGGAATGTCCCGAATGTTGACTCTCCTTGGATCGTTCTCACTAGTGACGGAGACAATTTGACCGTGGAACTTAATCGCTTTTAATCACTCAAATTTATAGAAAGTGTTATTTTTCATTCGAGTAAACCACCTTTTTCGTAGAACGCCTGAGAGCCAGACGGCAAGCTATTATTGATTTGAGTATTCGTTTTTCTGTTGCTCTCACAGTTTTAGCAAGCGTTCACCTTTGCCATTTGTTAAACGTTGAGACGTCGGTAAAACGAGCATAGGATACGCTCAGTATTGATAAAGGAGACAACCCATGGTTGCAAAAGTAACGATAGCGCCACAAGGCCCAGAACTTTCTGAGTTGGTGCAAGGATACTGGCGTACGGCAGAGTGGGGTATGGCCCCTCAACAACGTCTAACTTTCCTTAAGCAACACATAGACCTTGGTATCACAACGGTTGATCACGCGGATATCTATGGTAACTACCAATGTGAAAAGCTGTTTGGTGAAGCACTTGCGCTGGAGCCTAGTCTTCGAGACGAGATTCAAATTGTCACCAAGTGTGATATCAACTTGTGTGGTGACCACACTCCTGAGCGTAAGATCAATCACTATGACACTAGCGCACAGCATATCTACCAATCAGTAAATAACTCATTAGAGCGCCTAGGCGTTCACGATATTGATGTGTTGCTGATTCACCGTCCTGATGCCTTAATGGATGCAGACGAAGTAGCAGAAGCCTTCGCAGAGCTGCACAAAGTCGGTAAGGTTAAGCACTTTGGTGTATCTAACTTTTCACCACGTCAATTCGAATTATTGCAATCTCGACTAGGTAAACCGTTAGTGACTAACCAAGTTGAAATCAACCCGTTGAATTTCGACGTTGTTCATGATGGTACTTTGGACCAACTACAGATGAACCGTGTTCGCCCAATGGCGTGGTCTTGTTTAGGTGGCGGTAGTATCTTCAGTGGTGATTCTGTACAAGCAATTCGTGTTCGTGAAGAACTAGAAGCGATTCGTCAAGAAGTGGGTGTAGACAGTATTGACCAAGTGATCTACGCTTGGGTACGTCGTTTACCGTCGAACCCAATTGCTATCATTGGCTCTGGTAAGATTGAACGCGTTAATACAGCTGTTGATGCACTGAAAATCGAACTGACTCGCGAACAATGGTATCGCGTGTGGGTGGCTTCTAAAGGTCATGGTGTGCCATAGAAAGCAATCCTTAAAGAAGCAAAAGCCAGCTAAGAAAGCTGGCTTTTTTGTGTTCGCCTAACCTATTTCTTCAAAACTGTGATTAAGGTGGAATAATTTTCAAAAACACTCATAATGCACTCTGTTTTTCACCAGTTGGATATTTCCATTGAGCACTTCAAAATTCTCTTCTATCGCCCTTAAACCTGAGCTTCTGCATACGCTGGATTCTCTTGGTTATACTGAAATGACGCCGATCCAAGCGTTAAGTCTTCCTTCTATCCTAAATGGCAAAGACGTTATCGGTCAGGGTAAAACGGGTTCAGGCAAAACAGCTGCTTTTGGTTTAGGCGTGCTGCAAAACCTACGCGTTAAGCGTTTCCGTGTTCAATCTTTAGTGTTGTGTCCGACTCGTGAACTGGCAGACCAAGTCGCAAAAGAGATTCGTACACTTGCTCGTGGTATTCACAATATTAAAGTGCTGACACTGTGTGGTGGTATGCCAATGGGGCCACAAATTGGCTCACTAGAGCATGGCGCTCATATTTTAGTCGGTACACCAGGTCGTATTCTTGATCATTTAGAGAAAGGCCGCATTGACCTATCTGAGCTGAACACGCTGGTATTAGATGAAGCGGATCGTATGCTAGAGATGGGCTTCCAAGACGCGTTGGATGCAGTTATCGATGCAGCACCAAAAGATCGTCAGACTCTTCTGTTTAGCGCAACCTTCCCTAAACAAATTAAATCTGTAGCTGACCGCATCATGCGCAACCCAGAAATGGTGAAAGTTGAATCGACGCACGATCACTCGAGCATTCAACAGCACTTCTACAAACTTGAAGGCTCTGAGGCTCGTGACGATGCTCTAGAGTTGTTGTTGCTTCATCATCAACCAGAATCAGCGGTTGTGTTCTGTAACACGAAGAAAGAGGTACAGAACGTGACTGACGAACTAAGCCACCGTGGCTTTAGCGTTATCGAACTGCATGGTGATATGGAGCAGCGCGAACGTGATCAAGCTTTGGTTCAGTTCTCAAACAAAACTATCTCGATTCTAGTTGCGACAGACGTTGCGGCTCGTGGTCTAGACGTTGATAACCTAGATGCAGTATTTAACTTCGAGTTGTCTCGTGACCCAGAAGTTCACGTACACCGCATTGGTCGTACGGGGCGTGCAGGTGGCAAAGGCGTGGCGATCAGCTTCTTTAGCGAAAAAGAGATGTATCGTGTGGCTCAAATTGATGAGTACATGGACATGCCAATTGAGCCATCTGAACTTCCAGCGAAGCCAATCGCTAAACCATACTACTCAAATATGGTGACGATCCAAATTGATGGTGGTAAGAAAGCCAAGCTTCGTGCAGGGGATATTC
Source organism: Pseudomonadota bacterium (assembly GCA_036126475.1). Lineage (GTDB taxonomy): Bacteria > Pseudomonadota > Gammaproteobacteria > Enterobacterales > Vibrionaceae > Vibrio. The sequence continues at coordinate 61,818 of JAYYSE010000035.1, read as the reverse complement.
TTGGTGCATTGACAGGTCAAGGTGGTATCGAAGGCAAGTCAGTGGGTAAGATTAACTTATTCGCAATGCGTGCTTACGTAGCGGTAGAACGTTCTGTTGCTAAGAAAGCATTGAATAAGATCGAATCAGGCAAAATGAAGGGCCGACAATTCCGAGCCCGAATTCTGAAGTAATTCGAGATTCTAGCCCTTTACTGCCACGTTAAGCGCGGTGCGGTAAAGGGTGTGTCTTAATGGATTGCTCTATTTACTCATTCTATATAACGGTTAATCTGCTCTCTATTCATCGGGTCTTATCGAATAAAGGTCGTTCAGATGTTTCCCTTCGTTAAGATACCAAGTAATCGCTTCCTGTCGGTTGCTCGCTATTATGGTCATGGTAGTTACTTTCCCATCGTCAAAATAGCAAAGCTCGTATTCTAGCGCGCTGGTATTTTCAGGAATAGCGGGCATAAGCTTCCCTCCCAAATACTGTTCATTCGATACTCATTTAAAGCGTGCAGCTATTTCCAACCTGCATTTCAAATAAGCAAAAAAGCCGAATAACATCACTGCTAACAATAGGTTTTATTTTAATCATTTGCCGAAATGGCTTATTTTGCAAGGCTAAGTCTCAATTTATCTGAAAGTTTTACGAGAACTTGCTTTTATAGCTAATGTTATAAGATCAAGAGCAAATCTATCTTGTCGTTTGGGTTTGCTGATTAGTAATAGGCTGTGAGAGGGTGTAATGAGAAAATGCCGTTGGTTACTTCTATTGGTCTGTTTCCTATTTGTTGGGTGTGGAACTAAATTCGCTTATAACAACATCAGTTGGTTTGCGGTGAGTTACATAGAAGAATTTGTTTCTCTATCTAATAGCCAAGAGTCTGAGTTAGAGGCTCGTTTAGACTCTCTTCAAGCATGGCACAAAAAAACTCAGCTGCCGCTTTATATTGAACAGCTACAAGTGCTGCAAAGTATGAGTCGTTCAGAGTTGAACTCCGCTTTTATTGTTGAGCAAAGTGAAAAAATAAAGAGTCATATTCGAATCATCGTTAATAAATTCTCTCCTGACATTTACGCGTTAAGTATGCAGCTTAGCCCTAAGCAGGATATAGAATTCTTAACGAACTTTAGAAAAAAGCAGCAAGAGTTTTACAAAGAGAGATTTTCTTTGAATGATGATGATTCTAGAGAGCGATATCGCGAGCGAATAGAAGAGCGTTTAGAGCGATGGTTAGGATCGGTATCAAAAGAACAAAAACAGATTATTATGACTTGGTCTCAAGAGTGGATAAATACTAATGATAACTGGCGAGAGTATCAAAATAATACTTATCAAGAACTCACTCTGCTGATGGAAAAGAAGAGTGACTTGCATATCGCTCAGCCGATTATTATGAAGTTGCTTTTGAACAATGAGTCTTATTACCCTGATGATTTGGAATCTCACCTGAACAAGAATATGCAGACATCCGCAAAGTTCTTAGTGAATATCGCAGCGGTAAGTAGTGATAAGCAATGGTCTTATTTCATGAATGAGCTAGAGAGCCTCGAGTCAACACTGATGACCTTGCAAGAGTAGGGCGTAAGCCAGCCTTTCTGATAAATGAAAAGGCCGCTCTAGAAACATAAATAGTGGCCTCCTACCCAAACTATTTGTTGTGAACGCTATTAACCTCGGCTACTCACTAGGAGCTTTGGAATAGCGCCTTTGGCTGTCTTGGATATTTTCTGCATCAATTGGAAGCTAGGCTGTTGTATACCGTGGTCACTCTGCAGCTCATCAATCATTAATAACCATAGTCTTGCTGTCATCTCTGAATCGGCTAACGCTCTGTGGAAAGTACCATCGTTGTCGATATTCTTGAAACGAACAAGGTCACCTAACTTATGAGCCGGTGCGTCTTGGATAAGACGACGAGCGATCAGCATTGAGCATGCAAATTGCCCATTGTAATCGCGACCAATATTATCTAATTCTGCATCAAGAAAGCGCTTATCAAACGAGGCATTATGAGCGACTAGTTGGCTGTCTTGAATGAAGTCTGCAAATTCATCCATCACTTCTCCGCAGCTAGCAGCAGTGCTTAACATACGATTCGTGATTCCGGTATAGCCTTCAATGAACCCGCTCACGCGAAATCCTGGGTTCATCAGTTGTTGAAAGGTGTCGACCACTTCGCCGTTAACGAGTTTCACGGCACCAATTTCTATCGTTCGATCGCCCATATTCGGGGACAAGCCAGTGGTTTCGAAATCGAGAACGATAACGGAGTCTGCGGAGTGTGGAGCCATGGTGTTTCCTAATAACTGTTTATCTGTGTCGCTTTATATAAGCGTTGGTATTGCCTTCGGTGTAGCCAGCTTATTGTGGGTTATCATTGATAGTGAGCTCAGTGTAACCTGTCGAATCGTCATGCTCTCTGCTGAAGGTCAAGGTATCGTAGCGATGAAGAATCAATTCAGCGGTGGTAGCGATGATGGTTCCTTCAAGTAAATGACCACCAATCACGTCGCCATTCTCATCAGCTACCGAAATGTGCACGTGCTGGTGGTTAGGTGTTAGTGTTGCCATAACCGACACGATTTCGAACGGCGCTTGAATTAACTTTGTATGGTTTGCATTTGCTAAGCGAATATTGATCTGAGAAACACAGCCCACACAAGATGCAATAGAGCCTGCTGTGACGTTATGTTTAGTCACTAGCTTTTGTAGCTCAAGCTTTAAGTCTTGGCCTCGGGTTAATCGTGTTGCAATTGGGGTGATCATTGGTTTCCCTCTAACTCTCACTGGTTTAAAGAACAAAACGAAGCCTTAGTTGGCTTCGCTTTGTCATAATTTGGCAATACGCTTTGGCTTGAAATCAAGCTCGGATAATTACTTGCCTTCTTTTTCTTGCTGTTCTCTTTTCTTCTTAGGCACAAAGTTCAGCACCGAAATAGGCACTTCTTTACGTGGTTCAAAACCCTCAACCACGCGGCGTTCAATCAAGTGACCAAGGCGCTTTTCAATAATGCATAGGTTCTTGAAGTTGTCTTTTGATAAGAAAGAGATCGCTTCACCGCTTGCATCAGCACGGCCAGTACGACCAATACGGTGAACGTAGTCGTCTGCTGGGAAAGGCATATCGTAGTTAACAACGCGTGGTAGGTTATCGATATCAATACCGCGTGCAGCAACGCCTGTTGCCACTAGGAACTTAAGGTGACCTTTCTTAAAGTCAGCCAAGATCTTTTCACGGATCGCTTGGCTACGTCCACTGTGGAACGCTTCAGCATGAATGCCACGCTTTTCAAGTTGAGATACGAGTTTAGCTGCCCCATGCTTGGTTTCGATGAAGATAAGCGCTTGATCCCAGTTACCTTCAGTAATCATGTGGCTCAGTAGTGCAGACTTACGGTCTTTATCTACCGTGACTAGCCATTGCTCAATGTTCGCTTTTGATGCGTCTGTTTTGGCAATTGAAATCTCTTCAGCATTACTGATCGCGCTCTTCGCTAGTGCTCGAACCGGTGTTGAAAGCGTTGCTGAGAACAGCAGATTTTGTACATCTTGCGGTAAGCGAGCGATGATCTTGTTGATGTCTTCGATGAAGCCCATGTCTAGCATACGGTCTGCTTCATCCAGTACTAATACTTCAACTTCATCAAAGTGAACCGCACGTTGACCATACATGTCGATCAAACGTCCTGGCGTCGCTACTAGAATATCAACACCTTCAATCAGACGATCTTTTTGATGTTGGTAAGAAACACCACCGTACATTGCTAAAGACGTTAGGTTTAAAAACTTCGCGTACTTCTTGATGTTTTGTTCAACCTGAACCGCCAACTCACGCGTTGGTGTAAGGATCACAGCACGGATGCGTTTCTTACGTTGCGTTTCACTTTTACTTAGCATCTCTAAGATAGGGAGAACAAAGCTCGCAGTTTTGCCTGTACCTGTTTGTGCTGCCGCAATAAGATTCTTACCAGAAAGTACAATCGGAATTGCTTTTTCTTGAATAGAGGTTGGCTTTTCGTAGCCTTGTTTTGCAACGGCTTTAACAATAGGTGAGCTTAATCCAAGCTTGGAAAATGGCATAAGTTTCTCGGTATGATTTGGCTAAATAGCGATGGAAAGGTTTAACAATCTTATACAAGGATAAGATTAATGGTGGCATTCTACCATGTTGCTTGTGTACTACTAGCAACATACACACTTTAGTTGGATAATGCTGGGTCAACAACATGACGATAAAGGGCTCATTGAGCCCCCTTTGATATATGCTTTAGACCGTTAACTGAGTTCTTAAGCGATTTTGATCTTCTCAGCTTGGTTCTGCTCTACCATAGACAGCGCAAGTGCTTCCGCAACTTTGATACCGTCGATACCGGCAGACAGGATACCACCTGCGTAACCCGCGCCTTCACCAGCAGGGTAGAAGCCCTTCAGGTTGATGCTTTGGAAGTCTTTACCACGCTTGATACACACTGGAGACGATGTACGAGTCTCAACACCTGTTAGTAGGCCATCTGGGGTAGAGAAGCCTTTGATCTTTTTCTCGAACGCTGGGATTGCTTCACGGATTGCTTCGATTGCAAAGTCAGGTAGCGCTTTTGAAATGTCTGTTAGGTGGATACCCGGTGTGAATGATGGTTGTACATCACCTAGATCACTTGGATCGTGACCTTTCAGGAAATCGCCAATTTTTTGTGCTGGAGCATCGTAATTCTCACCACCAAGTACAAACGCGCCACTTTCTAGTTCACGTTGTAAACGGATACCTGCTAGCGCGTCACCTGGGTAGTCGCGTTCTGGGTCGATACCAACGACGATTGCACTGTTTGCGTTACGTTCTGCACGAGAGTATTGGCTCATACCGTTCGTTACAACGCGGCCTTCTTCAGAGGTTGCAGCAACCACAGTACCACCAGGACACATACAGAAACTGTATACAGTTCGACCATTCTTACAGTGGTGAACCAGTTTGTAGTCTGCGGCACCTAGAATGGGGTTGCCTGCGTTCTTACCAAAACGAGCTTCATCAATCATTGACTGTTTGTGTTCGATACGGAAACCAACAGAGAAAGGTTTCGCTTCCATGTAAACACCACGGTCATGCAGCATTTCAAATGTGTCACGAGCACTATGACCAACAGCCAGTACAACGTGGCGAGATTTGATTTCTTCACCGTTAGAAAGTGTTAGACCTGTGATTTGGCCATCTTCCATGAGAAGATCATCTACACGAGTGCTGAAGCGGATTTCGCCACCCAGCTCGATGATAGAAGCACGCATCTTTTCGATCATGGTAACCAGTTTGAAGGTACCGATGTGCGGCTTACTTACGTATAGGATCTCTTCTGGTGCACCAGCTGCAACGAACTCTTCAATTACTTTACGGCCGTAGTGTTTTGGATCTTTAACTTGGCTGTAAAGCTTACCGTCAGAGAATGTGCCTGCGCCACCTTCACCATACTGTACATTTGATTCCGTGTTCAAAGTACGCTTACGCCAGAAACCAAAGGTATCTTTAGTACGTTCACGAACTTCTTTACCACGTTCAACGATGATTGGGTTGAAACCCATTTGAGCAAGTACTAGACCAGCGAACAGACCACAAGGGCCAAAGCCGATAACAACAGGGCGCTCAGTTTGGTTTTCCAACGCTTTGGCTACGAACTTATACTCCATGTCAGGAGTCACTTTGACGTGTGGGTCGCTAATGAAGGTTTCTAATAGCTCAGCTTCGTTTTCAACGAGAACATCCAGCGTGTAGATAAGCAGGATCTTTGATTTCTTACGAGCATCGTAGCCACGTTTAAAGATATTAAAAGAGATAACCTGATCTGAGTTGATGCCAAGCTTCGCTTCAATCGCTTGTTGAATGGCAGACTCTTCGTGGTCTAGTGGAAGTTTAATTTCGGTTAAACGTATCATTTCGATGTCTCGTTCTTGTAGGTGTCTTAGCTAGACCGCTTCTAGTGAATGCAGAGTTTGATGTAACACTGATGTTGGGAAGAAGTGATAAGCTCACAATGGCGCGCATTTTACGAGAATTTGATTTATCTGTCATACTAATTTGGAAACATGTAGCAAATAGGCATGATATTAGAGCCGTATGATGTTGAATTTTGCTTTGGGATGAGTATTATCCCCATTCTTCAATTTTGACTAACTTATAGAGCAGAGCATCATGGCATTTGTCGTAGGCGATAATTGTATTCAATGTAAATACACAGACTGTGTGGCAGTGTGTCCCGCAGATGCGTTCCATGAAGGCCCAAACTTCATGGTAATTAACCCGATCGAATGTATCGATTGTGGTTTATGTGTACCTGAATGTGATGCTCAAGCGATCTTCCAAGAAGATGAGCTGCCTGAAGATCAAAAGATCTTCATTGAAGTGAACGCAGAACTTGCTGAGATTTGGCCTGTGCAGACAGAAGTAAAACCAGCAATGGATGATGCGGAAAAATGGAATGGCGTGCCTGATAAATTGGCAATGCTAGAAAAGTAATTCTTAAAATCTTAAATTAAAAGGCGTACTGATTTAATCAATACGCCTTTTTTAATATCTGCACACTGTTGATTAGTCAGTGAGCGGGTGAGTGAGTTCTAACTATGCTGACGACGCATATTGTCAAGAATGATACCTGTCGCCATTGCTACGTTCAGAGATTCAGCGCCACCGAATGCTGGAATGGTAATCTTATCTGTTACGAGCTTAGCTGCGTGTTCACGGATGCCGTGAGACTCGCTGCCCATCAGTAATATACCGTTCGCAGTAAAGTCAGTCTTATGAACGCTTTCGCCTTCTAAAAACGCACCATAAACAGGTAAGTTCGCTTGCTCTAAGTAAGCTGGTAAGTCCGTTTGGCTCACGTGTACTCGACCAAAGCTGCCCATCGTCGCGCTGATGGTTTTAGGGTTGTATGGGTCTGCGCAATCAATGCTCGCAACGATATGTTTAATGCCATACCAATCAGCTACGCGAATGATCGTACCTAGGTTGCCCGGGTCAGATACGCCATCAAGCGCAATCATCAAGCCTGTCGCTTCTGGTAATTCAACCTTTGGGATCTCAACCACGGCAATTGCCGCATTGTTACTGACTAAAGTGCTCGCTTTGGTTAGATCGTCTAGCGAGGCTTCAACACAATCAAACTCAATCAGTGATGCGTGATTTTCAGATAAGAAATCAGCAGTAGCAAAGACGTTCTTCACGACTAAGTCACTATTGAATAGCTCAAGAACGTTCTTTTCACCTTGAACTAGAAACAGGCCGTGGGCTTTACGTTGTTTCTTTTGGCCCAAAGCACGAAGGAGTTTTAATTGGTTTTTTGAAATCATGTTTTTATCCTAGATATAAGCCCGCGCATTATAGAGCAAAGGTTAGATAACCAAAAGTGCGATAAGCCAATGCCATCCATATAAAAGCAAAAGCGACCCACTTAAAAACAAAAGCGCACTAAATAGTGCGCTCTTGTAGGATCAACTTAAGCTCAACGGAACCTGATAAGCTTAACCTACCGCTTAATACGGTACAGGGTAGCGCTTAAAGACGGTGTTGATATCAGTCAGAACTTCTTCAGAAAGCGGCTTGCTGAACGCTGCTATATTCTCTTTAAGCTGTTCCATAGTGGTTGCACCAATAATGGTTGAGGTAACGCCATCCACTTGGTTACACCATGCTAAGGCGAGCTGACTCGGCGTGAATCCATGTGCGTTTGCCACTTCTACGTAGCCTTTAACTGCTTCATTAGCCAACTCAGTATCACGGAAAATACCTTTGCGCTGCATGTAAGTCCAACGGCTGCCTTCCGGCCTTGCGCCATCAATGTATTTGCCACTAAGCATACCGGCCGCCAAAGGTGACCACGGTAAGTAAGCGACGTCTTCATGCACGCAGTTTTCAATCAAATATGGCCAGTCTTTCGTGTGTAGCAAGCTGAATTCATTTTGGATAGAGACCATACGCGGCAAGCCATGTTTCTCAGCTAACTTAAAGTAAGTGTTAATGCCCCAAGTGCTGTCATCGGATAGACCAACGTGGCGAATTTTGCCTGCTTTAATACAGATTGCAAGGGCTTGTAAGATCTCCAACATTTCAGCTTCATGCTGCTGTCGGTCGATGTCGCTAAAACGAATCTGGTTAGGAAAATGCTTACCGAAGTGTGGTGTTGTGCGATTTGGCCAGTGAAGTTGATACAGATCGATATAATCCGTTTGCAAGCGTTTCAATGAGGCATCTACAGCGGCGATCACCGCTTCACCAGAGATAGGGCCACCGTTACGAACCCAAGGCAATCCAGGGCCCGCAATTTTACTAGCAATGATTAACTCTTGGCGACGCTGTGGGTTGCGTGACAGCCAGTTACCGATAATCGTTTCGGTTTTACCATAGGTTTCTGGAGAAGGTGGTACTGCGTACATCTCTGCAGTATCAATAAAGTTAATGCCTTGGCTTAGTGCGTATTCAATTTGTTGGTCGGCTTGCTGTTGAGTATTTTGCAGCCCCCAAGTCATGCTCCCAAGACAAATTCGGGAAACGGGAATTTGACTACTTCCTAGTTTTGAATATTCCATTGAATTCAGGATTCCTGTTGTTGGGTTCTCTGGTACTCGCATTATAGTTTTGAAAAAAGGGCGAGTGATAGATAAAAACGAATATGAATTATTAGCACAAAATGGCGAGGCAAGGTATCGCTTGAGGCAGTTTAATGAGCCATTTTTCAGCGTCTGAGTAAGCGTGAGTGATGTGTGAAAAGTAACAAAAGCTTTGGAGCGAGAAACACATGTCAATGATTGGTAGTGTCAATGGAATTAAAAACAAATCGAGGGGAGAGTACTGAAAATAAACAAGCTCTACCGGATAGTGAATAGAGCTCATTTATAAGAGTGTATGGTGTTAGATATATGTGATCTACTAGGCTGCGCTGGTATCAAATCCACCTTGGGTTTGCGCCTGCTTTAGAGCTTCCTGCCTTTGAACTTCTTTTTCAGTTAATACTGGTTGAATTTGTTCCTCAGAGGCTTGAGGAGAGAAAATGAAATATTTATTAATCGTCATAGCTACATCTCCGTCTAACGTATGACAGATTCTGCATCGGAGATAAATTGTGAACATCATCCACTCTGTACTTTTTTTAGGCTGAGAGCGGAGGGCGTAGAATGTGTACAAAGCGATCTCTCATCATCCGAACGCAATACTGAACTGACGCAACCCTCTAGATTAAGTATAGGAAGCCGATCAAATTTCGCACAATAATGATTTGGAGCAAATACATAGATAGTCAGGGGCGTAAGATGAAACACCTCGCTACTGACTCTGTACACGTATTTATCTAATAATTAAGTCAGTAAATCAATTGCTTAATCCATGGTGAGATGAATTATGGAAAAGCTTGTAGAATGTTTCCTGAATTACGTTACTTTTGATACTAAATCCGATCCTTCGAATCAGCAGTGCCCAAGTTCACCGGGTCAAATCACCTAATTGATGATGCCATCACAAGAAACGCCAGAATGCACTGAAGGCTATGAAGGTTTCTATCACTTGAAGTCAGCGGAAATGGGTGTCGCTCGCTCTGAGCTAGGTTACATTATTCGCGACCTTGAGCGCGAAGGTGTAGAAGCGCGTAAGGCATTCATGCAACAGAAAGTCGATGAATTGAATGAGCGCCTTGAGAAAGGGCATTTGGAATTGGTTCTTACCGATAGCTATTTCAATATGAAAGAGATGGTTGAACCCCATCAACATATTATTGAGTTGGTGAAGCAAGCGATGATCGAGTACGATGTGGAACCGATGATCAAACCGATACGAGGTGGTACAGACGGTGCTCGCTTGTCATTCATGGGCTTGCAATGCCCGAATATCTTTACTGGAGGTTACAAATTCCACGGTATTCATGAGTTCATCACTATTCAGGGTATGGAACAAGCGGTAAAAGTGATTGTTGAGTTATCGCAACGCACAGCCGCTCACTACCAAAAATAGCGGCCTTTAACGCGATATCTCTTTGTATTTTTGAAACTATTCAATAATACTCTCTTTAAGCAAAAGGGAGTATGCGATGAAAAAGTCAGTTTTACTCTGCACCCACTTAGCCGTGGGTGCTGTTGGTTTTGGGCTTGGTGTTTACGCATTACCCATCTTAATTGAGCCTGATTCTCCATCTTAGAGCTCGGTTGAAGCGATCAGGCAACAGGCCATTTATACTGGTGAGTTCAGTAAAGACCGCCAAGACAGTGATTTCTTACACTGGGGCGAGGGTATCGTTTCGGTTTCAGAAAGTGCAATTGCGTTTGAAGGCTAACTTGCTCCAGGGCCGGACTACAAGGTTTACCTCTCTCCTAAGTTCATTGAAACCGAGCAAGTCTTTAATGGTAGTAAGAGCGAGGTACTCAGAGTCGGTGATGTCAAAACATTTGATCGGTTTATGGTTGAACTACCGGAAGGTACTGATCTTAATCGATTTAATACCGTTGTGATTTGGTGTGAAACTTTTGGCCAATTTATTACTTCTGCCAAGATAAAATGATAGCCTTCTAGGGCGTGTTGATCTTTCGAGCTGATTTTCGCAGCGAGTTGCTGGGTATTTATATAAGACAGAGGCGTCGATGTGTAGCTAGCCTACATGAGAAGCCGATAACGTAGTAGAAATGATCAGCAAACGCTGCCCGAAGAGTTCGAGCTGGGCGCCCCCGCAAAAAGCGTTTTACTCTTTGATGAGGGAGATTTGCTTAGAATGGCTATGCTACATCTCCCTCGCTGCGATTAAAACGCTTTTGACTAGGCGCCCTGTCTGAACAAAATTTAACCGCAAAAGGTCAACACGCCAAATAGTTAATACCAGAATGAATACGAGCGCTCAGGAGTTGAGCGCTTTTACATAGCACTGATATTAGCGGCTTTATTGTAAGGCGAACCGTCGTAAAGCTAAATGTTGTAATGCTAAGGATTAAGTAATGGAAAAAGTGTGGCAAGTAATAGATTTTCTACTCGCTCATAAGTTTATTTTTAGTGCGCTGATTATCAGTCTGGTTTTAATCATCCGCCGAATCACCTTGTCTCAAATTAGGGGTGATGTTGCTTTCCTTAGCGAAGACCAACGTAATTGGATGTCCCGCACTAAAAACGGCACCTTTACGATTATTGTAATTACGCTTTTCCTCCTCTGGAAGTCTGAAATCAGTGAGTTTGCTCTCTCTGTAACTGCGATTGCCGTTGCGATCGTAGTCGCTTCAAAAGAGATCATTTTGTGTTTCACTGGCTCGATTCAACGTGCTAGCTCACGCTCTTTCCGAATTGGTGATTGGATTGAAGTGGGCAAAATTAGTGGTGAAGTGATCGAACACAACTTGATGGCGACAGTGATTCAGGAAATCGACCTTTATCACGGGCAATACCACTTTACTGGCAAGACGGCCACGCTACCTAACAGCATGTTCTTTACTTACCCAGTGAAGAATCTCAACTTCATGAAACGCTACGTTTATCATAGCTTCACGGTGACAGTGAAAGACTTCGTCAACCTCTACCCAATGGTACCTGGCTTAATCTCGAAAATTGAAGAGCATTGTGAAGAGTTCATTGATGTTGCGCGTCGTTATAACAGCGTCATTGAAAAGCACGCTGGCGTCGACCTTCCGGGCCCTGAGCCGCACATTCACATCACAAGCAGTTCGACGGGGGAACAAGAGGTCCATTTTATGATTTTCTGTCCAACTGAGAAGGCGGTTCACTTAGAGCAAGAGATTCGTAGAGACTTTATGGAAGAATACTCTGAAGCATTTCCTGTCAGCGCTTAATTCTGCGGTCCGCTGAGCTCCAAACCAAAGAAAGCCGAGAGCGCTAATATCGACTCTCGGCTTTTTTGTTCTTGCTATCTGTTCGTTTAGTCTAGGTCAGCCAGTGGCAACCAATCGACTTTTACGTTTGCTTGCTCAAACATATCTTGGCTCACCTTGATTTTGTCTCCCCAGCGAGAAAGGAAGTCTTCACTTTGCTCTGGGCAGTGGACTGCAGAAATACCTGTCTGAATAATCTTTGCTGCACAGTTTGGACAAGGGAAGTGAGTCACCCAGATTTCACAGCCGTCTAAATCACGCTTGGCAAACAAGATTGCGTTCTCTTCTGCGTGAAGTGTTTTCAGGTATTTCATCTCACGATCGTCAGTGTCAGCACTATCTGATACGCCATGAGGGTAGCCATTAAAGCCAACTGAAACAATACGGTTGTGTTTGGTGATAACGGCACCAACTTGAGTGGACGGATCTTTACTCCAGGAACCGACTAATTCCGCCATTTGATAGAAACGTTTTGCCCATTTTGAAATCATTCGAATTACCTTAACAAGGAAGTATGAGTTTTTATTATTTAAACCACATTATGTTAGACAATATATGCAGAGAGGGGAAGTAACAAACGTATATTTGATCATGAATTGTTGATGGTTTGTAAAGGGTTGATATATATCCAATTTCAATTTACAAGTTGAATTCGGGATCTTTATTTACCTATTCATGGTGGCTCATTATGAGGGTTGGACGATCCCGATTGCTATTATTCTAGTTGTACCGGTCGCGACTCTGGGTTCCTTCTTGGCGCTGAAACTTACGGGCACGCCGCTAAACTTGTATGCGCAAATAGGTTTGGTTCTCTTGATAGCCTTGGCAGCAAAGAACGCAATTTTGATTGTGGAATTTGCGAAGGTCAAGCGTGAAGAGAAAGACGCACCAATCGACGATGCAGCTGTGAAGGGAGGTACGCTACGTTTCCGTGCTGTGAACATGACCTCTTGGTCGTTTACCTTGGGTATCTTCCCACTAATCTTTGCAGCCTGTGTAGGTCATGTGAGCCAAAACTCTCTGGATATTACATTGATCGGTGGTCTGCTATGTGTGTTGTTGGCGGGTACTTTCCTAATCCCAAGCTTCTATGCATTTGTACAACGTAAGCGAGAAAGCACATGGCGGTAATACTAAATTAGTGCCACTCTATGATGAGTAGAAGAACTCACTTTTCATAAAGCGGATTCTTCGTAAAATAAATCCTAGTAAAAATTGAGGCTCAGCAGTGTGCTAAGCCTTTTTTATTACTCAGATGTATAAAAACGCTTTTTATATAATCAAGTTCTTATTATGCGATAGAGCTAACACCCTATTTTGGGTTTTCTAATAAAATGATGTTTTATTGTTAACTGTCTGTTTATTTGAGAAATATAGGTATTCGGCTAACGATTGTATGCTCGAAACCATTTGCACAATAGTGTGAACTGTTTCAAAATTACGAAGTTATATTGAAATTTTTTGTGCATTGAGGTTCTTATGAAGGTCATTGGTTTATTTAAACACCGAGGCGACAGCTTGTCATCGCAACACTCAGAGTTTATGCAATGGATGTCTCCAGCTCTTAGAGATTACTGGGGCGACTTTCTGAACCGCACGCAAAATAGCCACTTTTTTGCATGGGTTCGTGATCACCATAAACCTGCGGTAAATGAAGATGTGCCAGTCGAGCAGCCAATCGTATTGAAGCCAGAAGCACAACTTGTGTTTAACGAGTTGAACGAGAAGATTGGTGAAGTTATTCATACTGGTGACTGGATCAATGTAAGCCAAGATCGTATTAACCAATTTGGTCTTGTGACTGAAGATATGCAGTGGATCCATACTGAGCCTGAGAAAGCAGAAACTGATTCTCCTTTCAAAACGACGATCGCGCATGGTTTCCTAACTTTGTCTCTGCTTCCTCGTTTGACTGACAGCGTTGATCCTGACAAGTCTCAATTTCCAACAGCTAAAATGGTTGTGAACATTGGTCTTAACCAAGTTCGTTTCCCATACCCTGTAAAATCGGGCAGTAACGTTCGTGCGAAAAGTACCTTAACGAAAGTAACACCAATTAAGAAAGGTCTAGAGATCGAACGCGAGATTCGCGTAGAAATCGAAGGTGTTCGTCGACCTGGTGCGGTTATCGTTTCAGTGATTCAACTTCACTTCTAAGTGGTTTGAACTAAGCGATTTATAAAGATTCAAAAAAAGAGAGAGCGTGATGCTCTCTCTTTTTGTTTTCATAAAACAAAACTTACTCACTTATTTGATGCGAGTGTAGCCGTATTCTTCAATAAGGTCTTGGCCTTGTTTAGATTTCACAAACTTAATGAAATCTTTGCTCTCTTCAGAAACCGAATCAATTTTGTGCAGCAACAAGAATGGGCGAGCTAGCTCATAGCTATGGTTAGCGATGTTTTTAGATGTCGGTTCTACACCTTCAAAAGTGATGGCCTTGATTGAACGATCAATTGAGCCAACAGAGATAAAACCAATCGCGTGCGGGTTGTGGTTCACGATAGTTTTAACCATGCTATTACTGTTAACTACCAAGTTATTTGGATTGATGTCAGACACTAAACGGTCGTTAATGATCTTCGTTAAACCAAGCAAGCTTTCGAAGCTGTAGCGTGAACCTGACGACGCTTCTCGAGTTACCACCGCGATAGGTTGATCGGCACCACCCACTTCTTTCCAGTTGTTGATTTTGCCTTTGTATATATCAAACAGCTGTTCGCGAGAAACGTTATTCACGCTATTTGAGCGGTTAGTTACAACAGCTAAACCGTCAAAAGCAATTGGGAATACTTTGAGTTTGTCGCTCTGTTCTTGATCAGTTAGGTAACGTGAACTCATGCCAATATCAGCCACACCTTTATTAACCAAGGTAATACCCGCTGTCGAGCCGATGCCCTGAACCGCGATATAGCTCTCAGGGTGAGTCTTGTTGTACTCCTCTGCTAATACGTCCATCACTCGAGAAACAGAAGTGGAGCCCGAAATATTGGTTTCTTGCGCTAAAACAGCTTGAGAAGACAGGGCTAAGGATAAAAGAGAGGCAAGCGCGACTCGTAACATAAACAACTCCTAGTGAATAACATTTGTCGCATATCATAGGTGGGTTATATGACACTTTTGTGAAATTCCATATGCTTGCCTTATAGTGAAAAGGGCTAATGAGTGTTTGGTTTGAGACCCCTCACGTGAGTAAGACGGGTTTATGGGAGCGTGGTCGGGATTTTGTTGGGGTGGGTTCGCTAAAATCTCGGTTGAGTCCTAAGCTTTCAAAAGGGATTTCAACTTTGAGAATTTCTATGAAGTTACAAGGAGTGTTATGTCCGTCATCCATATAGAACTTAATCGTCTTCTCGTTGGGGCTGAAAAGCTCTGTACTTCCCGTAATAGCAGTTTACCTGTTGAGTTAGGCAAATCCTTATTTGAAGAATGTGAGGGCGGTGTGATGTTCTCACAGGCGCATTATCTGCTCGACTCATCTCATAGTGATTACACAAACGACATTGCCTGCGTGACTTTTGATGAGCCGTCAGCATGTTGGCTGATTACAGTGCCATTAGAAGATGATGCACAGTCTGATACTGTGGCTTGGGGACCTTACCCTTATCTTCCTAAATCGAAAGACCTTGAAGCAGTGTTAGCTGAGATTGAAAAAGATCCCAAATCGTACTTTTGGTCATAACCACCAACCTTATGTCTTAGCTGGTGGTGATACAACGCCTAAATCTATCGGCTTAGATTTGCCGAAACCAAATCTTTTACCTCAATTTATTTAAATTCTTTAAACCTGTGGTTTCACGCTTTGCAATTGAGGTTGTGCGATAAGTGAACGGAAATCTTTCGGTGTTTTTCCGTGATACGTTTTAAAGGCGGTACTGAAATGCGCAGCGCTCTTAAAGCCAGATTCATAAGCGATTTGGGTAATGGATTTGGTCGACGTTCTTAGTTGCGTTGCGGCATGAGCAATACGCTTAACCTTCAATAAGTTTGAAAACGAAAGGTCTTCAGCCGATAAACGGCGTTTCAGTGTGGCTGGCGACATGCCCATGTAACTGGCGAGCGTATCCAAAGAGATATTGTTTTCAATATTCTGTTCAATGTAGTGAATGACTTTTTGTGTGACCGTTAACCTTGAAGCTCGTGCGATGATAACCAGTAGAGCTGGGTATTGTTCGACCATCAGTGAGAGCAGACCTAACCCTAATTGAGTGAGTGCGTAGTCATTTTTAGTTGAAGAATGAGCTAAAGACATGATGAGGTCTTTCAGTTCGCAGATCTCGGTGTCGGTTTGGTTGAATTTGATGTACTGGTTGGGGACTCGAGTGGATTCTAGATCACTGAATTGGTTGATGAATTTCTGGAAAATATCTAAATCAAAATCTAAGCAGGTTGCGCTGAATTCGCCGTTTACTGTATCTACTGTGATGTCTTTAATCTGGCCGGAGTTATAAAGTGTGAAATCGCCTGCCTGCAATGAGGCTTCGGTGCCATCGGAGAGCATGAAAGAGATACTGCCTTTTGAAACGATGAAAATACCATTTTTAGAGGCGGGGTACCGCTCTCGTTTCCTAGGGATGAAGTTTCTGAATTGAGTAACTGTTATTGATGACATAATGTGCTTCTTTGACGTTGTAAACGAGTTGCTTATTAATTTTAGTATTGTTTAAGCATGAGACATTTACAAAAAAGGCGCTAATAACTAGCGCCTTTAGAAGTGAACCTTTGAAGCTTTCGGCTTTGAAAGCCGTAACCTTAGAAGCTCTAATCGTTAAAGCTATTAAGCTTCGGTTTCGATTGTTGTTTCAGGCTCGCTAGGCAAGTCCGCAAATACTTGAGTAGGCTTTGCTACTAAATTACGGTTTTCCTGATTAACTTCAGAGAGAACGACTTCTAAAACGTCTCCCAGTTTGTATACCATTTCTTTATCGATAGATACAGTACCCATATCACTGTTGCACTCGATTCTTTCTTTATTATCAAGAATGAGAGAACCAGGGATAAATGCAGCGGCACCATTCTCTAGCAAGCGAACACGCATACCTGCACGGTTAATGTCGAAGATCTCTGCTTGGAAGCGTGTTTCTTCTGCTGGTGCGTTAGCTAGGGTGCGAGCATATAACCAATCACCAACATTACGCTCAGCCATACCGTGATGGCGGCGGTGTAGTGCAAGT
This sequence comes from Pseudomonadota bacterium, assembly GCA_036126475.1. Lineage (GTDB taxonomy): Bacteria > Pseudomonadota > Gammaproteobacteria > Enterobacterales > Vibrionaceae > Vibrio. Next base: position 44,821 of record JAYYSE010000035.1, on the reverse strand, counting down.
TCATCACCGATAGTCTCATCTGGTGTTTGAATTGGTGCTTTGCCAAGGATATGCGCTTTCAGCATACTGTGATTAATCATGTCGCCGTATTTACGAATTGGAGAAGTCCAAGTCGCGTAAATGTCTAGACCCATTGCGTAATGTGGTGCAGGTTCATTGCTGATCTCACTGTACGCTTGGAATTTACGGATACGGTTGTCGTAGTAATTGCTGTCAAGTGAACCTAACCAGCGACGCAATGCTGAAAAACCTTCAAGAGAAACGATCTGCTCTTCTGTAAACGGTGTTGTTGCTTGTGGGTTAACCAGTTCAAGAACGTCTGTAACTTTCTCGGGTTTGAAACCAGAGTGGCAGTTGAACACACCTTGGTTAAAGCTTTCTTTTAACACTCGACCTGCACAGATGTTTGCGCTGATCATCGACTCTTCAACCAACTTGTTCGCACTACGACGCATATCAGCGTGAATAGCAACAACATCGTTATCTTCACTTAGTTCAAAGCGGTAGTCAGGGCGATCTGGGAATACCACTGCGTTTGCCGAGCGCCATACTGAACGTGCTTGTGCAAATTCGTGTAGGTCAGAAACAATCGCTGCGATCTCTTCAGATGGTTGCCACTTCTCTGAGGTACCTGTTTCTAGCCAATCTGATACGTTGTCGTACGCTAGACGAGCGTGAGATTTAATGTTCGCTGCAAAGAAGTTAATGTCATCGCCAATAACGCCATCTTTAGAGACAGTCACTGTGCAGCATAGAGCTGGGCGAACTTCATTCTCGATAAGCGAACATAAGTTGTCTGCAAGGTCACGAGGTAACATTGGGATGTTACGACCAGGTAGGTAAATAGTGAAGCCACGTTCGCGAGCTACTTTGTCCATTACATCATCTGGAGAGATGTACGCTGTTGGATCAGCAATCGCGATAGTCAGTTCAAAATCGCCGTTCTCTTTCTTTTTCGCGTATAGCGCATCGTCCATATCTTTTGTGCTTTCGCCATCGATAGTCACAAAAGGAACATGGGTCATGTCTACACGTTCAAGATCAGCATCATCGTTGATCTGCCAGTTGTCGATACCTTCCGGCTCGCTGTTTGGAAGGTCGTTTTGTGCGAGAGTTACCCACCAAGGTGCGATCTTGTCGTCAGCGTCAGTGATCTTTTCTGAGATTTGCGCCAAGAAGCCATTGTCGCCTTTTAGCGGGTGCTGAATGATGTGTGCAACAACCCAGTCGCCTTCTTTTAGCGTCTCAGGGTTTAAACCTTTCTGAGCTTTAGCTTTAAGTTGCAGCTTTTTCAGCTGTGGGTGATCCGGAACAACGTTGAGTCGACCTTTGAACAGCTTTACTCGTGCGATGAATCGAGTAAGACCTTGTTCCACTAGCTCTTCTGGCTCAGCTACTTCACGCTCTTTTTCAGTACGGATGATAGCGACTACTTTGTCACCATGAATGCATTTCTTCATATACGGTGGTGGGATGAAGTAGCTAGTCTTGCTATCTACTTCTAGAAAACCAAATCCTTTTTCAGTGGCTTTGATTGTGCCTTCCTTTTTCGGGAGGGTTTCTTGGATTTGTTGCTTAAGCTGAGCGAGTAGAGGGTTATCTTGAAACATCTTACTTTTATCTTACGAGAACAATTGAGCACACTATAATCATTGCGAAGCCTGATTACTACTTAAAGCCGAAAGGAGCGCAAATTAATTGCTATCTTATTTACAAGGGCGTGTTGATTTACGAGCTGATTTTTGCAGCGAGTTGCGGGGTATTTAAACAAGGCAGAGGCGTCGATGTGTAGCTAGCCTACATGAGAAGCCGATAACGCAGTAGAAATGACCAGCAAACGCTGCCCGAAGGGTTCAGCTAAAAGCGTTTTACTCTTTGTTAAGGGATATTTGCTTAGAATGACTAGGCTACTTCCCCCTCGCCGCGATTAAAACGCTTTTATCTTAAAAAAAATTTAACCACGAAAGGTCAACACGCCCTAGGTTCAATTCAATTGATGTAAACGGCTGTGACGAGATATTCATCAAGTCTTGACGATATGATAGCCAGCATTGAAAGAAAACCGAAAAATATGTGATGTGATTCAATTTTTTCTGGCTTTTTTTATGCATTTAAGGAATAATCCGCCTCCCTTAGACGTCCCTAATGGCTTGAAGTGTTTTATTACTGCTTCGTAACTCTGAATGGAATCAGTATCTGATTGGATCAGTATTGGAAATGGTAGAGCTCCCGGGACCTTTTGTTTACTTATATATAGTGGGATCCCAATGTCCGAATCTGTAATTCAATTTAATGAATTAGCCCTAAACGAAAACATCCTTTCAGCTCTTGATAGCATGGGTTTCGTTTCTCCAACTCCAATCCAAGCAGCAGCTATTCCTCTTCTTCTTGAAGGCCGTGACGCACTAGGTAAAGCACAGACTGGTACTGGTAAAACAGCAGCATTCTCTCTGCCTTTACTAAACAAAATCAATCTAAACCAACACAAACCACAAGCAATCATCATGGCTCCTACTCGTGAGCTAGCGATCCAAGTTGCTGCGGAAATCAAAAACCTAGGCCGTGACATCAAAGGTCTTAAAGTTATTGAAATCTACGGTGGTGCTTCAATCGTTGACCAAATGCGCGCTCTAAGCCGTGGTGCTCACATTGTTGTTGGTACTCCAGGTCGTGTTAAAGACTTACTAACTCGTGACCGTCTACACCTAGATGAAGCACACACATTTGTTCTTGATGAAGCAGATGAAATGCTAAAAATGGGCTTCGTAGATGACGTTACTTGGATTCTTGAGCAAGCGCCAGAATCTGCACAACGTGTACTATTCTCTGCAACTATGCCTCCAATGGTTAAGACTATTGTTGACCGTTACTTACGTAACCCTGCAAAAGTTGACGTTGCTGGTACTAACCACACAGTTGATAAAGTAGCGCAGAACTTCTGGGTTGTTAAAGGTGTAGAAAAAGACGAAGCAATGTCTCGTCTTCTAGAAACTGAAGAAACTGATGCGTCAATCGTATTCGTACGTACTCGACAAGATACTGAGCGTCTAGCTGATTGGCTATCTGCGCGTGGCTTTAAAGCTGCTGCACTGCACGGTGATATTCCTCAGTCTCTACGTGAGCGCACTGTTGATCACATCAAACAAGGTGTTATCGATATCCTAGTTGCAACTGACGTTGTAGCTCGTGGTCTTGATGTTCCACGTATCACTCACGTATTCAACTACGACATCCCATTCGATGTTGAATCTTACATCCACCGTATTGGTCGTACTGGTCGTGCTGGACGTAAAGGTAAAGCGATCCTTCTGGTTCGCACAAACCAAATTCGTATGCTTCGCACAATCGAGCGCGTAACTAAGTCCACAATGGAAGAAATCCAACTTCCTCTACGTGACCAGGTTGCTGCTGCACGAGTTGCTAAGCTTGGCGCTGAGCTTGAAACAGAGAAAGAAAGCAAAGCTCTAGAAAACTTCGCAGGTCTTATTACTACTCTGCAAGAGTCTCTAGACGTCGATGCAGCTACTCTAGCTGCAATGCTTCTTAAGCGTCAGCAAGGTAAGAGCCCACTGTTCTACATTGGTGAAGACCCAATGATCGCTGCTATCGAGCGCGACAAGAACCGTCGTAGAGAGCGTCGTGAAAACCGTGATAACGGTGGCCGTGATTTCAGTAATCAAGATTGGGATACTTACCAACTACAAGTTGGCCGTGAGCAAGGTGTTCAGGTTAAAGATATCGTTGGCGCACTAGCAAACGAACTTGGCCTAACTAAAGGTTCTATCGGTGCTATCAAGCTTGACCAAGGTTCAACTTACGTTCAACTGCCAAAAGCAATGAACTCCGAAACTGCTGGTAAACTAAGCAAGTTACGCATCCGTCAAAAAGAAGCTGGCGCTGTTGTTGTAGACTTCAACGATTTCCGTGAACCACGTCGTGGTAACGGTGGCCGTGGCGGTCGTGATGGTGGTCGTGGTGGTTACCGCGGAAACCGTGATGGTAATCGTGAAGGCGGTCGCGGTGGATACCGTGGCAACCGAGACGGAAACCGCGAAGGTGGCCGTGATGGCGAGCGTCGTTTCGACCGTAACCGTGGTGGCGATCACCGTGGCAACTACCGTGGCGAACGTGGTCATGGCAACGGCGGTAACCGTGGTCGTCGTCCAGAGCGCAACGAAGGTTAATCAACTTATAGCTTAGACGCTCTAGTCTAGACACTGAATTTAAAAGCCGAGCATGATGCTCGGCTTTTTTGTGCCTGCTTGTTTTAACTCCCGGGGGGAGGGATCACTCTATCTTGCTCCGTTAACGTAACTGTATAGCGTTGTAAGGCTATACTTAAATTATGTGCTACAGGTTGATGTAGTAGTAATAAAAGCCTCTCGAATTACTGTGTAATCTGCTTACGCTGGGCTCAACTTCTAGAGAATGGAGAGTGTTGGACGGGGCGAGTACAGTTGCTTTGTTTCATGATGCTGACCGTCTATCGGAACACTCAAATTAAGTTAAAGATAGTTTACGTAGCCGTTTGCTTTGTCAGTTTTTCGTTTTCACATTCAACTATTTTTAAATTTCACTCTCGAAATAAATAAAATAATGACTAAGATCAACTCAATTGTGTTCATTAAGTGATTTTTTCAAAACAAAAGTTGAAAGATTCAAAAAATATTGAATAATGGGCTTAACTAAAATTGAAGTAAACACTTCATCTAATTCGTACTGAAACAGGATCCATATCCAATGTCTAATTCGTTTGTTCTGGTTATTAACTCGGGTAGTTCATCCCTAAAATTTGCTGTCATTGATTCTGTTTCTGGTGAAGCAGTGTTGAGTGGCTTAGGGGAGTGTTTTGGTCTTGAAGATGCTCGTATGAGCTGGAAATACCAAGGCGAGAAAACTGAAATTGCTATTCAGGGTGAAGTTAGCCACCACAAGATTGCTATTGGCAAATTGGTAGGCCTGATGGAAGACCTTGGTTTCACGGCTGATATCGTTGCTATCGGTCACCGTATCGTTCACGGTGGTGAGAAGTTCACTCAAACTGTTCGCATTACTGAAGAAGTAACGAACGAGATTGAAAGCCTATCTGATCTTGCTCCACTTCATAACCCAGCAGGTGCTATCGGCATCCGCGCTGCGATTGAAGCTTTCCCTTCTCTGCCTCAGTTCGCTGTATTTGATACGGCTTTCCACCAAACAATGCCACAACGCGCATTTACTGGTGCAATCGCTAAAGAGCTATACACAGACTTCGGTGTGCGTCGCTACGGCTTCCACGGTACTAGCCACTATTTCGTAAGCCGTGAAGCTGCGAAGATGCTAAACAAGCCTGTTGAAGAATCTAGCTTCATCTCTGTTCACCTAGGTAACGGCGCATCGGTATGTGCTATCAAAGACGGTATCAGTATTGATACATCAATGGGTTTCACACCGCTTTCAGGCCTTATGATGGGTACTCGTTGTGGTGACTTAGACCCAGGTATCATCGAATACCTACTTAAGAAAGGTTGGTCACAAGAGCAAGTCTTCAACTCTCTTAACAAGGAGTCTGGCTTCCTAGGCGTGTCTGGTCTAACGAGCGATGCTCGTGGCATTTTGGAAGCTATGGAAGAGGGCCATGAAGGCGCTAAGCTGGCTTTCGAAGTATTCACATACCGCGTAGCTAAATACGTTGCTTCTTACCTCGCAACACTAGACTCTCTAGACGGCATCATCTTTACAGGTGGTATCGGCGAGAACTCTCTACCAATCCGTCGTGAGATCCTGAAAAACCTTAAGCTCCTAGGTTTTGTTGAAGATGTTGCTGGCAACGAAGCTGCTCGTTTTGGCGCAGATGGCATTATTGCTAAGTCTGAGATGCTAGATGCCGTAGCGATGGTTATCCCAACTAATGAAGAGTTTGTGATTGCTCAGCAGTCGGTAGAACTTCTGTAATTGATATTAAAACGAAATACCGATATGCGAGTCTAGTGGGCTCGCTTTTTTCTAATCATATGTTCGAGCGGCTATTGTTAAGCTGTATATAACGTCACACTTATTACTTTCTTTAAATCAGTATGGTTTTTGATGACTTGTTTGTGCTGTCCAGAAGTTTGTTATCGATGGTGTGATTATTGAATAGCTTTATCCTAATTAAATTTGTCTCGTTGCAGACATTTTTGTTCAGAACTTGTTTTGGAAATCCAAAGGGGAGCCAAACGAATCGTTTAAATTTATTCAGATAATAGCGGTTTTATTAACTCTATTCTTGCTTCTTCCCTTTCCATCCTCAACTCTTTATCTATTGTTAGTGCAGAGCTTTCAACCCCGAATAGCTCTACTCTTTTTTCGACAAGAGATATTTTGTCTTCTTCTAATGGGCCACCAAGTCTTTCGATAAATATATTGTCCAAAGACCATGTATGTTCCCCCATATCTAGGTCTTTTAGTAATGCAGCATCAATTTTAAACCTATTATCTGCACTTCTTTCATACTCGGGCAAATATTGTTCGCTTGTTAGAATAGCAACAGGAATACCATCTCGCTGTAACAACGCTCTTATCATAAAGTAGCCCACCTCAGAAGAGGTAAGTCGATAATTGATTGCCATATGGTTATGTTCGTATATTGGGTATGGGTCAATATGTAAGCCAACTTGTATCACGCTTAAAACATTAAGTTCTAATCTAAACTCTTTTGAATTAACGCTGTCTATCACAGTGATGATAATTGGCAGCTCATAGTCAGAGAGTTGCAGTTGAAGACTTGTTGGAGGTTTTTGATGAGATATCAATCGCTGATTTACAAAGAGTTGTAAGGGGGCTAGCCCGCTTAATGAGACCAAAGCGACATCGTTGGTCGAATAAATTTTTTTATCGAAGGCAACTGTAAAGGGTATATCAGCTCCAGCGAATATGTTGGGAGATTCAGGGAGAGAATCAATCTCAACCAAATTAAAGGGTTGTGAGTAATTAGGGTATAAAGTGTCTTTCTGGACTCGATAGTTCAATGACTCCGATAGAGCAACTTGATTCAGTAAATCGATCTCTACTGTTGATAGAGAGTTGACAACCTGTTCTACATTGCCAGTACTATTATGATTAGTTAAAGTATCGGCATTGTGATTTTCATAACCCGTTTCTAGTTTTGGGTTCTCTAAACTTAAATCGATAGGGGTAGATACATTTAGAGCTGACTTTTTTACTATTATAAATAAGGAGACGCCTACTGCAATGATGAGCATTAGAACTGACAGTGTGCGCCTCATAACAATGTACTACCGAAGCTTAGAAAGTACATTTGATATACTAGTGTTCGCGGTGTTACTGACATACCTGTATTCTTTCCTCCAAAACCAGTATCCTGTCGTTTTACGACTTTCAGATAACCCGTCATTAGTGGGAATTGCACTGAACTTGACTAACTCATCGGAAGTTAATTTACGATCAGACAAAATACCATTGTGTGTAGCGATTCGTGAACCTAACCATGGGTAGAAGTTGTTACGGCGATCACTGATGCTCATACCATTGTGTTGATAGCCTATCTCTCCCGTCATTGCTATTGCCTGGCTACACGATGTTGTTTGTTTGGAGGATTTCGAACCACACTGTGAGTGTAGTGGAACAAGGTCGTCTGCATTATCACTTAAAAGCCCGAACCTAATAAGAATGTTGGTGTACGAATTTTCTTTGCCTGTAGATACAACACGGAGTCTGGGTATTGAGCTGTAACGAGATGATGAGGTAGTTAGCGCTCGTGCCCGATTAGTAGTGAGCTCACTCAAAAAGCCCAAACCATTACTTGAACGTCCGAAGATTAGTCTAGTTAACCATTGATAATTAAAATAGACAGCGTAGTTTGCTAGCTCAGTACCACCACTAGCACCGGCGAAGTCAATACTCATTTCGATTTTTAATGGTGACTTCCCTTCATAAGCTAACCAAGCTTTCTGGTGCTTCAGAATGTACTCTTTAATCAAATCACCAGAGGAATGAGTGACAAATACAATATTCTGGTCTCCGAATTGTTTTTTTATATTGGTGACATGCTCAGCCAGGATTGGCTTTAACTCTGTAAAGGTTAAGTGGGAGGGCCAACCAACACAGTAAGAAGCCATTCTGCGGATTTCATAATTTATAGGACATCGATCTAAATATCGTTCCCGGCTTGGCGGATTCGACAAATCAGAAAATTGAAAACCATGTACTAAAACGACACGCTTTCCGTTTAATCCTTCCTCACCTAGCCACGCAGCATTTGCAATTCCGCAAAAAAGTGAATAAGTGACTATCAAACTAAACCAGATTTTGGTTGAGCGAGAGCTGAATAAGATAAAAAACTTGTTGATCATGTCAAACCCCTATTGATAGATTTATTACCATCAGTCGGCACTGTACAAAAAATGATCACGTGGTGTCAATGTATCTAACGCACATTTTTTAAACACCCATGAATCCAATGGGCGAGGTTTTAATGTTCGAAGTTCCAAGGTAGGAGCGCATCGATATAAGCCTCAGCTTTTGCTTGCTCTTTCATGTATTTGACCATGTAGTCATAGAGGATAAGGTCGTTAGCTAACGCAGTCTCGAAGATACAGTGAAGTGTCGGGTAAAGTTTGCGACTGAACTAAAATCTGTCAGTACCTTAGTGTAGCTCAAAGTTTGAGCCATCTGTCATTCTCATCTAAGCTGGAAGGTTGCCTCCGACTTATTTTAAGCGTCCTTTAAAAGACAATAAATCAAGTTTATCTTGATAGGCATCGAGCAAAGCCTTTTTGGTCGCTATATAGGCTGTAAGTTTACCATGCTTGTTGATCGACCGAACCATCGTTCTACACTGATACTCTCCCATCAAGTTGTACTCGCGCCACTTAGCAATATAACAAGAGTATCGGTTATTTGGATCCTCCTTAGTCGGTTTGGGTTTGTGGATAACTTTAGGCTCGATACTTTGAGGGAGCCTTTTCATTAAGTATGGTTCTCTCAACAAGCGAAACCAAAATTGCCCCCAAATTGCCACACCCAACTCATCACGCAGTTTGACTGCTTTTTCAAGAGCTTTCTTCTCTCCAATGCGAACAAATCCTATAGAACGGTGTATTACCTTACCGTCCAAGGTTTGGATGTGGATTTTAAAAACCGAACTACTTTTTGAAATATAACGATACCCAGTATTTGAGATGAACTTTTTCTCAGACATTACAACACCAATTTAATGACAAAAATATCAATATCTGTAATGCCAACTTAAATAAAATTTTCTCATAGCACAAGCAAAAAGTAATAAAATTGTTAACGATGTTGAATGTTTGCAACAAACCCTACTTTACAGCATCGTTGAAACATAAGTGGTCCTCAATTTTGCACATGACTTTAAATAACTGATTTATCGTGTTTTATAAAAATACTTTAATATATTGATGACTAGAGAACGTAGAAACCACTATCCTGAATCTAGAGCAAAGGTGGCATCTGATTGCTGCTAGAAATGATAAAACTGTCGCCTAGTTAGCTCACAAATATATTCTGCAAGCTAATCAGTCCTTTACATGGAAAAGCAACGCTTCGAAACCCCGGTTTTTTTAACTATGAAAGTCTATTTAGTAAGGGCAGTGCCGAAGAAGGGGACAAAATGCACGTGAGAGTGGTTCGTTGACCATGAGAAATGATTTTTTCGCCAAAGTACTAGGTCTTTAGACAGAGTGCAGCGAAAGAATTTGCTGGTTCAACCCATCCAATTGCCAAAAGGCAACAGTATTAGCTTGTTAATATTGCTTGTGCGACCGCTTTCTATCAGCCCATCATAGACAGGATCCTAAGAGCTAAACAGTTTATTTAGATACAAAAATGGCTTTATTTATGATCTGATTGTTATCGCCAAACAACATATCAGGACACGAATAAAGCCGATGACGATTATCTCTCTAAAGAAGCAGTTTAAGTAATTCTTTAGTGCGAATATTCTTCAAAATACAGCAGAGAGCACAGGTTTCGTTAAGCGATGTTGTGCTATTTTCCCTGAACAGCTTGTACTGAGTTTGGTCGCCGTTCTAAGTAAAGGAAATTGCACCTCGATTGCCGACTTGTTACGACAATTCATGAGATGTGCTTAAGCGCTGAAGATACAGTGGCTTATAAGCCTAACCATAATCAGTTAAGAAAAGAGCAGTTTCCGATATTCATGCGCCAGTTGGTCATGCGAGCGATAGCTCAGTTTGCTCGTCAGCAGAGTGCCACCCTACCAGATAAACTCTCCACATTTGTTGATGTGTGGCTGCAAGATGGTAGCTCTTTCCATATTAACCATGACCTTGCTGGCGTTTATCCAAACCGATTTAAATGTAACTCTGCCGTAGTTGAATGTCATATGACAATGTCTTTAAAACGCTTTTCTCCAGTTGCGATGAGCATCAGCGCTGATACGGCATCAGAAAGAGATTTTTTACCTGAACCCCAAAAGATGCGTAACAAATTGCTATTGGCTGACGCTGGATATCCGTACTTCCAGTTCTGGACGAAAAAAGCCGCTGGGTATTGAGTGACTGTTTTATTCTTGTGTAACGAATCGCTCTGCTGCATTAAGCCCCATTTGGTAACCGGCTTCAAGCTTGTCTTTATCTGTGGTTAACCGTCCGACAGCAAAACTAGCGTCCGGTACGATAACCTTAATGGTGCAATCCTGAGGTGGGTTCTCAATAAACTCTAAGGTTTGGTTGTATTGCTCTGCACGCGTGATCATGGCCTCAGCTAGTTGAGGTGTCTCTTTCATCATGCGACGTAATAGCCAAGGTGCTTTCGGTGGGCGCTTTTTGTAACCCTGCTTTTGCGAGAGGATCACCGTGATCTGTTTCGCTCCCTGCTTATAAGCTTCAATCACAGGAATGGAATCGACCACACCACCGTCTATCATTTTTCGACCGTTTACTCTCAGAGGCGTGCGGTAGGCCATAGGAACAGAGCAGGAAGCTTTGAGGAGTTCTTCTAGGTTATCTTTTTCACCCTGCGTGTAGAGCGGTTCACCTGTTTCAACATCCGTGGTCACGACTTGAAAGGGGAGCGGTTGTCTATCGAAGGCTTCCATGTCGTATGGATAGTGCTGTGCGATATGATCCCAAAGCCAGTCGAGGTCAAGTAAGTGTCCACCTCTGGCAAACTTCTTCAAGTTAATAAACTCAGGTTGGCATGAGTAGTCGGAAATAATGGTATAGGTTCGGCCGCGTTGGTTAGATAACCAAGAGGCTAAATTGGTTGAGCCCGCAGAGACGCCGATGCAGAAATCGAATGGGTTGTATTGGTGGTCGATAAAGCCATCTAGTACTCCAGCGGCAAAGATGCCACGCATTGCCCCTCCTTCCACAACTAGGGCATGTTTTGATTCTAGTGTCATTTGATTATGGGCTCCTTAATTCTAATAGATGCATATCCTTTCACTGTTATTAATACTAGATAAATGGTCGGATGTGTAGGTTAACCTCTATTTTTCAGGGTAGTGGATTACGTTATGGAACATAGCATTGTCTTTACCGAGGTTTTTATATCCGTGCTTCTGGTTAGCATTAAAACGAACCGCTTGCCCTGCCTGTAATGTTTGCCATTCACCATCATAAAGCACGGCCATCACTCCGGAGATACATAATATGTGCTCGGTAACGCCAGTATTATGCGGGTCGGATTCATGCTGATAGCCAGGTGCGAGGGTTAGCTCGAAGATCTCAAACCCTAATGCTTCTTCAAAAGGAAATAATAAACTGACGAAGAAGCCAACGTTATACTCCTCACGTCTTAGCTCGTTTGCATCTCTAAACAAACTTGTTAGCTCATTATTCGAGCTTTCAGCGATGAAACTGGAAAATGACACTTCAAACCCAGATGCGATCTGCCAGAGCTTAGCGACGGTGGGACTGGATTCCCCACGTTCAATTTGACCTAACATTGCTTTACTTACGCCTGTCGCTTTTGCTGCTTTATCTAGGCTCCAGCCTTTTTCTTGGCGCAGGCGTTTTAAGTTAGTACCGACTTTAATTTCTGTTTGCATACTTTTTCTACAAGATTTTATCTACAAATAGCTTGTGCGTTATAGCGCACAGGTGCTAGGTTTAGTCTGTAGACGTTATAACGCACAAAGGAGTAAAATAACATGACTAAGCTAAAATTTTCCCACGTCAGTACGGGTTTTATTGCTGTATTCATCGGGTATGCAAGCGCCGCAGCGATCATTTACCAAGCCGCGATGAGTGCCGGAGCAACTCAAGAATAGGTTGCGTCATGGTTCTGGTCGTTGGGAATTGGTATGGGTGCAACCACGATATTGCTCTCTTTGTGCTACAAGAAACCGATCGTGACGGCTTGGTCGACACCAGGATCAGCACTGTTAATTACTTCACTTCAAGGTCTGACGATGAATCAGGCTGTTGCTGTATTCCTGTTTAGTTCATTGTTGATCACGCTAGTCGGTATGGCAGGAATATTTGAAAGGGTACTGAAACAGATCCCAACATCGATTGCATCGGCCATGCTAGCGGGAATTTTATTGCAGTTCGGCTTAGGCTTGTTTACGTCGTTAATGGAAGACGTTCAGATAGTGGCGGTCATGCTTGCTGTGTTTGTTTTGGCTAAGTCGAGGTTAGGAAATTTACTCATCCCATGCATTTTCGCCATTGCTTTGGGGATGTGTATTGGTCTTGATAAACTCGATGTCAGTCAGGTCACGGTGGGTTTAACGACACCGGTATTCATCATGCCTGATTTCGAGTTCTTTTCTTTGCTTAGTGTTGGTATTCCGCTGTTCATCGTGACGATGGCCTCGCAGAACTTACCGGGGTTTGCTGTGCTTAAAGCAAACGGATATCAGGTAGATTCATCAAAGATCATCACTACCACAGGTGTGACAGGGTTACTATTAGCGCCGCTCGGAGGCTTTGCGTATAACCTTGCGGCAATCACCGGAGCGATCTGCATGGGCCCTAATGCCGATGAGGACCCCAAAACACGTTATATGGCAGGTATTTCGATGGGCGTGTTCTATTTGTTAGCTGGCGTGATGGGGATGTCATTTGTGTCCTTGTTTAGCGCAGTTCCTTCAGCGGTAGTCATCGCTGTTGCGGGGTTAGCGGTGATGCCTACATTGTTGAACTGCTTAGCGGTTTCTATGAAAGACAACCACAACAGAGAGCCTGCGTTGTTTACGTTCTTATTTACGGCTTCTGGAACGAATCTATTGGGCATCGGAAGTGCATTTTGGGGGCTTTGTATCGGATTACTTTGTTGCTGGTTACACAATTACAAAATCAGAACGAATGAGGATAACAGAGCTTCGCAAGCTTAGTCTTAATGATGGTTGATGAAAGGCGCTAGTGAACGATGGTTTACTAGCGCCTTTTAGTTGATGAGGTATTACCTAGATGACAGCTCTTATTTGGATGCTATTAGTTCTATAGCTTTACCTTGGTTTCCTCGAAGCTCAAAAGTAGTGAAATATAGGCGGCTCATGCATCAAAAAGTTCTGGTGAGAAATATTCCATGCATATGCTCCTGCTAAGGTGAACACAAGATAGTCACCGATGTCGATGTACTCAATGCTTTGGTTTCGAGCGAGTACGTCTTTTGGTGTGCATAACTGACCAACTAAATTGGCAGTAGTGTGGTGGATTGGATTCGAAATGGTCGAGTGCTGATGATTGTGGATGACAGCAAAAGGGTGATCGTGACTTTGTGCCGCTGGTGTGCGGAAATGGTGTGTGCCACCACGAGCAATCACAAAGTTTTCGCCAAGATTCTGTTTGATGTCTAACACTTCCATCACATAGTAGCCGCAAGGCGCAGAAATATATCGTCCACACTCAAAGCGTAGTTTCCAATCTTGCATGTGTTCTTCAGCAATCAAGAATTCTAATTTGTCGCAAAATTCTATCCACGGGAAATGTTGGCTAGGATCTTGGTAATTGATCCCCATGCCTCCGCCGAGGTTAATAATGAGCTCTTCAAGCAAGTATTGTTCTTTCCATTTTTTAACCACTTGGAAATAGCGTTTAACGAGTGCTAAGTGACGACTAATATCGAGTTGATGTGACATTAGGTGGAAGTGGAAGCCTTTCAGCTCTATCAATGGAAAATCACGTAGATGCATGATGGCGTTATCCAACTCAGCTTCATCGAAACCAAATGGAGTCGGTTTCCCACCCATGGCTAGCTTGCTGAGTGAGATGGCGCCAATATCGATATTCATGCGCAGAAAGATGGAAGCGGGTCTATTCAACTTTTTTGTTAAAGCTCCGATGCGCTGAAGTTCCGTAATACTCTCTACATGGATGGCATCCACATCAAGTTGTATTGCTTGTTCTAATTCGCTTGGCATTTTCCCTGGACCACCAAAGATCAGCGGCTTATTAAGCTCTTGCTGTTGAAGGTGGCTAAGTTCGCCGCCAGATGCTGCTTCAAACCCATCAACGTAAGGTGCCAAGGTCCTCAAGATTGGCGCAGAAGGGTTGGCCTTTGCGGCATAAAACAACTCTACGTTTTTGGGCAATACATGATGCATCTGCTTGATGTGCTGTTCAAGCGCATTAAGGTCATACAGGTAAGCACATAAAGGCTGATTCTGCTGGTTCGCAAGTTGTTTTATTTCTTGCTCGATGTGAGAAGGAAGCAGAGTTGACTTAGTCATGATTTTCTCCTGTGTTTTGAGTCGCCCACGGTGTCGCAATTAGCGTATAACCCGACTCTTTGTCGGCATTTTTCATCAAGCGAGTGGTGAGGTTGTTCTTACTTGGGAAGAAGCCGCCATCAAGTAACGCAACTAACTCTGGTTGCTTGCCATTGATTGACTGCCAAAGAACAATGGATTCTTTCAATAATTCCCACAACGTCTCTTCAAGTTTGGCGTCTCCCTCGGCAATAAAGAATATTGCCTCACTAATGTTGTTAATAAAGGTGCAGTAACCAATTCGATTCCAGCCTTGTTCTCGGCTGTAGTAAACCGATTGTCGGGCTCGTTCTGAAAGCTGTTGTAATGTCTCTGAAGGCCAAAATTCAGGTAATAATTTTGTACCTTCTAAATCACGAATCCACACACAACATGGCATGCCTTGTTCAAAACCAATCAGCGTGTTTTGTAGATGAGGTTCAAATGCGACTCCATGTTTGAAGTAGTAGTTAAACACGCCTGGAACCAAGCAGTGCAAGTAGCGCTCAAACCACAAGGTTGCGACACTTCCATATTGGCTTTGTGTTGCTTTTGCTTTGTTTTTTAGTTGGGTAGCTATGCAACTGTTTCCTTCTCGGTCATAGGCAAACAGCGAACCTGCTAATGTCGGTTGTAGAACGTCGGTTTCACTAAGTGTGAAGTTCTCGCGATACAAAATGCCAAATGATTCACGAGCTTTTATGATGTCGCCAGGCTCTTGCCCTGCGATAGATTCTAGATTCAGTGTTGTTGCGTATGGCTCACTCATCACCTTGAATATAGGGTTACGCAGCTGCTCGCTCTCTTTTATCGAACGTAGGATTGAGGTTAACTGAACGGCACTGTCGAGTTCATACCATGCGTTTTTTCGAACACAGTTAGTTAGGCGTACATTGATGGAAAATTTCGCGAACCATTCCATATCTGGGTGATAAAGAGTGCGCACGGATGAAGTGGGTAACACTTTGTCTCCACCTAGGCCTAATGGTGTAATTTTTCCTTGTTCAATCGCACGTTGAACTGCTGGGTTTTGTAGAAGTGTGTAGCTTTCCCATGGGTGGCACGGATAAAGTAATTTTGATTCTGAACCACTTTGTTTCGGGGCCAATTGTTCGAGCATCGCTTTAGGTGATGTACGCGTATCTGAGCGCAATACATCCAGTAAAGCTGCTTCCACCTCAAACCAATACAGAGGCACTTTCGCGCCAACTTCCGGAGAGCAAGCAAGTAAGTCATCCATACTTACACCAGAACGACTTTTTGGTGTTGGATGAAAAGTGTGTCCCCAAAGGAGTGACTGTTCTGATGCGATAAAAGCATTATGCTGCTTGAGTGTACTGTCGGCGTTTAGGAATTGCTCGGTGACCAGCAAGCTGTTCTGCATTTGTTCTATCAACTCATGGTTGAAAGGGATCATTAACACTTGTTTAAGGTAATTGAGCAACAGTGTTAGGGTTTGAGTTGCGTCTAATTTAGACCAGCCAGTACCAGCCATTTTCGACCAAGGTGTACCTGAAAGTTTTACTTTTCCTAGCTTACTGACGTACTCAACAGGCAGGACTAGCAAGCCACTTTCTTGAGCCTGATTTTGCTGTGGGAGGTGTATTGCCACACGTTGTTTAGCCGTAAAGTTTCTTTTTAACGTCTGCGGAAGTGATGCTGAGCTGAAGCACCAATCAACTTGCTTGTTCGGTATCGCGTATTCACGCAGGTAGCAATTCACTACGCCCATGATGGTGTTTAATTGGGCTTTTTCTTGATTTAATCGAACCTGGCTGTGATTTATTTGTGTCTTTTTTTCAGCTCGGTTCTCAGTTGGATATGAATGAGTGTTTAACATGTCGATGTCCAAATTTTGAAAGAATGATCATTGCGATAGCAGTACTAAAGCTGATCAAAGTAGAAAGTAAAAAAGGAACCTCAAGCCACCCTAAGCTTGATATAAAAGACGCGCTCAACCCTGCTGCAACACCACCCCATTTAGACATGGCATCAAATCGCGAAAATATCTTGCCACTTTGTTGTCGGTCGATTTGGTTGGCTAAGGCTTGATGCAGCCCTTGGTAGCAACAAACCATACCAAGTCCAAAAACAACTCGAGCGATGATCAGCGTTGTTTGGTCGGGTATTAAGTGCATCGCTGTACTGACTGAGAGCAAGCCAAAACCAAGGTACAAAGTAGCAAGCGGATGACGGTGGTTGAGCCATTCTGAAAACAGATGAATCTTTCCGGCAAAGAGCAAATAAACACCGTGTGGAAGGGCGTATAAAAAGCCTATCCACGCTTGGTTTGCCACACCGTATTGCTGCACAAAAGGTGAGAAGTAGGGGAAAGTAACGACCATCGAAAAAGCAAAGGAGAACTGTGCACCGAACACCCAGTAGAGGTCGTGTAACGGCTTGTGTGTTGTTTGCTCTCTTTGACTCGTTGCTTGGTCTTTTGCTTCTTTCTCTACATCCGATTTCACTAAGTTATCAGCAGGGAGCGTTAGCGTGATTGCCAATGCTAACAAGGGTAAGGCAGACAACCACAGGTAAGCATTTAGCGGACTCGTGTCTGATAATGTCCAACCTAGACCGATGGGCGCGACGATTAACGCCAAACGGGCAGAAAGCTGAGTCTTATTCAGTGAAGTTCCGAGGGTCTTTGCATCTTTAATTTGACTTGATAGGTAGCTATTCGAGGCGGCCATGGTGCCGCCAAAGGTTCCTTGAACAATAAGACCAAACACAAACATCGTTAGGCTATCTGCCAAACCACACAGAGCGAACCCGGCAGCAAGCCCTAGCTGTGCTCGTAATAGAGAGCGGCGTCTGCCAAATTTATCAGCAAACTGCCCCCAAAATCGCGCGGCTAACGCAGTACAAAATGTTGGCAAAATAAATAAAATGCCTGCCCAATCTGAATCGATATGTGCACCAAGTGTCGGTAACACCATAGGCAAAAACAGAGGCATACCTAAAGCTGCAAATGCCGCGATGAAGTGGCAGAGCAGCACACAATAAATGAGTTTGGTCATGGTGGATTAGTTCACGCTCTGTTTGATGGATTCTAAGTAAGCGTTTTGTGCTTCTTCGCTGGTAAGTAGTAAGAAGTTCGGAGCCGATAACCCATAAAATTTGTTTATATCGCTAGCACCGGAGGCTTCTTTCGAGAGCAAACTGCCTGAACTCAATAAATACTTGGCGTACAGGTTTTGTGATTCAAATAGAATCTCGTTGGCAAGTGTTACGTCATGGCCTTGATTGCGAAGTTGCTCTAGCTTTTGTGAAAGGCTAGTTGCCACTATTTTGTAAAGGCCAGCCGATGTCGCAATAGCTTGTGCGGCCATTGCTTCAACAATCGCAGCAATATCGAGCTGTAACGTGATGGTAGTGAACATCTGACCAAGAGCCAGTTCATCGTCCACTTTAATACGCTGATCCAGCAATTGGTCGCACTTAACCGGTGAGAGGTGCTCAAAGTTTTTAAATCGCTCAGGCCAAATTCGCGCTGCATCATTGTCCTTCATCGCTAGGGTCATTTTTCCCTGAGCATCGAACGCGATAATGGCGTTTTGTTGGTTGGACTCCAATGCAATACCGTATTGAAGCCACAATCTCAGATGTACTTTTGAAAGTAGGTCAACGTAATCTTTAAACCAAGCTAACGTGTCATTGTGATAATACTGTTCGGCGAGGTGCTCTAAGAATAAGCGGCCATCGGGCATTGGGCTAGCCAATGCGGCAACGGGAACGAGTGCTTTGTCTTGCGAATGGCTCAATGGATATTCACGTACGATGTAAGCGAAACTCTTGTCATCTCCTACGTGTCCACCGTGTTTTTCATTGCAATGAAATAGCGTGCCTTGTAAGTCGCTATCATTTTGTTCCAAGTGCGTTAATAGGCGCTCGAACCAGTGTCCATCATAAAGAGTCGAAGGCTTGATTAAGCGAATGTTTTTGGTACCTAGAGAACGCATAATAAGTGGTACTTTGATGTGAATATGTGGTGCAGAATTCACAACAACGGTACGTACCGATAGTGTAGGCGTAACCTCAAGGTATGGAGTAGGGGCTTCAATAATGCCTTCTGGAAGAGATTCAAGGCTTTGAAGTGTCAAAGGGTGTGCTGGGAATAAATGATGACTCACAGCAAAGTCGCCTGGTAGACCTACTTGCTCCATGGTTGGCCAACATTGTGGCTGCGAACTTGTCAAAGTGACGAGTGACTTATCAATCGCTAGCCAACGCAGAGCAAAGCTTTTTGCAAACTCTGGCGCATATTGCTCGAGGTCTGTATTACTTAACCCAAATTTTGCGCGAGCGGTTGGATAATAAGGGTGATCAAGGTACGACGCGATTTGATCAGCGCGCAGTAATTTTTGGTTCCAATGCTTCAACTGAGAAATCGGCTGGTTCAATGATTCAGAATGTTGTTGGAACGCGTTATCGCATAGTGCTTTGTGCTCTTCTGCGCATTCGAGTTCTTGTAGGTAACCGTCTAACAATGGGTGGGAGCTTTCATGTGCACACGCTTTCAATAATTGAACCCAATCATGATAGTTATGCTGAAGTTCAAACTGATCCTTTTTTTCGATTAGCCAACCACTAATATCCACCTCATTTGCAGAACCGTATACCCAGCGCTGCATGTAGTAACTTGGCGTGACGGGTAGATAAAGCGTGAAATCAGGATGGGAAAAGATAGCCCATGCTTGCCCAATTGGGTAATTCGAACTAGTAAGGTTAGCAGGCGCTCTGGCTGTGAACTGGCTTTTAGACACCAAGCCGAATAAGTCTTCACGAAGACACGTATCGATGAGTCGCTGAGTTAGGTATGAAGCGTTGCTGCTCATGCGTTCACCTCACTGTTTGACGTTAGATTGAATCGAGAAATAGTGCGTTGAAGAGCAGCATCTAAACTTTGCCCTGAGGGTGACGCTATAGAAATTCGCGCTAGGTAATCTTTGTTGGAAAAGCTTTGTAGAAAGTTGTCACCTGGGTGTTTGAGTACCTGTTGCTGCGTGACAATATCGCCATCTTGATGAACGAAAGACGTTGATGTCCCCTCGATGACACCACTCTGTTTGGCCACAACATAGTGGACACTCGCACTACCAGCTATTTGGAATGAAGGATCTAGCTTGCTGCCAAGGTGCAGGCTTAAAATGGTGCTAAACCACTTTCCATCACTTAGGTTGTCGAGTAGGAACTCACGACCATCTCCAATGCTGCGATAGTTAATTTCAACTAATATAGGGCCTGACTTTGTGATAATAAATTCACTGTGACAAACACCGAAGCCCACGCCAAATGCCTGCAATTGTCTGACACATTCATCCTTGAACTGAGTGCTGCTTTCGCCATTCCAAGTCGCAGCAGTTTCAATAAAGAATGGAGGCTCAGAGAGCTCTACATCAAACCCACCAAGTACAGCTAAGTTTTCTCCGTCTCCCAAGGTTTCTACGGTGATCAGCGGGCCTTGTAAAAAATCTTCAACCAAGATTGGGCTCGTTGGGTGTTTCTGCCAAAAGCGCTCGCAATAATTTTCCAGCTCAGTTTTAGAATTACAACGCTGGACGTCTATGCTGGCAACGCCCTCTTTGGGTTTGGCGACGACAGGAAACGTAAAGTTCAACTTAGAGTCAGTATCGCGATAGATCAATTCACTTGGTACATTGGGTAAAGATTTATCGCTCAGAACTTGGCGAGTGAGGTGCTTGTTCTTTGCTTGTAACGTTACGGTCCAATCTTTTGCTGGTAAGCCGAAGAATTGCGCACAGATAGCAGTAGAGGTTTGCAAGTGATCACTGTTACTAAAAATAGCGCTAGGTTTCAGGTTTTGTTCTGTGATGGTTTCGATAAGTTCAAGTGGATTAAATACATCACATTCAAGAATTGCGTCTGGGCTAAAACGCTCGTCATCATTACTCAATTTTAGGTGGCTGAGCTTGTGATCTGTGATCAGAATGACGTCAAGCCCCATCGCTTTTGCTGTCGGTACGAAGCCGTGAGTGACTGCGTCATTGACGACGTGACTCACAATAATAATCGTAGATTTCATTGGGCTTTCCTAATTTATAAAACGTTGTTGTTACCTGCTCACAACTTGCATTTAAGTGGCCTTTTTCTTGTTTTTAGGGAAGGCTTTTTTCTATCTCATTGTTTTTATTGATAATGATATTAATAGCTAAGTTGCATATTGCCGGGCAAATATAGAACAAAAAAAATATATTGCAAATATAAATGATATTTGTTTTTATTCGCACGGATGAATACTTTTAAACAACGTCGGATTAAAAAATGAACACAGGATTGAAGCTGTCCCCTCTCGCATTGGCGGTGGGTGGGGTGCTCGTTACACTTTACGGTACGTCAAATGCTTTGGCTGGAGAGAAAAAGAAAGTTGATGAAGTGATTCAAGTTATTGGTCACCAATACGAAGGCTATGCCGAGCATATGCCTCAGTCAGGAACCAAGACAGATGTTGAATGGTTGGACGTACCACAAGCAGTATCTGTGGTCACGAAAACAGAAATGGAAGACCGAGGCGCGGTACGTTTAGTGGATGCACTCGATGGTGTAGCTGGCGTCAATAATACCCTAGGCGAAGGTAGCCGAGACCAGTTCGTTATCCGTGGTTTTGACTCACTCAATGACATGTATCGTGATGGTATGCGTGATGATGGAACCTTACAGTCATACCGAAGCCTCGCAAACATTGAGCGTGTTGAAATTGTCAAAGGCCCGGCTGGTGCGCTTTATGGTCGAGGATCTGCAGGCGGTATCATTAATCTAGTCACTAAGCGTGCAGAGGGTGAAAACTTCACCAGTGTAAATGGTAGTGTGGGCAGCAACAGCCAGTTTGTCGGACAAGTTGATAGCTCTATGGCTTTTTCAGACAAGGTTAATGGCCGTATCAATGTGGAGCATCGCCAAGCCGATTCTTACGTCGATCATGTGGATTCTAACGATTTCTTTATTGCCCCAACGATTCGAGTAATGCCTTCTGATGGGCATACTATTGATCTCGATGTTGAATATGCTCACCAAGAATTAGTGCCTTACCGTGGTGTTCCATCCAAAAATGGTAAACCAGTCGATGTTTCCGAAAGCACTTTTTACGGCGGTACTAATGATTATCAAGAGTCGGACAGCATTCGTGTTGGCGTTAATTACGAATGGCTTTTGAACAGTGAGTGGTCATGGACCAACCGTGCAGCTTACAATCGTATCGAACTCGAGCAAAAAGGTACGAGACAGGGAACAGTAACAGGGGATCAAGTCTCTCAAACTGTAAATAACTTTGGATACGATCCTAGAACCACGACCACATTACAATCTGAGTTTGTTTGGGAAACCGATTCTAATCAAATGATGATTGGTGCTGATTACAATCAGATAAATATCGCTCGCACTTCTGCTTCAGTAATCGCTGATGACCTACCTAAAAAAGATATCTATGACCCCGTAACTGGTCCTACGCCTGATCCGGGTTTTAAGCTTTCTCGTGACAACACCACAACGACCGCTGGCATATACATTCAAGATGTTTATACCTTTGGCGATCTTTCGGTAATAGGTAATGTACGTTACGACTCAATGGAATTGGAGCAACAGAAGGTAGGAGCAGTTAAAGAGCATCTAGATGATAACAAGGTGAGCTACCGTGGTGGTGTTGTCTATCGTCTCAACAGTGATATGTCGGTGTATGCAAGTTTAGCTCGTTCGTGGCAACTGCCTTATGCTGGCATCTACATCAAACCTGAATTAGCTGAATTCTTCCATACCGATCTAAAGGAAGTCGGTGCAAAAGCCTACCTATTGGATAACGCCTTGATGCTCAATGCAGCGCTTTTCCAAATTGATCAAGAACAGCCTCAAACCAACACTAGCGGTGATGTCGTTAACAAGATTGAAGCCCGTCACCAAGGTATTGAATTGGAAGCGCGCGGTCAGATTTCAGAACAGTGGGATATTTCGATTGGCTACAGCTTCCTCGATGCTGAAGACAAAGAGACAGGTAAGAAACCGAACGACGTCTCTGACCACTTGTTCTCACTGTGGAGTACCTACCAGCTAGACGACAACTGGCGTTTAGGTGGCGGTGTGAAATATGTCGGTGATCGCTATGCGGGTAATGACGAAGCTGTCGCATTGGGGGATTACACCACGGTTGATTTGATGGCGGCTTACACCACTGGTCGTCACAAAGTCCAAGCGAATGCTTACAACGTGCTGAACGAGAAATACATTCTTGGAGCAACCAATGGTCCGTCTGGTACAAACCAGATTGGTTACGGTGCACCAGCTGAATTCATGCTCAGCTATGGCTATCAGTTCTAAATATAAGATCTTTTATAAATACTTTTGTTTGCTAGCAAATAGCGATCACTTTTGGCCTTATGTCGAGGCCGTTTAGCCCAAAAGGTCAAAGGACATATCGAATCGATGGTAGCGCCTTTGACCTTAACCTGCCTTTTTAGGAGATTTTCATGCCTTACCAGAATTTGGATGGTAACCCCTGTACTCAATCGCACAAAAAGTTGCGCCTAAGTGCTCTATCAATGGCCATCGCTTCTGTGACCTCGATGGGCGCACTTGCAGCGTCTGAAGCTCAAACAACAACCATGGAAACGGTCGTCGTTACCGGTAGTTGGATAGGTAACTCAGAGATCGAGGACGTAAAAGAGTACCCTGGCGCTCGTACCGTTTTGACCAATGAACAGATTAAAAAAACGGGTACGCTTTCGGTTGATTCTGCTCTTCAAAGTGTTCCTGGTATTAAGGTTCAAGATGAAACGGGCACAGGTGTTCTGCCTAACGTCTCAGTTCGTGGTTTGAAGGCAAGTCGAAGTGGTCATGCACAGTTTCTAATGGATGGTGTGCCGCTTACTCTAGCGCCTTATGGTCATACTGGACAATCCATCTTCCCAGCGACGCTTTCGATGCTTGATCGTATTGATATTGTGCGTGGTGGTGCGGCGGTACAATACGGCCCAAACAACGTGGGGGGGGTGATCAACTTGGTGACCAAGCCTATTCCTTACCAATGGCAAACAGAAATGAGTAACCGCTTTACCGTTTTCGAAGATGGCGATACCCCGCTGAACGATATTTATCTGCGTACTGGTGGTTGGCTGAATGATAAACTGGCACTTCAAGTGGAAGGTAACTTCTTAAAAGGGGAAAGTTTCCGCGAACATTCAGACACCGATGTTAAAAACTTCCAGGCTAAGTTGCAGTGGTTACTGAGTGATACTCAAGAACTACAAGCTTTCGTGCAGCGTTATGATGCCGATACGCAAATGCCGGGTGCTTTATCACCAGAAGATTACGAGTAAGACCGTACACAATCCAAGCGTCCCTATGATGAGTACCAAGGCAAATCGACGCGTTGGAGCTTAAAGTATTTACATGCTTTGAATATTGCTGATAGTGCCGAGCTAGAAGTGCTGACTTTTGGCCATCGTTCTGATCGTTTCTTCCAGTGGGGTTACAACAGTACTAAAGGTGTGGCGTGGTCTGATCCATCACTTCCGTCGACTGATATTCGTACGTCACCACGTGAATTTAACGTGTATGGGGTAGAACCAAAACTCGCGATCTATTTTGACGGCAATACAGTGACCCAAAACGTAATTATTGGTGCACGCTATGTCAACGAAGATATCGATTATAAGCTTACTCAAACGCCGATTGCTGGCGGTGTAACAACAACTCCACGTGACTGGTACTTAGATACCGATGCTTATGCTGGCTATATCAGTAATGAAATTGGTTTGTTTAATGATGTGTTAAAGGTAACACCAGGTGTTCGCTATGAATCAATAGATATGGCATTTAAGGACCTAGGTAAGGCGGAAAAGACAAAAAACAAAGTGACAGAATGGTTGCCTGGCTTAACGGTGGCATACCATCTAACTGAGCAATGGGTAGGTTATACCAATGCACAGAAATCTTTGCGTGCACCACAAATTGCTTATATTCGTGGTAAAGGCGGAGAGGGCAGTGAACTGGCGTGGAGTTATGAGTTAGGTGCTCGCTTCAACCAAGATTCAACCAATGTCAATGTAGCGCTTTACCGAATCGACTTTCAAGATCAGCTTCAATGGCAAAAAGCGACTGAAACTTTCGACAATATTGGAAAAACACTCCATCAAGGTGTTGAGCTTTCCGGTCGTTACACGTTGGAATCTCTTCAGGCTCTGAGCTTAGGGGCGGGCTATAACTACCTAGACGCGACGATTGAAGAAGACGGTGCAAATAAGGGTAATCAACTGCCTTACACCTCTAAACATCAATTTAGCTGGGATGCGACTTACGCATTTAGCAAGCTAGACACCACTTTGTCTGGCTACTACTTTAGCGAGTCATACTCTGACAATGCGAACACGAGTGACGAGGATGCTATCGGGGCGACGGGCAAAGTTCCAGCTTATATGGTTTGGAACTTCAATTTAGGCTCCGATCTATACAAGGATGATAGTAGCAAACTGCGCATGAACTTTGCGGTCAATAACTTGTTCGATGAGGACTATTACTTCCGAGGTATTGATACCAGCCCAGTCGGTCGTTATCCGGCGCCAGGGCGATCTTATACCTTGGATCTGAATTACCAGTTCTGATAAGTAATTTATTGAAAATCATAATGAATAGAAGTCGCCAATACCCTTGGCGACTTTCACGGTTCTAGCCTTAGAGGATAATTTAATATGGGAAACGACTCTCAATCAGTTTTGACGAATACACTACACCCAACGAATAGATTGTGGTTAAGTCTCGCTATATTCGTGATGTGCTTAATTTCATTTTCGAGTTTGGCCAAAACAAGGGTGATCCAAGATGAGCAAGGTCAGTTTGAGATTAACACCACGCCACAACGTATCGTTGTGCTGGAATTCTCATTTGTTGATGCATTAGCCGCGGTAGGAGTTTCTCCCGTCGGTGTAGCCGACGATAATGACGCGGCACGAGTGATTCCAGCAGTACGAGACTTGGTTGATCCTTGGCAGTCTGTTGGCATGCGCTCTCAACCAAGCCTAGAAGCGATTGCCGTTCTCAAGCCTGATTTGATCATCGCAGATGCGGAACGTCATCGAGCTGTATATCAAGATCTACAGCGAATTGCACCGACTTTGCTATTAAAAAGCCGAGGAGAAACTTATCAAGAAAATTTGGAATCAGCGCTCAAAATTGGTGTTGCTCTTGATAAGCAATCAGATATGGATCAACGAATTCAACAACATCATCAAGCTATGCTCGGCTTCAAGAGCCACTTTTCTCTAAAGCAAACCGTCCAGTTTGCTGTCGTATCGGATAAAGGAATGTGGCTTCATGGTCCAGCATCCTATGCAGGAGGAGTACTGACAACATTGGGAATTGCGAGCCCGATTAAAGAACTTACTGAAAAAGCGTATTTGCCAACAAGCTTTGAGTTGCTGCTAAAAACCAATCCGGACTGGCTGCTATTGGGTGCTTACTCACATCCTAATGTGACCAACGATTGGGAGAAAAACCCGTTATTCAATCTAATGACTTCAGCAAAAAATAATCAAGTTGTTGAAGTGTCGCCAGCACTTTGGTCATTAAACCGAGGCATGCTAGCGGCTGAACAGATGGCGAGAGATCTAGAGCAGATCTTGGAACGATCATGATAACGATACTGACCTCTAGTGGAACACGAAAGCTGACAATATTACCGTGGCGAGCCACTCTATTTACGTTGTCAGTGTTGTGTTTGATGCTATCTGGTTATGCCGCGTCTATGCTGGGATGGTCTAACTTTTCTCTGACTCTTAATGACTTAGTTGGCTATTGGTTTGAGTTTGATACGAGCAATATGACTCATCAAATTTTGGCAACTTTGAGAGCGCCAAGAGCCTATGCTGGGTTGTTGATTGGAGCGAGTTTAGCGGTTGCGGGCTTATTGATGCAGGGCTTAACAAGAAACCCACTCGCATCTCCTTCTATTCTTGGTATTAATTCTGGTGCTGCCTGTTTTATGGCTTTAGCTGCCATAGGCGTGCCTATTGTCAGTGAATTAAATACAATTCTTAATGCTGTTATCGGTGCTTCGTTAAGTGGTTGTGCTGTGATGATCCTCGGTGGTTTTTTTTCTGCACGATCTCACCCATTGCGCTTGGTTTTAGCGGGCATCGCCATTACAGCATTATTGATTGGTTTGACTCGAGCAGCATTGATTCTTGCCGACGATATGGCTTATAGCGTTCTGCATTGGCTTACAGGCTCATTGTCTACTGTTAATGATGAGCAATGGCGAATGTTGTGGCCACCCCTAATTGTTGGGTTAGGGTTAGCTATTAGCTTGGCGCGTAACCTCAATTTACTGGCGTTGGGTGAAGAGGTTGCGGTTGGGCTAGGAAGTAACATCCGCCTTACGCGATTCATTTGTAGTGTGACCATTGTTTTGCTGGCGGGCGCGAGTGTCGCTAGTGCAGGCCCTATTGGCTTTGTCGGATTGTTAATTCCCCACTTAGTTCGTCCTATGGTTGGGCATAATTACCATGTGTTGATTCCCGTTTCCGCTATGGCGGGTGCAGCGCTGGTATCTTGGTCTGACGCGATATCAAGAGCGATTGCTTTCCCGACAGAAACGCCTGTGGGTGTCATTACCGCTTTATTGGGGACACCTTGTTTTATTCTTATCGCGACGAGGAAGTCTTAATGCAGCGTAGTGCAAAGTTATTGTTGTTACTTGGGCTACTGATGTTGACGGCCTTTTCTGGCTTGTTTTTTGGAGCAGCGTCACTTTCTACTTCTCAAGTGATGGAACACCTGATCGCTTTTTCTAATGACGATTTTGTTATCCAACAGTATCGGTTGCCACGTATGTTACTCGCAATCAGTGTCGGTGCAGGGTTGGGGCTTTCAGGTGTGTTAGTTCAAGGGGTGATACGTAACCCTCTGGCCTCTCCTGACCTAATGGGAATTAGTGCCGGAGCAGGCCTGGCTGCAACAGCGAGTTTGGTTTGGTTTCCGAATGCGCCAGTGAGTTTGCTTCCTATATTTGCGATGTGTGGTGGTGTTTTTGCAGCTGGGTTGATTGCCTTATTGGCATGGTGGTCCCAGCCAACACCGGCTAAATTGGCATTGATTGGTATTGCGGTGAGTGCGTTTCTGGCCAGTTGTATTGATTTCTTACTCGTCACTAACCCTATCGAGATCAATACTGCTATGGTATGGCTCACAGGTAGCCTTTGGGGGAGGAACTGGCAGCAAGTCCCATTTATCTGGGGGGCGTTGGTTTTATTATTACCAATGGCATTGTGGCTTGCTTGGCGATTAGACGTGTTGGGACTTGGTCAGGAAAGTGCGACTACCTTGGGTATCAAACCAAAACAGATTCAGATTCTCGCATTGTTGGCCGCTGTGTTACTCGCAAGTGTCAGCGTGTCAGTTGCAGGGACAATCAGTTTCGTTGGGCTATTGGCGCCTCATTTAGCGCGTTTATTGTTTGGGCATAATCATAAGTTGCTAATCCCTGCGTCTGCTTTATTAGGGGCCATTTTAGTCACCTGCGCGGATGCACTTGCACGAGGTTTGAACCCTCCAATCGAACTGCCTGCCGGGGTTCTGACGTCAGTGATTGGCGCACCTTATTTCATTTTTCTTCTTTATCGTTATCGAGGTTGGTAACTATGCTAAAAACGCAGAACCTTTCCGTCGCGTACGGCAAACAAACGATCATCCCAGACCTCACGGTTTCAATCCCTAAAGGGAAAATTACCGCATTGATTGGCCCCAATGGATGTGGAAAATCCACCTTGTTAAAAACCTTGGTAAGAATCAATAAACCAAACTCAGGTGAGGTGCTGTTTGAAGGTAAACCATTATCAAGTTATGGCGATAAAGCGCTTGCACGTTCTTTGTCGCTTCTGCCACAAATCCTAGTTAGCCCGGAAGGCATTACCGTTAGAAAATTGGTCGAATATGGACGTTCTCCTTATGTATCTCACTGGGGAAAGTTAGGAAAGGACGATCAAACCATTGTTGAGCAAGCGATGCGTGATACAGGCGTATTTGAATATGCTGATAAGCCAGTAGAATCCTTATCAGGGGGACAAAGGCAGAGAGCGTGGATCGCTATGGTGATAGCACAAGATACGGACATCGTTATGCTTGATGAGCCAACCACGTATTTAGATATGTCGCATCAGGTGGAGTTAATGAATTTGATGCAACAAATGAACGCCAAAGGCAAAACGGTGGTAGTGGTACTGCACGATCTAAATCAAGCGTGTCGTTACTGCGATCATTTGGTGGTGTTAGAGCAGGGTAGTGTTGTGGCAGAAGGCTCGCCCGACCAGGTGATGACAGAGGCGTTACTTGATGATGTGTTTGACCTTAATGCGAAAGTATTCCGCGATCCGATCTCAAATACGCCGATGTGTGTAGCGATTTAGGTAGTGATTGTGTGAAGCAATTATTGACCGACAGCTAGCTATCCACTCATTCGGAGTTGTGATTGAGATAGTATTTTGCTACAAAACGCGCATAATCTCGCTATACAACATTTAAAGAAGATATTACCTATGACTACGTTTCAATACTACTTTCACCAACTGCCTTGTTTTGACTGCAAAAAAACGACGGTAAGCACAGATCTTGGTTGGTTAACGCCAGCGATGAAAGAGGTGGTTTTAGCGCAACTGACTGAAACACTAGCACAAGGTGAGATTACCCCAGACCTTACTGCGAACGTTGTTTGCACTAAAGAAGAAGCTCGCGAGTACTTGCTGTTGAACTTCTTTGGTTATTCAGAAGAAGAGCTTGAAGGCGAAATCGAAGCGGATGATGAGCAAGAAGTCGCTGACGAGATCGCAGAGCTGCTTGAGGACGGTAAAGATACAATTGAGTTCGAACATGAAGTAGCGCTTCAGTGTTGTGCTGATTGCGATATCATCGAAGAGTAACTAAGTACCTTCTAAAGTAAGCGAATCGGTTTGTCATGGTCAGTGATAAGTCATTCGCAAAAGGCGCTCGTGAACAATGGTTCGCTAGCGCCTTTTTTGTATCCAGTTTTGAAATTCAGCACTAAGATGCTTTGCTGTTGATGACACCTTGTTTATTTAGCTGGGAAAGGATCTTTGTCGTTTTCTCACGGAATAAATCTCTTAGTAGACGAACGGTTGGCGTGATGGATTGACGGCTTGGGCATACCAACCACAGCTCTGTTGGTGTCGGCTCATAGTTAGGCATGATTTTGACTACATCGCCAGACAGCAAATGACTCGACATATCCAAGCAAGACCTTATCGCGATGCCTTTTCCTGCAACACACCATCGCCTAACTAGGTCAGCGTCATTGGATGCACGATTCCCTTTGAGCTTTACTTTGTGGTCTTGGGTGCCGTCGTTAAAGACCCATTCATCCTGTAACATGTCATGGAGTTGATACAGCAGTCCGTTGTGCTCAGCCAAATCACTTGGATGGTCTGGGCTGCCTTTTTCTGCGAGATACTCAGGCGAAGCACATAATATTCTTGGCACATCACAAATTTTGAAACCATACATGTTGGCATCAGTTGGCGAACCATAACGCAGCGCCATATCCACAGAATCACGATAAAAGTCTATGTTACTGTCGCTGATGCTCGTTCGAAGTGTCGCTTGAGGGTAATCAAATAGAAACTCATCTAGCCAAGGTATGACGAGGTTTCGCCCTAAATCTGATGAAAGCGCGATTCGAATTTCGCCATCAATGACACCAAGCTCCTCGCGTATATTGAGTTTCGCTTGGTCCAACATTTTCAACGCTTGTTCGCACTCTGGTAAATATCGTTCTCCAGCGGGAGAGAGGCGAAGATGACGAGTGGTTCTTACGAAAAGCTCTGCGCCGAGTGCCGCTTCAACGCGTTTCACCGCCGCACTTGCCGTTGCTGTGCGCATGTCTAGGTTAGTGGCGGCTGCTGTGATACTGCGAAACTCCGCAACCTTTAAAATTACTTGTAAGTCTTCAAGAAGCATGTCATTTCCCTGTTCTGAGCCGAGAATCGGTTGCTCTGTTTGCCATAAGATTGGGCATTTTACTGTGGTTAATCTTAGTATTTTTCTTGCATGCGTACACGTTATTGTCAAAAATAATTTGATAATAATTTAAACATTAGGCTGTTTATCTAAAGTGAGAAATCTCTAAGATTCAATTATCGAATTTAAGGAGAAGCATCATGTCACTACCATCTACAATGAAAGCCATCGGATTTACTCAGTCGCTAGCGATTACAGAACCCGAAAGCCTGTTTGAATTTGAAACGAGCCTGCCGGAATTAAAAGAGAATGACTTACTGGTAAAAGTGAGTGCGACTTCTATCAACCCTGCAGACGCGAAAATCCGTATTCGCAACGCAAAAGATAAGACACTTGAGCAACCAAAAGTGTTGGGCTACGACGCTGTTGGGGAAGTGGTTGGCAAAGGTACAAACGTTGAAGGCTTCGAGTTAGGCGATCGTGTTTACTATGCGGGTGACGTAACACGCATGGGCGCTAACGCAGAATACCAAGCCGTTGACTATCGTATCACAGCTAAAGCGCCACAAAGCTTAACGGATGAAGCCGCGGTTGTTATGCCGCTTGCAACGCTTACTGCATGGGAAGCGTTATTTGATCGTCTGCGTGTTCGTCCTGAAGAGAAAAAATCTATCCTGATCATTGGCGGTGCTGGTGGTGTTGGTTCAATTACAATTCAGCTTGCGAAGCAATTAACCAACCTTAACGTTATTGCGACAGCGTCAAGACCTGAAACCGAGCTGTGGGTAAAAGACATGGGTGCAGACCACGTAGTGAACCACCGTAACTTGGTTGAATCAGTGCGAGAGCAAGGCATCCAGTATGTGGATTACATCTTTAATGTTGCAGATACAAAAGGTCACTGGGATGCGATGGTAGAGTTGATTGCGCCGCAAGGCATGATCAGTTCGATTGTTGAGTTTGATAGTGAGATTGACCTGTCGGCACTACAAGGTAAGTCAGTAGGCTTCATTTGGGAGTTGATGTTTACTCGTTCGCTGTTCAACACCGACGATATTCAGAAGCAGCAAGATATCTTGTTCCAAACGGCGAACTTGATTGATGCGGGGCGTATCAAATCTACGCTAACCACAACACTGAATGGTTTGAGTTCTGGTACGCTGAAAGAGGCACACCGACGTATTGAAAGCAGCGCATCGATTGGTAAAACTGCCATCAAATACTAAGTGCTGAAGATATAGAAAATATAGGCGTTTTGACACTTGAATAGAAGAGCCCCAGACATTTTTCGTATGGCGAGCTGTGTCTGGGGCTTCGTTCGTCTGTGCTCTCTTCAGTTTATTGGGATGATTTAAATTGAATCTGAATCAGTTTTAACTCAAAGGGTGAGGGCTGTTTGTCTGCAATCAAAAAGCCGAACTGTTTGATGTCTTGAGCCTTGAGTTCTGGTGCGTTATTGAGTAATCGACCTCTAAATACGGCTTGAAAATCCTCTAGTTTGAACACTTTCTTGAGTGGTTCACCTTTGACGGTCTCAAAGCTGTGCTTGTAGTTGGTTCGATAACCGTCTTTCCATGTGGTGAACCTTAACTGGTAGGTATGCCCGTCCCCAATAAACGACAGCTCTGCATTTTTCACCGCGGGGTTTAACGATTCAAGGGAGCGGTTTATTGAGCTGAATCCACCATTGTTTTCTAATGATAGTTCACCTTTAAATAGGCTGTGCTCGCCATCATAAACGAGCCCACCTATTGAAATGCCACCCATTACGTTGTCGTTGATCGCAGACCATTTCTGTTGTTCGCTCGCTTGCGTAAAATCAATCATCTCTATTCCTGCTGCTGACGTTTCAAACCATAACAAAGAAAGGCTCAGGGTTAACCATAAAGGGGGGGCTCGTTTACGCAATGAAGACGTTGTGAAGTTCGACTTATTCATGATTTTCTCCAATAATCATTAGTCCGATGAAGGTTCCATGGCGAGCACTCTCATACAACGGTTGATAAATTCAGCATAGTTTGATGCGTTGTCGTACTCAATTTTCAGCGAACCATGAAACATCAGTGTTACGGTGACGTCTTTGTAGCTTAGCCAGCAGGTGTAACCATCGTAATCATGCCAAGCTATCATTTCTCCAACTTGATATTTGTTGTTCAGTTGTTCCCCTGAAGAGCGAATGAACTCGAATACTCTAAGAAACTCAATGATGGTGATCCTGTTGTCCATGTGTGACTCCCTCGGTTTGAACGACGATAAATAGCTAAGCATTTGTATTTAAATCGTTACGGTTTGCTTTTAGGTTCCGATCACTAAGATAGACGCGAGCACTATTAGATTGTGTTCGTACTTCAGTGGTGTGAATTTCAGCTTAAAAGTGACAAAAAAGTCATTATGGAACTAAATAATGGTACTAGTGAGAATACGCTGTTAATCAGGGTGTTATTACTCAATACAACAGTACAACTTTTGGATATTTGAAAGTGGTTGAGATGCAAAATACTGAAAACGAATTTGCCGATAAGTTTCTTTTGGCTTTAATGGTCGGAATATTTATATCACAGGCATATATCAAGGTTCTCGCTGTGCAAAGCGATTTGGAAATAACCGTAAATTAACGCTTTACCTCAACTTAAATAGAGGTATTAGGATATGCAACGTTGCTTACAAGAATACTTTAAGGAGAGAAGAATGATCCAACTTGAGCATGTAAATTTAGTCGTTAAAGACATCCCAGAAATGCTGACTTTCTACAAAGCGGCGTTCCCTCATTGGTATGTTCGTGATGAAGGAAAGGGTGAATGGTCAGGTAAGCCACGAAACTGGTTACACTTCGGAGATGAGTATCAGTATATCGCCATTAGTGATCATGGTGAGGGTGAGAATCGAGATTTAGATGGCCACTCTGTTGGTCTAGCACACTTCGCCTATGTGACTCATGATATTGAAAGCGTGGCCCAACGCCTAATTGATGCGGGTTTCCCTATTGCCAAACCTGGCGCTGAAGAACCTTATCGCAAGAACGTTTATTTTGTGGATCCGGCAGGCTTTGAGGTCGAGTTCGTTGAATATCTGAGTGATGATCCTAAGCTGCGAAATGCTACAAGTTAGTTGAATTATTAGGTAGTGAAAACTGAAAAAGGCATTGTGGAACACTCCGCAATGCCTTTTTAGATCGATTAGCTAACTGTTCTTTCGATCGATGTTCTACTTAGTTTTGAACGGCACCAATAGCTGTTTCCCAAACACATTAATAAGCGCGCCAGTCACAATCAGACCACCACCAAGATATGTCCATATTGAAGGGATTTCATTGAAGATCCAAACACCTAGCAGCGCTGAGAAGACGATTTGAACGTAAGAGTAAGCCGAAGCTTTACCTGCTGCTTGAGTCTGCATTGCCTTGGTCAAACCATATTGGCCAATTTGAGTGAAAACCCCAACCAAAACCAATATCACGGTTAAGAATAGGCTCGGCAGTATAAAGTCGCTCCAAATAAGCGCTGTCGATATTGGCAGAGCCACTAATGGGAAGTAAAAGATGATGACAGAGCTGTCTTCTGTTTGGCTCAGCTTTCGCACAATCACATAAGCAATTGAACTACCAAACGCACCAAGTAATGCTACCATAATACTGAATAACGGTAACTCGCTGCTTGTATTGCTGCTCATACTTGGCTGTACCATCACCAATAATCCTGCTAGACAGAACGCAATGCAAATCATAGTCGATTTTTGGACGCGTTCTTTGAGGAATAACACGCCAAGCAAGGCAGTAAATACGGGGTGTACATACTGTAGAATGGTTGCTTCTGCTAACGGTAAGGTTGTTACCGCGTAGTACACACACATCAGCGCTGCAGTGCCGACTGCACCCCGAACAAACAACAGTGGTTTGTTATTACCCCAGATAGAAATACCTTTTCGTTTTACGTCGATATAGCTAATGATTAAAGACACTGACGCCCTTGCCGCAACGATCTCAAATACAGGTATGCCATAGTTGCTGATGTATTTCACACAGGCTGACATCAATGCGAATCCAAAAGCGGAGAGGAGCATGAATTTAACCCCAACAGGGATTACAGAAAAAGAGAAAGAAGGCATAAAAATATCAACTGGTTGAGTGAAAAGGAATCATAGCTTAGTTTAGGAGACCCGACCAAAGCCTTTGTCTTTTTCTCGTCATCTTGATTCAATTAATTCTTATTTCTGCTTTTCTACTAATTACGGCTACATCAATGTAGCGCCAAACTTACATCACATTTTGCCTCACATAATATCGACCATAGCTCAACTTTATAAAATTAACATCAACAGAAGGTGACGCTAATCCAACTCTGATTTATAGGGCGTTTTAATTGCCCTTATCACTTATATCATTCCTGTGAATTTGTAATTAGAGATATGTTCTATGAAACCAATAAATACTTTACTCATATCCACACTCGCGCTTTGCTCTTTTAGTTCAGCGACTTATGCCGACACCATTTTGCATGCATTTAACTGGAAATATTCAGATGTGACAGCTAATGCCAATCAAATCGCAGAAGCTGGTTACAAGAAAGTACTGGTTGCTCCGGCAATGAAATCGAGTGGGACCCAATGGTGGGCGCGTTATCAACCACAAGATCTACGCACGATTGATTCTCCATTGGGGAATAAACAAGATTTAGCGGAAATGATTGCTACGCTGAAAAGTGTCGGTGTTGATGTTTACGCGGATGTTGTACTTAACCACATGGCGAATGAAAGCTGGAAGCGAAGTGACTTAAACTACCCTGGTACAGAAGTGCTAAACGAGTATGCCAGCCGCTCAAGCTACTACGCTGACCAGACTCTTTTCGGCAACTTAGCGCAAGGTTTTGTTTCGGCGAATGATTTTCATGCGGCTGGTTGTATCTGGGATTGGGGTGATCCTGGACATGTTCAATATTGGCGTTTGTGTGGTGCTGATGGCGATACCGGGCTACCCGACCTCGACCCAAACAACTGGGTAGTGTCACAGCAGCGTTTGTATTTGAAGGCGCTAAAAGAGATGGGTATTAAGGGTTTCCGTATTGATGCAGTGAAACACATGAGCCAGTACCAAATCGACCAAGTATTTACGCCTGAAATCACTTCGAACATGCACGTGTTTGGTGAGGTGATTACCAGTGGTGGGGCTGGGAACAGTGGCTACGAGTCTTTCTTAGCACCTTACTTGAACAACACCAATCATTCTGCGTACGATTTCCCGCTGTTTGCTTTGATTCGATCAGCGTTCTCTATGGGCGGTGGTTTGAACCAATTGTACGATCCACAAGCTTACGGACAAGCCTTGCCTGATAGCCGTGCCATTACTTTTACTATTACACACGATATTCCAACCAACGACGGCTTCCGTTACCAAATAATGGATTCCCAAGATGAGCAGCTTGCTTACGCGTATATCCTTGGTAAAGATGGCGGTACGCCGCTGATCTACAGTGATGATCTTCCTGATTCAGAAGACAAAGATAATGGTCGTTGGGGTAATGTTTGGAACAGTCCGAAAATGAAAAACATGTTGAGTTTCCATAACGCGATGCAAGGTAAAACAATGACCATGATTGCAAGTGACCAGTGCACTTTGCTGTTCAAGCGTAGCAAAGAAGGGGTAGTTGGGATAAACAAATGTGGAGAAACGCGTGGCGTGACCGTTGATACTTACAAGCACGAGTTCAATTGGCATGTTCAATACAAAGACGTATTAAGCAGCGCGACAGAAACCATTTCTTCTCGCTACCATACGTTTAACCTGCCACCACGCAGTGCGCGTATGTTTAAGTTGTAGTATCTGTTATAGCTAGAGAGCAGAGCCAGTAACCTAAAAAGCCGCAGTGAGTTCTGCGGCTTCTCTAGTATACAAATCAGTGCTAGCGAATCATTCCGTTAAAAAGGCGAGCGGCTATTCACTATAGCAAACTGTTGGTAAAGCTCTGCCACTTCAACTGGATTGAACTCATCTTTATAAGTCAGTTCACTCAGTCTGTGTGTGATGTTTTGCAGCTCGTGAGAACGTTGCTGAGCACGCTGTTGGTAGCGTTTGAAGGCTTGCTCTGTCCCTTCAAAGTTCGAGGCAATGCTTTGTGCGAGCACATAAGCGTTTTCGATGCCCAAACTGAAGCCGATACCCATTGTCGGTAATACTGCACAGCACGCGTCGCCTAATAGAACGGCGTTGTCTCGATACCAAGTATCGAATGGCGCAACATCAGTAAGGGGAGAAGGTAAGATCTTCGACTCTGGCGTATCTCGAATCATATCCAGTAAGTAGCTAGGGTAGTGAGAGAACTGCTTTAACACGGTTTGTTTAGAAAGCGTTTCACCTTCTTCAACAGCACATGCAGCAAACCAGTACTTGCCTTGGGTTTCTCGGTCGTAGGTGTAGGTTACGATGCGAGATTTATCACCTGCGAATACATAGCACTCCTTGTCACTGATCTCTGGCGCTTTGAAATCAATCTCACCACGGCAGCAATATACATTCGGTTGTCTCAGAGAGACTTCAGGTGCCACAAACTTTCTGACTTGCGAGAACACACCGTCGGCACCGACAATAATATCTGCATCAAGAGGTTCGCCATTGATAAGAATTTGAGACTGTTCGCCATTCTCAACGACAGTGCAATGCTGGTTGGTGGCAATACACTCATCACCTAATTCATCAAGCAGCAATTGATACAAACGGCTACGGTGAAATAAACCAATAGGCGCATTTGCTTTGCTTGGTGAATCGCTCATATTGAGTGTGTTGATTGGGAGACCAGTCGCCGTCAATGTCGAGGTAGTATCGACTTGGTTACAAGCCGCTTTAACTTTGTCGACACCTACCAATGCCGCAAGAACTTGCATGCCTTCTGGCCACATGATGATGCCTGTACCATCAGCACGTGGCTGTGCTGCCTTTTCGTAGACTCGAGCTTGAATCCCAAACTTACGCAGCGATAACGCAAGGGCTAAACCATTCAGTCCCGCACCGACAATCGCGATTTTTAGACGTTGTTGTTCCATGACTTTCTCCTAAACAAAAATGCCAATATCTGTGTATTGGTTCATAGAACGTAAGATAGGTCATTCCAATCAATAAATAAACTTTATAAATGAAAAGGTTATTGAGAGCATCGAATCATGGGTGAGAGCCCTCAATGATCATGAATCACTCCTGGCCAATGATTTTGCTGGGAGAGTGACTTAAGTAGCTCGATCTCGTTTTGGGTCTCTAGTTTAAGCCATTCAATCAGGTTGTTGATTACCGCAGAGTGAGTGCGCTGGTGGATGAAATAGGTCCACGCACTATTTTGGATTTTGGCATTCTTTGGGCAGTGCAAAAAACCTCGTTGCAAATCCTGCAAAACTAAAAGTAGATCCGTTACCGTGACGCCTTCACCGGATAAGCAAGCACTGAGTGCCATATCCAGAGATAAGAAGCTGGTATTTCTAACAGGCTTTGTCGGTGGCGATTCGACATCGGCCAGCCATACCTTCCAGTCATGATGGTCTAAAGTCGGGTGAAGCCTTGGCATGGTTAAGATCGAATCGAGGTCGGTATTTTGCTTGGTCAAACCTAAAGCATTGGTTAAGCTTGTGGAACACACGGGTGCCATAAACTCTTCACGTAAGAAGGCGATGTCAGGAGCGTTGTCATAGCGGCTTTTAAATCGAGTATGAAAGATCAACAGGTCATACTCACTGCTGTTAATCGCTTCATCTTCTTCAATCACTGGAACAATAACGATCTCGTAATCTGGGTAACGCTCGTTTAATTCACGAACCTTAGAGATCAACACGCGCGTAGCAAAACTCAGGGTTGCTTTGATCACGATACGTTTCTGTTTTGGTTCACGCCAAGATGCGATAACCGATTCGATACTGCCGTAGCTTTCTCGCAAAGCGACATACAAATCATGACCTTGCTCTGTTAACTCAATCGCACGATGTTTACGAATGATCAAAGATGCGTTCAGTTCATCTTCAAGCTGTTTTATCTGACGGCTAATCGCACTCTGTGTCACGTTGAGTTCATCGGCAGCGAGTGTAAAGCTCATCAGCCTTGCAGCCGCTTCGAAGGCTTTTAAGCCATTATGTGAGGATGGCAGGTTAGGATATGGGGTCATAATTCACTCGCATGAGTTTTTGGAATGTTAGAGTCGCAAATTTATCAATTGAACGCTAGTCCCATCGATCGTATTTTGGTCGAAATTAACCGAGGTGCTCATGAAAAAAATACTCACTCTTGCATTCCCTTTGATCATTTCACAACTGATATCCATGGCTTTAG
The DNA here is from genome assembly GCA_036126475.1 of Pseudomonadota bacterium. Taxonomy (GTDB): domain Bacteria; phylum Pseudomonadota; class Gammaproteobacteria; order Enterobacterales; family Vibrionaceae; genus Vibrio. The sequence goes on along the minus strand of JAYYSE010000035.1, from coordinate 5,888 downwards.
TTCTTACTGACGTTTGGATGATGTCGCGAATCAGCGTGTCAGCCCTTGCGGCTGGTGGCTTAGGCGCGTCTATCTACTTTTTTATCTTCATTATCGCGAGCAGTACGGTAGGCTGTGTCGCGAATTTGATTGCGATCGCTTATGGTCAACGAGTGGCTCGCCCTGAATTTGGTAATAGTCAAATTCGGTTGGCAGTGAAAGGCGCAACCATGTTGGCATTTGTCCTTAGTGCGCTCTTAATGGCAAGCTTCTGGTTAGCCCCCTTGGTGTTAGAAGCCGCCAAGCAACCAAAGGAAGTGATTACCCTAGCGATGGAATACGTACACGCTCTAAAATGGGTGATGTTGCCTTCGCTTATCTTATTGGTGTTGCGTGGCTTAACCAGTGCGTTCGGCAATGTGCGTTCTATTTTAGTGATGTCGATAATCACGGTAATTCTGAATGTTCCAGTGAGTTATTTCTTAACCTTTACATTGGAAATGGGATTAACAGGGCTTGGGTTAGGTACCGCGATCGCGGCATTTATGGTGATGATTGGTTACACGATTTGGGTATTCAAACGTGACGAATTCAAACAGTTTGCCCCTTGGCTACATACAGAGGAGTATTCCATTAAGCTGATAAGCCCTTTGCTATTGATGGGCTTACCTATCGCGATTGCGGCTTTGCTAGAGCATGGCTTGATATACGGTGGAACCTTAATGGCAGGGACCATTAGTATCGCTTCTTTAGCGCTACATCAAATCTTACTGCAATGCTTGAGTTTTACTTGGAACTTCAATTTCGGATTCTCACAAGCTGCGGCAATTTTAGTTGGTCGTGATTACGGATCGGGTAACTATGAAGGAATCAAGCGAACCTCGATTCAAAGCTTCATATTAGTGTCGGTTTTGAGTGTGGTGCTGTCGGCTGTCTTTATCTTATGGCCGGAAATGATTGCGTCTATCTTCAAGCTTGATGATGGTACCGGAGCAATGACATCGCTACTGGCTTCTGTGATTTGGGTTGTTGCACTCTGCTTTATCGCTGATGCTTGGCAGTTGTTAGCAATCAACCTGCTTAGAGGGATGAAGATTGTCTCTATGCCTACGGTGATGACGGCAATTGGTTACTGGGTATTGGGCCTACCTGCAGCTTGGTACTTAATGCCCAAATTTGAATTGGCCGGAATCTGGGGCGGAATAGGTGTTGGTTTAGGAGTGACAGGTATTCTGCTGCTTATCCATTTGATGGTTGTGCTTAACAAAAATAGCAAGGCTCCTGATGTAGGTTGTTCTGCTTATTCTTAATCTTCTTAGTAATACGTTACTTATAATAGAAAGCCACAGAATATGAGAACTGTGGCTAATTGATTCAAGGGGGAGTGAATTAATATCAGGAATCAGGGAGCGGCTATGGATAACTAGGTTCGACCTTTGTGTGCTTACTCTCCACCAGAGAGCGCTGACCTCATCATGATTTTAAACTGCTCTTTTTGTTCTTCAATTAACACGTTATAGATGTTGTTCTTAAGACGCATCTCTTGCATCACCATCGACTTTTCAGTGGCTTGAACTGTGTCGATAACTTTTTCCATCTCAGTTTCATCGAACTCAGGTTGAGTCACTAGGGCGATCTGTTTTTTCTTCAACTCAATCGCGCTGTCCATATCAAATTCTGTTCTGCTTGTTTGATAGTCTTGAACAAGATAGGACACTTCTGCTTGTTGCTCTTCCGTTAGATTCAAAGAAGCAATAACCATTTGTAGCGGGCTGAGTGTTGGCTGTGTTGGTTGTGGTGACGAAGCACTCACCAACGGAGCAGTAACAAGCAAAGCTGAAGCAGTTAGCATACAAAATGACTTTTTCAGTGATTTCATTGAATTTCTCCTGTTTGGTGGAAACAAGAATATAGATGGGCAAGCTGAACTCGATATGAACACGTCGTTCAGTTAAGTACTTTGCTAAGCCTAGATGAGCGGCTAAAGCGCGTTAGACCTTGGTCTTACAGAAACATCGAACAAAGCTGACTAAAATGATCCCAGTCGCTCACCGTTATATCAAGGAATATACAAATGGAAGTTGGATTATTCTGGGCTGAAAAAGGAATGTTAGTACTTGGTGCACTGTTTGTCTTAACGAGTGTGATGCAGTATGGGAAACGCAGTAGTGATTGGAAAGGCGTGATCACTATGTTTTATAAACGCATTCCAATGAATGTCGCAGAATACAAGTGGTATCGCTTGGGGAGCGCGTTATTGGTGTTTGCGGTGATTATTCGATTCGTACTGCTTATCCTGTGGCCGAGCTACCAGTTATAATCTTTCCTTACTCAGGCAGGTTCTAGACACATTACTGCTTTGATGGGCGGTGGTGTTACCCGGCAATACTGAGCTTTATTAAAAGTAATTATTGGGGCTCATTAACCATAGTTGCTATAGCTTTGTAGGATATTGTTTTACATGAAGAATCACTCAGAATAATCTCTCACCCGTCTGTCTTATCATTCTTATTAATAATCTACATATAAATCTATTCATCCCGTACCTGATACCATAATGATCTGTTACACTCGTTCAAATTAGCTTTGATTTATCAGTGGTGCATTTATGTCGTTCCCAGTTCTTATATGTGATGACTCTGCGTTAGCACGGAAGCAGATGGCTCGATCACTGCCTAGTTCTCTAAATGCAGATATAACCTTTGCTGTTCATGGGCTTAACGCACTTGAAGAGCTAGCTAAAAACCAGTTTAAACTGATGTTCCTCGACCTGACTATGCCAGAACTCGATGGCTATGGCACACTGGAAGAGATGAAGCGATTAGGCGATACCACACCGGTTGTCGTGGTTTCTGGTGACATCCAACCTAAAGCGCAACAAAAGGTATTGGATCTTGGCGCGAAAGCGTTTTTGCGAAAGCCAATCGATCAAGATGCATTAAAAGCAATTCTACGAGAGCATGTTGAGCCGCCTAAACAGCCGCAACTTATTACGCCAGCACCGCTAGAGTTACCAATTCTTCGCCGACGTGACATCTATATGGAAGTTGCGAACGTCGCGATAGGTCGAGCAGCAGATGCATTGGCGCGTCATTTCAATGTATTCGTTCACTTACCGCTACCAAACGTGAATATCTTCGAAGTGAGTGAATTGCACATGGCGCTTCGTGACTTGGCTGACAACGACCAAGTTTCGGGTGTTTGCCAAGGCTTCAGTGGAGAAGGAATTGCCGGTGAAGCGTTAGTTTTATTAAGTGACTCGAGCGTGAGCGATCTTAAAAAGCTCATGAAAGTTCCGACTGAGAGCGAAGAGCTGGAAGAGTTAGAACTGCTGATGGATGTATCTAACATCCTTGTGGGCTCTTTCCTGAATGGGTTAGGAGAGCAATCTGAGGTTCGATTCTTCCAAAGCTCCCCGGTCCTGCTAGGTCAACATATCTCAATTGACTCTGTTATCGAAAACACGAGTGGCTCGTTTAAGAAGACCATGACCTTTGAAGTCAGTTACAACATTGATGGCACTTCTATTCGCTGCGACCTTCTATTTATGTTTGTTGATGAGTCTCTGCCTCTTCTAGACAACAAATTGGCCTACCTAATGGAGGAGTTTTAATATGCTGAATCTTCCTGCTGAATTTGAACAGTTTCACTGGATGGTGGACATGGTTCAAAACGTCGATATGGGGCTGGTGGTCATCAATCGAGATTTTGAGGTGCAAGTTTGGAACGGTTTCATGACGCACCATAGTGGTAAGCAATCGCACGACGCGATTGGTAAGTCGATCTTTGAACTGTTTCCTGAAATCCCTGAAGAGTGGTTTAGGCTTAAAATAAAACCGGTTTATGACCTAGGCTGTCGTAGCTTTATTACGTGGCAACAAAGACCTTATCTGTTTAAGTGCCGCAACGTGAGGCCAGTAACTCAGCAAGCGGACTTTATGTATCAGAACGTCACGCTTAACCCAATGCGCTCTCCAACTGGACAAGTGACATCATTGTTCTTGTCTATTCAGGATGCGACTGCAGAAGCTCTTATGTCTCAGAAAAAGGCTTGATGTACCTTCATGTGAAACTTGAATCGTCTCATAGCCTCAAGGTTAGAAGAGTAGTCTGAACACCAATAAAAAATGGCCAAGGTTAATCCCCTTGGCCATTTTGTATCTAATTTTGTAGTAATTATTTCAAACTACAGAAGGCGTTCTGCGTTCGTTAACTTTAGTCGAGTTGTTATTTAGCTCTGTCAACAGCGGTTTGTCCCTGCTGGAATCTCATCAATAAGCACATCTAACCTGCGATATTTTGTCGATTTCACTCCGCTCATCCAAGTTTCGAAAGTACTTATCGAACTTGCCCTGACACTTTATAAATTTTAGGGCTGATAAAAGAGGGCTGAGATCGGCTCGGGAAGCGAAAAAAGTCAGAAAAAATGAAATTATTTAAGAAAAATGCATTTTTTGATTAAAGAAAAGTGTGATTTTTATGTGATTAAAGTGCACTTTTTTCACAAATTTGCCCTGTCGAAGATTTTTTCGACGAAATTAAAAAGAAAACGTTTGCGCAAAAAGCCGACAGCGTTTGCGTGAATGTGTTGTTAAGTTATTAATTACTATGAATTTAGTCGAAAAATAGGAGTGGGGGAGCTTTTACTAGGTATGGAATCTTTGAGAGGATAGCACAAAAAAAAATGAAATATCAGACTTGCTGTTAGTAAATCACAGCCTATAATGCTGAAAACCGGAGCGTCTGCCAACGCTCCGGTTTTTTTGTGTCCGAAACTCAGTAAAGCGTCTGCCAACGCTTACCGAAAACGCACGGCACGTAATATGATTACAGGACAAATTATCATGCGTATCGAACAAGAACTTAAGTTAGGCTTCAAAGATGTATTATTCCGCCCAAAGCGTTCTACTCTTAAAAGTCGTTCTCAAGTTGAATTAACCCGCAAGTTTACATTCAAGCATAGCGGTCGTCAATGGTCTGGTGTACCAGTAATCGCAGCGAACATGGATTCGGTAGCAAGTTTCGAAATGGCAGCGGCTCTAGCAGAGCACGGTGTAATGACTGCAGTACACAAGCACTACACAGTAGAGCAGTGGGCTGAGTTCGCAAAAACAGCAGACAAGAAAACACTGAACAACGTATTTGTTTCAACAGGTACTTCTGAAGCTGAATTTGAGAAAACTAAGCAAATCATGGCGCTTAGCGAAGATTTCGTATTTATCTGTATTGATATCGCTAACGGCTATTCAGAGCACCTAGTCGAGTATGTACAAAAAGTACGTGCAGAGTTCCCTGATAAAGTAATCTCTGCTGGTAACGTTGTAACAGGTGATATGGTTGAAGAGCTAATCCTAGCTGGTGCAGACATTGTTAAAGTTGGTATCGGCCCAGGTTCAGTTTGTACTACACGTGTTAAAACTGGTGTAGGTTACCCTCAACTTTCTGCAATCATCGAGTGTGGCGATGCTGCTCACGGCCTTGGTGGTATGATCATCGGTGACGGTGGCTGTTCATGTGCTGGCGATGTATCTAAAGCGTTCGGCGGCGGCGCTGACTTCGTAATGCTGGGCGGTATGCTAGCAGGTCACGAAGAGTCAGGTGGTGAAGTTGTTGAGAAAGACGGCAAGCAGTTCATGAAGTTCTACGGCATGTCTTCACAGTCGGCGATGGACAAGCACTCAGGTGGTGTTGCTAAGTACCGTGCAGCAGAAGGTAAAACTGTTTTACTTCCGTTTCGTGGCACCGTTCATGACACGATTTCAGACATCCTTGGCGGTGTGCGTTCAACGTGTACATACGTAGGTGCGGCAAAGCTTAAAGAACTAACGAAGCGTACGACTTTCATCCGTGTACAAGAGCAAGAGAACAACGTATTCGGTAAAGAATAACGTTTAAAACAACTGTATAAA
>JAYYSE010000034.1:0-66268 GCA_036126475.1 Pseudomonadota bacterium | reverse complement strand
CAAATGTGTTAGAGGGTTTTGATAACGTGAAAAGTGTAGATCACTCGTGCCTACCCAGTATGAGACTATGCATCTAATCTAGCTATTAGCTTTGACATAGTGACCCACATCAGAATTTTGGCCACAAAATATAACAGGTAGATTTACACATTCAGAGGAATATTTTGGTCACAGATGGTCACAATTTTGTCCATCTGTGACCAACAATATAAGATTCACCCGTTGTCTAGTGCATAATTTGGAATACTTAGCCAAACTTGAACCTTAGCTTTGGATAGATTAAAACTGGAAATACCGTCGTAATACACGCCGATTTACTAAACGCCAGATACAAGAAAGCCAAGCTAAATGCTTGGCTTTCTTGTTAAATTTGGTGGATCCGGGCGAACTCGAATCGCCGACCCCCGCCATGTCAAGGCGGTACTCTAACCAACTGAGCTACGGATCCAATTTTTTGTTCTTTGCATTTCTATGCGTTAAGGAGTGGTGGGTCCGGGCGAACTCGAATCGCCGACCCCTACCATGTCAAGGTAGTACTCTAACCAACTGAGCTACGGACCCATTCCTTAAGAACGAGGAAGATATTAACGGCTGATTTATTGTGGCGCAAGTGGAAATTGCACTTGAATCAACCGTTTGCTCTTATTCGCATCAATACGTTGATTTTTTAGACGTGAAAACGAAATAAACTTGAGTTAGGTCACACTGAACCAGTGCCCTACTCTTTGTTACTCTTCTTCTACATCGAAAACAACATTGTAGTTTTCGGTATAAGTACAGTTTGGTTGACGGCTGCACGTGAAGAAACGTCGTCCTTTGTAGTCACCTTGGCTAGCCAATTTGATGATCATCGGGCTGCCACACTTCTTACAGAACCTCACCTCTTTGTCCGGCTTGATCAAATCGATATGAGTCGCCAACAACCTTTTCAAGCGGCTCACTTGATAACTGTGCTTAACGGAAGCACCAATAAGCGGTAAGCCAGCAGACTTACATACATGAATAAGTAGCTTCTCTCGGTCCACTTTGCCTTTGCTTAGCTCTTTACCATTATCAAGTTCGATAATAACTCGTGGCTCCAACGTTCTTGGGTCGCAAACCACAAAATCAAAATAGCTACGAGAGATCTTATTATTCGCAATAAACCAGTTCTTCTTAGTATTTGTTTTCGCAGGTGCCAACACGTTCGACATGTTCACTTTGGCAAAAACGACACCGTGAGAACCAACCGCCGTGGTCAATGCATTGTAAAACGCGGCTTGTTGCATGTTGAGCAACGCGCCTTTCTTTTGATAGGCGTGGTCTTTGGTGTCGTCATGTTTGAATACGTACTTCTGAATGAAATAAAAGAAGACAACAAGTACCACTACAACGATAAATATATTGGTCATTCGTAAAACACAGTTAAGGATTCAGGGAGATAGAGAATTTGTAGCGTAAGTAGAAAACAACAAACTGGCAAGAAAAAGAGAATCAGTTGTTAACGATAGTCACGTGTTTTTGATGGCATCTATTAGCTGCCTGCTTGACTGCAGGTAGATACAGTGCTCATTGTAAACCTTTTTCAATTCTTCACACTCCAGATTAGCTCAGTTTAATTTTTGTAATTTCCGCCCCAAGGCTCGGAAAATCGTTAAATAAAGATTAAAAATGGCGCACTGACGAATGAAACATAAAGTGAAACTTCAATAATCATAGGTTGGTTTACCCAGCTTAACTGTTTACCAGATAACAATAGACCTCATCACATTTTAGACTGATAGCTAGTTCTGTTTTTAGCACTATCAAGAGTAATAAGGCGGTTTTCTTGATTTAACTCAGGCAATCATCCTACAAATAGGCGTTATAGTGATTTTCCTGTTCCTATAGCCGTGACTTTGAAGGAAAGAGCGGAAACATAATGAGAATTAACAATGACCCAAATTAATGAACAACGTCTAGTCGACCATTTCTGCGATCTTGTGAAAATCGATAGTGAATCTCGCAACGAAAAAGCGATTGCTGAAGCGCTGGCTGAGCAGTTAGGCGAACTAGGTTTTGACGTACACAAACTGGCGGTTCCTGAAGAAGTATCGAATGGCTTCAACATCTACGCGCGTTTAGACGGCACACTACCGGGTAGCACAGTATTCAGCTGCCACATGGACACAGTAACACCGGGCATCGGCATTGAGCCAATCATCGAAGACGGCATCATCCGTTCAAAGGGCAACACAATCCTTGGTGGTGACGACAAGTCTGGCATTGCAGCTATCATGGAAGCCGTTCGCTGCATTCAAGCTGAAGCTCAAGCACACAAGACAATTGAAATTGCATTCACAGTGTTCGAAGAAGGCGGTCTATTCGGGTCTTTGAACTTCGATATGTCTTACATTCAATCAGAGCACGCTATCGTTCTAGATACAGGCGGCCCTATTGGCACTATCGTAAATGCTGCTCCTGGCCAACAAAAGATCGTTGCAACGATAAAAGGTCGGCCTGCTCACGCTGGTCTAGCACCAGAAGAAGGTATCAGTGCAATTCAAGTAGCGGCAGATGCTATCACTAAAATGAACCTACTTCGTATCGACGAAGAAACAACTGCGAACGTGGGTATTGTTGAAGGCGGACAAGCCACCAACATAGTAATGCCAGAACTAAAAGTGGTTGCAGAAGCTCGCTCACTAAATGACGACAAGCTAACCGAGCAAGTTGAACACATGATCTCAATGTTTGAAGAAAGCGCAAACCAATTCGGTGCTGAGGTAGAAATTGAATCAACCCGTGCTTACGATGCATTCGTCATTGCAGACGATCACCCGCACATTCTTTCAATTAAATCAGCGTTCGAGAAGCTGGGCGTGACTGCAAACACCAAGCGCACCGGCGGAGGTAGCGATGCAAACAACTTCAATGCGAAAGGTTTAACTACGGTTAACCTATCGACTGGTATGGCGAAAGTTCACACCACTGAAGAGTACATCGCAGTGAAAGACATGGTTGCTATCACTGAGTTTGTTGTCGCTTACGTAACACAATAATCTTACTTCTAAGCTAGATGACGAACATCTTCTAGCTAATGTCAAAAAGCCGAGCCCATATAGGACTCGGCATTTTTGTTATTTAGATTTGTCTAGAAGTTCGAGGCTAGAACCCTCTACGCTTCCAAAATTGACCTTCGTCTCTTGCTACTAGGTCGAATGTCTTATCAGCGATGATGTTGCCTTTGAGTTCGACCGTCATGCGCCATTTGCCGATCTTGTTTGAGACTGGCGCCCAAATAGTGTCTCCTAGATAAAAATCCCAATCGTTATTGCCAACGTACTCTTCACCAGCGAACGGCTCAAGCACTTCGCCTTTGTCGGTCGTGATATCCGGGTGATAAATGCAGTAACGGATTTTTTCGCCTTTGGCTTTTTTAATGTTCAAAATATAGCCAAACTCGACGTCAATTTCAGCGTCAACGGTGGTAGTGAACTCTTGGATTTTAGGTAGTTCTTTAGATTTAGAGTCCCACGTGGAGTAGATACCGTAAGAGGTCATCTCTACGACAACAGAACGTTTTGCCATTTCAATCGTTACCTTGGAATTGTTTTGTTAGTTTAATATGAGGGTTTACCCAGCCTATAAAGTGACATCAGCGTAGCGCTACTCTTGCCAATCTCTACCCATGCGCCTGATCACTGATGGTTCAATGTCGTGGATAGTGCCGTAATTTTCTCGGCAAACTTCAATCACTAAATCCGCCTTGTATTTGAGAGCAAGCTGACGATAAGCCTTCATTTCCCAGTGTTTGATGAAGGTATTCGATACGACAACGTCCTTCCCTTGCTTTAGACCATTTTCAGTGGTGTTCTGGCACCAACCATGGGCCTGATGTAATTGTTTAGGGTCAAAGCAGTACTCACCTTGTTCGTTGACAAAATACATATCGGCCTCGACATGCAAGGCGTCATAAGTTTTAGCTTTTGTTGACTTACCCGAACCTGGCAGTCCTCGAATGAGTATTAACTTCATTGATACATTACGGCTTAAATCAAAAGCATGAGTTTATCGTAAATAATACTCTGTTGCTCTATTACTAGCGATATCAGCACTCAATCACTCTTCTACACATTTTTGCATTGATAAGCAGATACAATAACCGCAAGGTGACTAAGTGCTCTCTTGATCAAAACACAAATAATTTACAACTATCGACTTTGTATATCGACAAGCGTATCAAACTATTATAGATTTAGATGTGTAGACGTCTACATATCTAGCTTAGGGAGAAAGCTGTGCCTATCCGCATTCCAGACCAATTGCCAGCGAGCGATGTTCTTCGTGAAGAAAACATCTTTGTTATGCCGCTATCAAGAGCATCGACACAGGAAATCCGTCCACTTCGAGTCTTGATCCTCAACCTAATGCCAAAGAAGATTGAAACTGAAACTCAATTCTTGCGCCTTCTATCGAACAGCCCGTTGCAAGTGGATGTTGAACTACTTCGAATCGATGACCGTCCAAGTAAAAACACACCTACTGAGCACCTCGATAACTTTTACCGTCAATTTGAGATGGTAAAAAATCGAAACTTTGATGGGTTAATCATCACAGGTGCGCCATTGGGTTTGGTTCAGTTTGAAGATGTTATCTACTGGGATCACCTGAAAACCATCATGGAGTGGGCTAACAAGCACGTTACCTCGACTCTTTATGTGTGCTGGGCTGCTCAAGCGGGCTTGAAGTTACTGTATGACTTACCAAAGCGTACTCGTAAAGAGAAACTGTCTGGCGTTTACAATCACGAGATCCATAAACCTTACCACCCTATTCTTCGTGGTTTTGATGACACCTTCTTAGCGCCACACTCCCGCTATGCAGATTTCTCACCTGAGTACCTAGCAGAGCATACCGACCTAGATGTGCTTGCGACTTCAGACGTCGCCGGTGTGTATCTAGCGGCAACCAAAGACAAGCGAAACGTATTTGTAACCGGTCACCCTGAGTACGATGCGCATACGCTTCACAACGAATACATCCGTGATTTGGGAGAAGGCATGGAGCCAGTCATCCCTATTAACTACTATCCAAACAATAACCCAGACAACAAACCGGTCGCGAGCTGGCGAAGTCACGGGCACTTACTCTTCTCAAACTGGCTAAACTACTGCGTTTACCAACAAACGCCTTACGATTTGGATCACTTCAGCGAAGAGAACTTCACCAAAGACGATTAATGATTCGCTGGTTTATCAAAGATACAATGTTGCGCCCAACAAGCTGTTTACTTCTATGACGTTGAAAACATCCTTATTGGGCGCAGCTTTTTTATGGAGAGTGGATCGCATTCCACCATAGATTTACCACCTTATGTTTACCAATTTCATATGATTGTCTGGTGTTCATAAGGAGCTTCACATGCCTGCCAAGTCATTGTTTTCAAATCCCCTACTCTCAGCTCTAATTGTATCTATCTCTATGTCTGGCTGTATCTCTGTAACAGAAGGGCCTCCGAAAGTAGAAAGCGATCCTATTGCGATGTCAGAATCTCGCATTCAATTAGGTTTGGGGTACATGGGTCTAGGCAACATGATAAGGGCACGTGAAAACCTAGAACTTGCCATTAAACATGCACCGAGTTATTACCGTGCTCGGCTCTCTATGGCCCATTACTATGAACAAGTGGGTGAAGTCGATGAAGCGAGGTCTGCGTATCGAAAAGCGTTAAGCCTAGATTCAAGAAACGGTAACGTGCTCAATAACTACGGGACGTTTTTGTGTAAACAAGGTGAGTATAAACAGGCCGATAAGTACTTTAATCTCGCCATTGACCAGCCCTATTACTACTTAGTATCCGCCAGTTATGAGAATGCGGCTTTTTGTGCTTTTAAGGCAGGTGATACAGAACAAGCCAAGTACTACTTCACCCGCGCCATTGACCATGATCCGAACCGAGTAAAATCAATATTACAGCTATCTAAAATTGAAGTGAGCGAAGCCGATTATAATGACGCTAGACTTCGTCTGTTTAAGTTCCACCAGCGGTATGGCTATCAAATTCCATCGCTTCAAATCTTAGTCGATCTCGAAAAGAAAGCCGGAAACCATTCGCTTGAGAGGAAGTACCAAAGTAAATTGGATGAATTGCTCTCTGCTTAACCCAAATCTGATAAAAAACGGGCTTGTTGATTGAACAACAAGCCCGTTTTATTTAATAGAATTAACGATACTTTCGAGTTTTGACGTGTGAACCGTTATTTAAGCGCGATCCACTCTTTTCTTTGCTCGTCGTCCATAAAAGTCCATGCCACAAAGCGACTCACTTTCTGGCCTTGAGACATCTCTACAACTTTTACTTGTTTCGCTTTGAGCTTACCAAGTTCAGAGCGAAGCATATCAACGTTGTCTTTCTTCGAAATTAGTGTCGTGAACCATAGCACTTGAGTCGCAAACTGTTGGCTCTCTCTTGCCATTTTCATGATGAATGCCGCTTCACCACCTGGGCACCATAACTCCGCTTTTTGACCGCCAAAGTTTAATGTTGGCTTATTTTGCTTGGCTTTTTTCGCTTCAGGTTTGGAGGTTTGGCCCGTTTTCTTAGCTCGGTTTGCCGCTAGGTTGTCTAGTTTACGCTGTGTCCCCTTTTCCGCTTCCTCTAGAGAACTGTGAAATGGAGGGTTACAAATAGTGACATCGTAACGTTCATTATCTTTGATAATACCCTTAAAGATAGATTCAGAGTCTGTTTGCAAACGCGCTTTGATCTTACCCTTTAAGTTAACGTTGCTTTCAGCAATGAAGTTCGCGGCTTTCACCGACACAGGGTCAACATCACTACCCGTGCAACGCCATTTGTATTCCGTGGCTCCGATAATTGGGTAGATACAGTTCGCACCAACACCGATATCTAGCGCTTTCACGGATTGATGATTATAAGGTTCACCCTGACCATCGCTATTAAGGATTTCTGCTACTCTGTGAATGTAGTCCGCTCGACCAGGAATCGGCGGGCACAAGTATCCAGCTGGAATATCCCAGTGCTTAACACCATAGTGATGCGCCAATAAGGCTTTGTTGAGTAGTTTAACCGCCAATGGATCAGAGAAATTGATCGTGTCTTCACCTACTGGGTTCTTAACTAAGTGAGCTTTCAATTCTGGTAAAGCTGCAACCAATAGCTCGAAGTCGTAACGCCCTGTGTGCTGGTTTCTTGGGTGCAAACCGGCTGCTGGCTTAACGATATTCTTATTGCGTTGTGAACCACCAGTGCGCTTCGAGCTAGCAGGCTTTTGAGTGCCGCTCGATCTTTTTGGCGCGTTCTTATTAGAAGTGCCTTTTTTAAAAGGAGCTTTGCCCTTTCCGCCTTTATTATTGCTTGGTTTCCCAGAAGATCGCTTGGCTTTGTTCTGTCCAGTCGCTTTTGAATCCGCACTGTTACGGTTTTTATCAGACGCACTGTTTTTTGATAGGCTTAGCGTGGTTCTTTTTTGTGATTGGCTCATTGGGCTACTTCTTTAAATCTAAATAAATCATGAACAAACGGGCATCTAACTCTAGTTGATGATATTCCGGTTCCATGTGACAGCATAGTTGGTAAAACGCTTTGTCGTGGTCTTTCTCTTTGATGTGCGCCAGTTCATGTACCACCAGCATTCTCAACAAAGGCTCAGGGGCATTACGAAATACACTTGCGATACGAATCTCATTCTTCGATTTGATCTTGCCACCGTGGTTTTTCGCGACATAAGAGTGCAACCCTAATGCATTGTTGATTAGGTGGATCTTGCCATCATAAATCACTTTACTGATGGGGGGTGTTTTCTTCATATAGCGATTTTTAATCTCAATCGCATAATCAAACAGGGCTTTCTCGCTTTTTATTTCATGATTTTTTGGGTAGCGAGCTTCAAACCACGGCACCAATTTACCTGACTCAACAAGCTGAGTAACAGGATCGATAATGTGTTTAGGATAGCCTTGAATATAGCGTAATGAAGGATGCATGCTGAAAGACCGTACAAGTTGCGTCACATCAAAACGTTGTGACGTCGAGAATTGAGCCGCATAGTGTAACTGATCACACTTTTCTAATCACCTAGGATTCGTTACACTTTAACGAGATTCACCAAGAGCTAGACTCAAAAAGAGACAGTAAAGATGAAACGTGTTGTATTGTACGTGGCAGACAAATGCCCGCACTGTAAAGATGCCCAAAGATATTTGGACTCTAAGAAGATTGTTTACCGCTTAACGAATGCCAAGATGCAACGCGGCCGTAAAGAATTACAAGCGATGGGCGCTCGCTCTATCCCGGTACTTAAAATCGGCGACCAGATTATGGTCGGATGGAACCAAAAGAACTTCGATAAGATGTATAACTCAAAAAATACTTAACACTATGTAAGTTGCTATACCTCTTTACAACGAAGCCCGAATATCTCACCTAAGATATTCGGGCTTTGTGTTATGAGTATCGGAAACCAAGGTCTACCTTTCCCTTTTCGCCACTATCCTTTTACCTTGAGAACGCCACTGCAAGACGCGCATCTGTATTTCTCTTTTATACCGAAAACTTTATCGACTGATGTTCTGCGAACTCTAATGAGCCTTCGTTCTTTACACTTACATTTCATGGAGCTAGGGTTGCCTAATTAATTAGTTTAAAGACAGCTAATATCTCCCAGTCACCGCTTGTTAACCATATTGTTGGGCACACATTTTTCACAGAATAATATAATCGACGAATTACTTTTCAAACGGACTCATTTCTTTCATCTCAATACCTAGCCCTTTATTTTTAAGACAGTATCTCACTTACTGCATTTATATCGGCCCTTGTTCCCTAACACTCGGTCGAGAAACGTTCTACGAACTCGTATTAACGTTTGCTCCTTACATCCACATTTCATAGTCCGTTACTAGCTACTCAAAAAGTACTAGTATTATTTAACGGGCATGCATACCAAGTAAATTAGAAGCTGTTAATATTTTACTAATCACACATATTGTTTAATGAAATCGATAAAGGTTCTATCAGCCTTAGACAAATAGCCCTCTTTTCGCCACGCCAAAGATAGATTGAGTTTTACAGGATCTTTAAATGGCACACCAACCACGTCGTCTTCATACTCTGTTACCAAGCTAAGCAGTGCGGTAATAGCAAACTCGCGTTTTACAATAGAAAGAATCATTGGCAACAAGTTAGTCTCGAATGCGATGGTCATATCTAAATCGTATTTTTTGCAGGTCGCGTCGATGAAATCACGATGGAAATACCCTGACTTAAACATGATTAGCTCTTGCTCAAAAAACTCTTCAAAGGTGATCGATGACTGTGACGCCAATGGGTGTTCTTTACCGACAACGGCTAACATTTCAGAGCTGAGCAAATGGTCAGTCTCTAGGTCACTCGGCACATTTTCATGATTGATAACTCCGATGTCGAGTTCGCCGTTTAATAACATTTCGCGAATCGAAGCCGTGCCCGCATCGATCAACGTCAGCTTGAGATCTGGGTATTGGCTTTTAAATGCCATAACAACTTGTGGAAAGAAGTAACTCCCCATCATACTTGGCGCCCCCAAACGTACCTCCCCTTTTTCCAAGCCTTTCAATTCATTCATCGCCAGCTCTGCATCATCAAACTGCTGCGCGATACGCTTGGCATGCTCAAGCAGTACTTTCCCTTCTTCCGTTAGAGTGACCGATTTATCTCCTCTTCGAAACAGAATCAGATCAAGTGTTTGCTCGAGTTTTTTAATCGATATACTTAAAGCTGGCTGAGCGATATGTAACGCTTTTGCTGCTTGGGTAAAGTTACCAAACTGAGCTACGGTGAGAAAATGTCGAAGGGGTTTTGATTCGAGCATGGTGATATATTAAATATATGGAGATGATATTTTTAATATATTTCTTTAATCATCATTGTGCTGATAACTTGTTCACAAATAGCTTAACTCCTCGCATAGGCACAAGATAAATGTTCGATAAAGGCAGTACTCAATACAAACGTATCACTCAATCATTAGCGATTGGTTCATTTATCATTTTCTGTAATCTTTATGTGTTTCAACCTATCTTGCCGCACATGGCTCAGCACTTCCAAGTGTCTGAAACTCAAATCAACTGGCTATTTGCTGCAACCACGCTCGGGCTATCGATTAGCTTAGTACCGTGGGCAATCGCTTCAGAGTCATTTGGTCGAAAGCCTATCATTCTATTTAGTCTTTTTGCGATTCCGATGATTGGTTTAGGCATGGCATTTACCACCACACTGTTGCAACTCGTGATTGCTAGAGCATTAATGGGGATCGCAGTCGCAGCTTTCGCCGGTGTTGCTGTCGCCTATATGGTGGAGGAGCTCACGCCCAAAGCCTTTGCAGTCGCGATTGGTGGCTATATTGCTGCCAACTCATTAGGGGGTATCTTTGGCCGTGTATTAGGCGGCTTGCTGACAGACTATTTCGATTGGCACGCTACCGTGCTGATCTTTGTTGTGGGCTCGCTATTATGCGCTTTATTTATTGCCTATCGACTACCAGACCAGCAAAACTTCAAGCCGCAAAAAGGGCTGTTCTTTCATCATAATCGCTCAGTTGTGATGCATTTACGCAACCGTACATTGTGGCTTGCTATGTTGATTGGTGGAGCCAACTTCGCTCTGTTCGTTAACCTGTATTCCGTAATGGGCTTTAGATTGGTGTCAGAACCTCACTCCGTTCCAGTTGGCTTGGCATCACTGATCTTTCTCTGCTACCTAGCGGGTACCGTCAGCTCGAAGCTGTCTAACCAATGGACGCTAAGTTTCGACCCGTTAAACGGCATTCTGCTCGGTGTGTGTATAAGCTTGCTGGGATTGCTGGTCTCTGCGGTTGATGAGATTCCTTTCATGCTTGCAGGGTTATTGCTGATAAGTGGTGGGGCTTTCTTCTCGCATACCCTAGCCTACTCTTGGGTCAGTCAAAAAGCACCAAGCGCCAAAGCGACGGCAACAGCGCTCTACCTTGTGCACTACTATATTGGTGGCAGTTTGGGCGGGTTCTTACTCTTATACTGCTGGCAGTTATTTAGTTGGAATGGCGTGATTGCGGGAGGCTCAATCTTCTATGTCGCGATATTTGCTTGGGTCTACCAGTTGAAACAACTTCAAGTATCGACATCTAAACTCGCTGAAGCTTAGAAACAACAGCATTTTCAAGACAATTAGTGCTTTTGATTAACAACCGTTCTGATATCCTACGCAAAATTTCATTTCGGAACCTGTTATGTCGAACACTCAAAACACAGATCTTCAAACCATCCATGACCAAGTAAAACAATGGTTAGACGATGTTGTTATTGGCCTAAACCTGTGCCCATTTGCAGCAAAGCCACAACGTAATAAGCAGATTAAGATCTTTGTGAGTGAAGCAGAAACCGAAGAGGCATTGCTAGAAGATATCATGACTCAATTTGTGGAGTTGGATAACACACCAGTCGCTGAGCTAGAAACGACTCTGGTGGTTGTTCCTAACATGCTGCAAGATTTCTTCGACTACAACATGTTCATCGATTGGGTAGAAGCTTTGATTAGGCAGCAAGACTGGGAAGGCGTTTACCAAGTGGCGACCTTCCATCCTGATTACTGTTTTGGCGGTGCGGATCCTGAAGACGATGAAAACCTAACCAACCGCTCCCCTTATCCGGTTTACCATTTAATTCGTGAAGCGAGCATGGAAAAGGTGTTGAAGCATTACCCTAACCCTGAAGCGATTCCAGATACCAACATCGCTCGTGTTGAATCGTTAACTCCAGAAGAGCGACGCAAACTGTTCCCGTACCTGTTTAGTTAAGTTCTCAGCTCTCAGCTCTCAGCTCTCAAGATTAATTATCTAAATATTGGTAATATGGACGAGACACGAACTGATCTCGTCCATTTTTTGCAACATACAAACACTCATCGGCCACTTTAATCAATGAGTCTAACGCCGACATTCGTTAATTCCTTGTTTCATCTGAACTTAATTCGAAATGGCAAGCACCAATAGAGGTAGTAATAGGCATTCGATCAAGAGTAATCTTCTTCACTTCCTCAAGTAGCATCGCAAGCTTATCCTCAACCGTGTTGACTGACGTGCTCGGGCACCAAATCACAAACTCTTCACCACCAAAGCGAGCAACAAACTCTCCTTCTTGAGCATTACTCCCAACACATTGGCCACTTTCTTTAGCACAACATCGCCCATTTGATACCCATAGCCGTCGTTCACTGACTTAAAGAAATCAATATCAACCACGGCTGCCTAAGTGAGCGACAACATTAATATTTCTAATATAAACGAGAATAAAGAGTAGAAAATCGTAATAATCAATTGATTTATGTGCAAAATATCTCATTGGTACAATGAATAAAAGTCGAGTTCTTCGACTTTACGTTAGCACCCTATTCCTACCTTTGTTAAAATGACCCATTAACGAAACAGAATGGATAGGAATATGAACCTTTCTCAACTAAACCAAGAAATCTACGATCACCTTTACCGCGATATTGAAGAGTTCCGCAGTACTTTTGATCTGCCTGTTGCTGCTCCTGAAACAATGGATGAAAAAGGCGATACGCTACATACTTCTCTAGCGATCGAAGAGCTGACAGAATTGGCAGAAGCTGACTCTAAAATCGAACAAGCGGACGCTATTGTAGACAGCGTTTATGTTTTGATGGGACGTTTGGTTCACCTTGGCCAATCTAAAGTAGAAGACAACCTAGCGATAAGCTACCTGATCGATCTTCTGTTGAACGTTGCTAAAAACCGCTCAATCGACTTCTTACCTTGCTGGGATGAAGTACACTCAAGCAACATGAGTAAAGTATGTCGTAACGAGACAGAATACAAAGAGACAGAAGCGTTCTATACTGAGCAGAACATCAAGCTAATGGCGGTTCAAAAAGGTGAATACATCATCGCTAAATGTGCTGAAGATTTCGTATCTGAAGGTAAAACAGTTCGCCAAGGTAAAGTACTGAAATCAGTGCATTACCGCCCAGCAAACCTTGAGCCACTAACGGCTTAAGAGCATAAAATATTGGCTTTTAAGTAAGCAGCCAACTGAAATAGCAAACGCCACGTTATAACAACGTGGCGTTTTACTTATCTATTAAACGAACCTAGACGTTATACCAGTCGCGCCATATGGTAAGCTGCCACATATTCGCCATTTCTGAAGGCAAACCCTGCTGACTCCCCTTCAATCACGAAGCCAAACTTCTTATATAGGCTGATCGCTCGTTCGTTATCGGTATAGACGGTGAGTTCCAGTCGTTTGATGTTAATCCAGTTGTCACATAAGTCGATTGCCGTTGCGAGTAATTGACTACCTACACCACTGCCGAAAACATCGTCTTTAACACCCATACCAAAAGAAGCGACATGACGCCTTCTTGGGTTTACACACACTTCTAAACCTAGGTTACCAACAATTTCTCCGTCCAATAACGCGACATAAGAGTACACATTATCTGGAACATTTGAGATTCGTTTTTGCCAAGTTTCCAGAGATGGATTTGGGAGTTGCAGCGTACCGGTATAAGCATTAGTGCATTCGTAAACTTCTTTTATTCCCTTTGCATCTGACGGTTCAGAGCGTCTCACTACAATACTCATCGCAACTCCTACTTTTATTATTTTTTGCTAAATCTGAAGTACACTTTTTATGTGCACCTAAACACATTATCAAATAGTAAATTTTTAACAATAGGTTAGATAAAATTGTTTCTATTTAACAATTGAGTAAATATGAGTATCAACGAGGCGAGCCAATGATTTTGAATGAAACATTAATGGTAGATGCTAAAAAGTTGAACTCAGAAAGGCTACTTTGCGCTAATGGTATATACACAGATGAGGCAGCATGGGCACAAACTTCTGTGCCCAGTGCTTAATTATATCTTGGGGTTAGTCACGCTCGCATTGAACTTGCATGACTGTTAAATCGGTAGTGTTTAACTTCTTAGCCAGAGCAGCACCTTCTTGGTTACATTCTTCAAGGCTCGTGAATTGCGTGTTCACTTCCATTTCAGCCGTACTAGTTGCGCTACCCATCATTAAGCTAAGAATCCGTGTTAGTTCGTACATTATTAGTCCTCTTTCGAGTTAAATAAGCATCCATTCAAATAAGATAAAGTGACTCGTGTTTTTTCCTATGCACTTGTCGCGTTTAAAATAATTCTAATCAACCCTTCTTAGTGAGTTTTACCATTTCGTGCCACTAACTAGGAAGCAGCATAGCCAAGATTTAAAAGCATAAAAAGACCAGAGCATCGTGCTTCTGGTCTTTTTAATAATCAAACATCAATTAGCGATCAGTTTCTAAGTCACTTTTCTCTAGGCTGATTACATTCAACACTGCAAATGCAGAAGCTAGAAATAAGCCTAATATCCAAACAAAATACCACATAGAAAACTCCTTAATACAGTGAATGTCCGTTGCGTTCGACATACTTGCTATCGAGTCGCCCAAACATAGTGCGATAACTAAAAGCGGTGTAACACAGGATAATTGGCACCATCACAAACGCCACGCCTGTCATGATGTTCAAAGTCAATTCACTCGATGTTGAATCCCACAACGTTAAGCTATGGCTTGGATTAACACTCGATGGAAGAATGAATGGGAACATCGCGAAACCAGCCGTTAAAACAACGCATGCATTAGTCAGACTTGAGCTTATAAAAGACAGCGCATCCCACTTTAATCTGGCACTCACCAGCGCTAAGACTGGAATGAGCACACTGCCAATCGGCGCAAACCCCATCCAAGAATAAGTCTCAAAATTGGTTAGCCAAGCACTGGTTTCTGCTATCACTTGTTTATTTAACGGGTTTGAAACAGCACTATGGTTTAACTCACTGACGATCAGATAGCCATTCATTTGACTTATCACTAAACCGCCAATTACCATCAGGCTAGCCACAAATACCGCACTCAGCTGCGCAACCAATCTTGCCTTGTTGTATAGCGCACCTGTCGTTTTCATCATCAGCCAAGCACTGCCTTGCAACAGCACCATCAATAGCCCAACAAAACCACACAACAGAGCAAACGGATTAAGCAAATCAACAAACGATCCGTGGTATTCAACCATAAGCAAACTATTGAGAGAAAATGGAAGCCCTTGCATCAAGTTGCCAAACGCGATACCAAATAAAATCGGCGGAAAGCAGCCTGAAAATGAAATCGCTAAATCACACACTTTACGCCATTGATCGTTATCTATCTTAGCTCGATACTCAAGCGCAAGAGGACGCAGCCACAATGGGATGAGAGCCAAGTACATCGCAACATATAAGCTTGAAAAGGATGTCGCATACACCAAAGGCCAAGCTGCAAACAAAGCGGCACCTGCTGTTATTAACCACACTTGGTTGCCGTCCCAATGGGGTGCGATGGAGTTAATCATCACTCGTCTGTCAGAGTTAGTTTTACCGATAAACGGTAATAACGCTCCTACTCCCATATCGAAGCCATCTGTGATCATAAAACCAATCAGCAATACACCAATTAGCACCCACCAAATTAAACGTAATGTGTCATATTCGAACATGAGTCAGTCACCTTATTGTTGAACTTGTTGTGCCAATTTGGCGTCAAGCGATGTTGTTTGTTCATAGTGATAACGCCCCGTTTTTAAACTGCTTGGGCCTTTTTTGACGACGGTAATCATCAAGTAACTTTCAACAATAATGAAGACCGTATAGAGGCTAATAATTAGCGCGAGAGACGTCAGCAAGTTTTCAACGGTTTGCGAAGATGCCGCTACCACAACAGGGAGAATTTCACCAACTGCCCACGGTTGACGACCATACTCAGCAACAAACCAACCTGCTTCGATTGCTACCCAAGGTAAAGGGATTGACCAAAGTGCCGCTTTCAATAGCCAAGACTTTTGAGTGATGTTTTTACGGTAGGTTTGTAAGAAAGCCGTCCCAAAAACAAACAACATAATGAAGCCACAACCCACCATAATTCTGAATGACCAGAACAGGGGCCACACAGTTGGGATTGAATCGTCGGCTGCTTGTTGGATTTGCTGTTCAGTCGCATCAGTCACGATGTCTGTGTATCGCTTGAGCAATAAGCCGTAGCCGAGGTCGTGCTTGGTTCGCACAAAGGCTTGCTCCGTCTCGTATGAGGTATCGCCAGCTCGCAAACGCTCTAGCAATTCATAAGCAATAATACCACTTCGAATACGCACTAAATGTTGGTCACGCAAGTCATGAAGACCCATCACTTGCTCATCCAAAGAGCGCGTTGCAATAATCCCCATAACGTAAGGAATTTTCACAGCGAAGTCAGTTTTGCCTTCCTCTTGTTTGGGTAGTCCGAACAAGGTGAACGCCGCAGGTGCAGGTTCGGTGTGCCATTCCGCTTCTATTGCAGCAAGTTTTACTTTCTGAACGTCACCCAGTTGATAGCCGGACTCATCACCGAGTACGATTACTGAGATAATTGAAGCGATTCCAAAGGATGCAGCCACAGCGAAAGAACGCTTGGCAAAGGCAATATCTCGACCTTTTAGCAAGTAATATGAACTCACGCCAAGAATAAACATCGCGCCACAGGTATAACCCGAAGCGACTGTGTGTAAAAACTTAACCTGAGCAACTGGGTTGAGCACCACTTCAGCGAAGCTTGTCATTTCCATACGCATGGTTTGATAATTGAACTCCGACCCGATCGGGTTTTGCATCCAACCGTTAGCAACCAGAATCCATAATGCAGAGAAGCTAGAGCCTAACGCCACCAACCAAGTGACAACAAGGTGTTGGGGTTTCGATAATCTTTCCCAACCGAAGAAGAAGAGGCCAACAAACGTGGATTCTAAGAAGAATGCGACAAGGGCTTCGATGGCGAGAGGAGCACCAAAGATGTCACCAACATAGTGAGAATAATAAGACCAGTTGGTGCCGAACTGGAACTCCATGGTTAAACCAGTCGTGACACCCAAGGCGAAGTTAATACCAAACAGTTTGCCCCAGAAGCGAGTCATATCTTGATAGATTTGCTTACCGGTGAGCACATAGATAGATTCCATGATCGCTAGTAAGCAAGACATACCGATAGTTAACGGGACGAAGAGAAAGTGGAACATAGCGGTTAGCGCAAACTGCAAACGCGACAATTCAACTACATCAAACATTTAAGCTCCAAACATCATAATGATGGCTTTAACATTAAGAATTGGAGCGTATTTCAGCACAGTTCGAACAAACTAAACTAGAACAGATAAGCTGTTAAAAAACAGAACAGATTAAATTATCTGACGAGTGACAAACTAGATTTCAGGTAAACATAGTCGAAGGTAGACTAACGACTTAGACTTGTTATTCCATTGCCTGAATCAAACCACCTAGCGTACGAATGGCCTCTGCGATTTTGTCGTCGCAAGCATACGAGCAATTAAGTCGAATGTGATGGGAGAACTTCTTGTCACTACTGAATATGATCCCTGGCGCGACTGATATGTTGTGTTCAAGAGCTTGCTCATAAAGCTTCTCAGCACTAACTGATTGAGGCAATTCTATCCAAAGGAAGTAACCACCTTGGCTTTTATGAATCAGAGCACTCTTAGGCAAATTGGATTCTAGAAGTGCTATGTGCGCCTTCTTCCTTTCGTTCAGAAGTTTACGAAGCTTTTTCAGATGATTGTCATAGCTATAAAACGTTAGGTAGTGAGACAAACCTAGCTGAATAGGAATGCTGCTGGAAAGTGTTGATAGATGCTGCAATCGTTGAATCTTCAACGCTTGTTTCCTTGCAACTACCCAACCGATTCGAAAGCCGGGCGACAATGATTTGGAAAACGAGCCACAAAGCATGATCTGCTCGCCAGTGTCATAGGCTTTGGCAGGCAATGAGCTTTGATTACCGACGTGAAGCTCACGATACACATCGTCTTCGATCATTGGGATCTTATGTTGATTCACCAACTCAACCAACCTTCGTTTATTGTTGTCGGTCATCGAATAGCCGACTGGGTTTTGTGATTCCGTCATGAACCAACACGCTTTGATGTCCATTGAAGCGAACACAGATTCCAATACGTCAAGATCGATTCCGGTTTCTGGGTCGGTTGGTATTTCAACTGCCGTAAGGTTTAGCCTTTCGATGGTCTGCAACACACCATAGAACGCAGGATACTCGATAGCGACCAAGTCACCCGACTCTGTGCAAGATTGCAGACAAAGATTAAGTGCTTCCATCGCTCCAGAAGTAATCACAATATCGTTTGGTAGGACATTTATACCGTGCATTTGATAGCGTTGGGCAATTTGCCTGCGGAGTGTTTCACTGCCAGGAGGTAAATTAGTGAGCATGCTGTTGTCAGGCATTTGGCGGCTGGCACTGGCTAAACTACGAGACAATGCTTGATGCGGAAACAAAGCAGGGTCTGGAAATGCCGAGCTAAGTGGGATGATACTAGGATCTTTGGCTCGTTGAAGCACATCGTAAAGCAGGTCACTGATCCTAACTGGGTACGGCTTGATAGCTTTTTGCTTTGAATGATCCGAAACGAACACATTTCTGCGTGGTAACACGAAATAACCAGACTTGGATTTTGAGCGAACATAGCCTTGGTCTTCAAGCTGCTGATAGGCTTGTAATACCGTCTCTGTGCTGAGTTTATAGCGCTTACATGCATCTCTAATTGATGGGATCTTCTCACCACTCAGCCAAATATTTTGCTCTATCTGATTCTTGATTGTATTGGCGAGTATCTGTGATTTTTTCATCAAAAACTCCTTTCTATCAAACGTGTAAACAATTACTAAACCTTGAATATTCGAAGTACTCGGAAATTTAGGTATAACAAGGCCCCACCCTAAACCCAATTACCTTCACGGTCGACTTGTTTATCTCTCCCATAAGAAAAGACACGACACTCGTCAAGCGAATGTCGTGTCTTAGTTACTCAGTTTAGGTCAACTAGCTGACTAGTTAGCTGGACGCCAAACGCCCCACTTATCGTTTTCGTAAGTCGCTTTCGGGTTTTCACCGCCCTGAATCCACCACTGCGCTTTCCATGACTGGTTAGAGTAAGTCACAACTTCACCACCAAGGTAAACCTTAGATGAATCCCATGTGCCCGGGTTTGGTGCAGGGTCTGGGTCAGGTGTTACACCACCATCTTCAGCAATCACTTCAAATGTGAAGGTTTCAACACTCTCACTTTCAATAGAGCTAGCAATGAAAGACAAGGTTTCGTTCGTTGTGATCGCTGTAGTATCAACCACGATTGAAGCCGTACCATTGTTTTGAATGCTTACTGCAGAGCCTTGTGTTTGCGTAAGGTTTGCGGCTTCACTTGTTGCAATCACATCTTTGTCGCCCGCATTAACGACATTGTCACTCTTAACAAGTTCGTAAATATCGCCTTTCAACGGCTCAACACCGCCGTCGCCACCTTTAATCAACGTCAATTGACCTGAAGCTCGGCTATCTTTTGAGTTAAAGAAATTACGAGACGGATCGTTTTGGAAGTACATGTAGTGCTGCATTTCAGGATGCCAGTCACCGATGAAGATCGCGCCGCCTTTGAACTCTTCATGCCAACCGTTAATTTCAGAAGCTAGCAGACGAGCCCAATCGTTCACATTGGTCGCATCAATCACAATGTCGAAGCTACGTGCGATTTCACCATACTTGTTGATGATGTCGTACTTAACTGTGTCGCCAATTTCTGGTGTACCGAACTGATCAGACACAAACAGGTCGCCACGTACTAGATCTGGTTGCGGTGTAGGGTCTGGCGGAGGAGTTGTACCACCAGTAATGGTGATGTCTGAACAGTTGTAGAAGCCTTCACCTGCCGAATCATTACGCTGCCAGCGCACAAATAAAATTGCATCGCCAGAACGGTCCGAAGGAATGGTTACATTAATACGGTATTTACCACCATTTACAGGGACGTTACCCTCCTCTTGGATAAGATCTAAGTCACCCCAAGCCAAACCTTTACTCAAGTCTGCATTTGGTTTGGTTAGGTAAAACTCCCAGAATGAAGGGTTGTGCGGTGCCGTCGCGTTGAATACATATTCAAAGGTACCAGTGCTTAGCTCGGTACGAGTCCAACCCGTGTGAGGTGCGCCCATACCACGCTTTTGCGAATCATTGGCGTAACATAACGTGCCGTCGGGAATCGCTGTTTTTACATCATTGATGTTGTTGAAATCCTGTATATTTTTTGCATATTCGTTACGCTGAACAAACGGATATGAGCCAGAAATCTCTTTAGCTTGAGCACAGGCTGCGTTTGGTGGTGTGCCCGACCAAATACCACCTTGCTCATAACAGGTATTCTGACGTGCACTTGGAAATTCAGACCAACCATGAGCATTTGCCACTGACGGCATACTCGATAGCAAAGCCATACCCACTGCTACTTTAAGAAGATTATGATTTATTGTTGTCACTTTCCCACTCTATATTATTTTATCCTAAACAATGCCAATGACTGCTAATCAATCAGGATTGTAGTTCAAGGATTTATAGTTTTCGTTTAAAGAACAACAAAAAATATATACGTCAATTTTATCAATAACAGTGAGTTTTATATCGATAGGAATCGGAATCACACAACTCAAACAAAAGCGTTGTAGATAGATGATGTTGCTTCTAATTATTGGATTTCAGTATTCTGTCTTAATTGTAGAAACAATATTCAAAGTGAAGAAAAAAGCGGTTTAATGAGTAAGCCGCTTTGAAGTTCTCATAGTCAAAAGAGAATTTAATCAGCTAGATAAGTGAGATCTTAGTCCAATTTTTTCCATTGCTGGCTCACTTAATTTGTAACTCGACATGATTAAGGTGCTGAGCGTTAGAATTGATAGACCGTAATATGCACAATGCTTATACTTCAGCACCCTGTTAATGAAATTATCAAATTGGGACTAAAGTAACGCTACGATACCAGTAACCTCCAAGACTTCCATTGCTGCTGCAAAAACTCTTCTGCTGTCATCTCGACTTGGTAGGAACTATAAATGGCAGTAGTTGCAGCCTGACTTACGTCTTCTATAACTGAACTCCAACCAACACTTGCGAGGCTTGTTGAGTTGTAGATGAACGGCAGACTATCAACGATAGACTGTTCAAAACCGTTGGCAACCGCAAACCTGGCAACAAATTCGCCTACTCCCATAAGACCAGTATCACCAGCTTCAAACTCACTTGCACTGTGAAGAATAATTACAGATTTATGTTCAGCTACAACTGCATTTGCTTCATCAGTACCAACAATGACACTAATACTATTCACATGCCGACTGATCCCTGGGATAGCGTCTTCTTCCATCAATAAGTACGAATCTAACTGCCTCACAAAACTTGCAGCAGCCTCTTTAGAGTCAAACTTGATGACAGTTTGTTCTTCTATAGGCGCGATATCTGAAACCGTTTTTGTGATGTATGTCGCGCTTTCATCAAATGGAAGATGATTGACTGGCAAACCAGTGTGGAGTTCTTTAAATCCCATATCAGTCATAAAGTTAAGATCGGACTCTGAAATCTGATTCTCAAAATATTCAGCGGCATACTCTCGAGAAGGGAAGTTTAAATAATTTTCTAAAGCTTGCTTACCACCATTTCCTTGCTGGATCTCATACATATCATCGAAAGACGCATTTAGTTTTATATTGTCAGAAACAGGACCAACTGTAATTGCAGAATATACAAGAGCTTGGAATACGTCTTGAAAAACACCTTTGCGAGCCAGATAAACTGTTGTCCCAGCAAGCGCAGCAACGCTCACGCCAGCAGTGGCGATAAGCCTAACTTTACCTAGCTGAAGGCCTTTATCTGCTGTCACGTCATCATAAAAAATAGACTATTTTTATCATGAAAATTTCGAGAAGTAATATTTAAAAGGAGGTAGATTAGGTAGAAATCGACGAGCAGGCCTTAAACGGAAATAAAACTTGGCGCTTTATCGAGGTGTGAAAATAAAAGCTACAAAATAATACCTTATAACGAATTAAAATGAGAAATGGCAACAAGATGTCGATGACTTTCATCTTTGAGACACGGCAAGAAATGGAGAAAAAAGCCCACTTTCAGAATGGGAGAAAGTGGGCAAAGTATAAGGTTATAATGATATTAAAAATAAGCATGAAAACCTTATATACATTAATGTATATTAGCGACATCATTTCAAGAGCTGCAGCATGTTTTTTGAAAAATGAATTTAATTGGTTGCTCTAAACTGTGATACCAACTGCCCCTGTGAGTCTAAGTTTCGAACTAAACCTTCACACTCATCGCGGGTCTCCGATGCTAAAGTATTAGTTTCAGCCGTTAATTCGCTAATCGACTGCACATTTGAGTTCATTTCTTCTGTTACACACGCCATTTCTTCTATTGCTGCTGCTATCTGAGTATTACGGTCTGAAATATCGTTAACCTGATGAATAAGAGCATTAAGCTTTTCACCGGATAGCTCTGCACTGCTTACACACACTTCAGAAAGTTGATTACCTTCCGCCATTACTTGAACGGCTCTCTGAGTACTCGATTGGATAAGTGAGATAACACTGTGAATCTCTTTCGTTGATACTTGGCTTCGTTGTGCAAGTGTGCGCACCTCATCTGCTACGACAGCAAAACCTCGGCCCTGCTCCCCAGCTCGTGCAGCTTCAATTGCAGCATTTAGCGCTAATAAATTAGTTTGTTCAGCAATACTTTGGATAACTGTCAGTGCCATATCTATTGTTTTTCCATGTTCTTCTAACTGAGTAATAACATCTGAAGCTTCATGTAATTGATTCGATAACATGGCTATTGAATCAACTGTTTCCTTTACAGATTGCACACCTTCACTCGCAGCCATGTTTGCTTGCTCAGTCACTTCAGAAGCACTTTGTGCATTCTGAGCAATTTCGTTTGCAGTAGCATGCATTTCGTTAATAGCTGCGGCTACTTGATCTGTTTCAGAGGTTTGATTAGAGAGGTTATTTGCTGTCGTATCACAGTTGTTGGAAGACGACTGAGCAGCCGAACTTATTTGTTCATTAGAATCTTGTATTCGCCCAACAACAGCGTTCAGCTCAGATTGACGCATTTTAAGCGCTAACTGTATTTCAGAGATATCATCAACATGTTGATTATAAACAAGCTCCATCAAAGGATTATCAAACACTTTACGTGCTTCTTCTGATAATGACTCCAAGCGGCGAGTCAACAAATAAATACTAGTAATGGAAGCTATCATCAACAGCCATACTCCCACTCCTTGATACACAAATTGATCCACTGCTGCTGCCATTGCTGATAGTGGTATAATAGAAACCGCTGCTCGTTGCCACAAACGACTACGTACACCTTTTAGCTTACGAGGCGTTCGTCCCGCCTTTATCTGTTTGTAAATCTTTTCTGCGTTTTCGACATGCTTACGGCTTGGAACTAAGCGCACCGATTGATATTCTACAGTCTCACCGCCTTCAATAATTGGGGAAGCAAATGCATCTACCCAATAATAGTCTCCATTCTTACATCTATTTTTAACTATACCCATCCAGGACTTGCCCGACTTCAGGTGTTCCCACATATCTTTGAAAGCTTCTGCGGGCATGTCAGAATGGCGAACCATATTATGTGGGTTCCCTACGAGCTCTTCTTGAGTGTACCCAGCAACTTTACAAAACTCCTTACTTGCATAAGTAATATAACTGCTTGGCTTGGTGATGGATAGAAGGTTATAACTGGCTGGATATGTAATCTCTTTTTGTAGGTTACTTTGAGTGGTCATGAATCACCTGAATATTAAAAAATATACTTATATTATTATTGATATATTTATTAACAAACGTAGTAAGAAAAGTAAAGTAAGCATATGTAAGTGGAGGTTTAGTTTCTGATATACCCCGATAACTTTAAAAGAAAAATAAAGGGTGTTCCATTGTGATATTGAATGACATAATAACTCCTGATTATCTATTATGACTTTGAGTTCATATTTTTTTGAAAATTAGATCATCAGAAAATAAACTTAAGGAATTTTATTTTCTGGAAATATTTCCCATCATCGAAACGGAACAACAACAACAGCTATAATCGAAAGTAGTTATAACCCATTTCGACATTTGGAGGCCAACTGCGGTCCTTCTCATTCTCAATCCAATTGGTGACCCATACTTCTGGTGATAAGGTGCTATGCTTTTCACCAAAAGCATCTAAAACATCTTTTGTAGCTACCAGGCCGTTTTTAGATGTAACTGCTGTACGAATAACCATTGAGCAACAAGGTACTCCTTTAACCCACATAGACTGCTCAAGATAGATCCATTTGTCATCAATACCAACAACACGAGTGTACATTGTGATTTTGTCGAAAGCTCTAATTTTTTTCCGATACATGACGGAACTTCCAGCAACAACTAACCCCCACTTCTTTTTCAATAAGACTCTGAGAAAACCGCATTTAGAAACCAAAGAGATTCTTCCAAGGTCAAATAAGGTTATCATACGCCCATTGTTCATTTCGCGGAAAATATCAATATCCCATGGGTGACAACGAAATTGTATTGAGTCTTGATGTAAATAATTTATCTTCTCTTTTCGTGAAGATAAAAGTGTTTTAACTAAACGTAATATAGGATACAAAAGATAATCTCTAATCAAAATTGGAAGTTAGCTAAGGCGAACACATACTCACATTTCACTCAATGTTAATTTTAGTACCAGTGGATATGTCGCCTTAGTGCTTAAAGCAATTGACTCATAATATTTAACGATAGAGCCTGTCTATTCAGTTTATATATAGATATAATTGTATTTTAGATTCTTTCAACAAGCTTTAACACAGCATCATTAATACCCACTTCAAGCTCTTTAAGGTTACTTGCTAGCATATAAGCCGGAGTCGTAATAACTTTCGATTTTTCATCAACATGTGAGCCTGTAGATGTCACTTCAATATGATTGTGGCCTAACTCAGATTCCAAAATTTCGCAGATTTGCGTGTCATTACCAATAGTAAGCTCAATTGCATCAATGCACTTAGCAACAACCATAGGAGCAATACACATCGCAACAATGTATTTTGAATTACTATGAAATGCTTTAATTATGTTTTTTATTTTTTCATCAACCGTATAACTAGGACCATCAAAAGCAAATGTAGACAGGTTCTTAGCCGCACCAAATCCACCAACAAAAATAACAGCATCATGCTCTTCAACATTTAGAAGAGAAAGGTCCTTAGTTGTACCTCTTGTTAGACGATTTGACTCCACTAATACATTTCTGCATTCTTCTGTAGGCTGCCCAGTTAAGTGGTTAATAACATGAGCTTGCTCAATGTCAGGAGCATATGTCTCATAATTCAATCCATTTTTTTCTAAAGATAGAAACGTCATTACGGCTTCGTGAATTTCAGAACCATCGAAAACACCAGAACCAGAAAGAATAATTGCTACTTTTTTTGTCATTATTGGATACTCAATTTCTAATGTAAATAGAGTTGATACCATACTCTTTCAATCTTTATACGTCATTGGAGTTTTAGGCTATTAAGTTAGCAATGTTAACTCGATCACACATAATAAATATTAATAATTATTTTTTAAAAATTTAATACGCCCACTAATAATGACCTATCACATATAAAGAAAGGCATCACCCTAAAAAATTAAACATTATAAAGAAAACGTTTAGAATTTATTTTAGGAAGAAACGTTATTTTATATGGCAGTTCGATTTAAATTAATTTATTCAACATATGGTTTAACTCAAACCCTATTGCACTTGGTAACTCCCTAAAGAGCTGCAGCCTGTGACCTCCACTTGAGCGTTCTGTGTGATTTCATCCACTACTCGTCTAATCACGCTTCCCAAACGAAAGATAAAACCAATAATAAAATCAGCCACTTATTAAAACGTAGCATTAATATCGATAACACTTGGCATTTGATTTTTTAGTTACCTGCCACCTGGTTTATTGAAACAGCAATACCATAATTCCATCAACAGCCACACTTTTCACTTGAGTATTGAATACAGACTCAAGTTGCTTTGGAGTCAGTACTTCTGCCGCGGTACCAGAAGCTTGTAAAACGCCTTTGTCGAGCAGTAGCACTTGGTCGGCGTGTCTTAGGGTTCGGTTAAGGTCGTGGTTTGCCATGATTACGGCGATACCCTTTTGCGCCACTCTTTCAATGAGCTTATAAAGTAACGCCTCTTGCGCAATATCTAACGGTGCCGCGGGTTCATCTAAGATCAGTAACTTCGCATATGGGTTAAGTGTTGGCCAAACTTGTAAGCACATGCCCGCCAATCGAACCCGCTGCCACTCACCACCTGACAAAGCTTGGATTGAGCGATGAAGCTTATCCGCTATGTCGAGCATCTGAGTTATCTCTTCCAAGGCTGAATTGATTTCGGTATCAAGCCCCTGTGATGAGTTTGGTAGCGATAATGCCAGGTATTGGAAAACTTCTAAATTGAAAGCCGGTCTTGCACTCTGACACAAGTACGCACGGTGCAATGATAAGTCTTGTAACGATAAGTCAGATAAGTCTTTCTCATCGAGCTTGATATCACCTTTATAGCTCTCACCAATACCCGAAATGGCTTCCAGCAAAGTACTCTTGCCACTGCCATTAGGCCCAATAACATGAGTCACTTGGCCCGGTTTGAGCTCAAATGATAGGGGTAACAAACGAGCGCCGACGCTCAGGCTCTTAATTTGAATCATGGTTTTTAATTAACATCCAAATGAAGATAGGCGCACCGATACTTGTGGTCATCACTCCCAAAGGTAATTCTGCAGAATCGAGTAAAGTTCGTGCGCAAACATCAGCAAACACCAGCAACGCAGCCCCCGCAACGGCAGACAAAGGCAGTAGATATTTATTATCGGTACCAATTGCTAAACGCAGTAAGTGTGGCACAACCAAGCCAACAAAGCTGATTACACCACCCAGCGCCACTGCACAGCCTACCAAAATGGATACTGCGAAGATTAAGCGCCAACGTAATTTAGGTACGTTCACACCCAGTTGCGCCGCATGGGTCTCACCAATCATCAGTTTGTCGAGCTTACTGCCTTGCAGACACAACCAGATAATCACAGGGATCATCACTAATGTCAGCGAGTGTTGATACCAAGTCACGCCGCCTAAGCTACCCATTAGCCAGTACATCAACAGACGAAGGCTCATGTCATCACTAAAATAGAATGCCCATGTCACCATCGCGCCAGAAAGAATACCTAATGCGACACCCACCAAAAGCAGCTTGGTCGTGGTAAGCCGCATTGCTTTTACCATACTCACCAGAATCACTGTGAAACAGAGTGACCCCAACACCGCTGCGGCCATGAAGAGCTCTGGAGTAGGAGCAAACGGCAAGAAGAACAACACAATCACCATGGCGAGGCTTGCACCACCAGAAATGCCGAGCACACCCGGTTCTGCTAATACATTACCTAATAAGACTTGTAAGCTTGCGCCAGATACAGCTAGCCCTGCCCCAATGGCAATAGCCGCTAGTAATCGAGGTAAGCGTAAATCAATCAGTAGTTTTTGTTCTAATGTGGACAAGGTGCCCAGAGGGGAAATGAAGAGATCGCCAACCATTAGGTAAATAGCACTCAGCGCGATTAGCAGTGCTGCCATCAGATAAATGGCTCGCGTCCATTTACGCTGTTTTTGGTGAAGAAGTTGTTGGAAATCCATATCAAGCTACTTTGAAATTGTTCGCGTAACCTTACCTGTATCCCCAAATAAACTCAAGATTCACACCGTAATGTGAACCTTGAAATTTCAACCAGTTGAGCGGTTATTCAACGAACCGTCATCGCTTTTACTGATTAATCGTAAACCAACTGGCCATGGTCGAATCGCGTTTCCACTTCACACACCATTAAAGCTGCTCGTTGACCGATAGCGACATTGCGATTAGGGAACACCACCGCTTCGTTTTCGTTCTTCGCCATCAATGGCTTGTCACCATCATGACCAAAGACTTCACCATGCTTGAAGGCAGTAAAGTTCTCAACAGAGTCTGAGAACATGAAGTCGAAATCATCATGTAAACGAACAATAGTACGGCTCACTCGATAAGTAATGGTTGGCTTAGGCAGATGCTCTGGCTCTACTTCCGCGATTAAATTACGCATAGCTAAATCAAAAGCGGTTAGCTTATCCAGCTGGTTCTCACCAATTCTTGCAACCTGCCCAAGTTCCATAGTCAGAGCTTGCGCTTCAAAGTTTTCTGCACTATACCAACTGAAAGTGCTGGTTGGCGCGTTTGACAGCAACACGGCTTCAACGTGAGCACTGTTGATAAAGTCGAATAACTCTTTGCTACGTACTTCGTGGCGAACCTTAGGGCTCACTGCAAATGAATAATGCTTAGATAAACGGATTGCACAGTGTAGATCTAAGTGCCAACGAGTTGCTGGCTTGGTTTCTTTGTAAAACTCTGTCACCAGAAACTTTAAGTTCTGGGCGATATCCACTTCTCGATTACTTTCGTACTGTTTGTCATCAAACAGACGATTCATATTCACATCAAGAAAACGGGTATGCGCGTTAGTTGCTTCTGGGTGAGCTATGATGAACAAGCATCTAGCGTTCACGGCCTGAAAGCCTGTTTCAATATCTTCAACGAGCTTATCAATCAGCTCCATTGGTGACGTTTCATCGCCATGTACACCGCTTGAAAAGATGATGTTCTTGGTTTCAGAATTGTAATCCGCGGGAATGACTTCCAATACACCACGTTGATGAAGCTTAATTTGAACACCGTTACTCAAAACGGTCTGTCCTGCAAACACTTCTTGCTCAAGATCTAGGCTGTCAAAAAGAAATGATTGGCGAAATAGGGTCTTCGTCATGCGCTACTCCTTAATTGCACGGCCGTATGTTAATAAATTGTACATAGAAATTGTGTTGCTAGGATCGCACTTATCAATAGAAACTCCGTTATCACTCACAAATACTACCCATATATATTTCCTGCTTATTAACAAACCGAGGCCTGTGCCAAATAACTTTCTCATTTAAAGCGACTTTTCGTTACTTCTGTTTAGTTCAGCAAGATAAGAGCCACTTAAGCTAACACGACTCTGACCTACCATGAACAGATTGAGATCAATTAATCTTCCTGATTGAGCAATCTCTCAAATTCATCGATTTGAACTCTGACCATGTCGATACTTTGTTGCCAGAAATCGGCTTTAGTCAGGTCCATACCAAGGTGTTTTTGAACCACTTCTTCCACCATCATGCTGCCCGTATCACGCAACAAAGACACGTAGTCGCCATAGAACTGTTCGCCCTTAGCATCACGTTGAGCGTATACGCCTTTACTGAACAGGTAGCCAAATAGGTATGGGTAGTTGTAGAAACTCACCTGAGAGATGCTGAAGTGTAATTTGCTCGCCCAGAAGTAAGGGTCGGCCTCAGTCATTGCATCGCCGTACCACTCTTTCCAAGTGCTCTCCATCAGGTCACACAGTTGTTGAGCCGTCAGTTCACCTTTTTCACGCTGCTCATAGAACGCTTTTTCAAACTCAAAACGTACTGGGATATTTATCATCAAAGCTAACGAAGAAGAGAGTTCTTCCCATAGCATTTCTAGTTTCTCACTGCGTGTTTGTGCTTGTTCAAGTAAGTAATCGCGCACGATGTTTTCAGCAAAAATAGAGGCGGTTTCAGCAAGCGTCATTGGGTAACGTGTCTTACACAACGGCATATCTTTCATAACCCAGTTGTGGAACGCATGGCCAAGCTCGTGTGCCAGTGTCATTAAATCAGAGCGGCTACCACTCCATGTCATAAACACCAGTGGTGTACGTGTTGCAGCAAACTTTGTGCAGTACGCGCCTAAGCGTTTGTTGGCCGATGGTGCAGCATCAATCCAACCATTCTCAACCATCAAAGCGACAAAATCAGCCATCTCTGGATTCACTTCAGCAAAAGCAGTTTTGATCACCTCAATCGCTTCGTCAAAAGGGTAAACCTTAGATTCAGCGTCACCCAGTGGCGGCATTGCTGCTAAATGGTTCCAAGGCTTCATTTCATCTAAGCCGTGGACTCTTGCCATTAGCAGACCCGCTTTCTGACCCACTTCGCGATTCGCTTTAGCGACAGACATCATAGTGTCTAACGTTTCTGGCTCGATGCGACTGCTATGCAAGCTAGGATCTAAGAAATGTACATCGCTGATTTTCGAACGCTTTTTATTTTCAGTCAGACGCCAGCCTGCCAGCGCATTTAAGATCGAAGCAAATGACTCTTGGTGAGTCTTCATTGTCCCCTGAACAGCGCGCCATGCTGGTTCTTGTTTGTCAAATTCACTGCCATACAACAAGCTCGCGGCTTGCGAGAAACCAAGTGCTTCTTCTTCACCATCAAGTTTTAGCGATAGTTTCAAAGAACCGGTTAGGTTGTCATACAAACGCCCCCATGCATCACGACCATCAACTTTCATCGCTGCTAATAACTGCTCTTCTGCAACGCTGAGTCGACTGCTGGCTAATTTACGTGAGCTTTCAATCGCAAAGCGCTGGCCTGCAACATCTGCGCTTTCATGTTCTAAAACAGCATCAATAAACTCAGGTTCTGCGTGAATCAAAGTGTCTTCGTATGGGCTAAATGCTTGTGACATTTCAGAGTTCAGCTTTGCAACACGGCCAAGCAACGCTTTTGCTTCTGTGTGTGTTGCATCCACTGACGCGTGGCAATTAGCGAAGGTATTGATAGTGCTAAGTAATGTACCAGCCGCTTCTGAAGTTTGAATAGCATTTTGCATCGCCAAAATAATGTGGCGCTTTTCAAC
This sequence comes from Pseudomonadota bacterium, assembly GCA_036126475.1. Lineage (GTDB taxonomy): Bacteria > Pseudomonadota > Gammaproteobacteria > Enterobacterales > Vibrionaceae > Vibrio. The sequence continues at coordinate 35,488 of JAYYSE010000034.1, read as the reverse complement.
ATGTAGATGTAACAGGTCAATACACTGTTGAATCAGTTCAATGTCCTGTTCAATTTTTGCATCATCAAGACCGTGGTAAGCAATGCTTAAATCCCAACTAGGTGTTGTCATGACTAAATTCCTTTCACGTAGGTAGTAGTACCAATCTGGTACAGCAGTTATGAATACCGCCTTTTACTTCTATCTTTATTTCTATTTATAAGTTTCAATTTGTTGTTTGTTATAACTGTGCTTTGGCACTCAGAGTACGGGCAGCCCTATCGCTTTAACACTGATAAAGCTTTGCGCGAACTGAGCAACTTGAATATGTGTTATCGACGCATTCTCGATCGACAACTTTGAGTACAAACTCGGATTTTTCCAATCAATATCAAGGCAATGCGCCAATAACATTCGTATTACGCCACCATGAGTAACCAACAATAGATTGTCACTTGAAACGTTCAAAACTTGCGACCAAGCTTGAGTGACTCTTTCGTGGAAGAACTGTAAACTTTCTGCACCACTCAGCCTATGGTTCGATGGGTCTTGCCAAAAGGTGTCGAGCATTGCCCACTTGTCTTTGAGCTCATCAAATGCGATACCATCCACTTCGCCAAAGTTCATTTCTTGAAATTCAGGAGCAACAGATAAAGGCACAGATATGCGCTCCGCGTACAAGTGAGCTAAATCGCTGCAACGCTTCAACGGTGAAGTGATGACCGCATCAACCGCTATCCCCTGCTGTACCAGAGCGTGACAAATCTGCTGTTGAAGCTCCGGATTTACCAAGACGTCAGAGACACCGTTTAGCGCAGCCTTCCCTTCCACTTTGCCATGTCTAAGCAAATAGATGTTTTTAGTGGTTCCATTGACCATATCAGTAACCTAGCCTTGGGCGTTGATAGAGTGATTTGAAGGCTTTAGATGCAGTGGCAACCCCGCGGCTATCAGAGTGACATGTTCTACAACACGAGCAAGTGCTTGGTTCATGCGACCCGCATTATCAACAAATAAGCGCGATACTTTCCCTAGAGGAATACCCCCTAAACCTACCTCGTTCGATACCATGATGATCTGTGCCGGGCTTCGATTTACGCTTGCAACCAAGGATTCAATCGCGGCCTCGACCTGGGCATTAGTTGCATCTTCACCCAGTTCGAAGATGACGTTATTGAGCCATAGTGTTAAACAATCAACCAGTACCACATCGTCTTGCTTAAATGATTGTAGTTTAGCGGCTAATTCGACAGGTACTTCATATTTTATCCACTGTGTACCACGACGGTCTCTATGATGAGCAATTCGATCACGCATTTCAGCGTCTTAATAAGTGGCGGTCGCAATGTAATGCAAACAACCATTTAAACATACTGCGTGCGCAAATAATGCTTGTTGTTCTGCAAAACTCGACTTATCCGAGCGCGCGCCACCTAAAACAAGATGTCGATGACTCTGATACGCTTGATTATTCGTTGTCATGTATGACCTCTACCACCGTGAATTGGTTACATAAAGCCATTATAAAAAGCCGCAGCAAACACGATGTAAATCAGTAGTTCCATTAACTGTTGAGCAGCGCCCAAGCAGTCTCCTGTGAAGCCACCAATTCGCGCGATGAGCCACTTTTTGAACCCTAACCTGAACACGTAAGCGATGAGTGCCAATACAAACGTAAACACCAAACCAAACCACAAGCTCGGCAACAAACCAATCAGCATAAGAAAAACAAGTTCGCCTTTAGTTTGCTTATTGGCTAGAGGCTTGCTCTTACTAATATCCAAGTCGCTGACATAAGGCATGTCGTAAATAAGGGATGCCGCAATCGCACGACTAAAGGTGTAGCCGGTTACAATGACCATGAACAATCCGGCCATACTGACCAGCTCATTCAAAAGCACCCACTTACCTAGCAACGCCATGATCAGAGCAGAAGCACCATATGTACCAATTCGGCTATCTTTCATGATGGTCAAACGACGTTCCAATGTCATGCCGCCACCAATGCCATCCGCCATATCGGTAAGGCCATCTTCATGGAAAGCGCCAGTGAGCATCAAGCTGAAGCTCATCATCAAAAAGATGGCAATGGCACTCTGTAGTAAAACATCAAGCAATAAAAATACGCCACCACACAACACACCGAGGAGTAAGCCAACAGTAGAGAAGTAACGACCAGAGCGGTTCATGCGCTCTTCTGAATAGGGTGTATTCTTTGGAATCGGCAAACGAGAAAAGAAACCCATGGCTAAAGAAAACAGTTCCAATTGATAAGCTGCGCGATCTTTTAACGATCTTTGTGGTGTATCACTCATTAAACCGTGACTCCAGCGCTCTCAAAACTCGCCATATTGTTGTAAAACTCTGCCGCCGCTCGAAGGATTGGCATCGCCAGTGCTGCGCCAGTCCCCTCACCTAGCCTTAAACCAAGGTCGAGCAACGGCTCAGCATCGAGCAGCTCTAGTAAAATTTTGTGCCCTGACTCTTCAGAGCGATGCGCAAAGATCATGTAGTCGCGGCAGTTCGTCTCAATCAAGGTCGCAACATACGCCGCAACTGACACAATAAAGCCATCGACCAACACTGGCGTTCTGTTGTGGTAAGCACCAAGGAAAGCACCCACCATTTGCACGATCTCGTAACCACCGACTTGAGCTAAAATCGATTTAGGATCGAGTCCTTTACAACGAGCAACACCTTGTTCAACCAGCGCCACTTTACGTGCGAGTTGTTCGTGATTAATACCTGTACCTAAACCAACACACTCTGCCGCAGTTCGCTTTGCTAGGGCGCTTAAAATCGCTGACGCGCTGCTGGTATTGCCGATACCCATCTCACCAAACATGATGATATTGGTGCCATTCGAAATGGTTCTAGACACAAGATCTGCGCCCAGTTCAATCCCACGTTCTACCGTTTCTAAACTCATTGCGGCTTCGTTGGCAAAGTTATTGGTGCGTGTACCCAAACGTTGTGACACTAGCATTGATGAATCAGCTTCAATGGGCAATAAGATGCCCGTGTCGACTACCGTAATGTCGATATTGTTCACTGCACAGAAACAGTTGATCGCCGCACCACCATTTAGGAAATTCAAGACCATCTGTTGCGTGACAGCACTTGGCGCAATACTCACACCTTCGTCAGCGATACCATGATCGCCTGCGAATATAATGATGCTCGGCTTGTTCAATTCGATATGCTCGGCCGCCGACTCTTGGCCTTGGCTCTGAATTAATGCTAATTGAAAGGCAGTTTTTTCAAGTAAACCCAATGCCCCAAGCGGCTTAGTTTTTTGATCAATACGGTGTTGGATTTGCTGTGAGTATTTGGTATCAAACATAAAATTATTGGTACTTAGATTACAGAATGGGGTTTAGCGTTATTATCCGGTTGAAGCTCAATTGAATAACGCTTACTTAGGACGAGTCACAGAGAACACGTTGGATAGCGTGGCGTATTCACCACCACCTAGTCGAGATAAAGGATCCAGTGCGAGCGCATCTATCTCCAGGCGGTCGCTCTCTTTATCGATCACCTCTTCAGCTATATATACCTGCTCAATCTGCGCAAATATAAGGCTTTGTGGCACTTCACCCACCTCTTTGACCTCGTAGAGTGTGCAACCAAAAGCCACAGCGCACTGCTTCACTCTCGGTAAAGAAAAACCCTCAAATTCAACTAATTCAATGTTATTCGCTGTTACTTCTGACTCATTATGCTTAAGGGTAGCGGCCGTAGCGGTCATCACTTCAGCTGAACTTGACGATGCAATATGTATAACTAGCTTACCCGTCTCATGGGCATTTCGAGTGGTATCTTTAATTTCTCCCGATGGTTTCTTCCCGATCGATAACATTAGCAGTGGCGGATTACTTGAAACAGGCGTGAAATAAGAGAAAGGCGCTAAATTGTATTCTTGGTCCACGGATTCCGTTAATGCCCACGCTATAGGACGAGGGACAACTGTTTGCGTCATTAGGTGATAGATCTGAGTAGGGGCAAGAGTATCAAGCTTGAGGTTCATAGCACATCCTTGGTCTATGGAGATTTCAGCTCAGTGTACGTGTTAAGTAAGGTTGTATCTATAGTTATGTCAAAGAAAGTACAGTAGTGCACTTTATACAAGCAATTCAAAACTACTTTACTCAAATTGAGAATCAAAAAGACAGCCTGCTTGAGTACCTAGATCGTTGAGGTGAAAAATCAACGACTTACGTTTTGGCTCCCTATGTGCTATAACTAAAAGGCTTGTTAATCTCTCTATTGATAAGTCGCCACACGGCGAACACCCACTTTATGAACTATGAAATGCAACACCTAGAAACATAACAGGCAGAAAAAAGTAACATCCAGAAAAAAGTAACATCCAGAAAATTGATTTAGGAGGTACGATGATTCCAAATTCAAATATAAGAAAACCAAATAAATCAGGAAAGAAAGCTAGCAAAAAAGTAAGGAAAATCCCACTTTCCTTCACCTAAACGTTGAGAAGCAACTAAAAAGCCCGTCGTACAACGGGCTTTGTTATGTTTGGAGATCAGTCTAAAATCTTTATAAGCCCGTATCCGTCAGCCAAAAATACCGTTTAAACTGAAACAGTGACTTACATAAAAGTTAGGGATAGTTATGAGCATTTCTGGAGATAAGACATCAATCATAGTGGCTGGTGCTACCGGGCTAATTGGTCGTGATGTGATGAACCTACTTATCAATGAGCCTGCAATAGAGAACATTTACGCTTTGTCCCGAAGAGCGCTCGATTCACAGTTCCACTCAGAAAAACTCCACACGCTGATTCACAGTGATCTGCAAGTCACCAGTTGGGACGAAACCAAAACCGTGCCCAGCCTCGGGGTCATTTGCTTAGGCACCACCAAGAAAAAGGCAGGCTCGAAAGAAGCATTACGAAAGGTCGATGTTGAGCTTGTCATTCAAGTGGCACAATCGATGAAGTTCTTGGGAGTGCAACGAGTCGCGGTCGTATCAAGTTACGGTGCATCCGTCGATTCCTATTCACACTACCTCAAATGCAAAGGTCAAATGGAGCAGAACTTAAAGCGCATCAGCTTCAAGCAACTGTTCATTGCACGCCCCGGACCATTAGTTGGCGAGCGAGAAGAACCAAGAGCCGATGAAAAATTGCTACAAAGCGTGTTTCCCCTTCTATCACCTTTTATGTTTGGGAAATTCAAAAACCTACGTCCTATCCAGTCGAAAGATGTCGCTCAGGCCATGTTGTTCCGATTGTTCGAAAATAATTTCCAAAATATCGAAATTTACTCATCCAATGACATGCTCAATTTATTGGCAAAATATCGCTAAAAAGCTCACCTATTCACCATAGTGTTGAATATCTACTCATACCATTCAGCGAATATTACCTATTGTTCTATTTAATTACTTTTCCTTATTTTACGTTTTGTTACAGGTCGCTACTGTACCTAACAGTATTTGCGCCCATATATCTAAGCGCCCTATCGATTTAACGAAATTCATAAGGAAAACAAATGTCATTTTCAGCTATCGCTGCCTTAGCGGTATTCACTGGTATCCTCTTCTTTCTCTACGGACAGCAGAAAAAAGAAAACACGTTATCGCGCTTAGTTCTATTAGGTTTAGTTTTCGGTAGTGCTTTTGGTCTTGGCCTTCAGTTGCTATTTGGTGAGGGTAACCCTGTAATCAAAGAAACACTAGACTGGGTAAACATTGTTGGTCGTGGTTACGTTGGCCTACTGAAAATGGTGATCATGCCATTAGTATTGATTTCAATGATTGCTGCGGTAGTGAAACTTGAGAAAGACGGTTCACTGGGCAAGATTTCTGGCATCACGATTTCTGTATTGCTGGTGACAACGGCAATCTCTGCGATTGTCGGTATCGTTGTGACTCAAGCATTTGGCCTATCTGCTGAAGGGTTAACAGAAGGTGCTCGCGAAACAGCGCGTATCGCAACATTAGAAAGCCGCATTGGTACTGTTGCGGATCTAACGATCCCACAAATGCTGGTTAGCTTCATCCCAACCAACCCATTTGCAGACCTAACCGGTGCTCGCTCTACATCTATCATCGCGGTTGTGATCTTTGGTGTGCTAACTGGTATTGCAGCTCGCAAAGTAATGGCAGAGAAAGAAGAGCTAGAATCACCAATTCGTACGTTCGTTGAAGCGGCTCAATCTATCGTGATGCGCTTAGTTAAGATGATCATGGCACTAACACCATATGGCATCGCAGCGTTAATGGCGAAAGTAGTAGCAACATCAAGCGCTTCTGACATTCTAAGCCTACTAGGTTTCATCGTGGCTTCTTACGTAGCAATTCTACTGATGTTCGTCGTTCACGGTGTGTTGGTTTCTTTTGTTGGCGTAAACCCGAAAGAGTACTTCCAAAAAATCTGGCCTGTTCTAACGTTCGCTTTCACTTCGCGTAGTTCTGCAGCAACGATTCCACTGAATGTTGAAGCTCAAATCACAAAGCTAAACGTGCCACCAGCAATTGCTAACCTATCAGCCTCTTTCGGTGCGACAATTGGTCAAAACGGTTGTGCTGGTATCTACCCTGCAATGCTAGCAGTGATGGTTGCACCTACGGTTGGCATCGACCCGATGGACATCAACTTCATTCTGTCTCTGATTGCAATCATTACAGTGAGCTCTTTCGGTATTGCAGGTGTAGGTGGTGGTGCAACGTTCGCAGCACTTATCGTACTGCCAGCGATGGGCCTTCCAGTAACTATCGCAGCACTGCTTATCTCGATCGAACCACTTATCGACATGGCTCGTACAGCGCTTAACGTATCTGGTGCAATGACAGCCGGTACAATTACAAGTCGCTTGTTAGGTAAGAAAGACAAGCAACAAGATTTGGAACAAGCGAACGCTTAATTCTGACTCATACAACTCATCAAACAAAAAACCGATGCCCGTGCATCGGTTTTTTTTATCTATTTGGTGTCGGAGTTGCTTTTTGAATGTTGAGCGTGCATTTGTTTACAATACAATGGGTTATCTAGAATAACTTTATAAAAATGATATATGATGCAACACTTAAAACATGATGTTTAACCATAGCAAAAGTTCGATAACAGGATTCCAATGAGCTTCATTATACTTTTACTTCTCCTATTATTCGTTTTCGTGGCTCGTGTACTTCAGTGGCGAAAAACCTCTTATTTTCTTTCCTTTATTCTTTTATCGTCATTTTTTCTGATTGGTACAGGTTTAATTCCCCGTTATTTATTAGATGATCTGCAAGCAAATTACGAAAGTAAGCCAGATATACAATGGTCGGATAATAATGCAATTGTTCTTCTCGGTGCTGGCACTCAGTTTATTCAAAGCACACAAAGCTTCGAACCAACATTTTTCTCTTATGGGCGAATCAGTGAAACGGCAAGCCAATATAAAGATTGTGTAAAATCGGACACTAAGTGCAAAGTAATCATCAGTGGGGGTGACGCACAAGGCAACGGCGTGACAGAAGCGGAAATTTACGAGCAACAATTGCTGAGACTTGGAGTGCCAAAATCTGACATAATCCGAGAGCCTAACAGCGTGAATACATGGAAAAATGCACAGCTAACCAGCGACCTGATGAAGCAACACCAATTCGACAACATTATTCTGGTTTCATCTGGCCTACATATTCGCCGCAGTGAACTCTATTTCAACTACTTTGGATTAGAGATAATTCCGGTTAGGTCCGATTACATGGCTGCTCAGATATCGTGGCTTCCTTTGTGGTACAACTTTACTGTGACTGACTTCGCATTGCACGAGCAAATCGGTTTTGCAAGGTACAATATGTACAACTTTATGGGTTGGAACAGCAAACGTGAGAAGCCTGGTGAAGCATAACAGAGTACTCTATGGTTGCCGAAAACGCTCAGTAATAAAATAGATGAAAATGCAGCGACGACCCTAGGTTTATCGCTGCGTTTTTTTATGCCTGTGATACTCTAAATTATAACTCTCTCCCTTCAATTTTTAGAATACTCAACACTAGTTACTTTCTAATCCAACCTATTTACTCATCAAAATAGAACATAAAAAGAAAAAGCTTTATCAAACGACGCTCGTCCAATCGTAAGGCTATGAAATATTTGTGGATTTATTTTCAATTCATTTCAGTATTTTTACGTTCCTTTTATGTGACAGAGTACACGCCGCTAGGAGCCCTCGGCTTCGCACACATACAAAACAAAACTATAAATAGAATCTAATAAAAATAGCCAAACAATGGCCATTAGGAACTTATTCATGTTCAACGTCAGTAAAACTGTACTAATTAGCGCTGCCATATCGTTAATGCCTTATTCCGTTAACGCAAAGATCTACTCAGACCAAGTTGTGTTAGACAACCTTGGCGAGGATAGTTGTCGTCATGACTATCGCCCACTTACTTACTCAGAAGCACAAGAGCACAAAGTGGCTCTTGTCTCTCGTATGAACGTTTGGGATATCATCGGCCTTCGAGATGATTGGGTGATCATGGGCTCTGGCTACCACGGCCTTATTAAGCATGGCAAACCAAACGGTAAAACCTGGTGTTACCCTAATAAACCTGAAGCGGGCTTACCATACTATGAAGCACAAGCTATCCAGGAAAACAGTAACCTCGAAGTACAGAGAGCCTTAGTCAACGACAATGCGAATTTCGTTAGACCATTAGCATACCTAGCAAACAATCTTGGTTACGCATGGGTGGGCGGCGATAACGGACGCTATGTAGGTCAAGATATGGGTATCAATCAGATTCGCAATGGTTGGGAAATCAAAGGGAATAGTACTGGCAGCTGTTCAGGTGACCGTTGCAATGAGAAAACGATAATTACAGTTGATAACTTCTCCTACACACTTGATACCAATTCATTTTCGTACGGTAACGTTCAAGAAACAGAGCAAGAGCTGATCAACACTCTTTCCGCGTATGCAATCAACGAGACAGATCAGCCAAAGCAGATCATCGTCGATCTTCATTTCTTACAATCAACACAGTGGAACAAGACCAATCGTTTTGACCTAGCAGATGTTGTCTTGATGGACGAAGACTTTAACTGGCCTCAAGCAGGAAAAACGGATGTTCGAGTGGTGTTAAAAAAAGGCCAGCATTTCGCCGATACAAATAGTGGACAGCGTTCTACGGCGAGTGATCTTCAAGCCGTCCTAACAGTACCCGCTAACTCTGTGCTTCCTTTTCAAGTTGAGTTCTTGCGATCAACGATTTCTTATCCTTATCGCATCAAAGCAAGCATGGGTTACGATGTGAGCTTCACTGGCTTTCTCCGCTATAGCGGAAATGCTTTGGATTCACACCCGACCAACCGCCCTACAGTTTCACACACGTTCACCATGGGTACCAATAGCGATGAGCAAGCCAATATCCGTTACCAATGGGACCACCGTTACATTCCTGGTGAGATGAAATGGTGGGATTGGAGTTGGGCAATCAATGAATATGGCCTGAACAGCATGCAATATGCCGCAGGCGCGAGTGTTCGCCCGTTTTACTCTCATGTGTCTGGTCAGTTTTATGCCAAATCACAATACTCTGGGATGATCGATATCGGTGCTGAGCAATCTGTCGATTCATTTGATGTCTTGAGCGTATTAACTAACCACAAAACCTACCATGCTATTGATGTAACCGTCGTTACCGATTTCGACCCTGACAAGCTAAATCGACTCGGTTATCACAATGCCCAGCTGATGATTACTCCAATACAACACTAAAAACACAGCAGTACCCCAACACTAAGCTCATCACTTGGGTGGTGAGCTTTTTTGCTACTTCAATCCCCAAAAGCCAAAGCACTTATTCAACAACCATTCTAGGCAGTTTCCCTCTGCCGTCCGTGAACAGTGTTCGAGAAATACTTTTACTCCTAACCACCCAAAAAGCCAATATTTAACTATGACCAAGAAAATCCATTTATGGCAGCTCGCTGCCATTGTCTATAGCCCCTTATCCGTCGCATTTTGTCTTAGTGACGGTGTCCAAGATACTCAATCATTAGATGCAATTAACCAGAATCGTATTACGTCCTTGGCTCGAAACGAAGTGTATTCAGAGCCACAGTTTGGCATTGCACTTGGCGAACTCGAGCACGGTGCTCATACGAACTCTTTTTCTGCCGCTTGGCCACAAACAGAGCAAGTGCTCGCGAGCGTCCCGCAAACTTTTGAAAGTCCACTAAGCGAGCAGAGTCTATTCAACCGCCTCGGTAAAGCGGGCTCTTCTACGTTGGAAGTTTTAGGGCCTGTTGGAGATGCGGTTGCAGTGGGCTTTTGGCTCGACAATATGGTGAGTACATTCGCTCAGGAATCCTCTAGCCGCCTTGATAAAGCCGCGTCTGTTTTTTCCATCGTTCCACTTGTGGGTGATGAGTTAAACCTATTGTCGAGTGATATCAAGTACTTCGCAGCCAAACAGAAAATTAAAGAGTTTGAGCAACAAACACACTACGTATTCGCTCACCATTCCTCAGAGTTTTCTCGCTTTCACCACAAAAAAGAAGACGCCATTACACTGATTAACAAATATGACAATCATGTAAAGCAGAGTGCTTCTATGTATGTCGACCACCTACTTCTACAAGCCGATACCGAATATCGCCGGCTCGCTTCTGCATACGATAGACAACTATCTAAGCAGATGGCACGGATCGACCTAGAGCTTTTGAAATCCCTGGGCTATGTTTCTATTAATGCGAATTTACACCAACCTTTATGCCAAGGTTCATATACCTCCCCGAGTGAGCTCGAAAACTGCATCACACATCAAGGACCAGTTCGAATTGGTAACCTCATTAACAAGCTAAACGCACCCGAGTATCACGAACTTGCTTTAAAAATACACACCAAGAAAACGGAACTGGTCGGCATTGCTTTTCGTCAGCTGGAAAAACACCGACAAAGTTTAATCAGCCAAGTAAGCAACAGAGCAAAACCACACATCATTGCGATGATTAATCAAAGCACGCTCAACCGAGGCACCTTAGAATTTCAAGCGAGACTGAGCGGATTAAGAGAGTATGCAAAAGAAACATGGAATATTGATTACCTCAGTGAGGAACAACTTAAAACCGCGACTGTTGAAATACGGCCCGCCAGAACTTGCTGGGGCATTCCTTCCGTTGCTCCTGGAGGAATCCAAGCTTCTATCGATACATGTAAAGATTCGGGCGCTCTATACGATACTTATCACCCTAAAAAAGACCCTGAGCTCTCAAGCGTATTGATGAAAAGAGTCGAGTTCAATGTCGACCAATATATAGCATCGAAAATAACCTCTGGCTGGCCTGCAGACTTGTTTAGAACTCAACTCATTAATACCGCTAGCGCTTACATATCTGGCCAACTTTCTAATCAGATATTTGAGCAACAACTATCACTCCTCTCAAACTTGGAGACTCTGAGTTATCAAACAACATTAACGGATTACCTCAACAACAAAGGACTCGATAGCTCTAAACTGGAGAATCGTACTAGTTGGTACCAGCTCAGTCGTTGGTATGAACTGCTGCTAACCGAGCGCCCGACAGGTGGAGTGTTAAGCCAGCTCAACCAATATGAGATATTTAAAAGTTTTATACAGCCTAAGTTTGAGCGTGCGATATCACTGTCATATATCCGATCCCTCAATTATTCGCTCCCGTATCCAAGTGTTTATGCTGCTCAAAATCTAAGATTCTTCGCTCCTCAAATGGCGGACATTTTAGACGAGGTGCTGGCTAAACCGGCAGCTCATGTTGAGCGAAACATGCAGCAAGCGATCGATAAAATCTCAGAAATGGCAATGCAGACAACCAGTGCTAATGAACTTCAATATTTATTAGGTGACCTGTCTCTTTATCTGCAAATCGCACAACATCAGCAGTCTGAAGCCAACACTTCACTGGGCAGTACTCATCAACATCAACTGTTCAACAGCACGCTATCACCTCTGCATCTGAGCTATCTATCACAAGATCATCAAACCACCATCGCGTTTCAAGTTGGAGGAATCTCAACTCACCCGCTTTGGTCACACCTAGCTGATATCAAGAGCCCATTAAGCCAAGGTGATATTCAAACGGCAGTAACACAACTAGGAGCCATCGTTAAGGAGGATGACTTAACTATGCTTCCACACATCAGCCATATGCTGCTTATAGAGCTAGAAGATTGGATTGAAATCCAACTGGCATTAGAGGAATAAGTTTATGAAACATAAAATTACACGAACCTTCTTGGCCTTGTTACTGCTCATTCATTCAAGCCATACATTTGCAGGAAAAGGATCTGAATTTGGACTCTTTTATGATGCTCCAGACGGCGTAAAAGTCATCGAAGGATACAATTCTGCGGCTTATGGAAACCTTTATCGCATGTCGAGAAATCTATACGTGCAAACCAAGAGTGACGCCTACCTTGCAGACATGAGCGTGTTGATTCGCAACCTGCAACTATCGCCAACAGGGCGTGAGATTTTGCGACAAGTTGCTACCTACGAACCAGTAAATGCACCCGATGATGCTGTTGCACCGTTAATTGAACATACTGTCGGAGTCGATCAATCAAAGGCCACTGTTGTCACTGTGATCAGAGAACCGGAAGGTCCAGGCCGACTATTCGAGACAGTGCCTTCGATATTCGAAGACCAGCAAAAGGCTTCATTGGCATGGCAACGACAATTTAATGGCAAAGGTGTATCGAATACGATTCTCTTCTCCACCACTGAGATGGTTAACATTCCAGGAAAGAACACACCATTTGATCAAACTGTTGCTTTAGGGCATGAGCTTATTCACGCTCGTGACTTTGCTTCCGGCGCTGTTCCGCAAGGCAATACACCACAATCTCATCGACATCCCGACACTAACCAAATCACAGAATATGTCATTCCGAATTATGAGTACCAAACGACAGGAATTACACACTACAACAACGCTGAAAACGGGCGAGATCCTGTCACGGAAATCAGTAGTGCTAGACAATCAATGATCAACCTTCGCGAAGAGATGTATTTCCATTGGAAAGCACTGGGACAAGAGAAGGCGAAGGCGTATTTAAAAAATGAAAAAGTAGTGAGCGAATTTCATTTGGCTGATGAGCTAGGAAAAGAGAAACGCAATACTTATTGGCCGAAAGAGCACTACAACTATCAACCCTATACTCTTGAAACTAGACCATCAGCAACACCTCAGTATGCCCCTAAATGGGATACTGTAGAAGGAAAGCAAGCTCATATTGAAGTTAAACAAGCGCTCCAACAATCATTAAGTGAAGGGAATAACCCTGCGATTGTTATCGTTGATGCAACCGAACAGCGCCTTTCTCAAAGCCTGCAAAACTCGCCAGCGCTCACACGAAGAGGACTTAGTAACCAGAGTTCCATTTTGAAGTACGCAGCACAGAACGACATCAAAGTGGTCAACCTATACAGTGCCGCGAACGAAACGCCTTTGAGTTCGCTAAAAAAACGGAAAAAGAATCTGTTATACCGAGCTATTTCAGGTAAAAAAACAGAAGAGACGCAAGGTTACCGGGATGTTCAGTACAACGAAGGCAACCAAACAGCCCTAGCTTCAGCACTGGAAGACAACGACGAAGTGTTAGTTATGGCCTACTCTGACGGCAAAGTAACAACAAACGTTATCGACAGCCTTTCAGAAAACATGCAAAAACAAGTGGTGGTATCGCGATACGCTAACTTGGATTACCAACCATCAAACCTTAGCGCAGAAGAAAGCACGGCATGGAAAGCGCTGGGTAGAAAAGAAAATGTGAGAATGCTTGGAGGTGGTAGCCGCTCTCGCTTCAATATATGTAGTATCCAGTAAAAAGGCTCAAAAAGCCAGATGCGACCAGCTAAACGTCATATACAACTGACCCTTTGTTAGTGGCTAACCGCTATTTCAAAGCGCCGATTTATGACAAACAAACTTGTTACATGACTTAAAAATGCAATCACAACGACACAAAAGTTTGAGTTAATGAAGCCGGCTAAAGACAGAGATCCCTAACAGGAGGAGCTATGAAATACTGTCCATGTTGCTCAACAGAGTTAATTGAACGAGACGATATACATATTTGTCCACGTAACGAAATTGGTGACTGTTATTTTGATGGTTATGAGCAATCTCATATTGAATATCACCAGCTCAACGACTACCCATTAGATTCAGCGTTCGATATCACAGAGGTTATCGCTGACTAGCTCTAATAACGTTGAGAAACAGAGTTTGTCCCGCTATCAAATCGTTTGGGCTTAAGTTTGTATTCACCAAAATTAAAAGCCCTGATGTTATCATCAGGGCTTTTTTTGTCTTTCAGCGCCATCAACATGCAGCGAATCAAGTAGCGGCTAACTTGGTGCTACCACATTAGATCATCAGGGATCACGAAGTCTTTGTACGGATCATCCTCGTCCACTTCATCAGTGCTTGCTGTTTGAGTATCAACGATTGACTCCTCATCACGCATCGCAATTTTGTTTGCTACCGCTGTTGGAATCACAACATAGCTTTCACCCTGACGTGCAATACTCAAGATACCTTTACTCAATTGCTTTTGAGTCAACTCTTCAACGTATAGGTATTTAACCAAAGTGCCATCGGTGAAGTTATATTTGATCTCACCATTTTTTAGGTCGATCTTGTTCATGTCTATCAGCTGCTTCACTTGAGCTTTGATCTCTTTGCTCAACTGCTTTTCTTTCAGCTGTTGGTTTAACTCTTTATCTTTCGCTTGCTGCGCCAGTCTGTTCTCTTCTGCTGCCGCTTTTGCTTCACGAGCTTGAACACGAGACTTTTTAGAGCCTTTCTTCGCCTTCTTTAATTTTTTCTCATTTACCAAGCCAGCTTTAAGCATCTGCTCTTGGAGTGTTAACTTTGCCATGACTTTCCCAGTTCAGGATTAAAAACAGCACTATCATACCTGTTTTTGCACTTTCTGTTTACTGAACAAATAGAAATTGCGGATCAATTATTAGATTTATTTAAGTCACTCTAGATAAATCGTCGTGTCGCTTTGCGTTAATCGCACTTCACACTTTGAACAATATTACCGGTTAGGTTTTCACTACCTCAAACTGGGAGGTAGTTATGAATATGTCCCCTGCCGATACTTAATTACTGTCTATTCCAAGCGCGCGTAACACTTATCATTCCATTAAAACAATGCTTTCATTTTCAATAAATGATTGATTTTATGAAACCTTGGCATATATCTCATAATTTAATATTTGCATATATAGTTATAATTCAAACGTAATATCTATTGACTACGTTATTCATTACACCCATCAGTAAGGATAACGTAAACAATGAAAAATCAATGGACTTGCTTGAGTGCATTACTCGCATCAGCTTCATTCTTAGCTACCCCTGCTATCGCCGATACCGACGTGTATCTGACCAATAACACCAACCAAGTAATGACGATTCAAGCGAGTCACCGTGGTACAGACCTCCTTAAATTTGGAGACGAATGGCAACAACACGTTGATCAAATTGGTCCATGGGAGACCAAAAAACTGATCAGCTTTAATCGCTGGACTGGTGTTAAATCAGGGGAAACTTATCAGTTTGATACTGTGGTTTCGAATGCTATTGGCGAAAGCATCATTCTCAATCAAACCATGAAGGGATACTGGTACAATTCTACGTTACAACATGGCTTAAGTGCTGCTGATATCAACCTAACGCTTCACAACGACCGTAATATCCACCGTAGTACAACCGATGCCTTTGACGTAAATACCGAGCTTGCACTGAAAGCCGATAACACCGCGCGCTACGATGATATTTATTACACCATCACTCCAGAAAAAATAGACGAACAGCCAGAGCCAGATGCGAATACACTAAAAGTCATGACATACAACATATGGGCGCTCCCTGTGATTGCTTCACACATTGGTGACCGTTATGACCTCATACCGCAGTATGTCAAAGGTTACGATGTACTCGCACTTCAAGAAGTCTTTGCTAACGGCCGAGCTGAATTCTTACGTGAACTGGCCAAAGAGTACCCTTACCAAACTAAGATGCTCAATAAAGATGGCATCAACATCTATGACGGCGGTGTAATTATTGTTAGCCGCTACCCTATCGTTAATGAAGCTCAGTATGTATTCCCCGACTGTACCGGCACTGATTGCTTTGCTGACAAGGGTGTGAACTACGCCGAGATAATCAAAAATGGTCAGGCTTACCATGTATTCGGTACTCACACTGCATCGTTCGACACGGACACCGCTCGTGACTACCGACAACGTCAATTCAAGCAAATACGCGCGTTGGCTCAATCTCTAGATATTCCAGCGTCAGAAACGGTCATTTACAGCGGCGACTTCAATGTAAACAAGCTTAAATTTCCTAGCGATTACCAAGAGATGTTTGCCAACCTTCAAGCGATTGAACCCCAGTATTCAGGCTATACGGAATCGACATTCGATCCACGTATAAATAACTTCGCCGGTGAGCCAATGTCTGGTGGAGAAAACGTTGAATATCTTGATTATGTCGTCGTCAGCTCTGAGTTCGCGGTTAAAACTCACAACAATAACCGTGTCGATGTGCCTCGCTCCACCAGCAGTGAACTCTGGAAACACTACAATCTCTCCGACCATTTCCCTGTTAGTGCAGTGATCAAGTAGCGCGGTAAAGTAAAAATGCATCGCGTTATATTAATCATCATGCTCACCACATTGGTGGGCATGATTAGCTATTCATGGTCATCAAAAGAAACTGAAACTTCGCCTCCTAAGGTAGAACACGGCAGCGTTTCTGATTCCACCGAAGATCGCCCGTTGACTGCTCATCACATCGCCGACAATCGAACAAACACTTCATACCCAACAGATGAGCCAGAATCTGTTGATCACATTGTTTTTGCAGAACAACTGTTAGATCTCGAGGGTAAAGCCTTGCTCAATGCTCTCGACAAATTTTGGCTCCAGTGCCAACAAGCTAGTAACTGCAGAGAACAACTCACTCTGTTACAAGATGAGTTACCGAGCGAATGGTTTGAATTACTCAACCACTACCCAACTCTCTCTGCAGAGTGGAAATCGGTAGAGAGCACCATGCCTCTCGAATCGATAGAGACCTTAAAAGAAAGGGTTCGAGTATTTGAGCGTTCTGCACAACAAGTATGGGGAGAACTTACTCACCAGCTATTTTCCGATCAGTTCGCACACTTAAACTTCACGCTTAGCGCTAGCTTGATCAAAGAAGTCGAAGCAACGGAATTTGTTTTGTATTACCAAAACCTACTTATGGAATGGGAAGGCCAAGCCGAAATATTAAACGCAGATACCGCAGCCAAAAAATACGAACTCGCTATCTCGTTACTTCCGAGTAGCCTGAGTCCAACCGAGCTAGTCTCCATTAAAAGAGAACTGCAAGAGACCTATTTGGATGAATCACAAGCAAGCAACATTGTGGCTCGAGAGCAGCAAGTGGCGCAGCAACAACAAACGGTGGCAACTTATCACGAACAGTTCGCTCAATTTAAGTCGTCCTTAGATGTATTGCGATCCACCAGCCATAGGGACTGGAGTAGCCAAGAATGGAATAGCTACTATCAACAACAGATATCTGGCTTTCGGGAGAGCTTCTTTAAATAACGTCGTTCAACAAGATAGCCTCAAATCACTAGCCAGCTAGCGTGAGAGCGGATCAGCTGAGGTCATCGCGAAACTGTGCTGGTGATTTATGAAGCCAGCCCTTAAATGCTCTTCTGAAATTGGCAGGATCATTGTAGCCAAGCCTTTCACCAACATCGTCAATACTCATGTTTGTAGCGAGCAGTAGCTCTTTGGCTAATTCGACTCGCACTTCTGTCAGTAACTGCTGATAACTCGTTTCGTAATTGCTCAGTTCGCGCCTAAGGGTACGAGAACTGCAGCCAAACAGCTCTGCCAATCGCTCTATGCTAGGGAAATGACCTGCGGTTTGATAAAAGATGGTTTTGATTTGGTTAGTAAGCAGATGCTCAGACTCCAACGTCTCGACAATCGACTGACAAGACCTGAGGTAACGTTTTAGAGTCGAGGCATCATGAGTCGGTAACACTTGAGATAAAACAGAGGCATCGAACCAGAGTTCACAAGCATTTTCCTCAAAAGTGACCTTACACTGAAAGCGCTTCTCATAAAGTTTTGCGTAATTTGGGCTGGGGTAAAGTAACGAGAGCGCTTCAATCGATAACGCTTCTCCGGTCAACTCCTTAAACAAAGCGACGATTGAACTAAGAAAGTACTCACTGCAGAAAGGAAGCAATTCACCTACCTCTAGCGTGTTGTCAATTTGTATCGCAGCGAATTCACCATCACGAATCAACTTTACAGAAAAGATAGGCCCGTTTAACCGCAGATATTTAAAGCCCGCTTTAATCGCCTCTTCAACACTTGGGCTGGTTGATAACGCATAACCTAACACCCCAAAATGACTCAAGCTCGCATGTTCCCCAAGCGACAAACCTAATCCCTCATTCGGGAAATTCTGATTCGCCATACGAAAGATAGATAATTTATCCCCGTATGTGAGCTTTCCATTTGGGTCTCTCCAATTTAAGCATTCCAACCCCGCACAACCGAGCAGTGTTTCAACGTTCACGCCTTTTTGCTCTAACGTATTGAGTAAAAGTGTGACATCTAAGGTACCTAACTGGTGCCGATGCTCCGTTGGCATGTACTCTGCGATAATTTCCAATCCAATCTCCCTCATCACTCATTGCACTTGGGTCACTGAGGTATTCCATAGTGTTCAAGTCGTGAATTGACGCGCACTCTTGTCCGAATATGACCTCCAAATTCTACTAAACTCACCGCACAATGGGATTAACTGTTAAATTAATGTGAAGCCTCGCAATGATAAACACACTTCCAGCCCCAGACTGCGTGATTAACTCCAATGGTCAACCAACCATCGGGCATTTCGATGGCATCCCAAAGCAACTAAACATAGAAAACTTCGATTATCGAAACGCCATGGACGCAAAAGCAAACCCTTGGCATAAACACTTCCACTACAAACAATTTCAGTTTGTAAGCTTAGTTACACAGACTCACATCATTGGTGTGGCTATTGCTGACATTCGTTACTTGAGTTCGGCATTTTGTTACGTATACAACATAGAGAGTAACCACTTAGAAGAGTCCAATTGGCTGCGACCTTTAGGGCTTGATAAGCAAATCACTCACTCCCCCTTTGAAGGTACGACAAAAATTGCAGGTCAAAGCATTATTTTCAATATCAAAGAAGGACAGTGGAACGTTGCAATCAATACCAAGCTCATTAATGCTGATTTTTGCTTGCTGCTAGCTCCCGATAGCTTACCTATGTCGATGTGCTCACCAACTGGTTATTCAGGGTGGACCTACACCCAAAAACACAATGCACTCAAAGTAACTGGGACACTTGAGATAAACCAACATGAGGTCTCTCTTATCAATGCACGTGCTGGCTATGACTTTTCTGCTGGATACATGCGACGTGAAACCAGTTGGCGTTGGGCTAGCATCAATACGCTAGTCAATAACACGAACATTGGCCTTAACCTCGCGGCCGGTGTCAATGAAACAGGAGGCTGTGAAAACGCACTGTGGATTAACGGGACCCGGCACTTACTTATTGATGCTCAGTTTACATTTAGCCGCCAAGACATACATTTACCTTGGCAGATAACCTCTTCTGATGGACGTATCAACCTGACTTTTACTCCCCTCAACCATCGCAGCGAGAAACTCAACCTATGGCTGTTAAAGAGTAATTTTCGCCAGTTCATCGGACACTTTTCTGGTTCAATCCAAGACAATGATGGCATAACGCACCAACTCGATCATGTACTTGGTTTAACGGAAGACCACTTTGCTCGTTGGTAACAAAACTCTCGTGGTGACTCAATCACAGACGATGAACTCGACACCTCAAGTATGACTTCTCAACAAGGATACAACATGAATATTGACGCATTAATCAATCATCCAGAATGGCTGCTGTTGGTACTGGCACCTTTATTCATGATTTGCATGCTGGCCGAGTATTTTATTGGTCAGAAGCAAGGCCGCTTACCAGATAACTCCAGTTATAAGCTATCCGAGCTGATCTGTAATTTCACATTGGCAGGCATGCATCAGCTGTCGGATCTATTAACCGGGCTGCTGATCGTTCAGCTTTACCACTGGTTATTTGGTTGGCGTTTAATGGACATAGAGATGAGCGTGTTGAGTTTCATGGTGCTCATGATTTTACAGGATTTTTTCTATTACTGGTTCCATCGAGCGAGTCATCGTGTTCGCTGGATGTGGGCTGCTCATGTCGCTCACCACAGCTCAGAAAGGATGAACTTTAGTACTGCATTTCGTCAAAGCTTAATGTACCCAATCGCGGGGATGTGGCTATTCTGGTTGCCTCTCGTCATCATTGGGTTCGACCCGAAGTGGGTTGTCTTTGTGGTGCTTTTAAACCTAGGTTTGCAGTTTTTTGTCCACACACAATGGGTTCGAAGCTTAGGGCCTCTTGAGTACCTCTTTAACACACCATCGCACCACCGAGTTCACCACGGCAGGAACCCGCAATACATCGATAAAAACTACGCTGGCGTTCTAATAATCTGGGATAAGCTATTTGGCACTTTCGAGCCAGAAGTGGAAACTGTTCGTTACGGCGTCACTAAACCAGTCAATAGCTTCAACCCTATCACGGTTACTTTCCAAGAATGGAGGCTAATATGGACAGACCTCAAGAATACGCAGCTATCAAAGATGGAGAAAATTAAGCTAATGCTTTCTCCACCTTCTGATTGACCCCCTTAGTCTAGGAATAAAAAGTCTGTACCACTTGGTTGATCCATCTTGCCAACAAATAACCAACCTAAGATACCCAGCCCCCAATTTCAGTCTGATTGAATAGGAATGCAGCACTTTCCTGCAATTTATTTGTGATCTGGGTTGCACGCGTACCGCATACTATCAGATACTGAACAAAACTAACCTTCAGCCACAGTACACAGTTACCCGTAGACTGTTCAGGAAATTCAATGAGTTCAGATAATCAGCCAACCTACTTCTTTTTCGATTACGAGACATGGGGCGTGAACCCAGCGAAAGATCGTCCAAGTCAGTTCGCCGGCGTTCGTACCGACCAAGATTTCAATATTATTGGTGAGCCATTGGTCATCTACTGCCAACCTCCTGCTGATTATCTTCCTGCACCTGAAGCTGCACTTATTACTCGAATTACTCCACAAAAAGCCGTGTCTCAAGGCTTACCGGAACCAGAGTTCATCGCTAAGATCCATGCTGAACTTGCAAAGCCAAACACCACAAGCCTTGGTTACAACAGTATTCGATTCGATGACGAAGTAACACGATATACCTGTTACCGTAACTTCATTGATCCATACGCATGGAGCTGGCAGAACGGTAACTCTCGTTGGGATCTGTTAGATGTGATGCGTGCCGTACACGCCCTGCGCCCAGACGGCATTGTTTGGCCAGAGAACGAAGAAGGTTTCCCGAGCTTCAAACTGGAACACCTATCTGTGGCAAATGGCATTGAACACGAAAACGCGCATGACGCGATGGCCGATGTTATTGCGACAATTGAACTCGCGAAAAAGCTGAAAGCCGCACAACCTAAGATGTTTGATTATCTCTACAACATGCGTCACAAACGTAAGTTGAACGAATTAGTCGACATCGTAAACATGACACCTTTGATGCATGTGTCAGGCATGTTTGGTCGTGACTGCAATTACACAAGCTGGATTGTTCCTATGGCGTGGCACCCTACCAATCAAAACGCGGTGATTGTTGTCGACCTAGCAAAAGACCCAAGCCCGCTATTCGAACTTGATACTGATGAACTCAGAGAGAGGCTTTACACCAAGCACAGTGACCTAAATGAAGACGAGCTGCCAGTGCCAATTAAGCTTGTTCAACTCAACAAGTGCCCTATTCTAGCGCCAGCCAAAACGTTAACCGCTGAAAATGCTGAAACCATTGGTATTGATCGTCAGCAGTGCTTGAAGAATCTAGCGATCCTACGCGAACACCCAGAAATTCGTGAAAAATTGATTGGCTTATATTCACAGGAACGTGAGTACGAAAAGAGCGACGATGTAGATACCCAACTTTACGATGGCTTCTTCTCACCGGCGGATAAAACCGCGATGAACATCATCCGTGAGACTGACCCAAATAACTTAGCAGCGTTGGACATCACCTTCAGTGACGAGCGCATCAAGCCTTTATTGTTCCGTTACCGAGCACGCAACTTCCCATGGACGCTAGATGAATCCGAGCAACTTAAGTGGGCAAACCATTGTCGTGAGTTCTACGAAAGTCGCTTAGAAGAGTACATGCTCAATCTAGAGAACCTCGCACACGAACATGAAAGTGACGAGAAGAAAATGGCTATATTAAAAGCGGTGTATCAATACGTAGAAAAGCTAGCTAGTTAACCTATTATCGAGAGATGTAAACCTTGAAAGAAAGATTGATTAAACTCGTTTACTGCTTAATCTCCTTCACCTTAATCATAGGTGCTCTCACTGCAGGCAACGTGTTACAACAATACTTAGAGACCTCAATCCCAGGTAGTATTTTTGGCATGTTAATTCTGTTCACTGCCATGGTGATTGGTATTGTGCCGGCACACTGGGTACAGCCTGGTGCCAGCCTAATTATTCGTTTGATGATTTTACTGTTTGTCCCGATCAGCGTCGGGCTTATGGAGCACTTTGACATGCTGATCGCTAACGCACTGCCGATTATGGCGAGTGCAGTGGGTGGCACGCTCATCGTATTAGTCTCTTTATCATGGTTCTTAGACCGCTTGCTAACGAGAGGTAAATAACCATGTGGATTCTATTAACTATTGTGGTATTTCTGTTTGCTCGTTGGGTAAGTCAGAAGGTGAACTCCCCGCTGTGTAACCCGCTGTTAATAAGCATTGGCATCATCATTCCAATTTTGACGTTCTTTAAAGTTCCTTTCGAGACTTACTACGCAGACAACACTTGGATTACGTATATGCTTCAGCCAGCGGTTGTTGCCCTAGCTTATCCGTTATATGAGCAGCTGCCTCAAATTCGAGCTAACTGGCGAATCATTACCTTTGCATGCTCGCTGGGTAGTGTGATGTCGATGACGACAGCAGCAATGATTGCCGTCGCTTTCAAAGCCGACTTAAGTTTGATTGCGAGTCTATTGGGCAAATCAGTCACCACCCCTATTGCGATGGAAGTATCAAGCCATCTTGGTGGTGAAGCGGCTATTGCTGCAATACTAGTTCTTATCGTTGGACTATTTGGGGCAATTTTTGCTTACCCTATCTACAATCTAATCGGCATTAAGAGCCCTATTGCTAGGGGCTTAACCATGGGCACGGTTTCTCACGCGTTAGGTACGGCAACTTGCGCTGAAAAGAACCAAGAAGATGCGGCTTTCAGTTCACTGGCGTTAGTGCTTTGTGGCGTTATCACTTCAATATTCGCACCTAGCGTGTTTGGTATGGTGGTTTGGTTCTATTCCTAGCCTAGACGCCAACAACCCGATTTAGCCCAAGCCTAGCCCTGTCGATATCAGTGTTTGCTTGGGCTTTTTATTGCCATTTATCCAGCTAATAACCGGCTATTATGTGCAATAAGTGCGATATCAGCTGTAAAAAGGGTCCTTGCAATCGATTTCAATTGTGACCTCACTCTAATTATGCAAACCAATGTAACAACAACAGTGTAATGGTGATCATTATCACAGAAAATTCCTGAGCATTGC
The DNA here is from genome assembly GCA_036126475.1 of Pseudomonadota bacterium. Taxonomy (GTDB): domain Bacteria; phylum Pseudomonadota; class Gammaproteobacteria; order Enterobacterales; family Vibrionaceae; genus Vibrio. The sequence goes on along the minus strand of JAYYSE010000034.1, from coordinate 11,740 downwards.
ATAAACTTAAAGCCTAAGGTCAATTAAGGATTCAACATGAACAGTCGTATTACCCTGGCGCTGGAAAGTGCTCCATCATCAATGAAAGCACTTTTAAGTGACATCGTATTAGCAGACAACTTTGACGCGACATTGTCTCCAGAACAGTTCTCCAGCCTGCTTCAAGCAAGTGGTTTAGCGGATGACGAACTACGTATCGCACTACTTCCTTTTGCTGCTGCGTATTCATACGCACCGTTATCTGACTTTTACGTTGGTGCAATCGTGCGTGGTTTATCTGGTACTTTGTACTTTGGTGCAAACCTTGAAATCGCTGGTGCACAACTTGGCCAAACCGTACACGCTGAACAATCGGCAATCAGCCACGCTTGGATGAAAGGTGAGCGCGGTATTTCAGACATCACAATTAACTTCAGCCCTTGTGGTCACTGTCGTCAATTTATGAATGAGTTGACTACAGCGAAAGAGCTTAAAGTTCAGCTTCCGCAGCGTGATGAAATGTCGCTACAAGAATACCTACCTGATTCATTTGGGCCTTCTGATCTTGGTGTAACAACAGGCTTAATGTCTGAACTCGACCATAAGTACACGACGGAAGAGAAGACTCCTATTGTAGTTGAAGCATTAGCAGCGCTTAACCGCAGCCATGCGCCATACACTAAAAATTTAAGTGGTGTGTCACTACAGCTAACAACTGGTAAGATCTTTACGGGTGCTTACGCTGAAAACGCAGCATTCAACCCTAGTCTTCCGCCGCTACAAGTTGCGTTAATTCAACTAAAACTTGCAGGCTTCGATTTTGAACAAATTGAAAGCGCAGCATTGGTTGAAATCGCTGAAGGTAGCATCAGCCACCTAGCGGATACGCAATCTACATTAGAAGCGATTAATCCAGATATTCCAGTGACTTATTTAGCAATCTAAGTACTTATAGTTAACAACCTTTTAAATAAGCAGCCCAATTTTATAAGGCTGCTTTTTTATGCTTGTAATTAACACCACAATCACGCAAACGTTTGCTTTTGTCATTTAAATAAGTATGATCACCCCGTTTTCAATCAATCGTTCAAAAGATCGGAAGGAATTTCTATGTTTGGTACTGCTACTCGTGAAAATGCTACTCGTGTACTTCTACTAGGTTCAGGTGAACTTGGCAAAGAAGTGGCTATCGAGTGCCAACGTTTAGGTTTGGAAGTTATTGCTTGTGACCGTTATGCAGATGCGCCTGCTATGCAAGTTGCGCATCGCAGCCATGTACTAGACATGTTAGATGGCGATGCACTTCAAGCCATCATTGAACTAGAAAAACCAGATTACGTGGTGCCAGAAATTGAAGCAATTGCCACCAGCAAGTTGGTAGAGCTTGAAGCACAAGGCTTGAATGTCGTTCCAACAGCTAACGCAACTAAGCTAACGATGAACCGTGAAGGTATCCGTCGCCTGGCAGCAGAAGAACTCAAGCTCAGCACATCCCCTTACCGCTTTGCAGACACCTTTGAAGACTTCGCTGCCGCGGTTGAATTTGTCGGCATGCCTTGCGTTGTTAAACCCGTAATGAGTTCTTCAGGCAAAGGCCAAAGCGTTATCAAAACCGAAGAAGACATCCAGAAGTCGTGGGACTATGCACAAGAAGGTGGTCGCACTGGCGCTGGGCGTGTTATCGTTGAAGGCTTCATCGACTTTGATTACGAGATCACTCTTCTCACTGTTCGTGCAGTCGACGGTGTTCATTTCTGTGCACCTATCGGCCACCGCCAAGAAGACGGCGACTACCGTGAATCATGGCAGCCTCAGGTTATGTCAGACAACGCTCTAAAAGCGGCACAGTACACTGCAGAGCAAGTGGTTAATGCTCTAGGTGGTCGTGGTATCTTTGGTGTTGAGTTGTTCGTTAAAGGCGACCATGTGATCTTCAACGAAGTATCCCCTCGCCCACACGATACTGGTTTGGTGACATTGATGTCACAAGACTCGTCAGAATTCGCACTTCACGTACGCGCATTTACAGGTATGCCTATCAAATCAATTACTCAGTATGGCCCATGTGCGTCTGCAGTAATCCTTGGCCAAGGCACATCAACAAACATCCGTTTTGAAGGTATTGCAGAAGCATTAGAGACACCACAAACACAAGTTCGTCTGTTTGGTAAGCCAGACATCGGTGGTCGTCGTCGCCTTGGTGTTGCACTAACACGCCGTAAGAGCACAGAAACCGCGATTGAAGATGCAATCAACAGCGCGTCGAAGGTAAAAGTGATTTACTAATCAGATTCTTAGATCTTGAATCTTAACGATCAAAAAGACGAGCTATGCGCCCGTCTTTTGATTAGTGTTATCTCTTAGAAAGTAAACTGAATCTAGACTTCCGATTCAATTAAATACACTTCTTCACTGAATCGAGACAAACCTTTCTTAGCAATCTTAGGGTGCTCGTCGTCTGCAATGTCTTGGTTCAACAATGTAATCTTGTAACCCGCAAACAACTGATCGATTTCTAGTTTAGGTACGCTAAACGGAGGGCCTGCCATTTCATCTTGGTCGTAGTCTAGCGTTACAAGTAGGATCTTGCCGCCTGGCTTCAGCAGTTGCTTTAAGCGCTCTACATATTGCACACGCATTTCAGCAGGCAAAGCGACTAGAGAAGCACGGTCATAAATAATATCGACAGGCTGAATTGGCGCAGTGAAGTAATCCCCAGTGTAAACACTCAACTCATCAAATTGATAAAGCTCATGCTGACCGTTTATTTGAGTTACGGTTGGCGTGTAGAAATGCTCAGAGAAAAAAGCTCGAACCGCAATCTGGCTCAATTCCACACCTTGAACATCTTCATGCTTAGACGCAAGCCAAATCAGATCTTCACTCTTGCCACATAGAGGAACAAAAACACTCTTCTCATAGCTAGGCTCAGTTTCTTTCCAAAACTCAACCAAAAGTGGGTTTACATCTTCAAGGTGGAAACCAATTTGGTTGGCTGCCCATTTATTGTGCCAAAATTCAGGATTATTCATCTTTCGTTCATGTTAAACAGTCATAATGCAAGGGTACAGTATAGAGAAGTAAGAGCAACCTTAGCTTGGCTTAAAGTGGCAAAATGGTTTCGAATACGACCAGAAACTGGTTAGGTTCAAAGTTCTTAAAATTGCGGAACAAACGCTTGGATTATTTGTCTATATGTTCACATTTTAAAGCAATATTAAACGTTAGAGTTGGTTTCTGTCTTAGCTAGCCCCATTTAATATGTAGTGAGTTTAGTTAAGCTTTTTTACTCTTATACGTTACTGGTTACCCCTTTTAACTACCCGTTTTTGTAACCTTGTATTTTGGAGTTTAAATGAGTGTATTTCTCCGTACGACGGCCCTAATGCTTCTAGTATTGAGCCGAGCGCCTGCATTCGCAGCAGCACCTGTTTCAACGAGTTCAACTGATCAATCGCGCACAGCGTCTTCGCAAAACCAAGTTTCATCAAACGTATTCCGCCACAGCCTAAGCGGCCTGTATGGCATCAAGGCATTCGACTCGCGTCCAACTCAGCCTTATACCGACTTCGACATCCTTTACAGCAAAGCTCACCAAGCGCAAGCAGAGCTTGAGACAATCTGTAAAAGTACTGCGCTTCTCACTAATTCAGATGCCCTATTTGCTGGTGTTAAATCTCAAGCTCGCGCTCAAGAGAAAATTGAATTAGAACTGGATGGTGACAATACAAGAATTACCGACCTAGCTCGCGCAACAATCATCGCGAATGATGTAGAAAGCCTAGTTGAAGTGTACGAAGCACTGAGTCGTGAAGCGGACGTGGTAAATGTGAAAAACAAGTTTAAGTCACCTGCTGATTCTGGCTACCGTGACCTTAACTTACTGGTTCGTTTACCAAAAACTAACATAATCGCCGAGGTTCAACTTCACTTAAAAGCGATAGCGGATGTGAAAAGTGGTCCTGAACATGAGCTATACGAGATCATTCAAGGTATTGAGCGTCATGCGATTGCTGAAAAGCGCCCAATCAACGACAGTGAAGCGGCGCAAATCAATAGCCTAAGACGCCAATCTTTAGAGCTGTACCAACAAGCATGGCAACCATACATAACGACCCATATTAAAGCGGCTTAACACCAACCTTACCGCAATTACAAAACAAAAATCGAACAAGGGCTGCACTCGCAGTCCTTTTGAATTTCAACGTATCTCTTATCAATCATAAGCGAGTGCTATTTGTGATAGTACTTCGGAGAGCGTTCATACAAGTCCTGACGTACATCACTTTTAAAATCACGCAATTGTTTAAGGATGTAGCTGGATTTCTGTCCCTTAATATTCGGTTAAGACTGCACGAAAGGGATGCTCTTATCACCGTGACACTGGCTACATAGGTTGTCAACGAGCTTTTCTCCTGCCGTCAAGCTTGGTATGTAAGGTACTGTTTTGTCAATTTTTATTGTCAGTTTTGGCGAAACCTTTTCCACCGTTGCTGTGTTTTCGTCAGTACATGTGGAGAGTGACATTTCAGCAAATAGAGCGGTGTATTTAAATTTTAATGAGAATTAACTACCGTTCAGGAGAACTGAACGATGTTTAGAAATTGTGCGAGATGCGAGAAGATAAAAAGATTGAAAACGAGTGGTAAGAATGAATACTGTGATACAAACAAAAAGACCACGCTAGGCGTGGTCTATTGCTTGGCTACTTCTCGATTTTAATATTTTCTACACGGGCCTTTAGTTTTTGTCCCGGTCTAAAAGTAACAACACGTCGAGCAGAAATTGGAATGTCTTCACCAGTTTTCGGGTTACGACCAGGCCGCTCGTTTTTCTCGCGAAGATCAAAGTTACCAAAACCAGACAGTTTTACCTGTTCGCCATTTTCAAGCGCTTTACGAACTTCTTCGAAAAACACTTCAACCGTTTCCTTGGCATCCCGCTTGCTGTATCCGAGTGTCTCAAACAGGTTCTCAGCCAAATCGGCCTTCGTGAGTGCCATAAAACTTTCCTCAAAGCTATGTTAATCATTGCTACTATCGCCAGTAGCGCCAAAGCATTTACCCTATTCAATCAATGAGATAAGGTCGTTTACAAGGAAAGTGTATGCCAAGCTTCTGATTTTCGCCAACTTTTTTATCTCAACTGTCAGATTATTCTTTGGAATCAGAAAGATAACTCGCTCTTAATTTCACACATATGGCTAAAAAACATCTAAGTAACAGTTATCAAATAGAACTATATCCTAATTACCATCAATAAATTGGAATTTAAAACTTTACCGGTCTAAGTGATAATTTTTGAGAATTTTCTTCGATCTCCAATAAAATCAGCCACTTGATTTGATATCCATCTCAACAGAGGTTATGAAACAATCATTATTAAATATAAGATTTGTATCATTTCAGAATTTAATGCGAATCAGTTAATGCTATCACTGATTGTGTACTGACTTTTACTGCGATTCATCTGTATTCTAATTTCGTCAATATCCCTCTTTAGCGACGCTCTGCAGCAAAGTACATTTCACAGTGCACGGTTGATATGTTATAACATATCAACAAAGAAGGGATTTAGTACTTAGAATGAAAGATATTGAAGCGATCATTAAGCACGTCAAACAAGGGTGTAAAGACAATGGAAAACAGTTCACCGCCAAAAGGCTGCTGATACTGCGTGCGTTGGCACATGCCGATAAAGCGCTGTCTGCCTACGAGTTAGTCGACTATTGCAAAGAGCATTTTGATCAACATGTTCAAGCGATGTCGGTCTACAGAGTCTTGGATTTTTTAGAACAACACCACCTAGCACACAAGATTAAGGTATCAAATAAATACATACTTTGTGACCACATCCTTTGTGAGCACGAACATGGCATCCCACAATTTTTGATTTGTTCTAAGTGCGACAAGATAAGTGAACAAACCATAAACCCTTCTATTATTCGCGATCTTAAATCTCACGCGAAACAACAAGGATTCACCGTCACAAGCCCTCAGTTAGAGATCAGCTGTGTTTGTGATGAGTGTTCTAAGCCCGAAGTGAATGCGTCCTGCTAAGAATACCTATATCTAATAACTAGATTCCAACCGTCTTAGCCCTAATTAACAAGGAGAAAGTGAAACGCTATGCCTGCAACGCTCATTAGAAATGCCTACGTGGTCAATGAAGGTATCGTTACCGAGACAGACGTATTAATTGTCGACCAACGAATTGAAAAGGTTGCAAGCAATATACAGCCTAATTCAAATTGTGAAGTCATTGAAGCAAAGGGTTGCTACCTCATCCCGGGGATGATTGACGATCAAGTTCATTTTCGCGAGCCTGGGTTAACCCACAAAGGCTCAATCGCTACAGAATCTCGTGCCGCTGTCGCTGGTGGTATTACAAGCTACATGGAAATGCCAAACGTAAACCCTGCTACTACGACCATTGAGGCCTTAGAGAAAAAATTTGATATCGCAGCACAGAGTTCACTGGCTAACTACTCTTTTTACCTAGGTGCAACTGAAGATAACCTAGAGCAAATCAAGCAGCTCGACCCGACCAAACACTGTGGCGTAAAGGTATTTATGGGTGCTTCAACGGGTAACCTGTTGGTTGAAGAGCCTCAAGCACTCGATGCCATATTCCGTGATTCTCCCGTCCTGATTGTCACACATTGTGAAAGCGGGCCTGTTATCGCTAAGAACCAAGATCAATTAAGAAAAGAGAAAGCTGTTTTCACGATTGAAGACCACCCTATACTAAGAGATGACAGAGCCTGCTATGCCTCTTCTTCTTATGCTGTTCAGCTCGCTAAAAAGCACAATAGCCAGCTTCATGTATTGCATATCACTACAGAGAAAGAGTTGGCACTATTTGATAAAGGGCCAATCGAAGGCAAGCGCATAACCGCTGAAGCGTGTGTTCATCACCTTTGGTTCAGTACTGAAGATTACCCAAGATTAGACAACCAAATCAAATGCAACCCAGCCATCAAATTTCCAAGTGATAGAGAAGCACTACTTGCCGCCCTTAGCACCAATCAAATAGACATCATCGCCACAGACCATGCTCCTCACACATGGGAAGAAAAACAAGTTCCTTATGAACAAGCGCCTGCCGGTTTACCCCTTGTACAACACGCCCTCCTGACTCTGTTTGACCACGTACATGCCGGAGCCATGACCGTAGAACAAGTCGTAGAGAAAACAGCACATAACCCATCCATTCGTTATGCGATAAAAGAGCGCGGTTATATTCGTGAAGGCTACTTCGCAGACTTAGTACTCGTCGACCCAAAAGCATCAACATTAGTTGATGAGGAAAACAACCTTTATCAATGTGCTTGGTCTCCATTCACTGGTCACGAGTTCTCTTCCCAGATCAAACATACTTGGGTAAATGGCACCGAGGTTTATAGCCATGCAGATTCAAACTTGATCCAAGATACAACTCACTCTCCAGCAATGAGGTTGTCATTTGAGCGCTAGTTCAGCAGTTATTACCATCAATAAAAAGAAATCAATATGTTAAGAAGAAACCCTAACGGTCATATGCCAAACGTATGTGAAACCGCCTTCATTGATCCAACAGCCATTATTTGTGGCAAGGTCATCATTGAAGACAACGTGTTTATTGGTCCTTATGCCGTTATACGTGCCGATGAGGTTAATGAACACGGCGATATGGAAGCTATTATGATTAAGCGCGACACCAATATTCAAGATGGTGTGGTTATCCATTCGAAGGCCGGTGCTGCGGTAACCATAGGAGCACGCTCCTCTATCGCTCACCGCTCCATTATCCATGGGCCTTGTGAAGTCAGTGACAATGTCTTTATCGGCTTCAACTCTGTCGTTTTCAATGCTGTCATTGGTAAAGGTTGCGTGATTCGTCATAACTGCGTGGTGGACGGACTCGACCTTACTGAGAATTTTCATGTACCACCGATGACCAACATAGGCTCAGGCTTTGATCTAAACAGCATTTCAAAAGTACCACCAGAATACTCGGCGTTTTCAGAATCGGTTGTCTCTGCCAACCATACTCTTGTTCAAGGCTATAGAAGGATTGCTGATGAACTCTAATAAATCCCCCTTGCTTGGGATTCCGACCAACATTATTACTGGGTTTCTCGGAGTAGGAAAAACCTCTGCGATTCTTAACTTAATTAAGCACAAACCAGCCGATGAGAATTGGGCTATTTTGGTGAATGAGTTTGGTGAAATTGGCGTTGATGGGAGTTTATTCGAAGGCAATCAAACCAAACAACAGCAAGTTTTTATTCGCGAAGTACCCGGTGGCTGCATGTGCTGTGCAGCGGGGCTACCGATGCAGATAGCACTCAATCAGTTGCTTTCTGAGGCGAAGCCAGACCGCTTACTGATTGAGCCTACTGGGCTTGGCCACCCAAAAGAAGTGTTAGAAGTATTATCTGCTGAACATTATCGGAAAGTGCTATCACTGCAAAAGAACATCACCTTGGTCGATGCTCGCAAGCTGTCTGATACTCGTTATTCTGACCACGATACTTTCAACCAACAAATTACCATTGCGGATACGATCGTCGGCAATAAAGTAGACCTTTATAACAAGGGGGATGCAGAAAAGCTTGCCGAGTACGTTGCTCAGATTTGTCACCCTGATACTAAGCTGATCTTTGCTCATCACGGTAAGATCCCATACGACGAGTTTGATGGAAGCAGTAGTTTTTATCATCAACAAGCTCATGGGCACCATCATCACCATGCTCACAAACAAGATAAACCACTTACATCTGAACTACCGATGCCAGAAAGTGGCATGCTCAAAGCGACCAACCAAGGTGAAGGCTTCGAGAGTATTGGATGGCGATTTGCAGCTGATAAACTGTTTGATCACCAGCGTTTACGACACTTTCTAGTCGGCTTGAAAGTTGAGCGTATGAAGGCCGTGTTCATTACTCCAAATGGTATCTTTGGCTACAACTTAACAGAGGATGGTTTGACCGAATCAGAACTCGATGAGTGCAGTGAAACCAGAATTGAAGTCATTGGTCAGGACATAGAGAGTGATCTGGAAAGCCAGCTTCTAGATTGTCTTGTTAACTAAGTTCGATCCATCGATAATTAAAACTAAAGCCCTATGAAATAGAACATTCATAGGGCTTTTTAGACATTGGAGTAAACATCACTACGTTAGTTTACCGACACCAATCGTTTCTCTTTCACCTGATCTGCCGCTACTCACCGCTTTTGCAGATTTAACGATCAAACCAATCCCGATTAAGAACAACACCGATGCCACAACTTGAGCGAGTGACAACACTTCGTCATACATAAAGTATCCGCTGATCAGCGCGAAGACTGGCACCAGCAAGGTTAACGGTGCTGTCGTGCTTAATGGATATTGGATTAACAACTTGTTCCACACCCAATAGCCAAATAGCGTGGTTGGATAAGCCTGAAACAGCACCGCAATCGTTGTGTTCCAATCCCATTGTTCAATCCCCTGCCAAATGATTTTATCTCCGTGTAACATCACAGCAAACAACACCAACGGCGCTGGTGCAAACAACATTCCCCACACATTAAACGCAAACGCCTGCCTAGTTTTGGAAGCCTTAACAATGACGCCCATTAAGGTCCAACTGCACGCTGCAATCATAATCAAGATAACGCCATTAACGGTAACATTCCCTTTCGCCGCTGAGACTAAAACTGCAAGTGCACACAGGGCTAACATCGCACCAATTAACTTACGAACCGACGCACTCTCTTTGAAAACCCATACCCCAACAGCCATTCCAATAAGCACATTGCTTGAAAGCAATACTGACGAAAGCCCAGATGAGAGGCCAGCTGTGATCGACCATGATGCCATGCCCCAGATACCAACCCCGAACACAAAGCCATAACTTACGAGATAACGCCACGCGACATTCGGCCTTGCGACAAAAAATATCACTGGTATCACGGCTAGCGCGAAACGCGCGGCCGCTGCCAGCAACGGATGAACATTGGTTACACCCATTTTGATCATCGAGAAATTGAATCCCCAGATTGCCATCACCAATACCGCTAGCAACAAATCATTTCTTTTCATACTGTCCCCCTCTTTTGTTTTAAAAAAGTATCCCTTGAACAACAAAACAGGTACAGATACAATTTTTTAAACAAAAGCCAGTACAGTTAACCACAACCGTTACCATGAGCATTTATCGAAAACTTGCGAATCAGTTTATTAATGAGATTGAAAGTGGGAAAGACCCGAAGGTGGGCGGATGCCTTCGCTTCGTCAATGGGTGTAGATCGTTTAGAACGACGATTTAGAAGATTAGATCATTACAGATCAATAGCTTAATTTGAATTAGAAATGCAAAAGGGGTCATTTTGTATTAGTTATATATCGACAAAAACAACAACCAGACAAAAAGACCCCTTTATGCAGTTAGACTACATCCATTCATGCGATTTATCACTCTTTTCTGATGCTCAACAGATATTCGAAGATATCATCAGAAAACTTCTTTCAAATGAGATGCAAAATGCTGAACACAGCGAGATAGAGCAGTACATTCAAGTCACTGGCAATGAGCTTCTGCGATTTTTATTACAAGGTACACTGGATACAAAGTCCATTGATGAACAACGTGTGCAAGTCACCTCCAAAAATCATGTGGAACTGAATCATGTCAGGCAAGATACACAGCGCACTTTGAGCAGTCTATTTGGTGATGTTGTGGTTCGCCGTAAAGGCTATAGTCAACGCCAACAAAAAAGCCTCTTCCCCATGGATAAAGCGCTCAATTTATCGCAAGACCAATTTTCAGACGGTCTGCGCAAACGTGTTGTGAATGAGTCAATCAAATGTGCTTTTGATAATACTGTCAGTACATTAGATGAAACCACAGCGAGAAAAGTCAGTAAGCGACAGTGTTTAAATATCGTAAAAGATGCAGCTCAAGATTTTGAAGCTTTTTATACACAACCGCAGCAACCAGAAGACTCAAATAGTCTACTTATCATCACACTCGATGGTAAAGGGATTAATATGCGCCCAGATAGTCTCACAGAGGTAACACGAAAGAAACGCGCCGCGAAAACTCAACCTCATAAGTTAACGAGTCGCATGAGTCCAGGTGAAAAGAAAAATAAGAAACGCATGGCACAAGTCGCTGCTGTGTATAGTATTTTACCTTATCTGCAAACACCTGAAACAGTCATGACGCCATCTCAGAGTGATAATGTCGTGAAGCTACCGAGGCCCAAAAATTGCAATAAGCGTGTTTGGGCAAGCCTTGAAAGACCAGCCATACAAGTCATTGAAGAAGCATTTGCGGAAGCAAAACAGCGCGACCCAGAGCAAAAAAGACAGTGGGTGGTGTTAATCGATGGATTACCTAGCCAACAAAAAGCGATTAAAAAGTCATGAAATCACAGGGGATTAAGGCAACCATTATCATGGATTTTATTCATGTTACAGAATATGTATGGAAAGCTGCCCGACAGTTTTTTAAAAAAGATGACACTCTAGTAGAAAATTGGGTGGGATCTCAGTTGTTAAAAATATTACAAGGTCAGTGTTCACAAGTTGCTAAAGGCATGAAAATTAGTGCAACGAAACGTAAATTAAAACAGAGAGATAGAATCGATAAGCCCGAATTCAACTGCGAAGTGCGACACTCTCCAATATCAAGCAGCCAATACCATTTCTTTAAAGACAATCGCTGGTTGCTTGAAGTCTAAACACTTTTTGGGTCGATAATTTATCCGTGATACCGCGAATTCAATATCAC
>JAYYSE010000033.1:0-10798 GCA_036126475.1 Pseudomonadota bacterium | reverse complement strand
AACAACACTTCAAAATACCTATTCAACAAATCTGACTAATAATTCACAACAATGCTTAAATCATGAATTTAGTCTAAAAAGACTACAAGTGAAGGTGGTCGGCATCACAAAACATTTACATAAATAAATTTCTTGTTTCATTGATCACGTATAACTTATCGAGTTTTCGATAAGTTATATTTGTTTCAACTTACTTGTTTTGTAGCTGGCTTCTTTGCGTAAATCGACGCTATAACCGCAATCGTCATGGTAGAAACCAATACCGCTAGAGACCAGTGTGTCGGGATAGCCCACTCGCTATCAACCAGTAGCATTTTCACACCAATGAACACCATGATGAATGATAGTGCAGGTTTTAAGAAGATGAGCTTGTCCATCATTCCTTGCAGTACAAAATACAGAGAACGCAGGCCAAGTAATGCAAAGACGTTAGCTGCAAGTACAAGGAATGGTTCTTGAGTTACCGCGAAGATCGCTGGTATAGAGTCCAAAGCGAACATTACGTCCATCACAGCTATCGCACCTATCACCAACATCATTGGTGTCAGCACACATTTTGCACCTTGTTTTATCATCAAAAAAGCTGGGCCATGAAAATCTTCTGTCACTGGCATAATTTTACGAAGTAGCTTTTCAGGTAGTGTATTCACACTCTCCTCTTCGCCATTGTCTAATGCTAGTTTGAAACCTGTAACGATTAGGAACGCTGCAAATGCATAAAGCACCCAGTGGTATTCAGTGAGTAATTGCGCGCCTAACGCGATCATGATTGCAAGTAACACCAACGCGCTAATACCCCCCAAAGAAGTGCACGAGGTCTTAGATGTTCAGGAACTTGGTATTGCGCGAGGATCATCGCAAACACGAGTAAATTATCGACACTAAGTGATTTTTCCAACAAGTAACCAGTAATAAATGATACGGTCGCTTTCTGTGCAGTGTAATCACTGTTTGGCGCGTAAATATCCCAAAACAGGTAGATAGAACCTGCAAACAAGAATGCTAGCAAGAACCAGAAAACACTCCAGATTGCCGCTTTTCGGATTGTGACGTTACCTCCACGAGTCTGATAGAGATCAATAGAGACGAGAACGACCGTCAGTAGGAAAATCCCACATAGGTGGTTATGATTGGCGATAAAAAAAGGATTCACTATTGGTAGTTAAAAGAGGTTGAGTTGAGTTCATGATTCCTCCGGGCGGAAGAACTGGGCAAAGACCTTCCGCAAACAAAGCATATCAAGGTCCACAACGGATCTTGACTGTGATTGCGTTGGTCTCGTTGAAATGAAATACGGGATTTCACCTTTACGCACCGGATAGACACTTGGCCTAACGAGATGACGATACGTAAACTTGCGCTAACTACTCCCCAAACGCATGGATAATATTCCGCAAACTTTGTTTCGTCTAGGTAAATTTTCAGAAATGACTAAAAAACTGAATGAATAAAAAAGAAGCAAAACGCTTCTTTTTTATTTGCGCCCGTTATCAATACGAAACTCGTATTGATTCCGACAACACCACTCATGCTGTTAGCTCGCTCTGAAGCAAACTAACAACACGTTAAGATACTGAGCCTAGGTATGCTATATCCCCGCCATTGGAACGAAATATACTAATGCAGACCAAACAGAAACCCAGCCAACAACAGCGGCTGCATCCAACCAATCTTTCCTATTCATGCTTTGCCTCCACAGGAACTTGCCATAGAAACTAAGCATAAACAGTGCCAATTTTATAAATGGTTCATTTTGCAGATGTTTACCTAAAACACTCCATGCAATTTAGTGGCTCGTTGTATTTTAGTGACTCTGGATTGTCTTTTAAAAACGCAATAAAGCAGTCGGCCATCGAATAAGTCGTTACGATACCGTCACCAATCATATCCAGTACAGCGTTGTAACCCTCTTTCCCTTTCATTGTGTAAGCCGAAGATGCGCCTCGATAAATACGTTCACGGGAAACTGGCTGCCAACCTGACTCTTCTGAATGAATTTCCAAGTGATGAATACGATGCCCGATTGGCGCTTCTTTGTGGTAACAAAACCTTAAGTTATGGGTATAAGGAAAGCTGCCAGATCCTGTCCCCACTAAGCCGTTATCCAACGCATTATTAATGGCACCTTCTAGCATAGCGGCAATGGTCTCGCCTCTTATATCATATATTCCAATAGGTACGGCAAACGGTAGTAGCTTTCCAGCAATATCGGCAACGGACACATCACCGCTATTGAGTGAGTTTCTTACCCCACCAGAGTTATGGATGGCGAAGTCTACCCGATGACCTTTTTGGTTCATAAAATAATGGAATGATTGTGCGACGAGCGGTGCTAGTTGGCTCGGTCCATTTTCGTCAGGGATTCGAACATGGCGAAGCTTTGTGTCTGCATGAGCAATTACTTGTTGCTGCAGTTTACTGACCCTAGGCTGATACTTATCCGTAAGGATGCTTTGCAGCTCAGGATCTTTCTTACACACCGATATGTTCGGGTGATTATTAAGATACTCAAACGCCATATCATGAGCATCGTCCTGCCCAACCTCACTCAACTTAGCATCTATAAATAATCGACGCCCTAACAGTAATTCATTTTTACCGTTGAACTGAATCACTTTACCCTGTGTATCAAACTCTATTTCGCAATGGCCGAGGCTCATTGCGTGAAAGCCAGCTTGCACGACGTAGGTATCGCCCACTTTAACGCCGTAGTCATCGTCCTTAATCAGGCCGATACCCGAGAAATCACCTTGTAATCGGTGGCTGTGCCCGCCAACAATCACGCCAATACCAGAAACATTAGCCGCAAGCTCTAAATCGGCTTCATAACCAAGGTGACTGAGTAAAACAATTTTATTGATACCGGCTTTATGAATCTGTTCTATTGTCGCTTTCGCAGTTTCTAGCGCATTTTCAAATGGTGTATCGATATCAGGGTTGGCAATACTGGCCATCTTGTCGATACTCAATCCGAAAATAGCGACTTTTTCGCCATCGAACTCCTTCGTTATAAAAGAAGCACTTCGTGTTTCAGTTAAGTAAGGTTTAACAATTTCGTTGTCCGCTAACGTATGAGTTTTATTGATATCCTCATTCGACAAATTCCAGTTACCAGCTAAGAATGGAAATTGGATCTTCTTTGCGAACATAGCAACAGGTTCATTACCCATGTCCAATTCGTGATTACCAAGGGTCATTGCGTCTATATTCAGCGCATTCAGTAGATCGGCGTTGGCTTTACCTTTGAAGAGTGAGAAGTACAAAGTGCCTTGAAAGCAGTCCCCAGCGTGAAGGAAAAGGGTTCCAACCTTTTGTCGTTGGGCGTCTTGTTGAATCTGTTTAAAGCGTGTTGCAATTCGAGCGAAACCACCAGCACTGACATAAGGTTCAATGATGTGGTTATTCATTTTAAGTGATAGCTGTAATGACGTTGGTTCAAAGTATGAGTGGGTGTCGTTGATGTGTGCCAACACAATCTTTGTTGGCTTATTCTTTTTAGTCATATTTTCTTCTCTCTTTGTCCCTTCATACTAGGTCGGGAATCATGACAGAATCGTGAATTTTATGAAACTGCACTGCAAAAAAATACTCGATATAGATCAAAAACCTCATTTTGCGGCGTATAAACAAAGAGTGGGTTTTGTGACAGACGAGCATACCGATTATCTATTTTTCGATTATGATTAAATATATCTGTTAGCTTTCAAACAATTAGCAGAGCCTTCCGTTAGGAGTAAGCCTATGCAACTAGAAAGAATCGAGATTTCTGGCTTTCGAGGTATCAAACGCATGTCATTGGCGTTTGACGAGCTAACCACGCTTATTGGTGAAAATACTTGGGGTAAGTCTTCATTACTGGATGCCCTTTCCGTCGTACTTCCTTCAGACGGTGTGCCATACCACTTTGAAATGACCGATTTTCATGTCGATTACTCAGTTTCACACCCGCAGTCTCAACATCTCCAAATCGTCCTGTCGCTCAAAGCCAACGACAAGAGCGAATTGAATGCAGGCCGTTACCGCAAGCTCAAGCCCATCTGGGTCCAAGATGAATTTGGTGTTTGTCGCATTTATTACCGAATCAGCGCGACGTTGGAGCAATACGAAACCACCACCCACTATGCATTCTTAGGGTTAGATGGTAATCCTCTCAAACTGCACCATTCAGAAAAGCTCGCACAAGAATTAATGACCTTGCATCCGGTCATTCGCTTACGCGATGCAAGGCATTTTGATCGCCCTTTCAACGCTAAGTCGGTCACGCCAAACGGGAACGGAAATTCAAACAATGGCAATGGCAATGGCAATGGCAATGGCAATGGCAATGGCAATGGCAATAATGGTAACGCGCGCCAAGCTAGAATCGAAAAGCGAATCGATAATACCTGCCGTCGTCTAATGGCGATCCCTGGTCATGTAAACAAAGGTGAAATGCGCAGTAGCTTACAGTCTATGCAAAGCTTGGTTGGACACTATTTCTCTTTCAAAAGTAGTTCTCGCCGTAATCCAAGAAAACAGAGAGATGGATTGCTCTATTCTGCTGGTGCTAACGACCAGAGTATCCACCAGCTCGTAGAAGAAACCAATAATAAACAAACACGCCTGTTGTTCATGGGTTTATTAAACGCTTACCTTCAAGCTAAAGGGCCAAACCAATTGAGGCGTTGTGCACGCCCACTTTTGATCTTAGAAGATCCAGAGGGTCGATTGCACCCTACTCATCTAGCAAGAGCTTGGAGCCTATTACAAAAGCTGCCGATGCAGAAAATCCTTACTACTAATAGTGGTGAGTTGCTTGCAGCTGTTCCATTACAATCAATTCGCCGTTTGGTTCGTCAATCAGACAAAACCATCGCAAATCAATTGAACATGAATCACTTCAGTAAAGATGAATTAAGGAGAATTGGTTTTCATATTCGATTCCACCGATCTGGTGCACTGTTTGCTCGATGTTGGTTGTTAGTCGAAGGTGAAACAGAGGTTTGGCTGTTTAACGAATTAGCCAACCAATGCGGATATAACCTTGCTGCTGAAGGTGTACAGATAATTGAGTTTGCTCAGTCTGGATTAAAAGCGCTAATTAAAGTCGCACAAGAGTTTGGTATTGATTGGCATGTGGTTACCGATGGTGATGCCGCAGGTAAAAAGTACGCCGCAACAGTTCACTCTAAGCTCGGTAACGACCAAGAGCGACATCGCTTAACCGAGCTACCTGATAAAGACATCGAACATTATTTGTATATGAATGGGTTTGAAAGCTTTTTCAGGGACATGGTTAAGATCCCATATGACCACCCTATTCCACCGAAAAAAGTGGTGGCTAAAGTTTTGAAGAAACATGCAAAACCTGACCTCGCTTTGGCGATTGTTTCGCATTGCGAAAATCGCGGCCAAGAATGTATCCCACTGCTGTTGAGGTGGACGTTGAAACGAGTGATCACCATGGCAAACGGGAATACCTAGGCCTTTAGCTTCTCTGAAAGATGGTATCAGTCCTTCTGCAAAAAAGCTTATTGGATTCTTATAACCACCAAAAACAAAAAAGGCACATCAAATGGTGTGCCTGTACAAATTGATATACAAATTAATTGGGGGGTTATCTTGCAAGAGTTCACAGTAACTTGAGCATCATTGCTTAACGTATTCGTTAGGCTTTCGCTTGCTTAGCGTGTTGTTTAACCACTTCCGAAGATTGAGTTGATTTTGCGTGAAGCCATAAGCCCGTTGCTTTCATCAAGTATCCAAATATGCCACCAAGCAGTAAAGAAGGCACAACCAGTTGCCAATCACCACCTGCAGCAAACGTCGCGCAACAACCAATGAAGGTTCCTGGGATATATCCCAACCACGCTTGTTTTGCTTGAATACACATAAAGAAAGCGACAATAGCAGTAATTACATAGCCAAGAATCTCTAACCCAGCGAAGGTTGAGCTTTCGATGATTACCATTGCCCAGAATACGCCTGTCATGTTGGTTAATAAGCTACCCGCCAACCCTTTAACACCACCGATTGGCGAAGCAAAGTAACTGGTGCAACCTAAGAAGCCCGCCCATGACAATAAGCCAAAAGAGACAGCGATCCATCCCCAAAGACCTGACAAAATACCTGTTGTTAATGAAATCGCGACTAATGTACTCATACTATTTCTAAAGCCTAATTACGTTATTCAACGCAACCGGTTTTAGCCTCACCTAAAATCAAGTAAACATACTATGGTAAGAACGCCTCCTTTTTGGTGATCTCAATCACATTAATAATGTACGCAAATGAGCATATATCACTAAATAGAGACCGAAATCGCTTATTCAACATATTTGGTTATTTTTATTGGTATTGAATAGCTACTAAAGAACTGACGGTTTGCCTTTCATCATGAGCTTGCCTTCGCGCTTGATACATTCAGCAAGCGGGTTTTCTGCCATGTCTGCACGCCAAATGAATGAAAGCGTTCGTTCCATTTCGAGCTCGGGCACATTTAAAGTAACCAATTGGCCTGATTCAAGAAACGGCTCGACATCGAGATCACCAATTAAGTGATGAATAGAGCTATCAAAAACTTTGCGGGTACCAGAGCCGTGTTCACGCAAAACCATTTTGCCTGATCTAACTGTGCCAAGCTGACACGTTCACGCTTCGCAAATGGGTGATTTATGATGCCAAGACTACATCCCAACTAAAGGCCAAAAAGTCGTAGACCTAATGAGCCATGACGTTGTGTCCATCGATGCAAACGACAATCTAGTTGATGTGGCTGAGTGCCTACGTATCGACAAGGAGCATCTGTGCCCTACTACTAGCATGGGCTTCTCGACTCGACTGACTTCTCTTTCTCTAGAAGAACGAGCTAAAGCGATGAAAGTAAGCCAACCACACATGCTTCCAGTATTAGAAAACGGTGTAATGGTGGGTGTTCTGACTCGAACTGAAGTGATGCAAGCACTTCGCCCTATTTACGGTGACCGTTTAAACGTGGTTGCTGAAGCTGAATTAGAAACAGAATAACTAGTTAATCGTCAAACTTACAACGGTTTAGCTAGGTAGAATTTAGCTAGCGATGCGATGTGCGAAGGTAAAGTTAATCGATTAGGGATTAGTCGATTACGTCAATGAATCAGTCATAGCAACGTTGATTGGCAAATAGTAAATGGTGGCTTAAAACGCGACTAAAGATTTGACACAACACAGATTAAAACACGTTTCCATTTACGTTAATAAAAAGGCGCAAAGTGAATACTTTGCGCCTTTCTCTATTTCTAATTGTCATGTTTAGGTATCTCGTGAACTTTGATATTCGCTAAAAGATTGATACCTACAAGGGACCACTAATCGTGAGATTACTTCTTGATACCTTCAACGTGTAGATCCATATCTACATAGCTTGAAGCACCCATTACTGGAATGTTGAAGTCAGCAAGTTCTAGACGAGTTGTACCAACGAAACCAGCACGATCACCACCCCATGGGTCTTGACCGGCACCGATGAATTCAGCTTCGATAACGATTGGCTTGGTTACGCCGTGAAGTTTAAGATCACCCATTACTTCAAGTTTGCCTTCGCCTTTATCAACAACTTTCGTGCTGTTGAATCTAGCGTCTGAGAACTTGCCAGCGTCAATGAAGTCAGAGCTTCGAATATGCTTATCACGCTCAGCGTGGTTAGAGTCTAGACTCGTTGTATCAACAACAACGTTTACTTTTGATGCTTCAACGTTATTTTCGTCATACGAGAAATAACCAGAAAATGTGTTAAAACGACCTTGGATAAAGCTGTAACCTAGGTGGCTAACTTTAAAGTTAACTGATGCGTGTGCACCTTTTGTATCAATCACGTATTCAGCAGCGTTAGCAGCGAAAGGCATTGCCATAGCGAATGCTAATCCTGTAGCGATAATTGACTTTTTCATTTTGAAGCTCCTATCATTTTTCGTAGCGTATCGTCTTTGTCGATAACGTGGTGTTTTATCGCCGCTAAGGCGTGTACTGATGCCATAATGATCAGTACCCAGGCAGCATAGTAGTGAACCGTTCCTGAAAGATCAGATTGGTTTGCAAATAGTTCGCCCACACTAGGCACGGTGAACCAATTAAAAACATCGATCCCACGACCATCTGATGTAGAAATCAAATAACCAGAAATAAATAAAACCGCTAAGTTAAGGTACATAAAGCCATGAGCAATCTTCGCAGCTACAACTTCGTAAGCCTTGCCTTCCACTTTCGGTGACGCGGTAACTAACTTCCAAACCAAGCGAACGACAGTAACAACAGCCAAAACAATGCCTACCGAACGGTGGTAGTCTGGTGCTGTTTTGTACCACTCGCTGTAATATGAAAGGTCAACCATCCACAGGCCAACGCCAAATAAACCAAAAATTGTTAGCGCTGAAATCCAATGCATCGCTTTTGCTAAAGGGTTGTAATTTCTAACGTTGTTTTCCATACATCTATTCCGAGAGTTAACAAGTCGTATAATTTTCAAAGCGTACCCCACACTCAACTTATGTAACATAGTATTTACCAAGCTTTACATTGGTAACATCATTTCATATTAAACGAGTTATTCAAAATGTTTGAACAAGTTTGGGAACGACTTTAGATTTCAACGATTTGTTCAATCTCATACAGTTCATCTGAGATATCCATCATCTTCCGCTCCATGACCTTTTGTGCGTCTTCTATCCCCTTGTTGTAGTAGACCGCACCAAACTTTTTACTGATGAAGTCAACCAAGAATTCACCGTCGAAATGACCAAGTTCCACATCAAGTTCATCCTGAAGGTACTTCTGAAGCGAATGGGTAAGTTCTGACTTCTGTTTCGAATCTAATTGAATGGTCATTAACGTGTCCAAATAAAATGTAAGTAGAAGAATTGTGATTAACTGACTAAGCTTGCGTTAGCTCGCATCTACTGAGCTAACTAACCAAATCATTCTAACTGATTAGAATTCCTCATAATTTAGAATACAGACCTACGAAGTGCCAGTGCTATCCAGAAAATCGCTCGGTAAACGCTATTTTTGATATAGGGATCAAGAACTAGTACTTTGCTAATAGGTAATGACACATCAATTACCGTACTATTGCCCATCAGTAAGATAGTAACCATGTATGGGGAACTTCATTGTTATTAGATCTCGTGATTAAAAGCGTTAATCAGTTTCAAGACGATTGCCTAAAGCTTTGTGAACACCATTACCCTACTGTGCACAACCAAGGGATCAGTGAACATCACATAGGCAAAGCATTTGCACGCCGAATGGAACACACCCTCATTAGCTTTAATCATGCAAGTAACATCAGCCCTTTAGATATGCTTTCTTCTGGAGATAACCCACGACACTTTCGAATCTCTTCTGAGATCGGGACCGTTTGGATGATAAGCCATCATATGGTCAGCGCAGGAAAGACCTGTCGAAAAAAATTGATGTTGGATATTCATAACTGGCAACAGGAGTACGGATTTGCAATTCAACCCAATGACCTTTTAATTATCGTTTCTGACCATTGGATTAGCCGCAGCAAGAATAGTGGAGAGTTACTGCACTGGTGGATGGGCGAGTTGCCTGATGAGATAAACGAATACAGCCAGCAAGGTATTACACTTCGAGAGAGCGATTCTCAATTCGCGGCTGACTTAAATAGTAACTTTAGGATTAGCCCTTGTTTTATAAAATTTGGCCATCCCTTAAAACGTTCAGGTAATCAGAAATTAGTACGCAAGTACCTGCAGCTTTATGCTGTACTTCAGTGGCAATAAAATATCGGCCAATTTTTTATCTTTGAACTTAAAATAAAAACTCTAGAGCTTCATACCAATATTTTACAAAAATCTATTATTCATGCGCTCATTATTATCCAAAAGTTAACTTAGGTTAAATAATAACAACTTGTTATTTTGAATATATTTTTAAAAGTAGATATCATTTCTATGAAAAATTCAACCTGTTAGATTTTACAACTTTGACATTCATCCATAATCTAGCCCTTTAACCCTACTTTGCTGTTATAGCCCGTGCTACCTTAAATTGGCGCATCGTGATATGGCTAATGTTACTCAGTCTATTAAACCATAAAAACTATAAATTATGATTAATTTTAATGAACAACATCAATTATAATGCTGATTTTTCGTAAATTATATTTATTTTCACATTGACCCGGCAAATGAGTTTTTATCAATTGACAATTTACTTTCATCTGTCAATATTGTGACAGCCGTAACTTTTATGTTCGTCAATGAATCCCCCCCCCTTACTAGCGAATATAATTTTATCAGACAGAAGTGAATTTAATAGCTGCATATCAGTAGGTGCCGATATGCTGTTTATTGCCAAATATCAAGACCTCACTCTAAGAAGCGTCTATCAACCTATATTTGACCGTTCAATGTGTCAGATAGGCGTAGAGGCTTTGGAACGGGTACCGCTCTGTCATACTTAAGTTTGAGGATGGCGACACCTCCGATATAGAACTTGCACTCTCTAGCAGAGTCGATCAACGCGAAAACGGTGATTGAAGGTATTGAAACTCAGCAGCTACAACGTATGCAGGCATTAGGATTCGATATGTTCCAGGGTTACCACTTAGCGATGCCACAACCGATTGAGCTCGACTTACAACTTGCAATGTAATTTCCCTCCTCCTTTTTCACTCTACTCAATACTGATCGAATCCCAGTACCACTTAATGCTCGCCTTTGACAGGGTTGATCTGGCCTGAGCATATTCAAAGCAATTAGATACAAAAAAGCCCAGTCCACATTGACTGGGCTGGCTTAAAAGAATCTTTTTTATA
>JAYYSE010000032.1:0-52198 GCA_036126475.1 Pseudomonadota bacterium | reverse complement strand
ATCGTGCTAATCAAGTTGGTGCCCACGAAGCGCTTGAGAAATTCAATGCAGGTGAATTAATCGAAGCCATGCTGCGTGGCGCAAAAGCCTTAGACGACGCCTCTACGAACGCTTAAACTCTATCTTAGGAGCTAAAGCATCATGCTTGATAGTTTAGCTTCTAAGGCTTTCATCGATTAATCAGAAAAGGAATAAACGTTCGTCTTTCTTTTTCGGCATAGAGCTTTTTGGCATAGAATAGCTCTTACTCACGAAATTGTGGTTCTAACTCTAGAGACATCACCAATCCAATTTGACAACAGAGTTCATCCGATAGAATCTCAAAATCACAGATAGGACTGTCTTCATAAATAAATGGATAACAGAACTCGTCCCAATCTCGACTCACTGGTTTCACGTAGCGACCCTTACACATCACTATTAATCAGACGCCAATATAGCAAAACCTTTAGTTGAGTCTGCTTTTATCATCTCAATGGCACTCAATTTCTTGGTTTACAGATGAAATAACAGAGGCAATCAAACGAAAAAAGCCCTCCGAAATGGAAGGCCTCTTAGTAATCCTTTAAATGGGATTACTCGTTCGATACTTTTTTGTGACCTTCTTGCAGGTGAACAAAGTCAACTAGGTCATCACCAGATACTTGGTATGCTTGACCAAAACCTTTAACGAACAGGCCGTTCTCTGCTTTCAAGTTGAATAAAGAGAAATCTTGAAGTTGGCTCAAGCCATCAATGATCTCGCCAAAGCGCTCTTGCATCTGGCCAATCACTTGAGTCCAAAGCTCAGTTTCACGATCAACAACACTTGCTTGCGCATCAAACGTTAAACGCTTACGCGCGTATAGCTGCTTTGAGCTCTCTTCATCTTCAATCATCATCAAAGAAACTTGAGGGTTCGCTTTCAAATTACGAGCGTGACGAGCAATATCAGAAATTAGAACAAAGTAACCTTCTTGGTTTTGAACGAAAGGCGCGTAGCTCACGTTCGGGCGGCCCTCTTCATCAACCGTTGCCAGTTGAAGGGTACGGCGCTCTTGGCGAAACTCTTTAATTTCTGGACCTAGGCGACCTTGTAGACGTTCTTGTTTTACTTGTTGTTCCATGGGTAATTCCTTACTTCGCTTTCTCTGATTTATTATGTTTGCTCGAGGCTGAGCGACCCTAGTGGCGATTCACAACGACCATTAATCTATATGGTCCTCGAGCATGAATGTTTTATTAACTGCTGCTGGCTTTTCTTAAGCTTGTTCTTTTAGTGCTTTGAAGCGTTCTACTTGGTCGGCGATAAGCTCACGCTTTTCATTTCGGCCTAGGTAAATCTTGAAAATGTTCTCACCTGTTTCACTGAAGAAACCAAAGTAATGGCTTTCACGCCCCATGAACGCTTTGCTCACCAAACCGATGTGTTTGATATTGTCTAACTTAAGGTGACCGTGAAGCTCGCCATCTTTACCCATCAAGTTGTAGTAGCCACGCGCTACTTTACCTTTAGGGAACGGCGCCTTTACTTCAAAGATAGAGCCAAATGAGTGCACGATCGTGGTAACTGGTCCCCAACCCACTAAGCCTTCCAAAATTTCTTGAGCGCGGCTGCCATCTAGCATCACTGCCATGTCGTTTGGAAAAGCAGCGACGACTTCAACCTCTGAAACGCCAAGCCTCTCTGCAATAGCAGTTGGCAGCAGTTTTGGTTCTTCTTCTAGGATGTGTGCGACACGTTGCTCTAGAGTTTCTGTTACTTCTAATGTTGTATCTGTCATTGGATATATTCCCTATAAAAAAGTAATTACGTAAGTTAAAAAATGAAAATTCTATATTAAGCGTGCTTCAAACTCGCGTGCGGATGAACACCCGCTGCGGCTGCTTTCGGGGCTGTGTTTGTAGCCTGATACTCGCCGTTAAGCACTTGAATAACACTCTGAGCTAGGCTTACTGCCCAAAAGCTGCCAGCGATAGTAAGACCCAGATAATCTTCTGAAAGCTCAACCAAACCATTCTGTTCCCAATGTTCGAATAGAGGTTTCAAGTAATCAAAGGTATCTTGTCACATAAAACTTGGAAGTGTGCTTCTTCTAACCACACCAGAGTCAGAGCCGGCCTTTAATGTGGAAAACATCGGTTCCAAGGCACTCTGTTTAGTCATCATGGCAATTGGTAATTGACTTTGCTTAATAGACTCCATGTAGCTGTCTAAAGTTCGATGTTGCATCACATCATACCCACCGTTATTGCCACCGGCACATCAACCAATAGGCAATACCTCGGCATAGGTTTTCGTTAAACTGTTGTAAATGCTGCGTTCACGGTTGTCGCGAGTCCAGTGATTGACGCTCAGCTGCTTAACTTTGTGCTTAGCTATAAGCTGAACGCCTGCTAAATACATGTTTGACTTATCTGGCGTATTAGCCGGCGGTGGGATCCTCCCATTCTCAACCAGATTAAGCATAGGAGCACTGCCTCCAACAGTCAGTTGATAAAGGTCAATACCGTGTGTCCCCGTCGCCATGTAGTCTTCTAGATCTTGTAGGAACACATCCATCAATTGGTACGACACTCCATATATTAAGTCGAGAACGACCGGTGCTTGCTCAGTGCGGCTCAAAGAGCTGATACGTTCAAGAATCACTTCACGGTCATCTAAACGATTCGCGCTGCGTCGTACTTTGGTGTTGAAACTCTGAATACCAAATGAGAAACGGTTGAAGCCGCCTTCAATTGCACTATCGAACATGTCATCACCGAATCGGTTGATGCGCCCTTCTAGAGTAATTTCAACATCATTGGCGAGTGGGAAGTATTGGCGCACAGCCTTGCCTAGTAGCTCGACTTGTTTAGGCGACAAATCGGTTGGAGTTCCCCCACCGATATAAACGGCATGAAACAACCCAGACTGTGCCCATGGTGTTTTGGCTTTTTGCTTGAGCTCGACCATCAATTCATCGAAATACTCGTCTACCAATTTGCGACTTGCCGCATTTTGGAAAAAATTACAGAAAGTACAACGCACACGACAAAAAGGAATATGGATATACAAGCAACGTTTATCCTGTTTTTTCCCTTCACTCAGCATCAGTTCATCAAAGAGATCCAACTTCTTGCTCGGATCAACCGGAATTGAGCCTCCTCCGGCGTGTGCAGAGTGCTTTTTGGCAAACGCAAAACGAAGCAGTTCAGGGCTAGAAATGCCCAAGATTAATTCGTCAAATCTATATATATTAAGACTCATATAACCCACATAAACACTTACATAGCAAAGCCTGGAAGACTATTCGCAAAAAACTGAGAGAATCATAAATAGCCGCAAATGATAATGCAATTGATAATTGATATTATTTAGATTCTAAGCAATAATCCGGTACAGAATTTAGATTTGGTAAAGGATTGAAAGTGAACGTTCCTAGGTATGTTGTTGCAGGCGGTGCATCGTTAGTGATTCATGCGGCGCTATTGTTTGTCGCTCAAGAATCCAAAGTATTTGCGATGCCTGCAGGTAGCCAATCGAACACCGTATCGATCAACTTCACTCCGAAGAGCACACCTTCTCAAGCTCAACAAAAAACGGTCACTGAGTCCGTCGAACCAGAACCAATCAAAGAGCCTGTTTCAAAGGCAGAACCTAAACCAATCGAGCCAAAAGCTGTTGAGCCAAAACAGGCTAAACCAACACCGAAGAAAAAGGCGATTACCAATAAGCCACAGCCAAAAAAAGTCGAAAAGAAGATTGTGGAAAAGAAGCCGGTTCATAAAAAGTCAGTTGCTGAAAAGAAGGCCGCTAAGAAAGAGCGCCCTGAGCCAAAAACAAAGTCAAAACCTACGCCACAACTAGAAAAGTTAGCCGACAAGAAAGTCTATAACAATATGGACGAGTCTGCCAACCAGCCTCAGGAAGTAAACCAAGGCCTATCAAACAAAGAGCCCGTATTAATCACGAAGCCATCCTTTTCTTCTCGCCCTACACCACCGAACTACCCTCGCCAAGCACGGCGTCGTGGTATCGAGGGTGTAGCAACTTACGAGATCTGGCTAGACGCTGAAGGTAAACAAGTTAAACAAGCATTAGTAAATTCATCAGGCGCACTGATGCTCGACAACGCCGCATTGGAAGCCATTAAACAATGGAAGTTCTCACCTCACACTGTCAACGGTCGAGCAATCGCTCACCGTGTACAAATACCTGTTCGTTTTAGGTTGGATTAATCATGCAACAAATCAGTTACTTACAAGATCAACTTGGCTTAATGACTTGGCCGCTTCTCATCTGTTCAGCACTAACGGCAATGATCATCGCTGAGCGAATCTTCCAAGTCATGCTCAGCATTGGTGTTGGCAAACGTGCGATTCGCCGCCAGCTAAACGAAATTTCACCAACTAATAGCCAAGAAATCGAAGCACTTGCTCATTCAATTTCAGGCAAAAGACCTTTGCTATACAAAGGTGTATCTATGCTGCTCGCTCACCACTCATTTGCAAAAGGGTTACGTGAAGATGCCGCTGGTATTTGGCTTCAAGAAAAACGCCACCAACTACACGCAGGATTAAGATTGTTGGGGTTGATCGGTGTTATTAGCCCACTTATCGGCCTACTCGGCACGGTACTTGGCCTTATCGAGATGTTTAAAGGTGTTGCAGTGACAACAGGCAGCATCACACCCAATGATTTGGCAGATGGGCTTGGTTTAGCAATGAGAACGACCGCTGCTGGCTTGATGATTGCTCTACCCGCTATCTCAGGTGCGCAACTGCTCGGGCTGTGGGCGGATCGAGTGCTAGCGCAACTTGAACATACTCTGAATTACGTAAATGTGTGGCTAGAAGGCATGTCGATTCAAACGAACCAGCCTGGTGATGTAAATCATTCGTCTGCAAGCCAAGCCTCTGTGGGTAATGTGAGCCAAGCATGATTAAAACGACAAACTCATCCCATACGCAAAGCCTAACGCCCGACTTAACGCCACTGCTCGACATCATTTTTATCGTAATGGTTTTTCTACTGCTTACAGCTTCAGTAAAGCTTGAGTCGCTTGAGATTGACCTACCAAGTTCGGACGTCAAAAACGTTTCAGAGGTACATAAAGATTCGATTAGCGTCAATATCTTAGACCATGAACCTTACTGGGCTATTAACGGAAAAGAGTACATTGATTGGGAAAATTTCAAGAAAGCGTTGCTCGAACAGACAGGATCAACGGATAAAAAGCCAATCATTATTGGGGCCGATAAAGCTGCCAACGTTGAGAACTTAGTGAAGCTGCTGTCGTTCCTTCAAGAAAACGGAATTCCTGCGACTCAGTTACTCACTGACGATAGCTAGAGCTACTCGATAACTAGAAACAAACACGATAGTTAGTACAACACAATATTCAGTGGGCTTAGTCCTTAGTTACTAAGACCAAACAGCGGAACCGAGACTCTCTATTGATTAGAAACTCACAATGCGAACGGACTGCTAACTGGAATCTTCGCGATACAAAAGACAGTATAAAGACATTATTATGAACAACTTAAACGTGCTCAATAAATTAAAGACCCAGACTTCTCTCTTTTCATTGGCAGTAATGAGCTTGGCTCTTAGCGCACCAAACGCGATGGCTAACGACATTGAACAACCGCGAATCATCAGTGCTGGCAGCGCCGTTACAGAATTGGTTTTAGCACTTGGCGCAGAAGAACAATTGGTTGGCATTGATGTGACCAGTCGTTTCCCTCAATCTGAAAAACTGCCTAAGATCGGCTACCACAGAAACCTATCTGCTGAAGGTTTGCTTGCTCTAGAGCCAACCATACTGATTGGCTCTGATGAGATGGGACCGGACAACGCGATCTCTCAACTAAAATCTGCAGGCGTCGATGTCGAAATCGTGAACACTGAAGCTAATGTAGAAGGGCTACTAAAACGTATCGACCAAATCGCAAAGATCACCCACACCGAAGCTCACTCACAGCAAGTCAAAGCCGAAGTGAATCAAAAGATTGCGGCACTTAAAGCGAATCAAGTACCAAGTAACCAAGCCAAGAAAGTATTGTTCCTATTGCTGCACGAAGGTCGCCCTGCCAACGTAGCGGGTGGTGAAACATCACCAAATGCGATCATTGAATTGGCTGGCGGTATCAACCCAGCAGCTCAAAGCCTTACATCTTACAAACCATTATCAATGGAATCGCTTGTCGAGATGCAACCTGATGTCATTTTAGTGAGTGGTCGCAGTTACCAAAAAATGGGCGGCGCTGATGCGATTCTTAAGTCGTTACCTATGTTAGCGGCAACCCCTGCAGGTATGAACAAGCAAATCATCACTGTAAATGGCAGCGCTTTAGTGGGCGGACTTGGTCTGGAAAGCCTTTCAGAAGCGAAACGACTAAACGCACTTATCTACCCGCTATAACTCGACTACCTATTCCAACTATTGCTGTAGTCTGGCTCCATCACCAATCCTTAGAACCATGTTGGTGATGAGCCTTCTGGATAGCAATAGACATTGAGGCCCTTTATGTTGCTACGATCCGTCCCCCTAAAAACAACGATGTTAGGCCTAGGTGCAACCCTAGCCTTTGTCGCGCTGTACTCAATCACTGTTGGGCCAATGAATATTAGCTTAATGGACAGCGCAACGAGCTTAGTTATTCCAAACAATGACTTAGCGCCTCACATCAATTTAGTCATTCAAGAAATTCGACTACCTAGAACCATACTATGCATGCTAATTGGTGCCATTCTCGCACTATGCGGTGCTGTTATGCAGGGGCTATTCCGTAACCCACTCGCTGAGCCTGGCATCATTGGCGTGTCTGCCGGTTCGGCCTTAGGGGCTGCGCTAGCTATCGTTCTGTTCTCTGAGTTTTCGCTTCAATACCCGGCATTCATGAACTTTGCCGCAGTACCTGTCTTTGCTTTCTTGGGCGGCGCTCTAACCACATTGTTGGTTTACAAACTTGGTACTAGCAAATTCGGAACTTCAGTAACTATCATGCTACTGGCAGGTGTCGCGATCAGCGCACTTTCAGGAGCAGGGATAGGCTTCTTAAACTTCATCGCTGACGATCAAATGCTGCGTGACCTTTCGCTATGGTCGATGGGCTCACTAGCTGGCGCTAAATGGTCGGGGATTATACTTGCTGCAATTACGCTTGTTGGATTGTTCGTCGTTTTCTACCGACAAGCGATGTCTCTGAACGCCCTACTCCTAGGTGAACCAGAAGCTCAACACTTAGGTATTCCAGTTCAAAAACTGAAACGACAGCTGATTTTATTTACGGCAGCGGGTGTTGGTATTACAGTAAGCCTATCTGGCATGATTGGTTTTATCGGACTGATTATCCCACATTTAGGTCGCATGCTGGCAGGTCCTGATCACCGAGTCCTGTTACCTTTATCAGCGGTACTAGGCGCTCTACTGTTAACAGCAGCAGACATGTTCTCACGTGTTGCTCTTGCCCCAGCAGAGCTACCAGTAGGGATTGTCACTGCGATTATTGGCGCGCCCTTCTTCTTGTACCTACTATTCCAACAGAAAGGGAGAATCCTTTAATGTTTCCTGCAGCGTTAAAAGCGACCGATATTGAAGTAAAGTTCGGCAAAAAAAAGATATTAGATAGCGTATCCATAGAGATTGAAGCAGGAAAAGTAACCACGCTGCTTGGCCCAAATGGAGCAGGCAAAAGCACTCTACTCAAAGCCTTGTGCCAAGAAATATCCAGTACTGGCGACATTCAGTACTTTGGCCATGCTAAAGACAAATGGCCTTCACACAAGCTGGCGAAACATCTGGCTATGCTTCCTCAACATAGCACGTTGACCTTCCCATTTCTGGTGCACGAAGTTGTCGAGCTTGGTGGTATTCCACTGCAAGAATCAAACAAGATGCTGACCAACATCGCGAGCCAAAAGATGGACATCGCTGATGTCTCTCACCTAGGAGAGAGACTTTACCCTTCTCTGTCTGGCGGTGAAAAACAAAGAGTTCACTTGGCTCGAGTACTCACTCAACTCCATCACTCTGGCGATCAATGCATCTTAATGCTTGATGAACCGACCTCTGCATTGGATCTCGCCCACCAGCACAACACGTTAAAGATCGCGAGAGAACTTGCAGACAATCATAATGCAGCCGTTATCGTGGTGTTGCACGATCTAAACTTAGCGGCTCAGTATTCCGACCGATTGGTGGTATTGAAAGATGGCAATTTAGTGTGTGATGGCAGCCCTTGGGAAGCTCTCAGGCCGTCAATGATTGAGGATGTTTATGGATATAAAAGCATCGTAGAAAAGCACCCGACGATGAGCTTTCCTCAGGTACATCCGGCACAATAAACTCAATTTAGATCCTGCTCATTTTTAGCACTCGCCACTAATGATAATTAAATCATTATAAGCCTCGATTTTGTCGAGGCTTTTTTATTGGCTCATAACCTCTCTCTCGCCTTAAATTTAATTTTACTCGTAACGATAGCAATGCTCCCGAAACGTCTCACCTCGAGGCTTAGAGGCGCTAGAAATGAATGTTATCAGTAGACAATCACCAAACTTGATTCAAAAAGAGGAGTACAAGGAAGATGTAAGCCTATAAAAATAATAGAAATATCGCTATTTGAGACACGAGTAAATGAGCTGCTGTAAAAAGTGACAAAAGAAAAGAAGTAAGAGATACCAGACGATAGGCACAAAAAAAGCTCCCTCAAGAGCTTCTTTTAATATGTATTGATTATTGGCTCATACGAACCAGTGATTTACCAATCAACCACTCAAGTTCTTTACCACTTGTATCACCAAACTGAGTCTCAGTCAGCTTGTAAAGACGATCAATACCGTTCGCCGCAAATTCGTGTGCGTTTTCAGCTGTAACGATATGGTGGAAAAGTAATCGTAAGATTGCTAAGAACTCAGCGTCTTCAAGCGCTTTAACCCAGCTAGCTGAAAATGCATCAAGACCATTTTCGAAATCAATGTGCTCCATGAACATCTTGAAGATTCTACCGTCTAGAGCAGCTGTGAAATCTGTTTTCTTTGGAAAATGGTGGCTTATACCTGTACGAGAAACGCCCGTTTGCTGACTTAACGTCGTGTATGACATCTTGTCGTAACCCAACCTTAGTAGCTGGTCTACAACGGCATCCATGATCTTCTGGATTGTGATTTCTGTATCTTCTTTACTACGCTTTGGCATATTCAGGCTCTTCTCTTTGTAAATCCATCTAACTCAATAAAATGAAGTCAGAATGAAAATTGTTATCAGCATTATGTGAGCAAGGCATTTTTTCGCAAGTATTTCCCTTAAAATACCCGCCAGTACTTCGCATAAACAACTTTACAGTGCTGCCTCTTTGGGCACTTTGTCTAATTATTCTTCGAAAGTAACCTTACCGCTCTAAGTGATCAATCTAAAATAACTACTTAGAATATCAAATACCTAACAATAAATTCATTGTATAAACACCTATCAAGCAATAGATAGTCTTATAAAATTAGCCACGACGCAACTAACTGAATGATATTCTAACAAATTAATAACCCTGCTTTTCAACAAAACATGAGATAGATCACATACACATTTGTCGGCGCGAATGTACATATTCATTTAATCTCACAGCAAACAACATAGCATACCAGTACGAATTAGTTCAAAGATTTTAATTTTTGTAGATACAGTTCAAATTGCTCGTTAGAATAACCTCAGATTTTTTAAGAGGATTATTTATGAGCCAAGATATGGGTAACAACGACGTATGTGAAGCTTGCGGCTGTGCAGGTGAAATCGGGTTCATCATTAAAGAAGGTGACGATGTTGCTGAAGTAACTGTATACGGCAACTCGAAAGCACTCATTGAAGCTGAATTTGCAAAGTACGTTGAGCTGGCAAAGCAAGTATCTAGCGATGTTAAATTTGAAGCGTCAGAAATGACCGAAGAAAGTACTGAATTGCATGCACGCTTCAAGTTCGAAGTAAGCGCAGAAAAAATTATTTTCGAACTTAAGACTCGCTCTCTAGCGCGTTAATATAAGCATTTATGCTCTTATATAAAGACGAGTAAAATTACTCGTCTGCTTTTATTCGTATCCAAGCAAGTGCTCCATTCGTTTCAAAATCGTTTTCCGCAGCACACTGAATCACAACACCAGAGACTTCGAGTACCGCTCCAATACTGTATGCCTTGTCATCGTAATAACAAACTCTTTGCTGTTGACCGCTTTGAGTAACGACCACCGCAGCCTTCCCCGGTGTTGAAATTACGTTATTCGTACTGGCAGGCATTGGGCATAACATTGTACTTGCTACCAAGACGCTCTTAATTATTTGTATATTTACTCTAGTCATCCATTTACCTGCCATTGTCGCTGAATTCCTGATTAGCCAAACGATTTCTATTTTATCTACCGCCAAATGGCTAAAACACTGTGCGAGAATAATTTTTCCATTATAGTGTTAGCGTCTATCGTAATAAGAAGCCTGTTATGCTGAGAATAATTGCACTTATCATTGGTTCTTTAACCATAACAAATGTCAGTGCAGAACCAATCGATCACTATCAAATATTGAACCATCTGGACAATTATGGAAACTTATATCTCCGAAATAAGCCTTACACAGCACTTCCAACCGGTTTAGTGGTCGATGGTAATCTTAATATCGAAAACACCCCGATCACACGTTTACCTAAAGGACTTGATATTAACGGCAGCCTCAAGGCTGCTAATAGTCAGCTAACCAGAGTAGCAAGTGGTGTAAAAATCAAAGGCTACGCCGACTTCATGGGTAGCAAAATCACCAGTTGGCCAAAAGGCGTCAAAGTCGGCGGGTTCATTAATTTCACTGACACTCCATTGCAAAGACTACCCAACGGCCTGCGAGTGAGAGGCGACCTCAGTGTGATTCGTACCCCATTAACCGAACTGCCAAATGGCATTGTGATTTACGGTGATCTATATATCGGCGGTTCAGCAATTACTGCATTCCCAGAGACGATGACGGTAAAAGGCAATATCTATTTAGGTGGCAACACCGTCACGACTTGGCCAACAAATTTGGACCTTGGCGGTGCAGTGGCGCGCTAACCTTCCCTGTAGCTTTGCCTCTTTCCATCAAAAGCATAAGCAGAAAAAAACCAAAAAAGGAGCTCAAGGCTCCTTTTCAATTCAATCAATTAAACAAAATATTCACTAACCAATGTTCTTCACGGGGTTCGCATAGCTGTCGATCAAGTACTGACGCGCACCTTTTGGCAACGTCGCTAACTTATCTTCGAACTCTTTCTTAACCGCAGCTGTAATTGAGTCATCTTCTTTCTCTGCCGCCAGTAGATTTACTGGAAACAGCTTATAGTTGTCATGGATCTGGCGATCAATCTCTTCAGCCAATGCTTCTGGAGTCTCAAAGTCTTGATCGATAACCTGCCCAAACCCAACGTGAATGCGGCCTTTATTGCCCACAATACCTTGGATAATGCTTTCGATATCTTCAAATTCGCCTTTCTCATAGCTGCCGTTTACATCTTTTTCAAACAGCTCGATCGCTTTCGCCGTATCACAAGGATCATTTTCATATGAGATAGCAACAGGAACAATCTTCAGTGACTTCACGTATTCAGGAAATGCAACCTTCTGCTTACGTCCTTCAACATGAAACATTTTAAGGATGGCAGGATCAGTGAAGTCATTACCGTCTTTTGCACGGCCTTCTTTCTGAGCGATCCAGATAGAGTTCCCAGTATCTAAAGAGTGCTTAATGTAAGAAGAGAGCTGGCCTAACGCTTTCATCATCTCACGTGGCCCTTTAAGAGAGCGCTTAACGATAAAGCTCTTATTCAAGCGCATCAATTCTGTCGCACACGGCTTCTTCAGAAGGTTATCACCAATCGCAATGCGACAAGTTTGGTGATTTTGTTGATGCAATGCGTAGTTAACCAACGCCGGATCCATAGCAATGTCACGATGGTTTGATACAAACAAGTATGCTTGATTCACATCCAATGACTCTAAGCCTGTGTACGTCACACCATTTGTGGTGTTCGCAAGCGTGTCACGTAAGTACTTTTTCACTTCAATTTGTATGGATTCAACGCTAGTCAGCTTGCTCCACTTCATTTTTAAGTAAACACGCAGAATTGGGCTCATTAATGCTTGGAACCAAGCTGCGTGATTCGAAAAACGGTAGTTCAGAATCGCACTGATGAATTCTTCATCATTAATAAGACGGTTTAGTGCCGCTGGAATTTCATCATCGCCGTAAGGACGAATATCAACATATGGATCAGTTGGAGAGGTCATTTTTTCATTCATATAATAAAAAGCTGGCTCATTCTACGCGTTGTTTTGACTTCTCGCAGCTACAGAGCCCATACTTTTGACAAGGTCAGACCAGAAACAGTTAAAATAGCCTGTTATTGTTGGCATTCTTTAAGATTAACGGTAATCTTGTCGCCCCCAAAATTAAGGTACTATCTATGAACTTCGCTATTGAATATACATCGGCTTACTTTTCACACTTGGTGATCACACCACGCAAGAAAGTACTAAAACATAGCCTTGTATCGGTTCAAAGTGGCTTAGTTTTGATCAAGCTGGGTAAGCAAGAGTACGCCGTTGAACCTGGCCAAAGCGTTTGGATTCCATTTGACTGCTTAACTTCGTTGACCTACTTCCCTAATACTCAAGTTAGCCGTGTCGATTTCTCTGTTCGACTGACAGATGCTTTCCCACGCCAAGCAGGTTACATCACACAAACTAACCTCTCTTTGGCGTTGCTAGAGAAACTAGAGCTGACTCACGGCCGAGCTTCAGGTGCCAACAATACCGAGCAAGCCTGTCAAGACATGCTTTCTGTACTTAAGCAAGAAGTGTTGGCATTCAAACCACTGCTTTGTGAAAGTGCGTTGTCTCAACGATTCAATCAATGGAACATTGATGACTCAAACCTACCACAAGAGTACACCTTAGTGATGGTAATGCGCGAAGCGAAGAAGCGCATGCAATCAGGTCAGAAGCGTGCAGCTGTGATCGATGACCTATTCTCAGGTAAAGAAGAAGAGTTTGAACAACTGTGTATGCTGGTGTTTGGTGACGACCTATAGTCGCTAGTAAGGCCTAATGTCGCAGAGAAAAGCCAAAATTTAGATATTAAAAAAGCCGCAAAAACTGAGTTTCTGCGGCTTTTTTAATTCTTAGTACCAATTCAGGATAAACAGAAGCTAGATTAACAATCTTATAGAAGGATCGTGTTGGTCTAAAACGGTAACTCGACTTGCATCATCAAATCTGCATCTCTTGAATCGTGCCAACGATAATCAAAACGCATACGAGGTTGCCCTTCTACTTTCTCACCGAAGCCAATGCTTAATTGCAAACCATGATTCAGTAGCCACTCTTCAGTAGACATATCATACTGCTCGTCTTCTAAGTCTTCAGGGAACCACATTCCTAAACCAACATAGTTAGACTCGAGGCTTTGCGTTAACAGTGGCGTATCCTTGGTTTGAAGTACCCAGTCAGACCAGTAGTCAGGTGTGCTCTCGGCTTCTTCTTCACTCACACCAGTGATTTCTAGCATGCGCTGACCGAAAGACTCGATGCTCGAAGAAAAATCTAGGCAGCTATTTTCATCATCAGAAGCCAGCATTATTGAGTCTAAGCTAAAAAAGTCACATTCAGCCTGTGCAGGTAAACTGCATGCTGCAATGATCATCGTCGCTGGTATCGCGCGTTTTAGCATAGTCATACGACCTCTTTAATTGGTGAATCTATATTATTGTATACAGTCCACTACCTTGCAACATCTTTGTAACTGACTTTGTACTCAGTTTTGATACATCACTTGCACTTATCAATGCATTACGAATGTCTGTGCTTCGGATCTTCACTTTCTCTGGGCAAGCCATTACAGACCATCGCTCGGTAATCTCATCTGACTTATAGAAAGATGAGAACTTAAAGAAGTTGTCCGGCCCAATCACAAACGTAAGTTCAGCGTCACCATGTAACTTTTGCAATTCACTGAGTACAGCATAAGTTGTCACACTTTCACCGGGCGTAAACAAACTCTTTTCGATCAATGATAGTTCAACTTGATCCAATGAAAGATCACTAATAAATGCGGTAACTAACTGACATCTCGTATCAAAGTCTAGCATCTCTTTTCCCCAAGCATGGGCAATACTTGGTACCAGAAGAATCTTGTCGAAATGAGCCAGTGAATCAATCACACTTTTATGCCCTAAGCTCGGCGGATTAAACGCACTGCCGAAAATGGCTATTTTTTCCATTGTTAATTACTGCCTTCTGTTTCTAAGCTTGTGCAAAGAGGTTTTTAAATCGAATGATTTAGGTATGATAACACTAGATTTTTAATTTGCTTGCAGGAAAGGAATACGAATGGAACAGTTAATTCGTGACGAAATGCGCGTACTACCTTCAATTGACCCTCACTTCGAAGTGACTCGTCGTGTGGACTTTATCAAAACGAAACTTCAGCAGTCTGGTTGCAAGTCCCTGATCCTTGGTATCAGTGGTGGCGTAGACTCGACTACCTGTGGTCGACTAGCACAACTGGCTGTTGACAGCTTGAATGAAAGCACAGCTAGCAACGACTACCAATTCATCGCAGTTCGCCTTCCTTATGGTGAACAAAAAGATGAAGATGAAGCACAACTGGCTCTCTCTTTTATCCAACCTTCTCAATCAGTTTCTGTAAACATTAAAGAAGGTGTTGATGGGCTTCACGCGGCTTCTCACGCTGCACTTGAAGGAACCGGGCTATTACCAACAGACTCAGCGAAAATCGACTTTGTAAAAGGTAACGTAAAAGCTCGAGCTCGAATGATCGCACAATACGAAATCGCAGGTTACGTTGGTGGCCTTGTGATTGGTACCGATCACTCAGCAGAAAACATCACTGGCTTTTACACTAAACACGGCGACGGTGCCTGTGACTTAGCGCCTCTATTTGGCCTAAACAAGCGTCAAGTTCGTGAACTAGCGGCAACACTAGGTGCACCAGAGCAGCTAGTTAAGAAAGTGCCAACTGCCGATCTCGAAGAGCTTGATCCACAAAAAGCTGACGAAGCAGCGCTGAACCTAACTTACGATCAAATCGATGATTTCCTTGAAGGTAAAGAAGTGTCTCAAGACGTATCAGACCGCTTGGTCAGCATCTACAAAGCAACACAACACAAGCGTCAACCAATCCCAACAATCTACGATTAGTACTTTAAGTTAGTCTCAAATTAAAAAGGCCGGCAGTTCAACTTCCGGCCTTTTATATTTTATGAAGGGAGTGACTTAATTAGCCATTAATCCACAACTTCGATATCAGTTTGAGGCACACTGCAACATGCTAAAATCTGGCCCATGTTACGTTCGTGCTCCTGCAGCGCTGGTACATCCGGTTGGTGAACTTGCCCAGACTCAAGAGTCACTTTACAAGCACCACAAAAGCCCGCACGGCAGCTTGATGCAATGGATACACCCGCCGACTCAGCTTGCTCTAGTAAGGTAGACTGGTTGTTACCTTCGAATAGATAACCATTAACACTTAGCTGTAGCTGCTTAACTGTCTCGTCCGTTGATTGTGCGACAGAAAATGCTTCTTGATGATAGTGCTGAGGATTCAAGCCCATTTGAATCAGTAGTTTCTTTGCATTATCCATAAAGCCATCAGGACCACACACAAAAGCTTGGCGTTTATGAAGCGCGTCAATTTTCGCGATATGCGACACGCTCAAACGACCAGACAAACCATCCCACCCTTTCGTTGGTTGGCTCAATGAATAAATCACACTTAAGCCTTCGTGTTCTTTGGCGATTTGGTCAATCTCAGCTTGATAAGGAATATCTTCTTCGCTGCTGCATTGATGATAGAAAACCACATCATTAATCTGATCATGGTCTACCAAGTAACGGAGCATCGAGAGCATAGGCGTGATACCGCTGCCTGCAGAAAGCAATAATAATGGGTGCGTTGGGTTCTCTTCTAAGTAGAAAGCACCATCAGGGTTTTGCGCCACTAAGGTATCGCCAACTTGGAAGTGGTCGTTCAACCAGTTGGAAATTTGGCCACCATTGACGCGCTTCACTGAAATCGCTAAACGACCCGCGCGAGATGGGCTTGAAGAAAGCGTATAACGACGAGACACTTTTTCACCATCAATAATAATTTCAATCGGCAGATGCTGACCTGGGTGGTAACTTGGTAAAGAGTGGTTCCCTTTCGCAGGCTCTAACCAAAATGTCGTAAAGTCTCTTGCGACCTCTTCACGCTCAACACAAGTTAAATGCAGCGACTCTACCCATGTGTCTTCGTAATGTTCTTTTTCTTTGGTCTCGAGTACTTCAACCACATCACCAGCTCTTACTAAGCCTTCATTTTTCGCGACTAGATTTTGACCAAAGAATACGCCACCACGATCATTGGCTCTGAATTTAGAGAAGGTATTCAGTGGCTCTTTTGTCGCTCTGAACTCTCCACTGTTAACATCTACCGTAGTTAGAATACAACGTTCACAAGGTTTCACCGCCTCGAATTCAACCTCACCAATTCGAATCCGCTTCCAACCATCTTCAGCAAACGCTTCAGTGTTTGAGATGACAAAATTGGTACGGAACTGATCCATGGAATGCATTTCAGGGCTGCGACGATTCAACTCATCAAGCGAAGCTTGGCTGATGATCAACATCGGGTAACCGTCGGCAAAACTCACGTTATGGCCCAACTTTTCACGAACACGATTAGATTGTTCACCAGAGAAAAGTAGCTCAACACGTACACCCAATACATCACTAAACCAGTCATCAGCTTTGTCACTCGTTGTGTAGGCCATGAAACTGTCTTTCCACACTGTTGCTGGCGCTTCTTGCATCTTGAAGTTCTCATACTTAAGGCGCAGTGGCTCTTTATCTTCATAAGTAAAGATCAAACCATCTGGCAGCAAGCTGGAAGACACTTTGACCATTTTCGGATATTTACGCGCCGTAACCATTGAGCCATCAGCCAATGCCAGCATGAAACGTCTGTCAAAAGTGAGACCTTGTTTTTCAACCCAAGCAGAAGAAAGCGCAATGCCGCCCACTGATTTAACCGGAAACACATTGATTTGAGATAAGGAAGGAGCTTGCTCTGAAGCCTTTCGATCTATAGGTGACTGCGACATAACGATTCCAATGTTTTGTAGTTTGTCCCAATGCTAACAAATGGTTATAAATAGATAAACTGCCAGCCATTAAACGCTTTATACTGAGTGAATATTGTTAGTGCATTGAATTTTCATTGAATAAAAGGATTTATCATGAGCAAACTCGTCATTATCATCTTATGTGTACTGCTTCCCCCTTTGGGTGTGTCTTTCGCACGAGGCGCAGGCAAAGACCTTTTAATCAACATAGTCCTCACTTTCTTCTTCTGGGTTCCGGGAATGACTCACGGGTTGTGGGTAGCGACTCGATAATCCATCTTCAAAAATAAATACCGAATAAAATACGCGGAAATACAAGCTCCTAACCCTGAAGAGTTAAAAATAGGATGAAATGAAAGTTCTTTTCCACTATCATCCTGTCGCCTAAACGTAAGCGATTGCTTTCACAAATTTCGCCGAGTTTAGGCTCCAACTACATTACACTTCAAATGGTGGGAGCCTTCAATGACACAACTTACGATTACTCGTCCTGACGACTGGCACGTTCATCTACGCGATGGCGAAGTATTAAAAGATACAGTGCGCGATATCAGCCGCTACAATGGTCGAGCGTTAATCATGCCAAATACCATCCCACCGGTAACTGATACCGAAATGGCTCTAGCTTACCGTGAACGCATCATGGCAGAGCAGCCAAGCGAACAGTTCCAACCTCTAATGGCACTTTACCTGACAGACAACACCACACCTG
This sequence comes from Pseudomonadota bacterium, assembly GCA_036126475.1. Classification (GTDB taxonomy): domain Bacteria; phylum Pseudomonadota; class Gammaproteobacteria; order Enterobacterales; family Vibrionaceae; genus Vibrio. The sequence continues at coordinate 34,329 of JAYYSE010000032.1, read as the reverse complement.
ATGAAATCCGCAAAGCGAAAGAATCTGGCGCTGTTGTAGCTGCGAAGCTGTACCCAGCTGGCGCAACAACCAACTCCGACTCAGGAGTAACCTCTGCGAAGAACATCTACCACGTACTAGAAGCTATGCAAGAAGTTGGCATGCTACTTTTGGTACACGGTGAAGTAACCACGCACGATGTTGATATCTTTGACCGTGAGAAAGAGTTCCTAGACACAGTTCTTGCGCCAATCGTGAATGATTTCCCTAACCTAAAAATCGTTCTAGAGCACATCACGACTGCAGATGCTGCGAATTTCGTAAAGAACGCGAACGACAACGTTGCCGCGACAATCACAGCTCACCACTTGCTTTACAACCGCAACCACATGCTGGTTGGCGGCATTAAGCCACACTTCTACTGCCTACCAATCCTTAAGCGCAACACTCACCAAAAAGCGCTAATTGAGGCAGCGACAAGCGGCAGCAAGAAGTTCTTCTTAGGTACAGATTCAGCACCACACGCAAAAGGCGCAAAAGAGTCGGCATGTGGCTGTGCGGGCTCTTACACTGCGCACGCAGCAGTTGAACTATACGCGGAAGTGTTCGAATTAGAAGGCAAGATTGAGAACCTAGAAGCGTTCACAAGCCACAACGGCCCAGACTTCTACGGCATCCCTCGTAACACAGACACCATCACTCTAGTAAAAGAAGAGTGGAACGTTGCTGAAACCATGCCATTTGGTTCAGACATCGTTGTGCCAATTCGTGGCGGCGAGACGATCGCATGGTCAGTAAAATAAGCACTCGCAAGGCAAAGTAAATACTTCATTCTAACTAAAAAGGGTCACCAGATTATGGTGACCCTTTTTAATATGTATGAAAGAAACGCTCTAAGATGTTGTTTAAGCCCTACTTGCCGCGAACCTTCTCTATCACACTCCAAACCGCGACAACAAGTACCCCTGCCACCAAACCAATCAAGCCATTCAACAATGTGGGAACGACTGCAGTCGCAATCGTATGTCCGCTGAAGTCCATGATGATAGGCTCAATCAAATGATGAATTGCGGGAACGTTATGAACCACGATACCACCACCAACCAAGAACATGGCAGCCGTACCGACAACAGCAAGCATCTTCATGAGCTTTGGCGCAAAGGAAACAAGCCCATTACCCAGATTTGCTTTTACTGAGCTACCGTCAGATGTACGTTGAAGATAGAAACCTAAGTCATCCAACTTAACGATCCCTGCAACCAACCCATAGACACCAATCGTCATCACGACAGCAATCAAGCTCACGACAATAATCTGGGTCAAGATGCTGGTCCCCGTCACGGTACCCAGAGCAATCACAATGATTTCTGCGGATAAGATGAAGTCGGTACGAATTGCGCCTTTGACCTTTCTCTTCTCATAGTCCTCAATGGATTCACCTTTTTTATCTTCATCTCCTTTGTCGTCATCTTGGTGGGCATGAGGGAAGAACTTTTCTAAGATCTTCTCAGCCCCTTCGAAACAAAGAAATAAGCCACCAACTAACAGCAATGGCATGATCAACCAAGGAATAAATGCACTAATCAATAAAGCGGCAGGCACAAGAATCAACTTGTTCTTGAATGAGCCTTTTGCAACCGCCCACACCACAGGGATTTCTCGTTCAGCAGACACACCCGAAACCTGCTGTGCGTTAAGTGCTAAATCATCGCCCAATACACCCGCGGTTTTCTTCGCCGCCACTTTAGACATAAGAGCGACATCGTCTAGCACTGTGGCTATGTCGTCTAACAGTGTGAGTAAACTTGCTCCAGCCATTTTATTGTCTCTTTTAAAGGATTGAACAACAGCTAAAATGTAACACTATCAATTCACTCATCAAAGTTATGAGTCTGTAAAAAATAAAGTCACAAACTGTATTTTCTATTGCCGTCTCAGCGAGACAGGACTAGTCTGTCTGCATCTTTCACGAACATAAAAGAAAAAGTATAGATGAAAAGTGAATACAGCTACCCTATCGGTGAGCCTGGAAAAAAATGGCAAGAAGCAGAACGTCAAGCATGGTTTGCTCAAAGAACCGTTAAGCGCGAGTACCAGCAAGAAGTGGTACCGAAAATCCAAGCATTAGCAGGCCGCTTTAACATCGAGCAATACGGCGCACTGAGCTACGATGAGGCTCGTTTCCCTCTGCTTGCAATCAAAAGCAAAAACTGGGATGCATCAAAACCAACCATTCTGGTAACGGGCGGTGTTCATGGTTATGAGACAAGTGGTGTGCACGGTGCGATCAAATTCGCAGATACTCAAGCAGAGAAATACGCAGCGTATTTCAATGTAGTAGTTGCACCTTGTGTTAGCCCTTGGGGTTACGAAGTTATCAACCGCTGGAACCCAAATGCCGTTGATCCAAACCGTTCTTTCTATGAAGGAACCCCTGCTGAAGAGTCAGCAAACTTACGTGCATTAGTGGCGTCTCTACCAGAGGTGCTGGTTCACGTTGATCTACACGAAACGACAGATTCTGATGAAACAGAATTCCGCCCAGCACTTGCAGCTCGTGACGGCATTGAGTACATCGAAGGTATGATTCCAGATGGTTTCTACACAGTCGGTGACACTGAAAACCCTCAGCCAGAATTCCAAGCGGCTGTCATTTCTTCAGTTGAAAAAGTAACGCACATTGCACCAGCAGATGCAGACGGTAAGATCATTGGCTCAGAGGTGACACAGCACGGTGTGATTAACTACCCAATGAAAGAGCTAGGCCTGTGTGGCGGCGTCACGAACTGCAAGTACGGTACAACGACAGAAGTTTACCCAGACAGCGATAAAGTAACCGACGAAGAGTGTAACGACGCGCAAGTGGCAGCTGTCGTTGGTGCTCTAGATTACGTGATTAAACACGAGCTAAAGGCATAAGCGAGTAATTTATCTCTAGAGAACTAGAATAAAGTTGAGAAAGCCACAAGTGACGAATCATTTGTGGCTTTTTTGTTTATTGATAGCGCACATAAACAAACTCCCTCGCAAAAAGTACAAGAGAGTTTCAGTAATACTCAGGGCGCTATTAGCGAGTAATTTACCTCATAAGAAAATCGCCCTACTTCGCTGTTTCGCTTACGTTTGCTTGGCCTTTATCTACTTCCGTAAATAGACCTTTCAGCAGGCTCACACAGCCAATCAGAAGAATGACAGTGAACGGCAGCGCTGCAATAATCGTGATAGATTGCAGTGCTTGGATAGATTGAGTACCACCAATCCACAACATCACCATCGCAATCGCGCCTGAGATAACCGCCCACACTACTTTCTGTTTCACTGGTACTTCAAGCTTACCACCAGCCGTCATACCATCGATAACAATCGAACCTGAGTCTAGTGTCGTAACGAAGAACACAATGATTAGTGCTACTGCGATAACCGATAGAATGCTACCAAAAGAGTACGCATCTAACATGTGGAACAGGCTTAGTGATACATCTGTGATGCCTTGATCAAGACCAAGTTGACCAACATGATTAATGACCTGTTCAATAGCCACACCACCAAACACAGACATCCAAGCCGAAGTTACTAGCGTCGGGATAATCAGTACGCAGAACAAGAACTCACGAACCGTACGACCTTTAGAAATACGCGCTACAAACATACCGAAGAATGGTGCATAAGCGACCCACCATGCCCAGTAGAACACCGTCCAACCATGCAGCCATGTCGTGTCTTCACGACCAGTGCTTTGACTCAATGCCAAGATATTTTTCACATAGCCCGTTGCCGCTGTTGCCACAGAATCAAGTACAGTTGTGAAGTTAAGCACTGCAATAAGGCCAAGAAATACAAAAGCAATAACCATGTTTAGGTTACTTAGGGACTTAACACCACCATCCATACCACGAAGTACAGATATGATCGCTAGGCCCATGATCAAAACAATAATAGATTGCTGGAGTAGGATATTATTTTCCAAGCCAAACACGTGGCTAATACCACTTGCTGCTTGTGTACCACCTAAGCCTAACGAAGTTGCTAAACCAAACAAAGTAACGAGTACCGTTAGCACGTCGATCACATCACCCGTTTTACCCCACACTCGCTCACCCAAGATTGGGTAAAACACTGAGCGCATAGATAGCGGTAGACCTTTGTTATAAACAAAATACGCTAAGCAAAGTGCTGTCATGCCGTAGATAGCCCAAGCATGGAAACCCCAGTGGAATACCGTTGCACCCAGCGCTAACTCACGACCAGCTTCTGTAAAAGGGTCTGCGTTCAACGGAGTACCAAACCAGTTGGTAAAGAACGCAGTTGGCTCAGCAACACCCCAGAAAATAAGTCCAATACCCATGCCTGCTGCGAATAACATCGCAATCCAAGAGGCCATTGAATAGTCTGCCGTTGCGTCTTCACCACCTAAGCGAACTTTACCTAACGGTGAAAATGCAAGAATAACGGCAAAAATTAACATGATGTTGGCTCCCCACATGAACAGGAAGTCAAACTTTGATAGAACCGCACCCTTGATGGAGTCAATTGCCGCTTTGGCATCTGCAGGAGGCAGAGCAAGAAGGGTGATGATGAAGAGAAGAGATAAGCCAACAGAAGCTACGAAAACTGTGTTATGGACATCCATGCCCCATTTACTGACGTTATCTTGACCAACTTGATAGTCAGTAGAATCAATACTGTACTTTTTTGATTTAAAACTCATAAATTATGATGTTCGTATATCCGATTCAACGAATATAAGGACTCGCTCCATATCCAACTACTACTTGATTGGCTCGCCAAATCATCTAAAAAAAGCATGGTGAAAGTCACTATCTGAGATAATGAATGGACTTACTAGCTCAATCCCAAGCCGCACAATATAGCACAACACGAAGCATTTTGACTGATTTTTAGCTCAACAGTTACTCACAACCACCTTTATAATGATAATTAACCCAATAAAAGACAGCGCAAAGCATCAATAAAAAACAATAAATTACAACAAGTTAAATAAGAACACTGCATCATAAAATAGTTTTTAAACTTTCGTCAGATAATTTTAATAAACACGATATTTACTTATAGCTCTAATAAAAAAGCCCCGCTATAGGGGCGGGGAAATTACCAAAGGTAAAAGAGAAATGGATGTTAGCACTGCGCACTGCAACGCTTGATATTAGAATGCGAAACAAAAACCAAGATTGTAGTCATCGCCATTTTTCGCAGTGAACTCTTTATCTTCACTTGATGCATTTGGTCGGCCGCTTTCATCCCCCTTCACTAAGCTAACCCAATGTCGGATTCCAGAAGAAATACTTGCGTCTGTTTGACCAAACGTGGTGCATGTCTCTAGTTGGATGTCTTCGATGTCTACAAGCTCAAGATTACCTGTACCTTTTCGAGCACCAATCGTCACTTCCACATGTGTACCACTTTCATCGCGGAACAGGATTGATGATGGCTTAGATTTATCACCTGTATATGCCACAAAATGCTTCGCACATTTCAGCCCTGTATGTTCGCCATTTTTGAAGTAAACCTGAACATGTCGATAGTCAATTTCATAGCTCACAACATCTTCATGAGTGCCCGACTCAAGAGGAAATAGAGTGTCTAGCAACTGTTTTGCCATCTTCTGCTTTTCGAGTTGCTTGTCTGCTTTCACCATTTCGACGGCAAAGACAGCTTCAGCAATAAAAGTTGAATGGTTTCTGTGAAGTTCTGTTTTGTCTAGTGTCAGCATATTCATAGTCTATCCCTCGTAAGGCTTTAAATTTCATTCGGGTCAAACATCCTAATTGACCCTTTTCAGGTTTGTTCTTTACTGCTTGGTTTCCATGTTTTTCATACTACTGCTATTTTTGAAACGATTTCATAACAAAAATTACACACTGTGAATTTTACTAAATTGCTTTTTTACACAGTCTTATTTTGAGGGGTAATATGGATAATAAGCATTTAATTTTTAAAGATTTATGGAGCATAATATTCTCATTTCAGGTCTTGTTTGATCCGTGTACTAACTTCTTCGTGAAAATAATGAGTAACAGTTTAGTGCTCCATTGACGGAAAAAGTACATTCTAGTTATTCATCAATAAGGAACCACAATGCTCAAAATCAACAACAAGCAATTACTCTCTTTTATGGTGACAGAAGCAGATAGCGCGGTTGCGGTCACCAATCCAGCAACCGGGAATGTTATTGGCTATGCGCCAATCTCTACCGAAGTAGAATTAGATAACGCCATCAAGCGTGCACATATCGCACAAAAAGAGTGGGCAAAAGTTCCAGCTAAAACTCGCGCCGCGCTGTTGAATAATTGGTATAAGTTGATCCTTGAAAACAAAGATGATCTTGCTCGCTTGATGACAATGGAACAAGGCAAACCGTTGGCTGAAGCCACCAGCGAAGTGGTTTACGGAGCAAGCTTCATTGAATGGTTCGCCGAAGAAGCCAAACGCACCTACGGCAATTCGATCCCTAGTACTGCGGCAGATAAGCGTTTAGTTACTATCAAACAACCGATTGGGGTAGCCTGCGCCATCACGCCATGGAACTTTCCCGTTGCGATGATCACCCGTAAAGCAGCGCCTGCATTAGCGGCTGGTTGTAGCTTCATTGCGAAACCTTCTGACGAGACACCACTTTCAGCATTTGCGATCGTTAAACTGGCTTACCAAGCTGGAATCCCTGAAGACCTTATTCAAGTGGTTTTAGGTAATAGTCCGGAACAAATCGGTGAACTGTTTACCTCACACCCATTAATCAAAAAGATCTCATTTACCGGCTCTACCCGTGTTGGCAGCATCTTAATGGCGCAAGCCGCCAAAGGCATCAAACGCACTTCAATGGAGCTTGGCGGCAACGCACCCTTTATTGTGTTTGACGACGCAGACATCGACGCTGCCGTGCAAGGTGCAATGGCATCTAAATTCCGCAATACAGGGCAAACTTGTGTTTGTGCTAACCGCTTCTATATCCACAGTAAAGTACACGACGAATTTGTGGCTAAGTTCGACCAAGCAGTACAACAGCTTAAGGTCGGAAGTGGCTTAGATGAAGGCGTCAACATTGGCCCAGTCATCAGTGAAAGAGCGAAACAAAATATCCAAGGCTTAATTGACCGAGCAATTGAACAAGGTGCACAACCAGTGACACCAACTCAATTACTCGATGGCCTGTTTATTCAACCCGTCATTCTAAAAGACGTGAAACATGACATGGACATCGTTCAACAAGAGATCTTTGGTCCTGTCGCTTCAGTTATGAAGTTCGACAGCGATGAAAAACTCATCGAGATGGCGAACGATACGATTTATGGTTTAGCGTCTTACTTCTACAGCCAGAATATTCACCGTGTGTGGAAGGTAGCAGAAGCGCTTGAATACGGTATGGTTGGCATCAATGACGGCTTGATCTCTACTGAAGTAGCACCGTTTGGTGGGGTGAAACAGTCGGGCATTGGTCGTGAAGGGGCAAAAGAAGGCATCGATGAATACATGGATATTAAGTATCTATGTTTTGGTGGAAATTAAGGCTTCGGTGAGAACTAAGATCTCGGCGAAAACTAGGTTTTAGCGGTAACTAAGCTTTTCTCCTCAAACCCTCTGAAACGAAAGCAAAAAAAGCCGCGCTATATTGCGCGGCACCTTGGGCTCGGTTAAGGGGGGGGGACTTTTATCGTTGTTATTCTTTTCTTTATTATCCGGTTGTTTTGCTATTTAAGTGATTTCAGTTTCAAGCGCATAGCGTGGAGTACTGGCTCGGTATAACCGCTTGGCTGAGCACAGCCTTCAAACACCAACTGACACGCTGCAGAAAACGCAATGCTGCTTTCAAAGTTTGGCGCCATATTTTGGTAGCTTGGCTCCCCAGCGTTTTGCTCATCAACAACAGCAGCCATACGCTTCATCGTTTTCATAACTTGGGTTTCATCGCAAATTCCATGGCGTAACCAGTTTGCAATGTGCTGGCTCGAAATACGTAGTGTGGCACGGTCTTCCATAAGTCCTACGTTATTAATATCAGGAACTTTCGAACAACCTACACCTTGGTCAATCCAACGCACTACGTACCCTAGAATGCCTTGCGTGTTGTTATCCAATTCATTTTGAATATCTTGTGCAGTCAGCTTTTGATTTCCCAATAGAGGAATAGTAAGGATATCGTCAACGTTTGCTCTTACACGCTCGCGCAGCTCTTTTTGACGACTCGGAACACTCACCTTGTGGTAGTGCAATGCGTGCAAAGTAGCAGCGGTTGGCGAAGGAACCCAAGCGGTATTAGCACCCGCTTGTGGGTGACCAATTTTGACATCCATCATCTTGGCCATGTTATCAGGTTCTGGCCACATACCTTTACCAATTTGGGCTTTACCTTGCAGGCCGCAAGCTAAGCCCAGATCAACGTTTTGGTCTTCGTAAGCGCCAATCCATGTCATGGTTTTCAGTTGCGTTTTAGGAGCAAAAGGACCTGCTTCCATACTCGTATGAATCTCGTCACCCGTTCGGTCTAAGAAACCTGTGTTGATGAACACAACACGATCTTTAGCGGCGCGGATACACTCTTTCAAGTTCACAGAGGTACGGCGCTCTTCATCCATAATGCCAACTTTGATAGTAAAGCGTTCTAAACCTAATGCGTCTTCAATACGACCAAACAGCTCATTGGTAAATGCCACTTCTTCAGGGCCATGCATCTTAGGTTTTACGATATTGATGCTTTTAGCGGTCGAGTTTTGGTAAGCACTGTTACCTTTCAAATCGTGCATAGCAATCAGTGAAGTAATCATGCCATCCATGATGCCTTCAGGTACTTCATTCCCTTCATCATCAATGATCGCTGGGTTCGTCATTAAATGACCAACATTACGAACAAACAACATGCTTCGACCTTTAAGCGAAATCTCACCACCCGTTACGCTGGTGTATTGGCGATCTGGATTCAGGCTACGAACAATGGTCTTACCATTTTTTTCTAGTGACTCTTGTAGGTCACCTTTCATCAAGCCTAACCAGTTGCGGTAAGCCAGAGCCTTATCTTCACCATCTACGGCGGCTACTGAGTCTTCGCAATCCATAATGGTCGTTAGTGCAGCTTCCACCAGCACATCTTTAATACCGGCTGCATCAACGCTACCGATTGGCGCACTAGGATCGATTTGAATTTCGATATGAAGGTTATTGTGTTTAAGCAGGATACAAGACGGTGCACTAGCGTCACCTTGATACCCAATAAATTGATTACGGTCGATTAGCGTGACTTCTTCGCCGTTATCTAGAGTCGCCGTAAGCGTGTTGCCGATGCTCACATTGCTGATGCTGTATCTAGTCACGTCTTTATGAGAAACGCCATTGAGCGGTGCGGCATCATCAAGGAAACCACGAGCATAGCTCACCACTTTGGCACCACGTACTGGGTTAAAGCTACCGCCTTTCTCTGCGCCATCACTCTCGCTGATAACGTCTGTGCCGTAGAGCGCATCATATAGACTGCCCCAGCGCGCGTTTGCTGCGTTAAGTGCAAATCGCGCGTTCATAATAGGCACTACAAGCTGCGGCCCAGCTTGCGTTGCGATTTCAGGTTCAACATTGGCAGTCGTTACTTGGAAATCATCGCCTTCAGGTACTAGATAGCCGATCTGCTGTAGGAACTGTTTATATTCTGCAGCATCCAGAGTTTGACCAGCACGCTCTTGGTGCCATACATCGATTTGATGTTGGAGATCTTCACGCTTGATAAGCAAAGCACGATTCTTTGGTGCCAGATCTTTGAGGATGGTTGCAAATGACTGCCAGAAGTCTTCTGCAAGAATACCCGTGCCAGGGATGATCTGTTCATTAACTAGTTGGTAGAGGGTGCTATCTATGTTCAAGCTTCCCTGTTGAATACGACTGCTCATAAAATCTCTCTCAAGTTAATCACTGACTACTCACTTAAATTTACGTAAATGACGAAAATTTAGCTAATTTATGCCACTTATAATGGACATTCACAAAAAAAATACACTGAAACTAGGGCTATTCCGTCACACCACTTTCTATTTCATTGGCGACACTTTTGATCAAACGGCGCATCCACTGGTGGTCTGGATTGGTTTGTAACAACGGGCTCCACGCCATCTTCACCTCAAAAGGTTCAATGGCAAAAGGAGCGGGTTTGATCAATAACTTAGGGTTGTTGCGTTGCAGCTGTGCTGCTTTGGTTGGGATGGTAAGGATCAAGTTTTTCTGTTGGGCGAATAGAATCGCTGACAGGTAATGTCGAGTAAACACGGTAATGTTTCGGGTTTTACCAATACGCATTAGCGCTTCATCGATCCAACCTAATTTCTGCGCTTCACTTGGGTTAATCCCAACCCCTGTACCCATACCTGTTTTGCTCACCCAAATGTGTTGCGCTTTTAAGTAAGAAAGAATATCGAAATTGTCAGCTATCGGATTGTCGCAACTAAATAAGCAAGAGAAGCCGTCGTGCCAAAGGCTCATCTGGTGAAAGGACTGTGGAATATCGTCGAAGCGGTTAATGATGATATCAACGGTCCCCTGTTCTACATCCTGATAACTCACGTCACTTGGCGTCATAATATCGAGGCGTATTTTCGGCGCTATCTCACTCAACCTTTTTAATAACGGCTGGATAATGGTGGACTCAGCATAGTCACTCGCCATGATACGAAATACGCGTTCACTGTCTTCTGCGTTAAATTCCGTCGTCGGTTGCAAGGTCTTTTCTACATTAGCCAAGATGTTGCGAATCAAAGGTTGCAACTTCTGCGCGCGCTCGGTTGGCACCATTCCTTCACTTGTCCTAACTAGCAACGGATCCTCAAGTAAATCGCGTAATCGGCGCAGTCCATTACTCATTGCAGGCTGAGTAATCCCCAACTGATTCGCTGCTCGCGTAACGTTTCTTTCACGTAGCAACATGTCTAAATACACAAGTAAATTAAGGTCTATACGAGCAATATTCATATAAAAAATACCGAATATAATAACTATAAATTAACAAAATTATCACATGCATGGTTATTCTTTGTCCATAGCAAAGTTTTAATCCAAGCCAAGTTGGCAACCATACCCACGTGAAACTAAGGAATAGTTATGTCGCAAATTACACAAGATATCGAAATGATAGAAGTTGCAAAAAGCGCTGCAGGTGCTCCATGGGATGCAATCGATGCTGAATCTGCTGCTCGTATGCGAGCTCAAAACAAATTCAAAACGGGTCTAGATATCGCACAATACACGGCAGATATCATGCGTGCGGACATGGAGGCTTACGATAAAGACAGCTCTCAATACACTCAGTCTCTAGGTTGCTGGCACGGTTTTATCGGCCAACAAAAGCTGATTTCTATTAAGAAGCACTTTGATGGCAAAACAGATCGCCGCTACCTATACCTTTCTGGTTGGATGGTTGCAGCACTTCGTTCAGAGTTCGGTCCACTACCAGACCAATCAATGCACGAGAAAACATCGGTTGCAGCACTAGTTGAAGAGCTATACACCTTCCTTCGTCAAGCAGATGCACGTGAACTAGGCGGCTTATTCCGTGAACTAGACGCAGCTCGTGAAGCGGGTGATGTTGACCTACAAGATCGCATCCAAGACCAAATTGACAACCACGTAACACACGTAGTGCCAATCATCGCGGATATCGATGCTGGTTTCGGTAACGCAGAAGCGACTTACCTAATGGCTAAGCAGATGATTGAAGCTGGTGCTTGTTGTCTACAAATCGAGAACCAAGTTGCCGATGAGAAGCAATGTGGTCACCAAGACGGCAAAGTAACCGTACCTCACGCTGATTTCCACGCGAAACTTCGTGCACTTCGTTACGCTTTCCTTGAGCTAGGCATCGACAACGGCATCATCGTGGCTCGTACCGATTCACAAGGTGCAGGTCTAACAAAAGAAATCGCAGTAGTGAAAGAGCCGGGCGACCAAGGTGACATCTACAACTCTTACCTAGATGTTGAAGAGATCGATGTAGCTGACATGAAACAAGGCGACGTTTGCTTCAACCGTGAAGGCAAGCTGGTACGTCCTAAGCGTCTACCATCTGGCTTGTACCAATTCCGTCAAGGCACTGGTGAAGACCGCTGTGTATTTGACTGTATTGAAGCAATCAACGCTGGTGCTGACCTACTTTGGATTGAAACAGAGAAGCCTCACATCGGCCAAATCAAAGAGATGATGGATGGCGTTCGTGAAGTACACCCTAATGCGAAACTGGTATACAACAACTCACCATCGTTCAACTGGACGCTAAACTTCCGTCAACAAGCATACGATGCGATGGTTGAAGCTGGTGAAGACGTTTCTGCATACGACCGTTCTAACCTAATGAGCGCTGAGTACGATGAATCTGAACTATCACAGCGTGCTGACGACAAAATCCGTACGTTCCAAGCAGATGCTTCTCGTGAAGCGGGTATCTTCCACCACTTGATTACTCTGCCTACGTACCACACTGCAGCGCTGTCTACTGACAACCTTGCAAAAGAGTACTTTGGTGACCAAGGCATGTTGGGCTACGTTGCTAACGTTCAACGTAAAGAGATCCGCCAAGGTATCGCATGTGTTAAACACCAAAACATGTCTGGTTCAGATATGGGTGATGACCACAAAGAGTACTTTGCGGGTGAAAACGCACTAAAAGCAGCGGGTGAACTAAATACATCGCACCAATTTGATTAATCGCTAGCACTTTTTGATTAGTCACTAAAGCTAAAGCCTCCCCCGCCCTTCTCTCTTACTTCGGTAAGATCCGGGGGAAGGCTTTGAGATAAAGCTTGTACTGCCGGCTTTATCTCAAAGTCTCAGATTTGTGCCCCAACCCACGGCCAATTAAGCAACTTCGGTTTAAGCTAAATGTATTCATGTTTTATGAGATTCCTGTTTATTGAAATTTCTTTTGATTGAGAACGCCTATGACTTCAATACCTAAACACCTACAAGATGCAAAAACACTGCTATCAGAGAATGGTTTCGCAACAGGTGATACTTGGTATCACGGAACCTCTTCAGCGCTCATCGCTTCCATTAAAGGCCAAGGGCTAAAACGCTCGGGCGATAAAGCACTCAACCAAGCCGCCGTAAAAACCATGGCCACCATCGGCAATAACTACACAGAATCGGTTGAGCCAGTCTTCTTAACCCAAAGTAAAGAGCTTGCATACTACTGGGCACAACAAACGGTAAGAGCGCGCAGCGTTCGTTTCGAAGGAGAGGAACTGCCTGTTGTCTTAGAGGTGAATTTATCTGAAAAGCAACGCGCTAAAGTAAGACCAGACGTTGGCGCAATGAGTTTGCTAATGATGAGTGTGGGCGAAAAGTTCATGGCCCACCTCGCTAAGGTTTACCAAGAGAACGACATTGCAGGCCCAGATATCGATCTTCGTACTGCAGACCGCATGGATTACCTGAACAAACTGGGTATGGCGTACATCGATGAAGACATCAGCCGAGCTTGCGTTGTGGAGTTATCCGAAAGCGAACTATCAAAACCTGAATTATCCGAGGCGTAATAAACCATTACGAACTTACGATAAAGCACTTAACAGAGTAAAAATGGCTCCTAATTTGGAGCCATTTTTGTGTTATACGCTATGTTTGATATCTAACTGAGGCTATTGGCACAAACGGCCTTGCTGCGCGGCCTGAACCATTTCGATATCGCCTTGTAGAGAGCGGTATACGCTCGTATTCCACACTTCACCATTATCCATTTCAAACTCAATCGCGTAGTTCAAACCAGCCACAACTTGAGTTCGAACACTCAAAATCTGTTTAAGCTTTGCAGACGTGTTCAGTTGACTAAGCACGGCGTCTAACGCTTGCTCAGCTTGTGGTGTAATTTCACTTTTCGACCAACCACCTGTTAGATTTTTAGTACTACAGATCGGATTCGTATTCTCTTGTGATTGGCTCATAACTTCACTACTCTGACTGCATCCAGCCAGAGCAACCACGCCAACTAAAGTCGCTACTCCAAGTAGTGATGTTAATCGTGCTTTCTTCATAAATCCTCACTAAATAAATCATTCAGTTTTAACAAGTGACCACACCGCTATTTCGGTGTTTCATATGCTTACAAGCTTAAACCGCCAATGTCATCACTTCATCAGAAATTATGGTGTAACTACTCTATAAACACAGAAAATATCAGAAAAACAAAGCCGCGCATTCATACTCAGCTTGTTTTCCATATATTCGAGATTTGTGCCTTAATGAAAATAGACCAACATCTCGACATCATCACCTTGCTGTTCTGCACTTAACAAGAAATGTAATTACCCTTCCTCAGTCACTGGTATTTGTAAGTTGAGTCTGCAAAGCGCTCGCTCAACGCCTTGGAGAAGTCTTCTTCTCGCGCGTTATAACGAACGTAATAAGCTGCACGTACAAATTCACCTAAGTTTTCAAGTTTGCGTGCTTGCTCAGCTTCACCTCGGTAACAGCCTATCTCTAAGTTCAGTAGATTACTAATTTGGATCAGGCTATTTTCGCTATAGATATTGGTTAACGAACTTTTGGATGCAGAGAACCAAGAGCTATAACAACTGTTGTCGGCTAGTGAAACCGCATGAGCGAGATCAAGTGATAACTGAAGTTCAGACACCTCACATTGGCTTTGAGCAAAAGAGAAAGTAGATGCACTAGAAAGTAAGCAAACGAGCGCCAAGCGATGGCGTGGAAATAAACGAGTATGAAGCATAATTACATTTGTTAATTGTACATTTAGCTCGACGTTACATTCCCTGCAATTATAGGTGTAAATTTTGTTGCGTATTGGTTATGAGGTTGCTTCAAAACATAGATTTTTGGTATCAGTTTATAAAACCAAAGGTTTATGCTCACTAGCTACATATTAGGCTAGGCGTATGAATGGCACCTAAGTTGTTGAGAAAAAACTAATTTAGCACTTTATAAACTTGAAAAAGTTCGGTTGTTAAGAAAATACGTAAGTAGTAGACTCGCGCTCGATCATGCAACTTGTATTCATTTCATAAGCACAAGAAACGTTATTTATACACAGCAAAAATAACGTTAGTTCAAGGCTTACATAATATAAGTGTCAGGAAATAAGTGCAGATCGAATAAAAATAATTATATAAGGCTAGGTTCACAACATGAAATTACTTTCGTCTTTAGACTCGCTGTTGGCTAGCGATGAGTCTATCGAAATAAAGCAACATATATTGATAGATCTTGTAATCAATACTTATCAGCCACAACAACGCACAACTCTTTTTCAAACCGTTACTGACTATCGACGAAACCTCCTTGAATCTTTGTTCCCGGAGCATCAAAACAAAAGCTTGTCAGTGTTGTTTGAGTTGATGGACTATCGTGATCTCATTCAGCGATACCCAAGCACCTTGCCCCCTGAATTGGTTTTGTTAGAGAAGGCCGCAAGCCAATGTTATATGTCATGGTTAGACTTTTGGTGTGAATCTGAGATTGCCGCAATAAAAACCAGATCTCCGCTTGGCGATAGCCCGACTTCACCGATAGATCTACCCACCCAAGATTGCGCATATTATGGCGCGATCATTGAGCACATCGAGTCCGATTCACTTATGGTACAAACACCGTGCCATCCACAAGCTATGCCCATCAATGATGCGATTGCTTTAAGTAACCTAGAGATCTTCATAAAGGGTGAAAAATGGTATGAGATGCTGCCTTTATTGCACCTTTCGCAATCTGGTAAACACTTTGTCTTACTCAAACACCCTGTCGATGAGCCCTTCCCTACACTGGTATCTTCCGCCCTCATTCAAGATTGGTCGAAGAATGAAACCTGGTTAAGCTACGCGCCACCGTTCAGTAATGAACACTGGCAATACTGCTTACCAGAACATGGTTACCAGCAACTATCAGAATTGCAGCTTTTCACTCCATCGACACTGTTAAAGTGTTACTCTCTGCCAGAATTTGATAGTACATTCCAGTTACAATTGTCCGATGCACAGGCTATATGTGAAGTGTTGCGACTTACCGTCAGTGGTAATACTCAACAAAAACTCTATTTCCTCTACCTTGCTCAAAAAGAGCTGATGAGCGTTCTACATCAAGTAGGCTATAAAGTTGGCTTCACCATTATCGAGCAACCTTTCATGCTTCAGTTTTATCAATCTATCGACCCAAGAGCCTATTTCCACTCTGGGTTTTGCGAGTTGAATGCAGACGGCACTACCATCTATCGTGGTTTTTGGAATTTCGAAAGGATGGTCAACGTATTCAATGACACCGATTTTCGTCGCTACAAAGAGGCAGTGCGTAGCAGCCGAAAGCTGAGATCAACAAAGGCACCAAGTTCTGTAAAAAAGGATGAACATGTTTGATTTCGGTCTAGAGGCGATTGTTTATGCCAAAGCGATAACGCTTCTCGCGACCGTTGCGGTCGTAGTGATGTGGCTACTCTACTATTGCTACTGCCTCAAGCAAAAAGGGAAAAATATTGCAGGGACACACCACGCTCCCTACATCGCCTATTCAGTCTGCATTGTTGCTTGGATTAGCAGCAATGCCTACTTCCATACCGACTTGCTACCAGAGCTTGGTTCTTCAGTAGCGGTATTCGCAGCTAAGTTTGCCAACCTTGCCTCATGCTTCGCCTTTGCTTTTGCGTACTACTTCTCGTGCCAGCTTGCAGCTGAACAACGTAATGGCAAAGTACACCTATGGCAACAAGCCATCTTCGTCAGCTTTAGCGTCTATTCCTTTTTTATCAACCTTAGCCCTAGCTTAACCGTTGAAGGCGTCACCACTTTTGGTCCAAGTCTGTTTGTCATCGAGTTTGGCCCGCATACGCCTTACTTCTTCACAGGAATGATCAGCTTAGTGGTTTTAACCCTTTGCAATCTGGTAGCGATGCGCGCCAACAGCAGCAAACTAGTACTCGCCAAAACCAGCTATATGATCGCTGGTATCTTGGTATTCATGCTGTCTACTGCAACCATCCACCTCGGCATGACGTACTTCTTGAGAGACTTCTCACTGACTTGGTTACCACCAGCACTATCAATCAGTGAAATGCTGTTTGTAGGCTATGCGCTTTTAACCTCTCGCTTCTACAGTGTGAAATATCTTGCTTACATGAGCCTTAATGCATTGTTAGTCTGCGCGATACTGGTAATACCGTTCGGCGCGATATTCATCCCTCTAACCGACGATAATCAGTGGTTAATCGCAGTCCCGATCTGCGCGATGATTGGCATCACATGGCACTTACTCTACAAGCGTGTCAGCCGCTATGCCTCTTTCTTTGTTTACGGAAACAAGAAAACTCCAGTACAGCAAATACTGGCCTTAGAAGAAGACTTTAAGCTATCGATTGATGATGCGATGCGCCGTTTAGGTCAGCTGTTGCAAATCCCTGAAGACAAACTTCGCCTTGTTAACAGCAATTACAACGAAACCTTCTACGAAGACTATCTGTCAACAAATAAGTCAGTTCTAGTGTTCGACGAGTTATCGCAAGAACTTGATTACACAGCGCCTTCCAAACTTTCGCTCAAAGCGCTATATGACAAGATGAGCTCGAACAATACCGCATTGGTTATGCCGCTATTCGGGCAAGGGAAGTCGGTCACTCATTTACTGGTATCGTCACATAAGAGCAACGATCAAATGTTCTCTAACGAAGAGATCTCGGCGCTACAAACCCTGCTTACCCGCGTTCAAAGTACTATCGAAGCTGATAGACGCATACGTCAAAGTCGAGCGCTCGCCAACTCCATCGCTCATGAAATGCGTAACCCGCTTGCCCAAGTTCAGCTTCATTTTGAAGTATTAAAGCAGCACATCGAAAACCAAGTACCAACAAAACAGATCCACCTAGATATTGAGAATGGGCAAGCTGCTATTCAGCGTGGACGACAGTTGATTGATATCATCCTAAGGGAGGTTAGCGACAGCTCGTCTGAGCAAGGTCCTATCCTGATGACTTCTATTCACAAAGCAGTGGACCAAGCCGTCAGCCACTACGGGTTTGAAAACGAGAAGATCATCGAGCGAATTCGCTTGCCGCAACATGATGACTTTGTTGCGAAGCTAAACGAAACCTTATTCAATTTCGTGATTTTCAATCTGATCCGCAATGCGATTTATTACTTTGATTCGTACCCGGATAGCCAAATTGAAATCAGCACCCAGATCGGTTCTTACGAAAATGTTCTAACCTTCCGAGATACAGGACCAGGTATTGACGAAACCATTGCACAAAAGATCTTCGACGACTTCTTCTCTTATCAGAAAAGCGGCGGTAGCGGCTTAGGGTTGGGCTATTGCCAACGGGTGATGCGTTCATTTGGTGGCAGAGTTGAGTGCAAATCGAAGCTTGGGGAGTTTACTGACTTCCACCTGTATTTCCCTGTAGTACCTAATGCGCCAAAAGCAGATGCCCTACGCACTCCCTATTTCAACGACTGGAAACAAGGCCAAGTCGATGTCAAAGAGGCTAGCAAAGAGAACAGCGAAGCCAGACCTAAAGCTCAGGGCACTCAAACAGAAGAGCACAGTACGGACTCAGTGGCAACACAAGTAACAACCAACGGGATAGCTCCAACCGTGCTCATCGTTGATGATAAAGAAGTACAACGTACCCTTGTTCAGATGTATCTGAGTAGACTGGGCGTAAACACCCTGCAAGCTAAAAATGGGGAAAATGCCGTCGATCTGTTCAGAACAAACCAAGTCGATTTGATTCTCATGGACGTACAAATGCCAGTCATGAACGGTTTTGACGCCAGCCAGATCATCAAGGCTCGTTCACCTAACACACCAATCATTGCGCTTTCTGGTGAGTCGGGGCAACGTGAGTTAGACATGATTAACCAATTGATGGATGGTCGGTTAGAGAAACCAACATCACTAGACGCACTGCAGGTTGTGCTCGACGAATGGCTGTACAAAAATACGGTAACAGAGGCTTCCAAAGAAGTGGAGAGCGAATAGTTGGTTACCCATTGTTGATGGCTGATAAGCGCATCAATAGTTAATCAAAAATCCCCTCAGGAGTTTATTTTGAGGGGATTTTTTGTGGACACAAATTAAGTGGTCAAATTGTCAACTCAATCAGTTATCTAACTCGAACTTAGTTAAGCGACCGGTACTTCATACGTTTTTCGCTGGCACATGTACATAATAATAATTGCAACGCAGCTAATCAGAGACAATAACCAGCAGCTCAAAACCATCACCTCGTGAGTTGCTGGAACGAGGGATAAACAAAACGTAAAACCAAATGCTCCAATCATCTGAAGAGCACCGTAGATAGCACCAACCTGCCCCTTGTGATTTGGAAACAAATACAATGCCGAAACGCCTGCTATTGCGAGTAAAAATGCGGAACCAAAAGCCATCACCGCAAACCCAAATAACATTATTGAATAGCTATGCAGCAAAAGGCTTAATGTTATGACAACGCTACCCAAAACCTGAATCAGACCACCATAGACTAAAGTCATATTTTCGCTGATACGATGTTTCAGAAACTGGTTCCAAATTAATCTGGATACTACGCTACTCACTATCAAAACCATTGACCCAACGCCATAATCCGCGGCCGTCAAATCAAACTGATTCTGAGCAACAAAAGAACCTGTTACTTGGAAAAGTAATAGACAACTTGTCCCGCTAAACATCATTGCCAAATAACACAGAAACGTGACGTTCGATGTGATGAAAGCATAGTCTTTTAGTATCTGTTTTGGCTTAATGGCATCTCGATTCTTGTGACTGATCGTTTCACGTTTCATGACTGCAATAATCAATAGCGTTGCAGTCGATAAACATACCATGAAGACAAAATTACCTTGCCAACCAAAATGCTGAGTGAGATACCCCCCAAAAATGAGCGTTAGACCAGGTAGGCTCATAAATAGAATCCCATACCAAGCAAGTATCCCCATGAGTTCAGACTTGCTGAATGCGTCTTGAAGGATAGTGCGGCAAAGTAGATAAAGGCCACCAACACCTAAGCCTTGGATTACCCTGCCCAGCAATAGAACATTTATGCTGTCAGCCATAAGAGATGTCATCGAACCAATAACAAAAATCACAGATGAAAGAACTGCGACGGGCTTTCGTCCATACCGCTCGGATAACGGTCCGCAAATTAGCTGACTGCATGCTAAAGCGATAAAAAACAGACTCAAAGTCTGCTGTACTAACGCCTCTGATGTGCGCAGTTCACTTTGTATATCTGGAAAGCTTGGCGTATACATACTCGACGCAAAAAAATAACTCGATGCCATTAAGATGCTGATAAATATAATAGTTATTTTAGACACTCGATTTCCCATGAACGTTAAGAACAGAGCATCATATTAAAAAGATCCTCAAACTAAGTTTTTGGGTGAAGCGCCACGATGTTTACAATTTACGCCAAGTTTAATTCTGGGGTGCTTTTTTCTGATGTTCTTTAAATGCAGTAGAGAAAGCAGATAGGCTTGAGTACTCAAGTTCGAATGCAATTTCAGTAGCACTAATCCCCTTTGCCATCATTTTCTCAGCACGCTCCATCACTACTTTTTGGCGAATCTCCCTGAAAGATGCTTTGAAACTAGCCAGAAAAAGTCGGTTTAAAGTACGTACAGAAGCCCCTGTTTGTTTAGACAAGTTTGAGATAGATAACTTAAGACTCGGCTTATTTGATAGTGCATCAATTACCGGTAGCAGCCTTCTGTCCATACCTTCCTTTGCAATTAGCGGATTGTGGACTGCCTTACAGAGGGTGCATTGATCCATGAGAACCTGAATATAATGAGGCTCAAGCTTTGGCTCCGGACCGCCATTTTCCCATAAGCTGAAAAGTTGAGTAACGATGGGAGAAATATCCAAGATACATATTTCGGATAGTTCAGGGATTGAACCTAGTGGTAGGCGAAGTAAGGAGACCTGTGACTGCTTTAAGGCATCGGCACGATGTGGTACGCCCGCTGGAATGTAAATTAAAGAGCCGGGCATAGAGAGCAAACTATCCCTGTCAGTAGAGATAATTTGACAACCTTGATGTATAAAAACTAAGTGCGAGTAATCATGGCTGTGAATCTCACTCGAATAATGAGATTCATAATGTTTAACCATCACCTGATGATCATCCAAATTAATTATCTCCCCCAGCCTTTCATTAAGATGCATCCAAGTATCACTCCTGTTGTGAATCGGCATTCCATTCATATTCTCAAGTTATCGTGAATCGAGTCTAGTTCTCTGACACTACCTCAGATAAACGCGGAATAATTTATATATTACGACAACTCTTATCGATGACACGACAATAGGTCGGAACAATGCAGGTCCCCTAGTCGCTATACTTCAAAAAGGAACATATAAGAGCCACGCCTGTTCAATTCTCTCTCAATAGGTCAGGCATCGATCATTTTTGAACAATTTCATGATTTAAAAGGAGAAAAGAGTTATACATAATAATGTGTTATTTAATCGACTAATTCATCATGACGCTCAAAGAAATCCTAAAAATTCCCAATGTTCGCTACTTCCTAATGTTTCGAAGCAGCTACTTTGCGCGTTTTTATTACCCAGTATTCACTCTACTCTACTTAGATTACGGCCTAACCCTTTCGCAATTTGCCATGCTTAACGTAGTGTGGGCGGCGACCATTGTGCTTGCTGAAGTCCCATCTGGCGCATTTGCTGACACCTTGGGTCGTAAGAAGCTAGTGGTACTCTCTTCCCTAGTGATGTTTGTTGAAATCGCCATGATTGCCTTAGTGCCGACCGAAAACCCAAACTTGGTGTTCATGGTCTTTTTGGTCAACCGGATACTCAGCGGGTTAGCCATGGCATTGGCAAGTGGTGCTGATGAGGCACTGGCGTATGACACTTTAAAAGAACAAGGCAATGAGGAGCTGTGGCCTCGTGTGTTACAGATTCAGCTTCGTATCGCCTCAAGCGTCGGCATCTTTGTCACCTTAATTGGTGCTGCCATGTACGATGTTCACTTCATGACGAACATTTTCCATGCTCTAGGGTTAAGCGCACCAGAAAGCACCAAAGACCTAATGCGTATTCCTGTATTCGCCACCTTATTAGTTGCACTACTCGCGATTTATGCTGCGGTAAACATGCGTGAAGAAAAGAAAGTAATACCAAATGGTCAAACGAAATTAGCCACAACTATGGCTAGCCTCAAGCTCACTGCTGACACAGGTAAGTGGGTACTCGCTACGCCCTACGTGCTTTTCATACTGCTCTACTACAGCCTGTTCGAACACACATCGCGCATGTTCCTCACTATGAACAGCCAATACTATCTTGCCATCGATATTCCAATTATTTACTTCGGTTTTATTGGCGCGGGAATCAGCCTATTAAAAATCATTTTAGCGGGTCAAAGCCGCAGACTGGCAGAAAGTATCGAGCCGAAAACCTTCATTATCGTCATGGGCTTAGCAAGTATCGCTACCTATCATTGGATCAGTTTGGGCTGGTCAATCTATGGGGTGATTCCTGCATTGGTACTGAACTTTATCATCATGACGATGAACATTTTCATAAGCTACCACTTAAACAAAAAAACCGAGTCGCATAACCGAGCCACGGTTCTTAGCTTCAAAGGTTTGATGTTTAACCTCGGATATGGGCTGATCGGTATTTTGTATGCTTACTACTACAAATTAGTTTCTAACAATTACACCGAGCAAGAGATTGAGCAAAACCTCGCGTTCTTGGCGTCGCTATCTTCGTTCTGCTATTACTTCACCTTTCTGTTCGTATTAATCAGCGGATGGTTCTACTTCAAAAACAAGAAGACACCAATCTTTTGAAATATAACGTAACAGCAACTTAAAAATGAGGTGATTCCCCTACCCATAAATAGGCTATATCACTTCTTATTATCTGTTTTTTATTACTATAAATCAGACCATTACATCACTTTTGGAAGTTTTATGTCTTTT
The DNA here is from genome assembly GCA_036126475.1 of Pseudomonadota bacterium. GTDB lineage: Bacteria > Pseudomonadota > Gammaproteobacteria > Enterobacterales > Vibrionaceae > Vibrio. The sequence goes on along the minus strand of JAYYSE010000032.1, from coordinate 11,425 downwards.
AGTTGGATTGCCTTTACCCTCCTTGCAGCCTTCAGCCAATCTTGGCGGAATGCCTTTCAAAGCAAATTAAGTGGCACCATGAGTGTCGCAGGCGTAACACTAGCAAGATTCATTTGGGCTGCTCCGGTCGCCCTCATTTACCTTTACACTTTATATCAATGGCAGCCAGTCTCCGCCCCTCATTTTACCGGAGAGTTTGTTTTCTACATTGTTGCAGCCGCAATTATGCAGATCATCGCAACAGGCTTAATGGTGATGCTATTCAAACTCGAAAACTATGCCATTGGTGCTGGGCTTGCTAAATGTGAAGCCCCTGTTTCAGCGGTGCTCTCAGTATTATTTTTTGGCACAGTTTTAACGGCTACTGGCTGGATAGGTGTTTTAATTGGTACTCTGGGGGTTCTAATCATGAGCTGCTCTTCGGGGTGGCGCAGCCTATCTGCAAAGGTCTTTTTTCTTGGTATGGCTTGCAGTACCGCCTTTGCTCTTACTTCTCTTTGGGTACGTGAGGCGAGCTTAAGTATTGGTCTTCCCTTCCCTCATCGCGCCGCTTGGGTTCTGTTTTTGGTGATCACTCTTCAAACACTTATAATCTGTACTTATCTCTTCCTTAAAGAACGTGAAACATTACGCCAAATATTCAAGAAGTCGAGATTAGTTCTGATGACAAGCCTAACAAGTGTGATTGGTTCTCTTGGCTGGTTTAGCGCGATGTCTCTTCAAGCCGTGCCATACGTGAAAACATTAGGCCAAGTCGAAGTGGTCTTTATGGTCTTGATTTCTTACTTCTGGCTAGGACAAAGTATTGCCCGCAAAGATATTCTTGCGCTGATATTACTTTCAGTCGCTGCAATCTTGGTGATGTGGCAATAGAGGCTGTGTTGCAACAAAAAGCCATGTTGTAATAAACAGCAAGGTTCAAGCAACCAATTCAGTGATTATCTCAAAACCTTTGCGCCTGCGGCAGCTACAGTCAATGCAATAAATACGACAAACTAAGCACAAGAACCCGACATATAGTCTCAAAATCAGAAACATGAAAATGAGTTACTTGGTTGAGCAGCACCTGTCTGGCATTATGAAATAGCACTGATGGGAATAACTTTTTAGATCCCACCAGTGCATATCCTATTGCCAACACAGACGGCTTGTTAACGTGCTATCTAGAAAAAGAATGCGTCCACTTGACCCAACTTAAGTAATCGGCTCATGACAGATACCAAAAGAAACACCCGTATTCGCCAGTTCCGATTCGGTCAGCCGAAAGAATCTCTCAAGATCGAACATGTCACTTTAGGAGCACTAGATAAAGGTAAGGTTCGAGTACAGATTGAAGCGACCAACATTAACCCGAGTGATCTGTTGTCGATTCATGGTGTGGGGCAATATAAACACAGCCACCAGCCGCCCAGAGTTCCAGGATTTGAAGCAACTGGTACGATCTTAGAGTCTCAACATACTGATTTTACTGTGGGCCAGCAAGTGCTGGTGGCGACAAGTGGAACATGGCAAAGATACATTGATGTTCCACCTGCCACTGATCTATTACTCCTCTCTTAAAGTACAAGTTACTAATAATTCGATATAAATCGATCTAAATCCTCAAATTGTCGTCTACAGTTTGAGAGAGCCTATCGTGAAAGTAATGGCCAACACATAACACCTTTTGTGAGCGCTTTTTGATTACAAGGAGAGGAAATGGATAGTCCAGTTGTCATACTGCAACAGGCCAGTAAAAGCTTTATTGATGGCAAAGAGAGCCATCAAGTACTGGACAATATCGACTTCAATCTAGGGACTGGTGTCAGCGTTGCTTTGACTGGATCAAGTGGCAGTGGGAAGAGTACTCTACTCAATTTAATTGCGGGCTTTGAACCACTATCAGAAGGCGAGTTATGGCTCGATGGTGAAAATACATCAGCTTGGAAAGACCAACATTGGAGCCGTTTCCGCCATCAAAAGCTCAGCGTTATCTTCCAGCAGTTCAACCTGCTCACCCCACTCAATGTAAAACAAAACATCGCCTTTCCATTGCATTTAAACCAACTGAAATGGGGAGCTTGGTGTGATTACTTAGTGGAAGCATTAGGTATCAGTGAATTACTTAATAGACACGTATCAGCCCTCTCTGGCGGTCAACAACAGCGAGTCGCTATCGCTCGAGCATTGGCTCACAAACCCAAACTTTTGCTTGCAGATGAACCCACAGGAAATCTAGATCATAAAGCAGGGGTGGAGGTGATGAGATTACTAAGTGAGATCACAACACAAGGCAACACCGCTGTATTATTGGTAACGCACAGCCATGAATGCGCCGATTTTATGCACAGACAGCTGATCTTGGACAACGGAAAACTCAAGCATGTAGACCAAAAGCAAGCCAGTGAGATGACTCATGCCAAAGGTTAATTCTACTAGTACATCTGCTCGCTTAGCGATCACGCACACCAAACTGACGCTAAACCTATTCGCAGCGCATTATCGCCATTCTCCTTTGCAAGCTGCGGCGATCTTGATTGGCATAGTGTTGGCCGTCACCTTATTTGTCGCGGTACAAGCCATCAACTTGAATGCCAAACGCAGCTATGCAGAATCGACCGAGCAACTGAGCGCTCAGGCTCAGAACCTAATCATCCCACCAGCAGGACAAAACTACTTACCTGAATCGCTCTACTTCAAACTGAGACAAAACGGACTCAGCGCAGCACTACCTGTAATTGAAGGGCGTGTGAGAGACGAGCAAGGACGTCGTTGGTCAATCCAAGGCAGTGAGCTCATCGCCGCACTCACCTCAAGATCTCGCTATTCCGAAGAGAACGAACAAAACATATCGCTTTTTGATGGTGCACTTCCCCTACCTCAGCTCTTAGCAGGCAAGCCCATAGTGATGATGAGCCAGTCGCAGCATCAAAACTTAGACGAAGTGGACACGCTGATCCTCGATGACATCGTTACCCAAGTGGTTGTGCTGCCTGATGAGTGGCAACTGGGGAGTCGAATGCTGATGGATATAGGATTCGCTCAACAACTGCTCAACAAACTAGGTCAACTGAGCTACATCGCCGTTTTTAATTTCGAGAACCAACCACAAGATAACTGGCAGAATCTCATCGCAGAACAAGGACAATGGATCACCAATAATCAAAGTACCGACCTTGGCTCCATTACCGACAGCTTTCACCTCAACTTGACGGCCATGAGCTTGCTCGCGTTCTTGGTTGGTTTGTTCATCGCTTATAACGGAGTGAAATACAGTTTACTGAAACGTAATCGACTATTGGTTCAAATTCAGCAAGCCGGTATAGCACAAAGCATCGTCTTTTCTGCTTTGCTCATTGAACTGACCGTTCTAGTCACCCTAGGAGCTTCACTCGGTTTCATTTTGGGTATTCAATTAAGCCACTGGCTCCATCCCACCGTGGCGATAACGCTGGAACAACTATACGGAGCAACACTTCTGCCTGGCACATGGCAGTGGTCATGGTTAGTTCAGGCCTTAATGCTCACCTTAGCCGCCACACTTGTTGCCTGCTGGCAGCACTTTAAACAACGCATTCAACAACCGCTATCTTCTCATGGTGGCTTTTATCAAGCGCCAGAGGATTCAAACGAAAACCAACTGTTTATCATCGGAATAACACTCACGGGTATCGCATTAGCTGGCTTATGGCTTAGCGAACACCACCGCTTCACCATGGCGTGGCTTGGCGTGTTAGTGGTATCTATTCCTTTGTATCTGCCTAAAACGCTCTGCGTATTAGCAAATTGGACTGAACAGCGCACTCAATCGGGGTTGATGCAGTACCTGTTCGCTGAATTGCGAGAACTCATCTCTCCGCTCTCACTTGCCATGATGGCGCTGCTTCTTGCTGTAACGGCTAATATGGGAATGAATGCCTTAGTAGGCAGCTTTGAATCCACTCTAAAGCAATGGTTAGAACAGCGGCTGCATGCCGACATTTACGTAAGCCCAGCTCAAGGTGAAATCGCTAATGTAGAACGTGCGTTAGAACAGTTTGAGAACGTTGATACCGTTTACAAGCAATACTATGTTGACGATAACTTGCAAGGCTTACCCACGTTACTCGGCACCAAGGACAAAGATACGTTAGCGCAAACCATGGTATTCCAATCGCAGCTAGATAACTTTTGGCAGCGCTTCTACCAAGGTGAACTGGTTGCGATAAGCGAACCTACGGCAGTGAAGCTCGGTTTGTCCTTGAACAGCGAACTTAGGCTCGACTCTATTCCAAGCAAATTACTAGTCGTCGGAGCGATTTTCCACGACTACGGCTCACCCAATGGCGAGGTATTGCTTGCCCCTAATTTATGGCTTGAAAGCGGTTTTACTAACTTACCAACTAGCCTAGGGGTTAAAGTCTCTGGTGACCAGCAACAAGTCTACGAACAGCTGCGCCAGCACTTGAACCTGCACCCAAGTCAGCTCTATGACCAAGCTCAGATCAAATCCCTCGCTTTGGATATCTTTTCACAAACCTTCGCCATCACTCGTGCGTTAAATGGCGTCACCTTGATGGTCGCTGTGATTGGCTTGTTCTGTGCGTGTTTTATGCTGCTCGATGCTCGTAAGGCCGCTGTCGCAAGGTTGTATGCGCTTGGCGTAAGCCGTAAAAAGTTGATGGCGATGGTGAGCGGGCAAATCGTTGTGCTTGTGAGCTTTACTCTGGTTATCACCATCCCACTCGGTGCTATAGTTGGCTATGTACTAACAGACATTGTCACCCTACGCGCCTTCGGTTGGAGCTTAAATTACCAATGGAATTGGAGCGATGCGCTTAGCATTTCTCTCATAACAATTATTGTGGCTGTGATTGCAACACTCATTCCTCTATGGCGCTTGGTCAGTAAGCCTGTGGTATCCAGTTTACAAAGTGAGGTGTTGTAATGAACATTGGCTTGAAGAGTAAGTTAATCAGACTGTCTGCTCTCTCACTGGGTCTGCTATCTCTATGGGGTTGTGACAAGGCCGAGCCGAATTCCGCTCAAAACATGGGTTTGATACTCGGCGGGAATAGTGAGCAGCAGAGTAATCAATTCAGTCCCGTCATTAAAGGCGTTGAGCTCAGCTTCCCTAAAGACCATCAAGCACACCCGAATTTTCGTCATGAATGGTGGTATCTAACCGCCAATCTCATCGATGAAGGCGGCAATGCGCTTGGCGTACAATGGACACAGTTCCGCTTTGCCGCAGCTCCAGAAAACATCGCCGAACAAAACAAGTTAACCGCATGGCAAAGCCAACAGATCTACATGGCTCACAGTGCCATCACCACCGAATACAAACACTACGCCGATGAAAAATGGTCTCGCGATCAAGCTGAACTGGCAGGAGTAAGCACATCACCATTTCGCGTCTATCTTGATGATTGGCAGTGGACATCTTCTAGCGATGACTTGTTCCCTGCCATGTTGAGTGCTAACTCAGAGCAATTTGGCTACTCGTTAACACTGACTAGCAACGCTCCCTATCAAAAACAAGGAGAGCAAGGCTATAGCACCAAAAGTAGTGGCGGAAAAGTCGCCTCCTACTACTACAGCCAACCATTCATCGATGTAACAGGCGACGTGACGATTGATGGCATGAAGCATCAAGTTTCAGGCAAAGGCTGGATAGACAGAGAGTGGAGCTCGCAGTTCTTACTCGACTCTCAACAAGGCTGGGATTGGTTTGCACTTAGGCTCAGTGATGAAACCAGCCTAGTCGTATTCCAACTGCGAAACTCAGCAACAGGCGAAGCCAGTTATGTTCACGCAAGGCTGATGCAGCAAAATGGTTCTGGTACTGCCATTTCGCAGCAAGACATTACTCTCACTGCAACCAAACAAACAGTAATTGATGGGCGCGATTATCCAACAGAGTGGCAGGTTTCAATTCCAAGCCAGCAAATAGAACTGACAGTCTCGGCACTCAACCCCAAAGCAAAAATGCCACTATCGGTTCCCTATTGGGAGGGTCCAATCTCAATTAAAGGAACACACTCAGGTACAGGGTATATGGAGCTGACCGGGTATTAGGTATGTCTGAGCAACCATCAGCAATACAATAAAAAGACATGAATTAACCAGCCACCTGTTCAAATCGAACGATCTTGTCACAGCGTAAAGTCATGTTCACTACAACATCAAAAAATTAAGTACAACCAAGTCAATAATTTAAATTCGCATCTAACAGCGCAACCACTCAATAGTGAGATACCGTTTTGTGAAGCGATCAAACATTGATATCCGTTTAATAAATACCAACAAGCAAAAGCTTTAGATATATTACCAAGAGCAAAAACTAAGGTTTAATCGTGCTTACACAATATAAATTACTAATAGGCATCGCCGTTCTCGAAAGCGCTTGATTGAATGTCGATACTTACCCCTGAATACTTCAATCACCTATTTGACGCTGGTAATACTCTCTCACTACGGAAAATGACGAAAAATTAAAAGGAATAGCATGAAACAAGAAGAACAGGAGCTATATCACGCTGCCGTTGAGCTGATTAAAAAACGGTATCCGCGAGGCTGGGGCGGTGCTGCGGCTGTAAGAACGGAAACAGGCAAAATTTTAACTAGTATTGCTCCCGATACGAAAAATGATGCACTTTCTCTTTGTATAGAGGTCGGCGCCTTTCTGGAAGCGCATAAATTGAACGAAAAAGTCACGCACTCTCTGTGTATCTGTCGAGAAGACGAGAGTACTGAGTTTTTGGTGCTATCTCCTTGTGGAGTCTGCCAAGAAAGACTGGTTCATTGGGGAGGTGACGTTAAAGCTGCTATCTCAACAAAAGAGAATAAGCTGGTGTTCAAAACTATCCGCGAATTAATGCCACACCACTGGTCGTTAGTAAATGGTACCACTCTATAACAAAACGCTTATAACTACCCCCCCCCCCCTAAGCACTCTATACAATGCTTCTAGGGGGTATACATAATATGATCACTGTGAATTTGAAATCTACGCAAGGGCGCTCAATTGGACATTCTGATTCAGCAAGAAATTGAGCTTCATCAATATGAAGTTCGACAAAACAACAATGATATTAAGCGTTTAATCCATCCTGATTTTTCTGAAGTCGGTCGCAGTGGCGATAGCTATGACTTTATGTCTATCGTCAAAATGATGAGAGCAGAGGAGCCTTCCACCTCAAAAATTCACTCACAAAACTACGAATGCCTTTTACTAAGCCCTACGGTACACTTACTCAAATATCAGACCGCTTTGGTGAGTGAACTTGGTGATGTGAGTAGCTATGCCAAACGTTGCTCTATATGGGTTTTGACTGAGGCTGGTTGGCAGCTTAAATACCACCAAGGCACACCATCTTTACCTTTCGAACTTACCTATAGTTAAGACATCGCATCTGAACCTTTAATCTCGATTTTATTTAAGTACATAGTAAGGACATACATGATTAAACTTAGAGAAATGCGCCATGAAGAGTACCCCGCTTACTGCGACTATTTTATTGACGATTATAGCCGTGAAATAGCGAAAAACTATGGCCACTCTATGGAGCGATCCGTTGAGCTAGCTAAAAATGATCTACATCGTTGCTTTCCGAATGGTCTTGAAGGAAACGAGCATTCGCTTCTTTGTATTGAAGCTCAGTTAAATGGGCAACTATGCCTCGTTGGCTACCTTTGGCACTCCATTAATACAGAAGACAATTCTACCTTCATCTACGACTTCTACGTATCTAATTTGTACCGAGGTGCTGGCTATGGAAAGCAAGCTCTGAGCCTATTAGAGCAGCAGCTTAAGGAGCATGGTATTGAACAAATAAAGTTGAGAGTCGCGTACCATAATGAAAGAGCACTGAAGCTCTACCAAGCAGTGGGCTTCTCTATTACTGGTCTTAATATGTCTAAGAAAATAGGAGCTCTTGAAGCCTAGACCCACACAACCAAGTAATGGAACAGCTAAACATAATATTTGAGTGAGGATGAATTTTAAGCCACGCATCTCAATGGAATAAGTTCTGTACTCACCTTTTGTCTCGATAAGTATCTAAGGAAGCCTGTGAGCAAAGAGATTTATGACAAGATATGACAACGCTTTAAAGTTTAATCTGAAACCGAACAATATGAACTTTACTCACATCTGTACGCTCGCCCTTACGACGCACGAAGAGGGGTAAGAGTTAGTTTCAATAGTCAATACACCAAATGCTCAGTACTGCCACCAACTCTACCCAATAACGTGTTCGCAAGATGAAAAGCCACCACTAGGGTGGCTTTTCTCTATTGGCTTCAATTATCTATCGACTATTTACTCTTACTTAAGCGACTCGTTCAACCATTACAGCTGCTGTTATATATGTCATTTACCCAGCTTGGGTTATCAATAAACGGGTTGCGGTTACCTTGCCATTTAACGGCTTTTTCATGGCGGTTTCGTTCCCAATCATCGACAGGATCGGCGTTATGCCATTGTAGTAATGTGCACAGTTTTCCAACCTTAGGTTGCCCTGATGAGCTCGACATATCATCGACTAAGTATAAATTAGGCATTTTCGCGTCATTTCCTGCATAGCGTACGGCCATGTAGAAAAGCGAACGAGCGGTATCCCCTTTCACTGCATCGCGAGGTTCAAAGCTGTCGTAATCCGTTTTATTAAACGGTGATTTTTTTAATGGCGCTCCACCAAAATCAAAGTCTTTGTTCGAACGGATTGAGTTAATCTCAGCATCGGTTGGTTGAAGATGGTGAATGTCGGTATAACCCCACTGATCTTTACGCTTAAAACCAAAAGATTTTGGCCAAAGGTGCTCACGGTTCCAAGCATTCTTATCGTTGTTGCCTGATGACGTAAAGTCTTTAGATTGTGAACGACCACTATAATACAAAATCACATTGCTCGGGTTATTCGGATCTTCGTTGGTGTCTTTCAAAGCAGACCACACCTGGGTATAAGTGAGTTGATTTTGCCCGCGAGCAGCAATCACACCAAGCACGTCTTTTAAGGCACTCCCGCTTAGCCCTTCAGCTTCAAGGTAGTAACCATCAGGGTAGCTAGTATTAGCAAGCGCAACTGGACTAAGAGCCGTCGAAATCAGCAAGAAGCTTAAATTTAAACGCATTTTCATTTTTTATTATCCTTGTTTTTGTTGTGTTTCACCCATCATTGATGAGTGCCCTCATACTCCACAAAACACAACCCATATGCAATTGGTTTACTTATAAATCTTACTTGAGCTACAGCCTTAATATTTAAGCCGTAAGGTATAGCTGTATATAAACTTGCAATGATCCATGCTGCGTAGTGGGTACTTTGGGGGTGGTATGCTTACTCCCGAACGCGTATAAGCCGCTTTTTGTTCGTGATGCAGGACAAAAGTGAGTCACTTGCGCCCTGCTATCTTCAGTTAAGTTAAGTTCGAGACAGATCTAGCCACGTCTTCCGCGCCTTTTTGTATCTCTTCGATCACAACAGATACGCTTTCTAGCCTATCGTTTGTTTCGATAGACGATTGACTGATCACCTCCATAGATTGAGTAATGTCGTTGGTTAGCGATAAGTTCTCTGCAACTACTCGACTGATTTCTTCTGTTGAATCGGATGTTCTCGAAGCTAAAACCCTGACCTCATCAGCAACCACGGCAAAACCACGTCCGTAATCTCCAGCCCTAGCCGCCTCAATGGCTGCATTAAGCGCCAATAAATTCGTTTGATCAGCAATATTGCCAATGACCTGCACAATGTTTTCGATACTGCCCGATAATTCAGTCAGTCGACGAATTAGTTTTTCAGACTGCTCGATATCTTCAACTACATTTTTAGACAGCTCACGAGTCAATGCGAGAGAAGATTGCCCATCACTTGCCACTTGCGCTGTCTCTACTGCGGTGCTGTAAGCAATAGAAGTTGCATCCGACGTCGCCTCTTCTTGCAACACTTCATTGGTAATATCGGAAGCAAACTTTACGGCTTTATAGACATCGCCTCGCTCGTTCTTTATTGGGCTGTAAGAGGCTTGAATCCAAACTTTTCCGCCATGTCGATCTTTTCTTAAGAAGCGCCCAGTAAATGCTCGCCCCGATTGCAGCTCTTGCCAAAAGTTAGGGTTTTCTTTGTAAAATTCGTCAAAACAGAACATCCGATGATTCTGCGAAATAACCTGTTCTTTTGAGTAACCCAAGGTTTTCAGGAAGTTGTCATTTGCATCCAAAATATTACCATCAGGCGTAAACGAAATAGTCGCAAAGGTTTGGTTGAGTGCTTCTAATAGCTCGCTATCTAGTGTCTGCTTTAAATGAGACTCGGTAACATCAGCAGCAACTTTAATCACCTTCTGCACTTCCCCATTTGAAATAATCGGACAATAACTAGCCTCGATATGGACTTGTCGCTTTCCCTTCGCATAACGAGGAAAAACGCCGCTTTTCTTTGAACCTGCTTCAAGGTCTCGCCAAAACTGCGTATAGTGCGAGGTATTCACTATCTCGTCAGAACAAAATAGTGAGTGATGTTTACCTTTTATTTCATCCAGTGAATAGCCCATCAATGTTAAGAATGGCTCACTCGCATCCAACACATGCCCGCGGGTATCAAAAGACACCATTGCTAAAGAACGATTCAGTGAATCAACAATATCCATATTGTAATCAGATTGATCTGTGCTTTTTTCCTTCTTTTTAAAAAAAATGATACTGTCCACCTTCAAAAGTAATAATTAATTTAATGTTTTATACCCTGAGTCAAATAGGACTCAATTCCTATCGTGCCAATTTAGTTAACGACAGAAAGTTCTGCGATTGGCAAACTATTAGTAGGATGTGTGTTGAATTCGACTTTATGAAAGCCAAACAGTTGGACAATATCAATAAAGTTGTCCACGTTAATATTGGATAAACTGACCATTAATGGCTTAATTTGTTGTTGCTCGTCTGAGAAGCATTGCTCTAGATGTGCCTTAGAGACATATAAAGTACTAGGAAGATATTCGGACACACCTTCATTAAGGTCTGCCGTTATTCCATGATCTTCTCTCAAATATTCCAGTAGATAGTGAAGTTTATGCATGTCATTCAACCTATCCCTGTAGCTTTGGGATAGCTCTCTAAGCTCACATAAACGCTCTTCAAGTAAGGCAGTACCATACTTGCCAGCCTGTATGATCGACTTTATCTCTTTCTTGATCGTTTTATATTTGATCTTATTTATTTTTGGCTTAAACCATCGCACCAATATCTGGTTTCGAACATCTCTAGAAACATGGTTTCTTGAGTTGGCAACCGAAATCCAAAGGTGCAATAAAGCGTTGTCTATCGTGGGGCTTTGTTGCGTAAATCGATGGAACCAAATCAAGAAGCTACGATCTGATCAGCTACACCTTTTAATCGTCGTAGCCTCATGCCTAAACCTCGTTACAAAACAACTAACTGGAAACAGTACAATCAAGCCTTAACCAA
>JAYYSE010000031.1:0-5390 GCA_036126475.1 Pseudomonadota bacterium | reverse complement strand
AAGTTAAAACAAGAAAGTGTGCTACAACTGAGAACATGGTTAAGACATGAATTTGCCAATTCAGACATGACGCTTAACGATAGAACACAAGTAGAGAATAACGATAACATTCAATAGAACCGTTACTTACAAGAGGCCATTATGATCATTACCACCACACAATCTGTCGAAGGTAAACGCATTGTCGACTACAAAGGGGTTATTGCCGGAGAAGCTATCTTAGGGGTGAACGTATTCAAGGATATGTTTTCTAGTATTCGTGATTTCGTTGGTGGACGTTCTGGCACCTACGAAAAGGAACTCGAGAAAGCACGCAACTATGCATTCAAAGAGTTAGAGCAGAAAGCCATTGAAGCCGGAGCAAACGCCGTCGTGGGTGTCGACATCGATTATGAAGTACTTGGCACAGGTAACGGCATGCTAATGGTATCTGCCAGTGGTACTGCGGTGGTTGTTGCTTAATTGATTACTGGTTGATTCTGAGCTCAGCTAACCAGCAAGCCTTGTAGCCTGGAAAGCAATAATGTGATTCTCTATAAAAAGCCCCTTAGCCAAATCGCTAACTAAGGGGCATTTTTGTATGCATCGCCAAGTTAGGTTTGAATATCTTTAACTTGCGCGCTCTGCGGGCTCAGAGAGCATGGCATCAAAAGAAGCAATTCGAGCCAAAAACTCTTTTCTATCTTTAGGCATAATCGAGCTCGCCATCGGTAAGTTAGCCTTCATCGCATCAACAGCTCGACCACGAACCAACACCTCAAAGTGCAAGTGTGGGCCAGTAATACGGCCAGTGGCACCCGATAGCGCAATTTTTTGGCCTCGCTTAATTTGTTGCCCTTTCTTAACTAAGAATCGGCTCAAGTGAAGATAACGCGTCGTGTATACGCTGTTATGTTCAATCACCAAGTATTTGCCGGCATACGGGTGGTCACGGAGCGCTACAACCCGGCCGTCACCCGTTGAATATACCGGAGCGCCCACTGGCGTCGCAAAGTCAGTACCATTGTGCGGCGAGATTCGGCCTGTCACTGGGTGCCTTCTTTTCGGGTTGAACGATGAGGTGATTCTTCGGAACTTTCTGTCGACAGGGTATCTATCGAAGGCTTGCTCTAGGCTATTGCCCTCTCTATCGTAGAAGAGACCATCAGGCGCCAAAAACGCCGCCACTTCTCGATTTCTTAATTGAATGGAGATACCTTGAATTTCTGTTTTGCCCGTTAGGTGATTGTCCGTGTATTGTTCTTTGACCAATACATTAAAGCTGTCACCTGCTCTTAGCTCACGAGCGAAGTTAACTTTATCTTTCAACGTGCGAGTAATATTAGCTATCTGAGCGGTAGTTAACCCTGCTTTATATGCAGACGTTGAAAAACTACCGTGAACACTGCCCGCATAGAGTTTTTCTTTCCATTCACCTGGGATCTCGTTGAATCGATAGGTGAAGCTACCATCATCGTTTCGAGTAAAGCTCGCTTGCTCAACCAGACTCTCGTGATAAATCAGCCCCACAAGCTGTTTAGAGTCGCCATCCAAGAGTAATTCTAAATGATCACCTGGCTTGATTGTATCGAGTTTCAAAGACTCAAGATCCGCTTCCATGATCTTATGAACGGTTTCATAAGGCAGATTCCAAGAGGAAAAGATGTTGCTAAGGGTATCCCCTACTTTCACAAGGTAGTGAATTTTAACTAATGAACTAGTCTGAGTTTGTGCCTGTTCCTCACCGTCCTTGTGTAGTTCTTGATAAGGCGTTATTTTTATTGATATTTCTTTTTCCTGTTCAGGATGAAAAGAGAGCAAAGCGGCAAGTGAAAATGCACTGATCGCAACAACAATCAGGATAATGCGGAGGTACTTCATGAAAATTAGCAGTTATAACAAGGAACTTAAAAATTGTTATAACATAACGATCAAATCAAAAAAACAAACGAAATGTAAAAAACCGTTCTTTTGAAAGTACAAAAAATGGTGGGTTTAAGAAACCCACTATAGCATCAAAGCTTTATTCTTCACGAAGCGCCTCAAAACGCTCTAAGCCTCGAAGCATTTCGAAGTCCGGTTCTTCAGCCAACAACTCTCGCATTGAGCCACTGGCTTCAACAGAGCGTTCTAGGTCATCAATCGCTTGTCCTTCCGCCCCCAACCTAGCGTAAGCACACGCCCGCTGATATAAAGCATGAGCGTTCTGATCATCCACCTCTAACACGCGATTACATAAGCTCATCGCCCAATGGTATTCCTGAATCTCCATCGCTGCGTCTGCTTTGTATGTTAATGCTTCCAAGTCCCCAGGACGAACCTTCAAAATCTCATCATAGATTTCAATTTTCTGTTCCGCGGTTTGAGCATTCTGCGCCCTCAACCATAGATTGTGGATCTCATTGATTATTTCGATTTCTCGGTTGTTTTCTGAAATGATTCTTGTCTTACGCTTCAAGTCTCTCTCAAGCACGTTGAACTTTTTCTCATACTCTTGAGCGATAGTGTTGAGTCGTTGATCTGCCATCTCTTTGGTGGTGTGTTTTAGCTCTTTGAGAGATTGCCAACCGACTAAGGCGATTAAAGACGCTACACCTGCAATAATGTAGAAGAAATAGGTAACGGTGACATTGGCATAATTGAGGGACTTATCAGCCACAGCCAGCTCACGATCCGTCATCTGAATTGTTAAGCGCCTTTCAAGATCTTGCTGATCCATTCGCAACTGCTTCAACTCATCTAAAACGTAGCGTTCCATCAATGGTCTATCCAAATACTCTTTCTCAGAGTACTTAACTTCATCGCTTGCAAAACTCATTGTGCTGAACACTGAGATAACTGCAATCAATAAGATTCGAAGCATTATACATTCCTTATATATTTATCTTTAACCTAACTGTATCTCGTTATAGGCATACAAGCTAGGAAGTGGGCAAGTTTGCCTTATCCATATTGGAATTAACACTCTAAAACATCATTGATAATTGTAAAACACCTGAAGCAACATCATTAATTTCTAAATTATAAAAATACCAAGTAATACTGTTCTATATAATTAATTTGCGATGCGAATATAGAGTCATTTGATTTATTGCATCGAGGTGAAACTTATATTAATAACGATCAGAGCGAGGTTAATTTGAATAATCCAAGATACGATTTAGTAAGCCGTGTGCTGCACTGGGTAATGGCTTCAGTAATCATTTATGCCACAATCGCAGGTTATGTGATGCACTATGTTACCAGTCATCCAGAACTGTTTTCATTCTTATCAGTGCTTAACATGTCATTGGCGACCACTGCGACACCATTGCTCGTGGTTCGTTATATCTGGAGTCACTTTCGCTCTTCCCCAAGCATGCCAAAATCAATACCAGAGGGGCAAAAGTGTGTGGCTAAGCTTGCTCACTCTTTAATGTACCTCGCCATGTTTATGGTGTTCAGTACAGGCTATTTAATGCTGGAACAACCTTACTCTCTATTCTGGTTAACCACAGTCGAAAATCTAATTACCAACCCAGCAATCAACAGCTTCTTCTTTTATTTACATCGTATCAGTTGCATTGCCCTAGCTTGTTTGATTGTTTTACATATTAGTGCAGCACTTAAACACCACTTCGTCTCCAAGAACTATGTATTAAAAATGATGATTTAAATAATACTGTGAGACTTTGGACTTAAATCGCGGCCAACAAAAAGCCATAGCACTTCTGCTATGGCTTTCATTTTCGGCGTGATTACTTAGATTGGTTATCAAGCATCACTTGCCAGTATTCACATTTAGCAAGAAACTCTTTTAGGTAAAGTTCTGGGTTAGCTAGCTTCTCACCACCCTTAACATCAGCACCAGTCACTCGCCAAAAGCTGCGAGTCACTACGTTTCTATGATAAATAAAATCGTTAAATTCGTTTTTTTTCAGCGGTAGTTGTTCACCGAACGTCTGCTCATACAAGCTGAGTGTTGCTTCTTGGTGACACGCCTTCTCTCTCAAAAAGGTCTCTAAGTCTAAACCTAGCTCTTTCTGAGCATCTTTTGACAAGGTTTTTGCTAATTGAGAGATCACATTAAACAGCGCCAACTCTACTTTTTGGGACGCTATTAACGATGCACCCAAAAGTGCATGTTCATTGGAGATCTGTTGCTCTGTTGCTGAAACGGTAGCTGTTGTCACTGTGTTAACCTCAAATTGTCATGACGGATATTATTGAGCGTTTCTGATCACGCGCTTTTGCTAAGCTGAGCTCGTTGAGCGTCAACGATGATAAAGCCAGCCGCGCCTTCACTTTTCTCTACTTGCACTAAACCTTTGAAGCCAATTTGCGACAGTTTCTTCGCAAGGTGCTCAGGTGCGGTTTCAAAAACCACCGGCATGAAAGGTAAATGCTCTGCGGAAACAAAGCCATGCTCGTTAAACAAGTCCATTGCGTGAGATAAATGGTCTGAGTCGGTTAATTCAATGATTTCTACAACTTCTTCCAACAACATTTTCAATTCCATATTCGCCAGAAAGTGACTGACACAAGCACATAAGTTTGCTCGCATACATCCCGATGCCCTAAGACACCCCTTAAGTAGTAGGGAGATAATAACATATTAATGATCGTAAATTATGTATATTTTCAGCGACTCATTTACCGAAAATCACAAGTAACGCCCCTACACTCCTCACGTTTCTCAGATAGTTAACTAGAATTCATACCCTGTAGCCCTCCAGGTTAATACGGTTTTGATACTTTCTTCTGCAACGCAATCTAGAACGATCAGAGGAGTGAACCCTGACTACTTTTACCAGATCCGTGCTTGCAATGGGCATCTTGAGCTTGGCGGTGTAGGAGATAAAAAGCCCTTCTGTCATCACAACAATATAGGGGCTCAAGCTAAACTCGGTATTTTTCATGCTCTACTAAAACTATAGAGTTATGTTATTACTCACATCTCGATAGTCCTTTACTGAGAATGAAAGCGTATCCTAATATTATCGTTCGTTACCTATACAGAATCTATATCACTCACATCAATCTTTGGGGTGAGGTGAGTTATATCGCTTATAAACAAAAGTTATGCCCGACTAAAAACAATAAACCCCAGTGCGATGACTGGGGTTTATTGGGCCTCTGACAACAAATAAATCGATTTTAGTAGAGCCTAGGCTTCAGTTGCCTTTGGCTCATTGGTTTCCACTATCGACTCTTTCAATAAGCCGGCGTAAATTCCGTTGTGCGCCACTAACTGCTGGTGATTACCCTTTTCAACTATCTCACCTTTTTCGAGCACTAGTATGGTGTCTGAGTGACGTACCTTGCTCAGGCGGTGAGCAATAGCTATCACGGTTTTCTCTTTGAACAGACGCTGCATCGCTTTTTGAATGAGATCCTCGGTAATCGAATCTACCGAGCTGGTTGCCTCATCT
>JAYYSE010000030.1:0-11695 GCA_036126475.1 Pseudomonadota bacterium | reverse complement strand
CGATTAAAAGGTGTAGCTGATCAGATCGTAGCTTCTTGATTTGGTTCCATCGATTTACGCAACAAAGCCACTTATACATATAGCATCAACGGCAACAAACTGCGTACAAGCAGCCGAGATGTCGCATTTAGTACAGTAACTCTGGGTGCTTCTTACAATTTCTAATGCATGTTGATATCTGAAATTGTTTATAGTTGATACGAAAGTCGCTCTGATTATGAGCGGCTTTTTTTGTAGCTATAACCCATGATGCGTTCATGCGTAAAATTAGTTGCTTTTCACAAGCTTATAAAAGGGAATTGTATGGGCGATTTTGGTAGATTATAGGTATTACCGATTTCCAGTGAGCAGCAATGAAGATTCTTCACACGTCCGATTGGCACCTTGGCCAAAACTTCTACAATAAAAGCCGTAAGAATGAACATGAACGGTTCTTACAATGGTTACTTGAGCAAGTTACTGAACATGACATCGATGCGATCATCGTTGCTGGTGACATTTTCGATACCAGTACGCCACCAAGTTACGCTCGTGAGATGTATAACAAGTTTGTTGTCGATTCGAACAAGATCGGCTGTCAATTGGTACTGCTAGGCGGAAACCACGATTCAGTTTCAGTTCTGAAAGAGTCACAACAGCTGCTCAAATACATGGGCGCTGACGTCATTCCAAATACCAACGAAGATCATGCAACTCAGGTTCTTGAACTCAAGGGTAAAACGGGCGATGTAGAAGCGCTTGTGTGTGCTATTCCTTTTATTCGTCCTCGTGATGTACTTACCAGTCAAGCCGGTGTTTCTGGCGTAGTGCGTCAAAAACAGCTTGGTGATGCAATCAAGCAGCACTACCAAAGTGTTTATGAGGCGGCAGTCGCCAAGCGTGATACTTATGAAAACCATGAGCACATGCCAATCATTGCTACAGGGCACCTTACTGCAATGGGCGTCCAACAGTCAGATTCTGTACGTGATATTTACGTTGGTAACCTAGATGGCTTTGCTGCGGATGGTTTCCCAGATGCTGACTACATTGCTCTTGGTCATATTCATCGTCCTCAAGTGGTTGCTAAGCGTGAATACATTCGTTATTCCGGTTCTCCAATCCCACTGAGCTTTGATGAACTGAAATCTCAGAAGCAGGTGTGCGTGGTTGAGTTTTCTGAAGGCGAGCGCACCATTTCTCAACTGGCCGTTCCAACTTTCCAGCCATTAGCCGAAATTAAAGGCGACTTGAGCGAGATAGAGTCTCAATTAAATCAATATATTGGTTTGGATGGCGAACAAAGCGTGTGGTTGTCGATAGAGGTTCAGGCTCAAGATTACCTATCTGATTTACAAGAGCGTATGCGTGCATTGACTGAAGGCTTGAATGTGGAAGTACTTCAACTGCGCCGTGCAAGAGAGCGTCGCAACCAAGCGTTGGCGCAAGAATCAGCAGAAACTCTGTCTGAACTGAGCCCGATGGACGTGTTTACCAAGCGTATTGCCTTAGAAGAGTTCGAAACTGACTCTGAAAAAGCCCGCTTAGAGCGAATGACGGTGAAGTTTAAGCAAGTCATGGTCGAAGTGTCTGAAAGCGCTCAAGCAACAAACAAAGTAGAAGAGTAACGAGTATGAAGATTTTAAGCCTAGAATTTGAAAACCTAAACTCTTTGAAAGGACGTTGGAAGCTCGATTTCACCCAATCACCGTTTGCAGAAAACGGCCTGTTTGCAATCACGGGTCCAACAGGTGCGGGTAAGACGACAATTCTGGATGCGATTTGTTTAGCGCTATTCCACCGCACGCCTCGTTTGAAAAGTATAGCGAAGGGCAATAACGAGTTAATGACTCGCGGTACGGGTGAGTGTTTTGCTGAGCTTGAATTTGAAGTGCAGGGCAAAACGTACCGTTCTAACTTCCACCAAAAGCGAGCTCGTGGTAAGCATGATGGTGCACTGCAAACACCAACATGTGAATTTGCGGATGCAGACACCGATAAAGTCTTAGAGACCATGTTGACCAAGAAAACTAAGTTGGTAGAGCAGGTGACTGGTTTGGACTTCTCACGCTTTACTAAGTCGATCATGCTTTCTCAAGGCGAATTTGCTGCATTCTTGAATGCCAACGCGAATGACCGTGCCGAATTGTTGGAAGAACTTACTGGTACTGAAGTCTATAGCCTGATTTCAGAACGTATTTACGATCATTTCAAATTGAGTGAAGAGTCGCTTAATCATCTAAAGGCAAAAGCTGAGGGTGTGAGTTTACTGTCTGATGAGCAGATTCAAGAGCTGAGAACAGAGCGTGACACGTTAGAAGCTGAACAGAAACGTTTAGCAGAACAGCTAAAAGAGTGGCAAGCTCACCTTAGCTGGTGGAAAGACGTGACTAAAGCGCAGCATACTGTTGCGACCAGTGAACAAGACCTAAAAACAGCACAAAGCGATTTAGAGCAAAACCAACCATCCTTGACACGTTTGGCAAACAGCGAACCGGCTGAGAAATTACGACCGCTGCACAAAGACCTAAAACGCTGCGAGAATGAGCTCAATCTTACGCAAATTAACCTAGATAACAGTACTAAGTTGCTCACAGTGCGCGAGGGCGAGAAGTTAGATGCCCAAACTAAACTGACTCAAAGTAACGAAGCGGTTGAAAACGTAAAAGCCGAGCAACAAGATCAAGAAAAGGTCATTGAGCAAGTCCGCCCACTCGACAATCAAATATCGGTACTCAAAGACAAGCATACCTTGGCAGTTAACGCCGCAAATACGTTGAATGAACAACACGCACAGCAACGTACTCAACAGCTTATGTTGGTGCAACAGATTGAAGAGTTGAAACAGCGAGAAAAGCTGAGCGCTGACTATTTAGAGGCGCATCAGGCGGACCAACACCTCGAAAAGCACCTAGGTCAGTGGCAAGCCAAAGTTGATCAAGTACGCACGTTAGAGTCGCAGCATTCGCAACAACTCAACCTAGCGAAGCAAACCTATACGGCGCTAGAAGCTCAACAATCTGTGATTAAAAACGCAAAGCAAACCAAAGCATCGCAAGATCAAGCTCTAGCTGAATTGGTGCTGGCCGAAAACGCTACCAAGCAGCAATGGGAAGCTCTACACGCTAAAACCAGTGAAACAGCATTACTTTCCCAAAAAGAGCTGTTGGAGCTTTGGAATCGCAACATTCACTCGTTGTTCGAAATTAATCGTGGTTTTGTAAACGCACAGCAACAGCTAGGTGTTAAGACACAAGCACACCAAACTAACGCTCAGCAAGCTGAGAAGCTATCGAAAGAGCGTGAAGTACTGGTAGAGCGATACAAAGAGAAAGAGACATCACTTGAGCGCTTAACCTTATTAATCGCGCAAGAGGGAGAGTTAGCTAAGTACCGTGCGAAGTTGGAACCTGGCTCTGAATGTCCACTGTGTGGTTCTACTGAACATACGGTTGAGCAGTCGCAAGATATTGCGAACTTGATTGCTCAGCAAGAGCGAGAAAAATATGAGTTAGCGATCATTAAGAAAGATGGTCAAGAACATCGCCAACAGTTGGATTCTCTTGCTCCTATGATCACAGCACTAAGCGATGATATTCAACGTGCACAAGCGGATATTCAGCAAGCGCAACTTAACTGGCAATCTGTAATAGGTAAGCTTCAACAGAGTTTGTCTGACTTTCCTGCAGTGACCCTGGAGTTCACACTGCTTTCCGTGGCTGACCTAGGGAATGAACTTGAAGTGACGACTTTTGTTGAGCAATGCGAGCTTCATTTAAATCAAACCCAGCAGCAGCTGAAAGTCTTAGTGGATACAAAAAACAGCTATGCCGAGGCCGAGAAACAACGTTTATCAGCTAGCGTTATGGCTGATAAAGCGCAAGCTAATCTTGTGTTAGCGGAGGAGCGTCTCAACGACCTCAATAAGCAAAACCAAGCTGCGAATGAGCAAGCAAGTCAAACCGTGCAAGCTAAAGAGCAACAGTGGCACTCACTCAAAGAGAGCATTGTAGAAACCTCGATTGAGGCTCCTGAACTGGAGCATATTGATGCTTGGTTTGCTGAAAAACTGCAAGCCTCAAACACATGGCTGCAAACCAAACAGCAACAGACTGAGCTAGAAAAGCGTTTGATTACCCAATGTGCTGAGCAAAAAACACTGGATGATAAACTAAACAGTGTGCAAAAAGAGCTGGATGCGCTAAGCAAAGAAAGCGAATTGCTAACAGCGGAGTTAGCTCGTATTAGCGGTGAAAGAGCACTGTTGTTTGGTGAGCAAGACATTCAAGTCGCAAGCCAAGCAATGAAGCAAAAGGTAACAGATGCAGTTGCAGCGTTTGACGTGGCTCAGTTGGTACTTAATCGCTGTGAATTGGAACATCGAACCGAACAAACGAAACATACCGGTTTTTCTGATGAATTAACTACGAAGCAAACAAGCCACACAGAAGCGACCAATGCTTGGGTTGAAGCTTTGCAAGTGAGCCCATTTGAAGCGGAAGTTGATTTTGAAGCGGCATTGCTCGATGAAGAGATTCACACGCAATTACAAAACCTTAAAAAGTCTCTGGATGAAGCAATTGTCAGTGCAAAAGCAAGGCTGAATGCGGCAAATGCAGCGCAAGTGGAGCTACAAAACCACGAAAATGCGAAAGCATGGCAAGAACAAGACCAACAGAAAGTGGAGCAGGCGACGGCTGATTGCCAAGAAGCTCAGCAAAGCCATGCGAGTAAAATTGGCGCAATCTCTGCCAACCTTGAAACTGATCGTCAGAACCGAATTAACCAGCAAGATTTGTTTAAGCAGATCTCTGAACAACAAGTTGAGTTCGATGATATCTCTCGCTTGAACTCGCTGATTGGCTCTAAGAATGGCGACAAGTTCCGTAAGTTTGCACAAGGGCTAACATTGGAAAACTTGGTGTACTTGGCAAACAAGCAATTGCAGCGTTTACATGGTCGCTATGAATTAAAACGCAAAGCCGACGATGGCCTAGAGCTACAGGTACTCGACACCTGGCAGGGCGACGTAATGCGCGATACCAAAACTCTGTCTGGTGGCGAAAGCTTCTTGGTGAGTTTGGCGTTGGCACTCGCGTTATCTGATCTTGTTAGTTATAAAACCAGTATTGATTCTCTATTCTTAGATGAAGGCTTTGGCACGCTTGATAGTGACACGCTAGACATCGCATTGAACGCACTCGATAACTTGAATGCATCAGGCAAAATGATTGGTGTCATTAGTCACGTTGAAGCTTTGAAAGAGCGTGTGCCTGTGCAGTTGAAAGTGACCAAGCATGCAGGCCTTGGCGTTAGCGAGATGGAAAAGCAGTACAAAGTGGTAGCCTGATATCTTCAAGATTGGTCGGCTGGTATCAAAACCCTAGTGTGTTGAGTTGAAATGGTTTCAGCTTCAACAAAAGCAAATCTCCAACTCAGTCGTTCCTCCTTCTTGGGGGGCGGAGTGGGGCTCTCACTTGTATACCAATGGCTAGACGAGACGGTCGGACGATAGAGAGTTCCGGCCATTATTTTAAGTGAGGTAAGCTCGCTTGGATATGATAACTGCCGTCATTCCGTATAGCGAGGAATGCGCTTAATAGGGAATCTCTCTGTTAGAACTTCAATGAATAGACTAAGACACAAGGAACATTCATGCACAAAAAGCCACACCTGCCTTCAAAGACATGCCCTGTGTGTCAGAAGCCATTCGCATGGCGCAAGAAGTGGGAGCGCTGTTGGGATGAAGTCGTGTATTGCTCTGAGCGTTGTCGCCGTAACAAACCTAAGCAAAGCTAGACTGTAGCAAGGTTAGATTTAGCTAGCGCCACCTTCGTCACTCCCTACAGCGAGATATAAGCGTGATAGGGAGTCTCAGTGCGGATCCGATCTTCCCAACCTTATACTTTTACTTTACCAAGGTAACTGTTCACCGTTGTACGCGTAGAAGTGTCCACTTTGCTTGGGTGTGGCAGTGCGAATAATGTCGACGAGTTGATGAGCCACGTAAGCCGAATCGAACAGCTTTCCTTCCGGTACATTTGCTTGAAAGGGTTTCGACAACGCAGTATCAGTCGTCCCTGGGTGCAGCGCTAATATTGTGCCTTTCTTAATGGTTCGCCCCCACTCGATCGACATGGTTTTAATGAACATGTTGAGGGCTGCTTTTGATGAACGGTAGCTATACCAGCCACCTAATCTATTATCTGAAATACTGCCAACCTTGGCGGACACCACCGCAAACTTGGGATTGTCACTCGCTTTGAGTAGTGGAGTGAAGTGCTTAGCGAGCAACAAGCTTGGTAGGGTATTCACAGACATGTTTTTGAGGAAGAACTCTGGGTCGATAGACGACAAGTTCTTTTCTGGCCCACGTTCCGGCGTATGTAACATCCCAACACAGTTAACTAGCCAATCGAGTTGATCAAATTGAGCGCGTAATTTGACGATATCGGATTCTTGAGTCACGTCAACTTGGTGCCAAGTTAGGCGTTTATCATCAATCTCAGGCTTTTGGGTATGGTAAGTCGCTGCAACATGGATATCGAGAAAATCAAAGCGGGAATGTTCCGACAGTAGGTGCTTAACCACGGCGAGTCCAATGCCACCACTACCACCGATAACCAGTATGTGTAATCTGAGTTGCTGCACCATTATAAGTTCTCCAAATTCATCAGTCGTTGTTCAGCGGTATCGAGTATTACTTGCTGTTCTTTTTCATCCATGTTGTCCCAAGAACGATAAAGCATTCCCATGCGAGGGTTTCGGTTTAAGGCGTCGCGGTGTTTATTCATAAAGCGCCAATACAAACTGTTAAACGGACATGAGGTATCACCACTACGCTCTTTAATTTTATAATGACAGCCTTTGCAGTAGTCACTCATGCGATTAATGTACGAACCGCTGGCAGAGTATGGTTTGGTTCCTACGATCCCGCCATCCGCAAATAGTGCCATACCTCGCGTATTGGGCATTTCAACCCATTCAATCGCATCAACGTAAATGCCGAGATACCAATTGTCGACTTGGTCTGGCGCAATACCTGCGATTAAGCAAAAGTTTCCCGTTACCATGAGTCTTTGAATATGGTGGGCATAAGCATACTCTAGCGACTGATCAATCGCGTGTTTCATGCAATTCATCTTAGTTTGGCCATCCCAAAAGTAATGCGGCAACGCATGGTCTGCTGAGTAGTGGTTCTTGGTCGCGTAAGCCGGCATGTTCGCCCAGTACACCGCGCGTATGTACTCACGCCAACCCAATATCTGACGAATGAATCCTTCGACCTGTGCAATATCGATAGTGGGTGCATTTTGCTTAGAAGAAGCGTGATAAGCAGAAAGAGCAGCATCAATGACTTCGCTAGGGCTAAGAAGCTTGCTGTTTAACGAGAACGACAGTCGGCTGTGATACAAGCTCCACTTTGAGTCGTGTTCCACTGTCATTGCATCTTGAAAGTGGCCAAACAGTGGCAGACAAACTTGGCAGAAGTGAGCGAGCAAAGACAAACTTTGTGCACGATTTACAGGCCAAAGTAGTTGGTCACCAACTTGCCCTATGGTCGCAACTTGATGTCGTTCAATACGCTCTAGGATGGAAGATATATCGTTGGAAAACATCAAAGGTTGCGGCAGATTTTCGATGTCCTGTTTCTTGAGTTTTTTACGGTTGTTTGCATCATAGTTCCATTTACCGCCGACTGGTTTTCCGTCGTTTAAGAGAATGTCGAATCGCTTTCTCATTCGGCGGTAGAAATGCTCCATCATAATATGTTTGTCTTTCGGAAACTGTTCTTCGATTTCGGCAAAAGGAAACATGAAGTGCTCGGAGTCGTAGCACCCTTTGACGGTGTTAGATAGTTTAAGTTTGTTGAGCTGTTCTAATAGTCGATATTCGTCTGGTCTCTGGTATTCAAATTTCTCAGCGTCAAACTCGTTTGTGTAGTGCTGAAGAACGGCATCGAGATCTTTGAATTGTGTCGTTTCATCCAAGGTTAAATGCAACACTTGATGCCCAAGTTGTGTCAGCTCTTCAGCGAAATAGTCCATGGCAGAGAAGAACGCTGCCACTTTTTGTATGTGTGAGGCAACATAGTCGGTTTCCTGCTTAAGTTCGGCGATAATGTAGATCACTTCATCACTGACATGATCGAACCAAGAGTGCTCAATATTGAGCTGGTCACCTAAAATTAGGCGTACAGTTTTGTATTTCATATTACGTCCTGATATCGAGTTGACGCCGAAGCTTCATCGTCCCGGTGCCACTTGTTGATAAAGGCGTGCTCTGGGTCATACATTTCTGTCTGCTTAACAAGATCGAAATGACGGGATTTAGATTGTGATTGATTGGCTGACTTTTGTTTGTTGGCGTTTTGAGTGGCCTGTGAATTTAGAGCTCCGGCGATATAAGCCCAATTCCCCCAATTCGACGCGACATCGTAATCGATGAGTTGGGTCTCGAAGTAGGCGGCACCGTGGCGCCAATCAATACCAAGCTCGTGAATCAAGCAGCTCGCGACTAGCTGTCTGCCTCTGTTAGACATATAACCCGTTGCGTTAAGCTGGCGCATGCAGGCGTCGACAATAGGGTAGTCGGTGTTGCCGTTTTTCCATCTGGCGAAGCTTGATCCCGTATTGGTATCGAACAATTTTTCGTTCGACAGAGCATTAGAATCTCGACCAAACAGCGACGTCCCGAGCGTTAGACACTTCCAATAGAAATATTCGCGCCACAACAACTCAAAGTAAATCCAATAGGTAGAATCGTTCGCGCCGCAATGCGCTTCAAATTGCTTTAAGTGGCGGTAAATGGTTTTTGGCGATACACACCCTAATGCTAGCCATGGCGAAAACTTAGTTGAGTTCTCGATGCCATCCAATGCGTTTCGTGTCTGTTTGTAGGTTCCAGCATAGTCATTTGAAAAGTAGTTTTCTAAGTGGATTAACCCTGCCGTTTCGCCGCCTATGTAGTCGCCTGTTTTTGAGCCGTTTAACTCAGGTAACGGCTTTCTATAAGACTTAGTAGCGGTTTGTGGCGCTGGTGGAAGGTACGCTATTACACTATCTTCTGTGTTGATCTCTAGACGTTCAACTTGAAGACGGAACTTGGTGAACGAGCAAGGCAGCTTGGTAAGTTCAAAGGGGAACGCATCACTCTCAAACAGAGTTGTGTGATGCTGCTGAGAGATGGATAAACCAGGACACTGCGTTAGCGTATCCTTAATTAACTGTCGCTCGTCATGGGCACAATGCGAACTGGCAAAAAAGTGTGTCACTTGCTGAGATTTGACGAGTTGAACTAAGTTCTCACTCGTATTTCGCTCTAATACAAAAAGGCGTTGTCCAAGACGCGCCAAACTCAAGGCTAAATCATCTATAGCTTGCTTAATGAAAAGGTGACGATGCGCCCCGTTTTCCTGTTCTTGTGAAAGTCTAATAGAGTAGGTAGAAAGCCTTGGTTCGATTGCGACACATACTAGCTCATCAACGAGCTGCGACGCCCGATGAAGTAGTGTGTTGCCGTTGATTCTTAAGTCATTTGTAAAAAGATAGAGACCAATCTTTTTCATGCTTACACTCGTGAATTGTTATTTATTAGACGCTTACGAGTCGATACGCTAACAAGATCACAAATGATGTAGGGAAATCGGTAGTCCTGAGCCAGAGAAAAAGGGACGATCACAAGAGGGTATTAAGTCAACCGAAATATGCCAACCAATAATACCGATAGAGGTTGGCAAGACTTAACGTTTTAACCGTTTAACAAAAAGCTGCTATTCCATCGGAACCACTAAGATATAAATCGGAGAGGTGTCGATTATCTGTTTCCGAGTGGGAAATGATTATGCCAAAAATCATGGTGATGGCCCCACATCAATAGGTCAACGTTATTTTCTGAGATAGTGTTCTTGAGCTTATCATTCAAATCGCCCGTACCTACAAAAATATGCTTAATTGGGTGCTTTGCGTAAGCTTCGAACTCCTTTAAGTTGTTAACGACATCTTGATTGATAGGTAAATCTCCGTCGTTTGCTTGAATATCTACCAGCTCAGGGTAAATTTCGCTATGCGTACCATCCATGTAGACAAACGAAATACCCGCATCGAATTTATCAGCGAAGAAAGTTGCTGTATCAATCAGTACTTTGGTGTCGTCAGACAGTTCAACCACGACTAGAATATGTCGGTATTCCACAATTTAAGCCTTTTGTTGTGGATTATGTAACAAGCATAGTTTTTTCGCACAAATGATATCGAAGAGGTCCCATATTAGGGTAAATCGTCATTCAAAGATCTTATAAAGGCTATCCTGTATATAGCGCTCTGATTGATAAGAAATTTACAAAAGGTTGATATAGTGGATGAAGCGCTAGCAAAGAAACGCGCCACCAACTGAGGCAGCTCGCCAAGTGATTCACGATTGGTTGGAAGAGAGCAAGCAAACGTACCCCAACCAGCGTTGGTTAAAGTAGAAGGGAAGCTATATGTATCAACAAGGCGATTTATGCCCACATTATGGTTTGATTAGTGCGATGACCACAGACTTACAAGCCGAATGCTTAGGGTGTGGAGAAGAGATTAATCAAGACGCAGACAATGATCATTATGAGGAAGAAAACTAGAGTAATGCTGCTTTTAGGTGAATGGTTTAACTCACTGGCTCTCATTTCTATCGTTCATGTTTAAAAAGGTAGTTTAAATGCAAAAAGTCATTTTTAGACAATGTGTCCAGCACTCTCCACATTGGCAAGTGCTCGAACGCCTTTTTAAAAGTGAATGGGCGGACTTTGAGTTTAAATCAGCCTATCCAGAAAAATCGGACCCAACTAATACTCATCTTCCGCCAGTTATTGTGGTCATTCGTGAAAATGTTGTTATCGGTGGTTTAGCGTACTCCCATTTTCAAGAACCTCATCAAGTGAGAGATGTCGTCTGGATTAACGCTGTTTATGTCGATAAGAAATGGCGAGGCCAAGGTATAGCAAGTGAATTGATTAAGCGAGCGGTTCAACAAATGCCAGCCTTCTACCAGTTGAAAGCTGCAGAAGATTCTGCGTCTCATCTTTATGCTATACCAATATACCGTCTTTGTACCTTTCTCTCGGTTGGTCGAGCGTCGATATCGAGACCGACCCAGACCATCATGTGATGTGCGTTTTTATTGAGTAAAGGTATCGGCTTACGATGTTAAAAATGTTTAGTTTTATATAAGAAACAGAACAATTATCGCCAATAAATCAAACAACTAGGCGCTGATTAAAGCTATCAATACGATTTATTACAGCAGTTGTTGAGCACAAAGCCTATATTGACTAGAATAACGCACTTTTTTTTATTTACGTACATACAGGTAATGAACATGAGCGATACTAATTCAAGACCAGCTTTACCAGATCATCTTGCAGGTAACCCACGCAGCCCACACCACGTGGCTGAGTGTTTCGAATACCCAATCGGTATCCGTCTAAACGGTAAAGAGCGTACTGATGTTGAAGAATACTGCATCAGCGAAGGTTGGGTGAAGATCCCTTCTCCAAAAGCACTTGATCGTTTCGGCCAGCCAATGCTTATTACTCTTAAAGGCACTGTAGAAGCTTACTACATCGAAGAATAATAGATTGTTGTAGCTGAAATCAGCTGCGGAATACTGTTTACAGAAGGGGCTAGAGAAATCTAGGCCCTTTTTTGTCTTTGTACCGTCCTAAATATGCTTTCGA
>JAYYSE010000029.1:0-19013 GCA_036126475.1 Pseudomonadota bacterium | reverse complement strand
CTCAGGCAAGTAGCTGGCATAGTATGTGCGATGAAATATGTCAGCTAGGTGAAAGTAAGACGATGTCGTTGCACCGGGGCTTGCATGCCCTAACAGTTGTGCAACTGCCCAAAACTGTTTACGAGTATTTTGTCTTATCTCGAGTCTATGACGAAGTTGTTCAGCTCGCTCCAAAGAAAAATAATTGTGTTCAAGAAAAGGCCAAGAGTGTGTTTGCTTTAAAGTATAAAGTAGACAAAGGATCCAGTTAGCGAAAGAGTGGCGACAATGGTGAAAGCGCAGTGTTTCGTCACCAGTAACACCTTTCATGACATCCGTGAGTAGTTTAAACGCATCGTTTAAGTCTTTATCGGTATAGTGATGAAAAAGCAGGTTATCAAACGACAGGTGCTTTAATTTTGATGCTTTAACAAAATCGAGAAGTTTCTCTAGGTGTGCCGTGGGAAGGAGGATGTCCAATGGCAAGTTTCTAGAGCCATCAGTCGTTTTAAGCAATCGATATTTGTTGGGGCGTACATGCAAGGTATGCAGTGCATCTTGCTTATGGTGAAAATCTTTGAACTGTAACCCTCTGATTTCATTTCGGCGTAGCCCTAGGTAGAAACCTAAGACAAATATCAATTGAGCAAGCTCAGCTTTCGGGTGCCCGGACTGTTGCAATGCCTCTATGATGTTGTCTGCTTCAAGGTGAGAGATAATATTCGCGTCGACTTTGTGCTCCGAAGCCGGAACATCGATGTCGGATAAACACAGGTTGGGCACCAAAGCACTGTCAATCAGGAACTCGGCAAAATAGGCGATAAACGCTTTTCGTTGTGGTGAGGCAATAGACTCAATCACAATATTCAACTTTTCAGCCCAGTCGATTTCGTTCATCTTTTCCGGATCACAGCCATAGAACTCAGAAATGAAAGGCGAGCACACGGAGGTCACGTAATCCTTGATTGTCTTAAGTCTGAGCGTGGATTTGAATTTCCCGCCATTTTTAAGCAAATGATAGAGCCATGAAAGCATTAGCCAACAAAAGGGCATCGCACGAATTTTATGTTTGTCTTCCAAGCGTATGTGGAGATCGGCCAACAGTTCAGTTGATACTTTACTTGCTTCCTTAGGAGAAGCGCTGGCTAACTTGTCAGTAAAAAAGGACACAATGTCTATTTGCTCTTTTGCAGTCAGTTGAGCAATATCTTTCTCGACCCGCCTACGAATTTTACCTTCCCCGGCACTAAAGCCAGATAACCAATGCCTTTGTTGGCGCACCGTCGTTTTTAATTCCGTAGTTGCTTCTTGAGCTTGATGGATTCGGCGACCTGTGAATAAGCGGGTGAGGGAGTGGTTACTCAATAGTGTATTGGGAAGGCGCCGGCTATGAAGTTTGAACTCAATGTTGCCTCGTATCATCACATACTCAAGTTTGAGCATCTGTCGAAGAGCGACGATGCCCAGTGAGTGGTGCGAAGAAAGCAGGTGATGAGCGACCAAGTACTCTTGGATTGTTTTCGTCATCGTGCGAGAGGGAAGGGCCTTTGATTGATACCAAACCTGAAATAAAAATTCCGCCTTTTTGGATAGCCAGAATCGACGTGCTTTAGTCTCATAAAAACAATGACTTCCAATACGGTATAGCGGCTTATGACTGCTTAGTATGGGCAAAATATCCTTTTCTTTGCTTATGCCCTCTTTGAGTATCAGCCACAGAATAAGGAATCCTGAGTTTCGGATAGGTGCATTGATGTAGGCTTGCAGTGCACTCTTAGACTCGATGAGATCATAGATTGACGCGGCAAGCTCTGAGTTCAGAAAGGTATCAGGTGTTAATACTGGTACCTCTTGCTTTAGCATTGTGGTCATCGCCAATTCCGGCGCGCGAATGCCTGTTTTGCGTTCTATGTAGAAAATCAGAAGATTGAGAACCGAATGAAATATTGATAAGTAGGGCTCTTCATTGGGCAGCTTCTTCTGAATACTTGCTAGAGATTTCTCGGTTATACAGCTGTCACTATATCGAGCAAGTGAGACGGTGTGATCATACACTTTATCGACTATCTTTAGTCTTTCTGCTTCACTGTCTTTAGGAAGGGGATGCTGTTTGATATAAAAGTTGAACTCTTGCAAAGCTTGCGCTTTGAACTCGGCTTTCATACCGTCCATGGGTAACTTTGCAGGGCGAGATGTTGTCATTGGCGCTTCCTTGTCAATGCCGATGGAATGGACTCCCAGCCTATCTCGTTCATCATCTTATCAAGCGTGGGAAGTAGGTCATTAATGGCCTCGGTCATGCAAAGCGAAGAGAAACCTTCAAGCGGGTTTTCACCCGTGACCCAGTGCCCCATTTGGAGCTTGATGAGTTCTTGTGGGACATCATTTATTTGAAGGAACCGTCTCAGGTAATGACGACCGCAGTTCAGTGGAAGTTGGGGTAATCGACGAGACTGTCGCCGAATCGTCGTTGGATAAGCATTAATCGACTTCAATTCACCATTGTCACTCTGTTCAAAAAATAAGAAGAGCCCGTCATTCTTCTGAGAGTTTTTGGCTGAGAAGTGCCAGTCTAACCTCGCATTTTTTGATGTCATTTCGATAAAGCGCAAGGTTGAGCGGTGCCAGCGAAGTTGATTCGACTCATAAGTGCGGTTGTGAGAGAGTAAGCGTGCGAGCGCGTCTAAGTGGTGTTGATAATGTTTGAGTTGAGCTTTTAATGTGGTAGGACAGGCGATTACGCGCATATGAGAGAAGGTGAGCGCACTGTCTTTGTCTGAAATACATATTGCGCTATACCGCATTAGTGCAAAGCTGAAGCTAGGTAAAGGGTTCGACACCGCTCGGTAACCAGTCCCGCATAGAAGCATATAGATGGTATGTAAGGTGTAGGTGTTGTGATAATCGATGATGGCATTGAGTGAGCTAGACGCATCGAAGGACTGCCACTTGCTCAGCTCTAATCTGAGGGTTGAGGCTAAATTGGTTAACGCAGCTAGCTTGGGGGTAAATTCTGATCCAAAGCCGGTGATATCATCATCGCTCACACTGGTAAACGCAAACTCAGATTGGTGTTGGACTGGCAACGTTGGAAATGCTTGCTGCCAAAGTTTATGAACAAATTGATTCAATTCTGTGTTGTAGTACCACGAGTAGTGGCGCGGTGAACGAGTATAGTAGATTTCTTTGCCTATCAGTGGCTCTAATAAGACTGGGTCGAACCGCTCGGTGGCAATCACATAGTTCTTAAGATGATTTTCGATGCGCTTTAAACTGATTTGGCAATGATGTTTCCGGTTAAGTGTTTCAAGGAGCTTTTGAACTGCCTTTAACACCTTTTCTCTTGTGCCTAAACTGTCTTGAATCGTCCCGTCTTGCAGGTGCGCAGATCTAACTCTTCGAATTATTTCAGAAGGAAGCGAAACCGCTAATAACGAACGGGCTTCATGCAGGTTGGGGTCTTCAGTATATTCAGTGCGAAGTGTTGTTGACTTGAAAGAGGTATGAAACACCCAATTTTTTGTAGAGCGAAGATGAAAGCCTGTTTTTGGTGCGGGACCTTTGGTTGAAATCTGGAGGCTGAGTACATCTTCTAGCTCTCGAGAAAACAATAAGCAGACCAGTGCAATACAACGTAACTTATTCTTATCTATACCGTTAATATTACCGGCTCTAGAAGAGAATAGCTCGTTAAGAAGGTAATTGAGCTCATGTGGTTGTAGTACATTTCGTGATAGTGCGGTGATGTTGTGTGACTGCGTAACCGACTTATTAATACTTCTTTTCTTGTTTTTGCTTTTCTGACCATCTCTTATTACTGATACATCCGGTATTTCATGAGTAGGTCTCGGGGTTTCAAGTATCTCGTTATTGACAACTGAGAGTGGAGGGAGGTCTTCAAACGGTGAGACGCCGTTATTCAGATACTCTTCGGAAAATGTGATTTTTTTCAAAGCGTAGGTTGTTAAATGATCACTTCCAATCAGTCGCTCAGGTTTATTGCGACGATAAGAGCCTCTGAGTGCTTGCTTAGACTTTCTGGAACGCTTATGTCGGTCTGACCAATTGACTTGGTAAAAATGAATGAGGTTCCAAATGCGCCCACGCATGTTCTTGTTCCAGTTCTCTTCATGGCTATCACCAGATAACAGTTCATCTTTCAAATGCAGAAGTTGTTTTGCAATTTGGTCAGGGTTTCGACCAGCGAGATAAGATGAAGTGAATTTCTTATCTGGGTAGAGAAGACGGAGCGAACTCAATGTAGGCTCTGCTTTATTTCGTGAAGTAATTTCTGCTTCATATTGCGAGTAGTGGTCGAGAAAGAGGAGCAGGACCTCGGCTAGTTGAGCATCGATGAGCCGATGAAACTCAAACAGCAGTGAGTAGATGGGCTTATCGCCTTTAGATCCATGTGCAAGCGTTGTGTTCGAGTATTCTACAAATTGTTTGGTGTTGGGCTCGGCAGTGATGGAGAACAAAGTTTTAATCAAGTCTTCTGGAACACCGAATGTTTGACTAAAGAGCTCGGGTTCAAATTCAGCACTGATATCGAGTGTATGAATGACAAATCGAAGAGAGCGAAAATTGGAAGGGCACTCTATGGCCTCCAAAACGGGTAACCACAACCTTACGATTTCAAGCGTCGCTCTTGGAAAAAGTTGTGCAATTTTGCTTTCGGTTAACTCATCCATTGGTCACCTTAAAAGTCTTTTTTTGAGATAGATAAATACGCTGCAGTTTTCTCTACGGTGTTCAAATTGGGATACAGATTTAGCCACTCCTGTGACTGAAAAATACTCCGCTTACCTTCGTCTTTTTGAAACCAATTTCGCAACAAAAAACTGATTTTTTTCGTGTCACTGATGAAGCACTTATCGATGAGATTATTGGTTAAGTCGAACTGAATAATTTGCTTTCGGAGATCGCTATTTGGTTTTTTGTTGAGTATAAAAACAGGAATTTTTTTGTCGGCAGGGAGCTCATTTTTGGCGATGGCATCACGTAGTTTTTCGACAGTGAACGAGCCAGCAAGGTAGCGATAATGACGACGAAATGAGTAGCAAATGATGGGTGATTGTAGTGCGAGTAAGTTGAATAAATATGCCGGATGGTGCTGATGGTTGGGTTGATTGCGAAGCAAAGCAATCGGATTGGCTTTAGCGTAGAAATGAGTCAGAATTTCGTCAGCAACAAGCTGCTCGATATTGACCGTTTCCCATGTTGTTTGCCCAAATAAATCACGGTGAAACTTCGCTTGTCTATCCACACTGTGCGTCCATTCAAATGACTTTACTGAGAAAGTCAGCTCAAAATATATCCGATATAGGAACCTTAGTATTTGTGACCATCTTGTGCCCAAATATCAGCTGGTTAGATATTAAACTATTACAGGTAGGAGTCGATTTCAACCTAAAGTGCTGATTTTACTTATTAACAGTGACTTATGTATTTTTTGAATGCTAAAAAGATGTCTTGACATGATAGGGGTCGGCGATTCGATTCGTCCTTTCCAGAAATTTAAAACGCAGTACCCGGGCATCGATCTCACCTTGCTTAACACCACCTCATCTCAAGCATCCAGTTTAGTAAAGAATGCCAAGGCTGATCTTGGTTTTGTGATTGCGAAAGAGCAGCATAATGAGTCGCTTCATTTTACTAAGCTGCAAGAACTATCATGGTGTGCTATGGGAGATGGTTTAGAGACTCAAGACACTGACAACTTGAAGGATAATGACACTAAGAATGAAGAAGTCGAGCCTGAGCTAACCTTGATCCTACTCGGTCACGATACGAGAACTCGAGACTTTATCGACGAAGGACTTCCTAGCCTTAACCTTCCTAATTACAGAGTGATGGAAGTTGGCAGTGTTGATGCACAAATTGACTGGGCTGAAGCGGGATTTGGCGTTGCCATCATTCCCGAGTTCGCTATATCAACCAAACCACACCTCAAATCGAAAGTCACGCCACTACTTAACTTCTCTAGCACCAGTCTTGGTTACATTGTCAGGCAGAACCAGGTGTTGTCGAAAGCCACAAAGCATCTATTAGGTTGGGTGAATGATGAGATTACATTACTACAGAAAAGCGTTGACTAGCGTCTATAGAAAACTTGCATAACAACCAATAAACGATTCTGAGCCCACTGTATGTGGGCTTTTTTGTCGCTGCCATATACGTCACAGGAAATACCGCATTGACAATATTTGATTATCAAACTAGATTTAGTGATATTGATTTGACTATCAAACTACTTGTTCATCAAAGTAGTTTAGCTGATCATTGATATCAACTTTGAGCATAAGATTAAGGACACTATTTTGAGCTTTACAACTCATCACCAACACAACTTCTCTTCACATAACAGCCAAGGTGAAAAGCGAACTTTCTATGTCCTGTTACTGACTGTCACGACCATGTTTATCGAAATCATCGCAGGTACCCTGTATGGCTCGATGGCATTGCTTGCTGATGGTTGGCACATGGGGACGCACGCAGCAGCATTTGGCATCACTTTATTTGCTTATCGCTATGCAAGGAAACATGCCGATAGTGCTCGTTTCTCTTTTGGTACAGGTAAAGTGAGTGTGTTAGGGGGCTACACCAGTGCTATTGCTTTGGGGATTGTGGCTCTTTTGATGCTGGTGGAATCGGTGCATCGTTTGTTCAACCCTCAAGTCATTCAATTTAACGAAGCAATTATCGTCGCTTGTATCGGTCTTACGGTGAATGTCGTAAGCATGTTCTTGTTGGGAGACCGCCATCACGACCATGATCATGGTCACTCACATAGCCATGAAGATACGCATCATCATAGTCACACTGAGCATCACCATGATCACAATCTACGCGCTGCGTATATGCACGTTCTCGCGGATACGTTAACGTCGTTACTTGCAATTGTGGCGCTGCTGTTTGGTAAGCTTTATGGCTGGAACTGGTTAGATGCCGTGATGGGGATGGTGGGCGCGTTAGTTATTGCCAAATGGACCATGAACCTTATGAAGCAGACGAGCCCAATCTTGCTCGATGAAAATATCCACCAGGAATACCGTGATTCGGTAATCGAAACTTTATCGCCTTATGCAGCAGTGACAGATTTTCACATGTGGAAGGTGAGTGGGCATCATTATTCAGCAGCGATTACTCTTGAATCAATCAGTGATAAATCTATTTCTGAATATAAACAAATGCTCGCCAAGTTTGATAAGATAAATCATCTTACTCTTGAAGTGCACTCAAACGGCCATGCAAAACATAGAACAGCTTAACCAAATATTGACTGAGTTCTACGACAAAATGTCTTCGTGGGAACAATCCGTTGTTAAAGAAACGGGTTACTCGCTCGCACAAGTCCATACGATTGAAGTGTTGGGCATGCATGGTGCGTTGAGAATGAAAGAGCTTGCCGAAAAGCTTGGTATCACAACAGGCACACTTACTGTTCAAATTGAGAAGTTAGTTAAAGCAGAGTTGATTGAACGCCATCAACATCCAACTGATCGCCGAGCAATTGTGGTTGCTTTGACTGATGAAGGGCAAAAGATCCATGTTCACCATAACCAACTTCACCTAAATCTCGTCAATGAGCTAACCCAAGGCATAGAAGAACAAGACAAAGCTGTGCTATTGCAGTGTTTAACCCAAATGGTGAAAGCTTTTTAAAGAGTTACTGGTTTAAGCTTATATTTAAGGGCGTACGAATTTGTGTGTTACAAGATGAATCTACTAAGCCGACAGTTGACGTCGGCTTTTTGCTATTTGGTGAACGGGTATGGTGATTATTGATTAGCGACTCGTTTATTAAAATTAAACACATATCACTTGGAATTCATCTAAACAAATGGGTTGGTGAGAAAATCTTCAAATCCCTTTATTTAAAAGGTGTCAGGGCTGTTTTTAACGTTTGTATCAAACGTGAGAATCCTTTTTATCCCAATTTTATAATCTTGCTAATGTACATCGTACCAATTTATGTTATTGATATTTTTAACCTTAGTGGGTGCTCTCTTTGCATTTTCAATGAATGTGCAATGGTGGGTATAGAGTCAAAACGGCTGCTGTAAAACGCCTATTATTGGTAAAAAGATAAAAATAACAAAATAGCATGGGCAAGATAACACAGTTAAACGCCCAACCTTAGATACCTAAATTTAGTAAAGACGAGTCACATCTATGGATATAAAGAAAAAGCTCTATTCATTGGGAATGTTTTCCATTTTCGGCATGGTTTCATTGTTGTTTACCACCTCGCAATTCGCAGATACGACTGCTCAAATGAGCGAAGCGAAACAAATCACTAAAGAACTAGAGGTTCGCCTGCTTAATCTCCGCCGTAATGAGAAAGACTTCTTGTTGCGAAATGATATGAAGTACCTTGATAAGTTCGACGTAAACTACAACAAGTTTTTGGCTTTCGAATCCCAACTCAATGTGGTTCTGAACGATTTAGGTTTAGCAAACAGCAGACACTTACGTGAAGACATCGAAGCTTACCACAAGAGTTTTGTAGAGTTGGCCAAGGCGACGGAAGTCTATGGACTGGCCAGGGACAAAGGCTTATTAGGGCAGTTTCATGAAGTGCTTGATAGCATGAGTGCTAACGCAAGCCCAGAGCAAAAAGTTGAGCTTTATCTTTTTAATGACCTAATTGAAAAGGGTACCTTTGATCCGAGCATGCTTTCATCAAGTACCAGTGCTTTGCTACAAACAGCAAAGCTGGTGATCGAACAAAAGCAACTCATTGGTTTGAAGCATAATGAAGGCTTAATGGGTAAAGCGCGTGCAGGTTCTCACGTGATTGAAACTCAGTTTAAAGAGTTTTCAGCCGTACTGGACCAAGAAACTCAAAAGGAGATGGACAAACTATCGCTGATCAATAACATCCTTTGCGTCATATTGCTTGTGTCGATCATTTTGTTTAGCTGGTTAATTGTTCGCTCTATCATTGGCAAAATTGAATCACTGCTCTCGGTGATCCGCAATATTGTCGATTCAAACGATGTGTCGATTCGTTCGCATCTTGATGGTAAAGACGAGTTAAGCACACTAGGCCAGTACTTCAATCAGTTGCTTGATCAGCTTGAAGGCTTGAAGGCTTGATTTCTGCCTCTCAATCTAAGTCTCTACAACTGACTCAAAGTACGTCTAACATGCACGACGAGCTTGAGTCGGTAATCAAACAGTTTGAATTTCAAGCTAACCATACATCAACCATGACAACGTCTGTTCAAGAGATGGTATTAACGATTGGTGAAATTTCAGAAAGCACCTCTGTTGCTGCAGAAGGCGTTCAACAAGCGAAAGTGAACGCAGACAAGGGACGTGAAGTAGTGGTCGATACTATCAATAACATTACTCAGTTGTCTGAACGTTTATCAAGCAGCCAAGATTCAATCAGCTCACTTAACCAACATGTCGATCAAATCGGTGATGCAGTCAACATCATCCAAGGCATTGCTGAACAAACCAATCTACTAGCATTGAACGCTGCAATTGAAGCAGCACGTGCCGGTGAGCAAGGGCGTGGCTTTGCCGTTGTTGCAGATGAAGTACGCGCACTAGCAAGCAGAACACACCAGTCGACGATAGAAATAACCTCGGTGGTAAGTGCAATTCAAAGCCAGATGCAGGCATCGATGACTGAAATTGGTGAATGTAACCAGCAAGGTCAGCTAACGCTCAAAGATTCAGAAGAGCTGGATGCTAGCTTGCAGCTTATCTTAAGCGACATGCAGAGCATTCAAGGTAACTCTGAACGCATTGCATCTGCAATAGAAGAGCAGGGTGCTGTGATGGCACAAGTGAGTGACTCCATCACAGAACTCAATGCCATCTCACACGATAACAATGCCTTTGCACAGCACTGTTTAGTTGAAGTAGACAAAGTGGCTGAACAAGCTCATGAGATGGATAACGCAGTCGCACAGTTCAAAACGTCTTAATCAAGCATCAAAACAACTTAAACTAAAGGCGCAGACTATCTGCGCCTTTTTGTATTTGAAAGGTATGGACAAATACGAAGGTAGAGGATTAAGAATAAGGCATTCCAAATCGGACTTAAGTATCTATGAAATAGAGTTAAAATAATCATCGTCTATTAAGCTTACTTATACCTTCACGATACAATCTGTACACACTACTTTATCGTGAATGGCTGAGTCTCACGGGAGGAGGAACAAAATGCATTACGACGTATTCAACGGAGATGCAGATGGCATCATCGCATTGCTTCAACTGCGCCTACATGAGCCTAAAGAGAGCACTTTAATAACGGGGGGGAAACGCGATATCAAGCTGGTCTCGCAGGTTGTTACCCAGCTAGCGGAACAGAATCCCCAAAGTGATGATACATCGGTGACTGTTTTAGACGTGTCGATGGAGAAAAATCTACCCGCATTACAATCACTGCTTGCTGATGAGATTAATGTCTTTTACTGCGATCACCATCGTACAGGGGACATCCCCAAGTCTGAGTACCTTGAGACTCTCATTAATACAGCGCCGGAATGTTGCACTAGTCTTTTGATCAACCAAAAACTTAAGGGAGAATATGTAGCGTGGGCTATAGCAGCAGCGTTTGGTGATAATTTAAAAGCGGTGGCTGAACGGTTAGCGCTAACAAATGGATTTGACCAATCTCAAACTGAATTTTTGGAAGAGCTAGGCACCCTAATCAATTATAACGGCTATGGCGCTTCACTGAGTGATCTGCATTTTTCACCGACTGAGCTTTACCAAGCGCTGTATCAATATTCGACCCCATTCGATCTAGTGGATGATAAAGAATCCGTGTTTTATCAACTTCGCGCCGCTTACAAATCTGACAACCAACAATTATCAGACCTTACTCCGATCTATGAGAGTGAAGTCGCGCGCGTGTTTGAATTGCCTGCAGAGACTTGGGCAAGACGAATCAGTGGTGTGTTTAGCAATGAAATAGTGAATCAAGACCCAGATCGAGCACAAGCGGTGTTAACGAGAAATGCAGATGGTCAGTCTTACACTGTGAGTTTACGAGCGCCTTTAGCAAACAGAGTTGGCGCAGATGAAATTTGTTCGAGTTTTTATACTGGGGGCGGAAGGAAAGCCGCTGCCGGAATAAATTCTCTTAAAGAAGTAGATAAGCTGAGTCTGATTGAACGGGTAGAGAGCTATTATTCAGACCATTCGAAATAATTACGATGTTATATTTTTGTTGATTTATCAGTGGGGGCTTATATTTTGGATTTAATGTGACTTGTACCTACAATTAAGCTATTTGCAGGTTTTGGTGATATCACTCGCAAAATAAAAAGTCCTAAATGTCAAAATATTTAGAGCTTTTATTCAGTTCAATTAACGATGTTTCATCCGTATATAACTCTTAATTTAATTCATGAATTAACGGTGTTTAATATATTTTCATAGGCAATGTAAACTGATGATAATTATCTTTTTTCGAATTTTACTTTGAATGAAAAGTCAAAATCATATTGATTCTAATATTCAATCTGTGACTTAAAATCACAAGTTAAATCAAAGGTCGTTATTTCCTATAAATTCCATTACTTCTCTATAAATATTCATGACTAAAATGAACTGGTTCGGTTGTGATTGGCACAGCTGTTAAGTAAGGAAGTGGGACTAATGTTGAAACGTAAAGCTCTACAATTAGCAGTATCAGTTGGCATGGTGGCCATGTCGGGCGCGGTTTATGCAAATGGATCTGACATGACGAATCCAGATTCGGGTGTTGTGGTAGGTTATTGGCACAACTGGTGTGATGGCGGGGGTTACCAAGGCGGTAATGCGCCATGTGTAACGCTAGATGAAGTGAACCCAATGTACAACATTGTGAACGTCTCATTCATGAAAGTGTATGACGTGGCGGATGGTCGAATTCCAACTTTTAAACTGGACCCAAGGGTTGGGCTTTCAGAAGAACAATTTATTGATCAAATCTCAGAACTCAACAAGCAAGGTCGCTCTGTACTGTTGGCTTTGGGTGGTGCAGATGCACACGTAGAGCTAGAAACTGGTGATGAGAGAGCTTTTGCTGATGAGATCATTCGTCTTACGGAGCGTTATGGCTTTGATGGTCTAGATATCGACCTAGAGCAAGCGGCCGTCACTGCTGCAAACAACCAAACCGTTATTCCTGACGCACTGAAGCTAGTGAAAGATCACTACCGCGCAGAAGGTAAAAACTTCCTTATTACTATGGCGCCAGAGTTCCCGTACCTAACGACGGGTGGTAAGTATGTTCCTTATATCGATAACTTGGAAGGTTACTACGATTGGATTAACCCGCAGTTTTATAATCAAGGTGGCGACGGCATCTGGGTTGACGGTGTGGGCTGGATTGCTCAAAACAACGATGAACTAAAAGAAGAGTTCATTTACTACATCTCTGACTCTTTAATCAACGGAACCCGAGGTTTCCATAAGATCCCGCACGATAAGCTTGTGTTTGGTATCCCTTCGAGTATTGACGCAGCAGCAACCGGTTTTGTGAAAGAGCCACAAGATCTATACGATGCGTTCGATAGCTTAACTGCTCAGGGGCAGCCTTTACGTGGCGTCATGACCTGGTCTATCAACTGGGATATGGGCACCAACAAAGCCGGACAAGCATACAACGAACAATTCATCAAAGACTACGGTCCATTTGTTCACGACCAAGTGACACCGCC
Organism: Pseudomonadota bacterium; assembly: GCA_036126475.1. Classification (GTDB taxonomy): domain Bacteria; phylum Pseudomonadota; class Gammaproteobacteria; order Enterobacterales; family Vibrionaceae; genus Vibrio. The sequence goes on along the minus strand of JAYYSE010000029.1, from coordinate 6,360 downwards.
ACCAGTTGAAGGTGAACCTGTATTGAAAGGTGTTGAGAATACACGTGTTCTTCACGGCACTGTTTTTGACCCGATGGAAGGCGTGACAGCAACAGATAAAGAAGATGGTGATTTAACTTCATCAATTGATGTTGAAGGTTATGTCGAGACCAGTGTTATTGGAACTTATGTGCTGACTTACAGCGTGAAAGACAGTGACAACAATGAAACAACCAAGGCAAGAACGGTAGAAGTTTACAGCCAAAAACCTGTTTTCGATGGCGTGTCGGATACTACTGTAGTGGTTGGCAACCCATTCGACCCAATGGCGGGTGTTACAGTAAATGATGCTGAAGACGGTGATCTAACAAGTTCAATTACATACACTGGTAGTGTCGATGTGAATGAGATAGGTAACTACACGCTTGTTTACCGAGTAACAGATAGTGCAAATCAAACGGTAACTTCTGAGCGTAAAGTTTCTGTGACTGACGGTTCGAACTGCGCAGCAGCATGGGATGCTAATACAGTTTATGTCGAAGGTGATCAGGTATCCCACGATGGGGCAACTTGGGTGGCGGGTTGGTACACTCGTGGTGAAGAGCCAGGAACAACAGGTGAGTGGGGCGTTTGGAAGCAAGTGTCAGACAGTTCATGTGGTGGCAACCCAGATCCAGGTGGTGACGTAGAACTGAGCGTGTCTGGTCTGCAGTCTGAATACATTCTAGATAATGGCGATGTAAATATTCAGTTCACATTGGAGTCGAATGAAGTGCTTGATGTTATCGCAAAGGTGATCAATAGCGCGGGTTCTGTGGTTGAACAGACCAACGTGAAGCTAACCGATAGCCGCACGGTTACGATGGACCTGTATGATGTCAAAGAAGGTCAGTACAAGCTGGAAGTGGTTGGAACTGCGACAGATGGCGAAGTGGTGATGGTGGATAACTCGTTCTCAGTAAAAGAAGAGGGCGGAACACCACCACCTCCGGGTGACTACCCTCCGTATGAAGCTGGAACGAATTACGCAGCCGGCGATATTGTAGTAGGTAGTGACAATGGCTTATACGAATGTAAACCCTGGCCTTACACGGCGTGGTGTGCAAGTGCATCGTATGCACCAGGTGATAGTCAATACTGGCAAGACGCATGGGTTAGGCTTTAATCTAATAAAGCAAATGGCCTACGAAACGTGGTTCTAAAGTGAATGAAAGGAGAGGCTATATGTCTCTCTTTTTTATTGATGATACAGGACGACTATTCATTCAATTTAAATTGATAGTATTTACATAGAAATATTAATTAAATTTATCTATACATATCGTCACGATTCTTTGGTTGATAATGAAAATCTGGAGTTTGCTTAGCTAGGTCTTTAAGCGGGTTCTATGCAAGATCCTCATCCGCTACTTTGATGAGAGCGTGAGAGGTATAAACGAAGAAACAGTCAGTAATACTAATACTGACGCTGATTTTAAATTTTTCCTGTTCAAACCGATGGTTTCGAAATTCTTCACAGATGCGTTCACAAAAATAGGGTCGCGATATTATTGTGGGCATCAATGACCTGATGATCCTGGAGGGTAATATAGTTTTGGGCAGAATCGAAGTTCTGGCAAGGTGAGGCTGTCGTTAAGTCTAGTTGGGTACTCATATCGGTCTGATCAATTAATCCCACCGCAAAAAGGTGCTTTGCATTAACTTGGGTATATCGCTGATAGATACGTTAAACCCATTGAGACTCTTCATGCAAAGTAATATATTAATCGTTTAACTACGCGAGCGTAATTTTACTGAATTGAAAATGGATTAAGATTTTATTAAGGATAATTAAGGCGTTATGAAAATAAAAATTGATGACTTGTCAGGCGGAGAGGTTATTTGGCTATTAGAAGAGCATTTAGCTGACATGTATGCAACGTCGCCACCAGAAAGCGTGCATGCACTCGATCTTGATGCTTTGAAATCACCAGAGATTACTTTTTTCAGTGCATGGAAAGACAGTCAATTATTGGGCTGCGTGGCTATTAAAGAGTTGGATGCACAACATGCGGAGCTTAAGTCGATGCGAACTTCTCAGTTTGCTCGCAATACAGGGGTCGCGAGCAAACTCTTGCAGCATGTTTTAGATACGGCTTCTAACCGCCAATACCAAAGAATCAGCTTGGAAACAGGTTCTGAGGAATACTTCAAGCCTGCGCGCAATCTATACGAGAAGTTTGGATTTGGATATTGTGAACCCTTTGCGGATTACGAATTAGACCCTTACAGCCAGTTCATGAGCATCGAATTACGCTAAATATGGTCTAGTAGAATGACACCGTAAAAAGAGGTGCCCTATTACTTTCGTCCCTCACTGTTGAGAATGACGAATAAAACATTCATGTTATTTCCTCACGTTATTCCAGAACCGAGGGGCGAGGTATGTGGAATCTCTTTTGATACTGTAACAAACAAAAAGGTTGCTCTGAGCAACCTTTTTCTCTATTAATCAATAGCTATGAAAGCGTTAGCGTGTTTCTAACTCTGTAAATATCGCTTCAGCGTCAACTACACTTCCGGAAATCGATAGGGTGTTGAAAGGCACTAAATCTGACGGGCTAGAAGGCTTTTTAACCAGCAATTCTGGGTAGACTTTTGATTCGTTCATTAATAGCGATTTCAGCTCTTTCACTGATAGATCTGGGTAACGAGACCATACTAAAGCCGCGATACCGGAAACTACAGGTGCTGCCATGCTAGTGCCACTTTTTGAACTGTAAGTGTTACCTGGTGTGGTTGATAAGATGCGATATCCCGGTGCAAATACATCAACCGTTTTTTGGCCAAAGTTACTGAAGCTTGCGACTAAGCTTTGATCTGCGTATTTTGCTGACGCACCTACATCTAACCATGTTGAGATAGGCTTTGAACGGTAGTGCATACTGTAGCGGTTGGGAAAGCTTGGTTTGATGTCGTTGTCGTTACGGCTATTACCCGCAGAGTGAACAATCAGCACCCCTTTACGAGCGGCATAGCGGAATGCATGGTCAACAATGTACTTGCGAGGTGAGTAGCTTTTTCCGAAACTCATGTTAATGATCTTTGCGCCATTATCGACAGCGTAACGAACAGCGTTGGCAATGTCTTTGTCTCGCTCATCTCCATTTGGCACCATGCGTACTGCCATAATCTGCGCATGGTCTGCAACGCCATCGATACCAATAAAGTTGCCGCGTTCAGCAGCGATGATACCAGCTACGTGAGTGCCGTGAGAGCCAACAGGCCCCTTAACATCGTTGTTGCCGTAACCTTTTTCCCAAGGGTTATTGATGTCATCTAGGACAATGTCGCGACGAGTATCGAGCTCAAGATTTAAATGGAAGTCTAAAGAGTCTTGATAGCGGCTACGACGAGACTCCAAGTATTCAAATGAGTACCAAGATTCAAATAGGCTGAGTAGGCCTTGCGCCGCTGTAACAACACTAGCGTTTTCGTTATCTAACAGCGTTTTTAAACCATTAGTCGAAAAGTCTTTCTGATCAACGTATTGAAGAATCTCTTGTTTATATTCGTTGGCTTGGTCAATCGCGGTAGTGACACGATTTAACGCATCTTGGTCGTCTTTTAAAGAGGAGAGATAGTCGGACTCAACGCCTTCATAGTACTTACGCTTTTTGCGTGGAATCCAATGTCCACTTTCCTTAAGTTTCAGGTACTTCTTGTATTCCCGTGTGACCTCTAATGTATCTTGATCAACGTTGATCCCTAATGAGTTTCCGAGAAAGTTCCACCCGTGAATATCATCGATGTAACCATTGCCATCATCATCGATACCGTTATCTGGGATCTCGCCTTTGTTCGTCCAAAGCTTGTTTTTAAGGTCTTCATGTTCCACATCAACGCCCGAATCAAGAACCGCCACGATCACTGGCTTTGGCTTTAGTGGTGGCATAAGGTAGTCATATACTACGTCAGAACCTACGCCTTGAAGCCTTGTGTAGCTTGCAGATAGATTGAACCAATCGCCGCGCTATGAATCTGCAGAGCTCATCATTCTCACCGAGAAGATGGATGGTTGGATGGGATCTTTAGAGTAGTCCTCAACAATCGTACCTTTTACATCTTGTATGAAAGGTGAATTGACAAGCTGTGGTGTAACGCCATTTTCTTTAACTGTTGAAGCGGTGGCGTGTGCGGAAGCTATGATAGCTAAGGTGAGAGTAGTAAGTCGGAATCCGTATTTCATCTGTGTTGCGTCCTTATAGTGATGTGACTAACTGGCTTGTAAAGGCAATGCCCAAAGAACATAAAGCCAGTCGACAGAGCGGGAAAAGCCCGTTCAAAAAACTGTCAAAAGGTAATATGCAATTAGATACCTATCATTCGTTTGGTCAATGAAATGGTATTGAGATCTCACTGTGTTCGATTTTTAAGTTTTAAAGTTTGAGCTAAATTCTATTAATAAACTCAACATTTATAAAATACACGCTGAGGGTTAAACTGCATAAAAATCAATTGATTAATTTGTTATTTAGCAGGCAGGAAGGTTTTCATCGAGCCAGTGAAAAGGAGGGGATAAGGAGCTCGCTCTTCTTATTGAAGGAATTGAACGAGCATCCCAAGTGTGTTTTGTTGGTTCAACCTTTTGGTTGTTTTAGAACGTTACTCATTTGGACTAAATACAAAGTTAGCATCAATAGCAAAATGGTTGGATAAGTGCCAACTTCCCCAAATCTCTGAGTTTAGTCTTTGGTTGAGTTTCACCGTATTTGTATTACTTACTGCCCGCTTGTGTACTCTACTTACAAAAACGTAATCCAGATACTCTACATCACAAGCAAGGCCTAAAGAACCAACATGGTTTGGTAATTTTTATGGCACGCGTTTGGCAAATCTTCAAAAAGTGTTTCTTAAAGCTGAAAATAAATTAGGCGATACTCAATTCTTTAAAGGTAATTACATTTCAAATGTCGATATTGCTTGGCTGCCACTATTACACCGCGCATCATTGATAAAAGAACATTCGGGTTTTAATATATTATAAGGTTTTCCTAAGGTGCAAGCGTGACAGAGCGCGTTGATTAAGTCGGGCTTAACAGAGAAAACGGTATCTCAAGACTTTTTGGAGAAGTTTAGTGGTTTCTATTTAACGAATACCTATTTGGCAAGACTTGCTGAAGCTAATTAACATTGCATTCATTATTTTTAATATATATTAATGGCACTTTGCTCCGAATAATTTCAAAAGACAAATTAAACTCACTCTATTAATCAATAGTGTGATCTTATTGTTTTCCAGGAAGTGGAGAGTTAACTAATAGCTAGAATATAAGCCACTTCAGGTTATGGTTTTTGCTATAAATTCTTGATTTATAGCTTTTTATATCGGTGTATGCAATGTTGATTTTGTAACGCTTACTTGTGTTTTACTTTTTACTCTATTTTGTCTCATAAGTAAGGTGCTATAAAAAATCATTAATCATTCGCTTGGTGAATGCAAGTTGCTGTGATAATTTTGCAATCACCTCTTAAATGAACGGTGTTTTATTGTTTCTTTTGGAAGTTGCTTGAATATTTTATTTTAAACAGTATCGCAACCGTTGTAATCGTGTCGGAAACCTATTAATAGTTGATGGACGGTGCTGTTGGACAAACTAAATAGGGTATTTTCATGCTTAAATCAACACTTATATTAGGCCTAGTTGGCTTGGTTTCACTTCCTTCATTTGCTGCTGATATTGAGGGCGGTCCATCCATTGGTGCTGGCCTTGGTGTATATCAGGATTCAGACACGGACGGTGGCGCTAATTTAGATTCTGACGGCGTGGGCTACAACCTTTACGGCGGTTATCAGTTCAACCGTCTTGTAGGTATCGAACTAGGCTACACGGACTACGCTGACTATGAGTTATTTGGCCAAAAGAAGCTTTCACCAACGTCTCTCTCAGTAGCTGCGAATGTTGGTTACACTTTCGATAACTCAATCCGTCCATTTGTACTAGCGGGTTTAAGCTACGTAGATTTGAACTCAAACAACAGTGCTTTCTATGGCGATGACTCCGGCGCAGGCTTCCACTTCGGTGTTGGTGTTGAATACACGCCAGCAGAGAACCTAACACTCCGTCTGATCTCACAAGCTGACGCCGTAAACGTTGAAAACTACGCTTATATTAACGGTATTAAAGTACGTCTATGCAGCCAAGACATCGCATTTAGCACAGTAACTCTGGGTGCTTCTTACAATTTCTAGCGCATGTTGATATCTGAAATTGTTTATAGTTGATACGAAAGCCGCTCTGATTATGAGCGGCTTTTTTGTAGCTATAGCCTATGATGCGATCATGCATAAAATTAGTTGCTTTTCACAATCTTATAAAAGGGAATTGTATGAGCGATTTT
>JAYYSE010000028.1:0-9306 GCA_036126475.1 Pseudomonadota bacterium | reverse complement strand
CTTGGTTTTCGGTTTCTAGGACCACGATGATCTTGCCTTCAGCGCTATATCCGTAGATTTCAGCGTTATCGAACTGTTCAATTTCCGCTTTGATCTCGTTAAGATGCTCAGGGCTCACATGCACGACTAGACTTGATATGTGCACTTCATTTAGTGACATAAATTGCTCTCGTTATTTCTATTTATTCATTACTCACAAGAACAGCTGAAGTAGGGCAAACTGCTACGCAGGCTCCACAACCGCTACACTCATCTAACTCGATTTTCGGTAGAGCAACGCCGCCTGCTCTAAGTTGAAACTGAATGGCCATAGGTTCACACATGTCTCCACAGCTTCGGCATTCAACGTTTTGTTGCGCGAGGCACTTATCTGAGATATGTGCTTTGACTTGCCAAGGCTTTCCTTGCTTTGGCTTAAAAATGGATTCGGGACAAACACCTGCACATTGATAGCAGAACGTACATTCATCAATTGAGAAATCGACAGTGGGGAACCCACCATCACCGATAGTAATGATTCTAGTCTCACAACTCTCGATGCATTTTCCACAGCGAATACAGTCAGTTTCAAAGTTTTCTGGTTTTTTAATCCAAGGTAGACGAACCCGACTTGAGTCAACTGTTTGTCGTAAAAATAGACGACGTTTCGATAGATCTATCACTGAATACCCATAAATATTTCTAATATTATTAATGAGTGCTTGGCATCCATTAATATTTATTCATTAGCCATCACAGTTAGTGTAGTTTTAGAAATAATTGTATAAATACTACCTAAGGGTTAATTAGGGGGATGTATTGTTTTAGATCAAGAAATTGAGTGGCAATTGAGTCAATGCTGAATAGAGCTATCGCTTTTGATATGTGACAATATAGAGGTGTATATGGGTATTTTCATTAGAAAGGAGCTTTTGCGCATGAGACCAACCTCATCAGTTACGAGTACAATAGCAAAATCTTTACTCTGGATATTGCTGTTGTCCGTTACTACTACAGGTTTTGCTATCTTTACTTTAGCTTCAAGCCTGAACGATGCAGAAGCCGTCAATGTGGCCGGCTCAATGCGTATGCAAAGTTATCGCTTGGCTCATGATATTCAAATAGAATCTATTTATTTCGGTTCTCACATCCGCGAGTTTGAAAGTTCACTTTATTCGCCATCGATGACTAGGTTGGTGAGTTGGGATGTACCGACGGATATCACAGAAGACTATTACCTCATTATTGGCCGTTGGCATGAATTGAAACGCGTTCTGGATAGTGAAGACCGTAAACACTATCTTATGTTGGTTGAAAATTTCGTAACTGAGATCGACAGGTTTGTTTTTAAACTGCAAGAATTTTCAGAAGACAAATTGATTAAACTGGCCTGGCCTGGGCTGGTGGCCTAGGTTTAGGCGGAATTCTCGTGATATCTCTTTTTGTTGTTCATTTTGTACGTAAACAGGTTGTCAAACCGCTACATGCTCTGGTTGGTGCGAGCCAAAGAATTAAAAACAGCGATTTCGAGGTAGAACTCAGGGTAACCAGTAACAACGAAATGGGCGTTTTGACCAAAACATTCAACTCGATGGCCAAAGATTTAGGCGTGCTTTATCGAAACTTTGAAGGTATGGTGGATGCTAAGACGATTCAGCTGCAAAATGCTAACCAGTCGCTGCAGGCACTTTATAACTCGTCACAAGAGCTCACTGTTACGCGTATTGCTCCTGAAAACTTCCGAGCTATTTTGCAGCATATCGTGAGTTTGGAAGGGATTGAATCTCTGAGGCTCGAGATTGTCGATAACTCAGGCCGCTCATTGATAATGGATGAAGGTTATGATTCGAATTTTGACTACGAAAAGTTTGAGATGAAACTCGATGATAATGAACTTACTCTCGGCTATTTATACTGTTCATATCACCACGGGAGCTCAACTAAAGCTCTGATCGAAAGCTTCATTCAACTACTGTCGAGGGCGATCTACTACAATCGTGCTCAAAAGAAAGCTGAGCAGCTTATTATTATGGAAGAGCGTGCAACCATTGCCCGTGAGCTTCATGATTCGCTAGCTCAATCACTGTCGTACTTAAAAATTCAAGTGACGTTGCTTAAACGTGTCATCGGTAAACTGCCCGAACAGCAGTATCGTGAGCAATCCGAGCAAATTGCATCGGAAATCAGTAATGGTCTAGCAGAAGCCTATACTCAACTAAGAGAACTTCTCACCACATTTAGGCTATCAATGAAAGAGGGTAACTTTGGAGATGCTTTGAGCACTATGCTTGAAGAGCTCAGCGCAAGAACGGATGCAAAGGTTAAACTTAATAACAATCTTTCATCTATAGAACTTGATGCGCATAGTCAGATTCACTTGCTTCAATTGGTTCGAGAAGCAACAATAAATGCAATAAAGCACGCCAATGCAGACTTGATAGATATATGCTGTATTGATGAGGGCGGTGAAGTATTAGTTGTGATAAAAGATAATGGCGATGGCTTTGACTCAAGTAGTTCCAAGGTGAACCACTACGGGATGAGCATTATGCAGGAGCGTGCGGCAAGACTGAATGGCGACTTGACGATTGAAGCGGCGCAAGGTGAAGGCTGTACAGTCATATTGAAGTATAAAAGTTTGAAGGAAGCACAAGTTGACGATTTGTAAAGTAATGCTGGTTGATGATCATCCATTGATGCGCAGAGGTATAAACCAATTACTGAGCTTTGAAGGCGAATTCGAAGTGATTGCAGAAGCAAGTAATGGCACTGAAGCGGTTGCTCTTGCTCATGAAGAAGAACCTGATTTGATCTTACTTGATCTGAACATGAAGGGCATGTCTGGTCTAGATACATTGAAAGCGCTTCGTACTGATGGTTCTAGTGCTAACATCGTTATTCTAACGGTATCTGATAGCCCAGCAGATATTGAAGCTCTTGTAAAAGCGGGGGCTGATGGCTATTTATTGAAAGACACTGAGCCTGATGAGCTTATTGAGTTGCTTAAACAAGCATATGGTGGTGACAAGACATATAGTAGCGTGGTTGCTCGTTATTTAAGTGATGCCGCGAGTCGTAATGATATCTTTGACCAGTTAACTGAGCGCGAAATGCAGACCCTGCAAGAAGTGGCTAAAGGCTACCGCAATAAACAAATCGCTGATCATCTTTTTATTTCTGAATCGACAGTTAAGGTACATATGAAGAGCTTACTGAAAAAGTTGCAAGTGCCTTCTCGTACAGCAGCAACCGTTCTTTACCTAGAGCGTTACGGAGAAATGAAGTAGGGCTTGTGCCTGTAAGATAACACTATTTCAAGCCGAACAGTGTATTTCCCCTCGATGACTTTCATGATGTTTAGACAGTAGTATTTAAAAAGGCGCTGACCTTATTAAGTTCAGCGCCTTTTGTTTGGGTATTATATCTTCATAATTATTAATGGTTTAAGCAGCCATTGGTACTAGAACAAGTGTACCTAAGATAACTGTAATAAGGCCGCAGATGACTGGTACAGATGTACGTTTCACCACTTCAAATGGGCTGATTTTCCCCATGCCTGAAGTTGCTACCACTACACCAGATACTGGAGAGATGGTACGACCTAGGTTTGATGCTTGAAGCATTGGGATTATAAGGAAAGCTGGGTTGAGACCCAGCTTTGCAGCCAGTGAAGGCGCAAGCTCAACGAATGCATAGAAAGGAGCGTTACCAGAACCTGTTGCAATTGCCGCAGCAACCGTTAGGCCTGTGAGGATAAGCATTAGGGCGATGCCGCCAGCACCCGCTGATTCAGCAAGACCGATTAGGTTATCAATGGCACCGATAGACATTAGTCCTTGAGCAAATACGCCAGCCGCAACTAACAGCATTACAACGCCTTTAAATGCATCCGCCATTCCTTGGTAACAAGAATCTAGGTCTTCTAGCGTCTTTTCGCCGTCGAATTTCTTCACAACATAATCAACAAGGGCACCAACGAAAATTGAGCCAACTACGATAGTGTATATGTCTAACTTAAGACCTGGAATAGTACGGCCATTGAATAGGAAAACACCGATAATAGGTAGGAACGGAAGCGCCGCATAGAAAGCAGGCGCTATTGTTTCAATATCAGAAACATCAACTTTTTCCATTGGCGTGTTTTCTTTCTTATCTAGGTACTTGTTCCAGAAAAAAGCTGCAGCTGCCATTACGATAATTGCGCAGATTGACACTGGTAGTACCGTTTGAACAGCAAATACATCTAAGTCTAGCCCTGATTTTTCTGCAGCGATAACCACGTCACCGGATGTTGGAGAAAGAATGATTGCTGCTGGAGATGCACATACTGCAACCGCTGCAGGACGAGAAATACCCATCGCTGTCATCATTGGGAATAGGGTAGCCATCAACAGCACGCCAAGGCCAGTAGCAGAGCTCACCGCCAGAGACATCAGACACGCCACGATGTAAGCAGCAACAAGAAGCGCGTATGGGGATTTGATAACAGATAGTGGTTTGGAAAACTGTTTAACAACAACATTGTTTGCGCCTATGTGAGTCATGTAAGACGCGAAACCACATAGAAGCATGATCTGCATACCTAGACCGCCACCACGGTATTGAAGCATGTACTTAACGAATTCTAATGAATCGGTAACCATGTTACCTGTTGAAGCTATCTTAACGGGTAAGACTGTGTGGCCAATAAGGCCAGTAATGAGAAGAAGAGCAAGGCCGGCAGTTAATAAAACCCCGGCTGCTTTATAGCCTTTTACAATAAAGTAACCTACAGCGATGGTAACCACTAGTCCGATCAAGAGTTCTAACATCGAAATCTCCACAAAGTTTAAAAATACAAGAAACTTTTCAGAATATGACAATGAATGTACAGAAAACTGTACTTCGGCACGAGGCATAGTTGAGGTTGATATGCTCTAAGACAAACATTTTTTTCGATGTTAATTCTGGTTGTAAATCATGAATAACTGCTGTTGTTTAGATGTTAATAAATATTATCGATCGCTAAAATATTACTTGGATCACCTTTATGTAGTTTTGCTGCATATGGTGACTCTCATTTATAAAGAATTTGGAGTTACAAGTTGTGCTGGGTAATTAATGAGAAAGGTGTATTTTTGACATTGAGTTGATTGAAGAAAGCTCAACGTCAGAAATGGGGCTGCAAGGATTATTTAGTTAGAGAGTGATGATATCTAATTGATGTTCAACTCAGGTTCGTAATTAGACTAGGCTGGCAGAGCAGCACACATTACTTGTGTGATTTATAGACATCCTTTCAACGATATTGGGTGTCTATGGACAGAGAAATCCAACAAAGACTACAGTGGGTAAAAATGTATGAGGAGTGTGGTGACGCAGGCCTCGTATGTCGACGCTGTGGTATTTCCAGACCAACATTACGCAAGTGGGCTAAGCGATATAAGCAGTGTGGAATTGCTGGTCTGGAAAGCCAGAGCAGACGCCTTCATTCATCTCCAGATACCAAAATCACTGATGAGCTAAGAGCATTGACTCTTACGATGCGTGAGAATCGTAATTTAGAGGCGCGGCGTTTACAAACGGAATTAATCAGACTTCACCAAATACACCTAAATGAATCGATACATCCCTCAGTCGCCGTAACGTAGTCTGAGATATGCTAGGCTTTCTAGATGCTTTTCGAGCAGAGTTTCTGACTCCCGATTCTCATGAAACACAAAGTGCGCCCGGTTGTTATTGCCTTGATGGAGGTCGTAGTTGATACAGCCTTCAGCAGCACGTTTTTTATCGTTCAGTTTGAGCATCTCTGATTATACAAACTCAATCTTCTCTTGTTTACAGACTATTGTTGCAATAATGGTTAGCGCAGTCATTGTGAGTTCCAGGGGCAATAACTCTATTGGTCCCGTTAATATAAGTATCTATGAATCATAGAAAAAGAATCGAGGGATCAAATGACTATGGTTATTGGTATCCATAATCACTTTAGTGATGACTAGACTATTGGTGAGTTACGCCTATAAAAATGCCCGACAATAAGTCGGGCATCTTAAAAGTAAAAGAATTAGTTACTGAAATCAGCTTTTACCCAGATCATTCGGTGATCAGAGGATACGTCCTTGCCGTTACCATAGTTACCAATTCGTGAGTCATTGAATAGCTTGCGTCCTTCTTCATACGAAGCTGCCCAGTAAACACCGGATTCAACAATGTTGAGTGTTGCTGAAGGCAGTACGTAATCAACCGCAAGACCAAATGTCGATGTAATTCGGTTTGGTTTTGGGTGAGACGATGATTTATCTACCGCATGTTCTGCCGCACCATAACTGGTCGGGTACAAATCTCCGTTAGTTACTTGTTGATTAACTAAAGAATCATTGTGCAAGCTTTGCATCACGGAGCTGATGCCGTCGCCATCTACTGGATCTAGGTTTTGGTCACCCATCATAACAAAGTGTTTGCCTTGTTCTAGTCCACCAGTTTTTCCTGAATCATCATAGATGTATGACTTGTTTTGGATGTATTGGTGCCAGAACTCGACTTCTGCTGCGTTTTGCTCGATGTTCTTACCTACGTCAAAAGCCGGCGGAGTAGGGTGTGACATCAGTAAGTGAACGGTTTCTGTACCATCTTTGGTAGGGATTAGGATTGGTGCATCAACGTGGTTCTTTGAAGATAAACGAACTTCTTCCCACTCTTCAGCTGAATACCATTTATCGCCGCATACCATACCGGTTGGGAAATTACTAGGATCATCGCAAACAGTGATTGTTGGGATAGTGGCACCTTCGAGATCTTTCCATTTAAATTCTTGGAATGTGCGAGTGTTTGCCGTGTCGATTTCATATTTAGACATCAAAGCAAAAGCGTATTGGCCGTGATATAAGCCAAAGCCCCACGCATCTCCAGGTAATGTGCCCGGGTTGTCGTCGTTGTCTAAGTCAAAGCCAAAGTCATTCAATAAGCCCGTGTTGGTAGAGTAACTTTCAAAGTAAGGGTATGAAATTGGCTCTAGGTTCGCGTCACCGCCCGCACCGTCAATGCTTTGAGCAACAGAAAGGTAGTTTTTCTGGAAGCCTTCTAGTGCTGACTTATCCGTTCCAGTACCGTCATTGTTAAATTCAGCCATCATAAGAACATCAGGTCGATTCTTTTGAATCACGGCTGCTACGTTGCGGATTTGAATCACTTTTGCCGCCGTCTCTTTGTCAGCCGTACTAATTGTGTTGTTCAGATAATCAGATACGAGCACTGCTTGAACGCTTGGTTCAATCTGCATCTCCGTGACAAGAGCTTGGAAGGTGGCACGATCAAAAGACAGGTTATAAGTAGCGATCTTTACTTCTTCAGGTTGCACGTAATCGGTATCGCTGCTGCAACCAATCAAAAGCGCAGAAGAGATGGCAAACGCGATAGATGTTTTTAACAATTTCATAAAATGGATCCGCTAGTTGCTTGAAAGAATTTTTGGACGCGCATGGTATGAGATGAAGGTTAACTTGTAAGTGATATTGATCACGTGAAGTGTTGCGGTAATACAAGGGGTTGCATCAAAAATGTGACAAATGGAACCAGTGTTTATGATTTGAAGAAAAGCTTTAAATTCATGTGTTTAATTAGATCTGTAAATTAAAAAAGCCCTCATGTTTTTCATGAAGGCTTTCGTATAAGAAGCAAACAGTGTTGTTATTGGTGTGTTAAGTGTGTTGCTTTACTTTAAGCGTACTGCTCTACCGTCATCGCCCAATTTTTCTTTTGCTGTTCAAAGTTCATCTTGATCTGTTGGTAACGTACTTTAAGTAGTGAGTGCTCGTATTTCTTAACGACATCGTCACGTTTACTTTCTAGCAGCTGCTTTTTAACGGCGTAGTACTCGTTCATATTGGAGACGAGAGAATCAAACTCTGCCTGCAGTTTTTCAGCAATCTGAATGTTATCTGCACGATGCATAATTTTCTGCTGCGTGCGCTTCAATAACATTGCAGCTTCAGCCTTTTCAATACGTGCTTGTGGTGTTTTCTTAAGCTTACTGGCAAGACCCATCAATGAAGCGCTTTTAATTAACCATTTCGTTGGATCATATTGCCACCAGTAAATACCGTTACGGTAGTCGTTCTCAAAGATATGGTGGAAGTTGTGGTAGCCTTCGCCAAAAGTAAGTACGGCAAGTACGCCATTATCACGTGCTGTGTTCTTGTCGGTAAACGGTTGGCTACCCCAGATGTGTGCAAGAGAGTTAATGAAGAATGTGGTGTGGTGGTTAAGTACCAAACGAACCGCACCTATGATTAACAGCATGCCAATCACATCACTATAGATAAGGCCTAGAGCGATCGGCACGCCAAAGTTCATGATAAGCGCCAGGAGAATGTAATGTTTGTGCTGCCACATTACGATCTTGTCTTTCTTCAAGTCACGACAGTTCTCGTGATCTTTATAGATAGACGTGTTGTAGTTGCGAATCATCCAGCCGATGTGCGAGTACCAAAAACCACGTTTTGCAGAGTATGGATCTTTGTCGTTGTTATCGACATGCTTGTGGTGAACACGGTGGTCTGAAGACCAGTGAAGAGCGCTGTTTTGTAGGGCAAAGGCACCACCTAAAGCAAATAGGAATCTTAGGCTCGAATGTGCTTCAAATGCTTTGTGTGACCATAAGCGGTGATAGCCAGTCGTGATAGAGAGGTTACAGAAGCTAAAACAGACCGCTAGCCATACCCAGTGCTCCATTCCATAGCCAAAAAAGTAGCCATAAACAGGAGCCGCAACAACAGCAAGCAGCATACTAAAAGAGAATACAAAAATATTGAGCCAGATTAACGGCGGCTTTTTTGTTGATGGTTTGTCGGCACTAGTCATTAGCAATTTTTCCATTGAGCTTACATCTGTACGCTAGAATATCAGCGTACACGTGTAAGTCAATATTGAAAGTGTAAACGTGTATTAGTATGTTTTGCTTAAATATTGTATAAAGGTAGTGTGAAATGTAGTAGCAAGTCATAAATGGAAGTACTAAGGGCTAATAAATGGAAGTTAGAATAGCTGAATATAAAGATTATGAGCGGATTGGCCAATTACATGCGGATAGCTGGAAGCTATATTACCGGGGCATTCTTGCTGATGATTACCTAGAACATGAGGTATTGGAGGACAGATCTGTTATTTGGCAGACTCGTTTGATTAATCCGCCTTTTAACCAACATGTTCTATTGCTCGAGGAAGGCGGTTTACTGGTTGGTTTTGTCTGTGCTTTTGGCAATCATAATTTTGAACGGGGCACGTTCATTGATGCATTGCATGTAGACAGTAATTATCGTGGACGTGGCCTGGGTAAACGTTTGTTGT
>JAYYSE010000027.1:0-58688 GCA_036126475.1 Pseudomonadota bacterium | reverse complement strand
AGCGAAAAGCTAACAAAACGAACCATCTACTAACGTAATGGCTAATATCGATAATTAAGGAGCCTGCATGACGATTTGGAAAAAGCCTGTTGACCTAGATACCTTCAACGCAACCTCAAAGAATACCTTAATTGAGCACCTCAACATTGTTTATACCGAGGTAAACGACAATTCATTAGTGGCAACGATGCCCGTTTGTCACTTCACACACCAACCACTTGGTATGCTTCATGGTGGCGCTTCCGTTGTTCTTGCAGAAACGCTAGGCTCATTAGCAGCAAATTTCTGTGTGCCAGAAGGCTACTACTGTGTCGGACTCGATATCAACGCGAATCATGTAAGGTCGATGCGTGAAGGGCATGTAATCGGTACCGCCGAGCCTATTCACCTTGGCGTATCGACACAAGTATGGCAGATAAACATCACTGACGAACGTCAACGCTTAGTTTGCACAAGTCGTCTCACCATTGCGGTAAAAAAACACAAGCGATAACTCGTCAGACTGTTAGGCCCATTGTGGTCTCCGGTTTTAACGCCATTATCCAACCATAATCCTAGTTTGAGAAATCCATGGTCATAACCTTTAAAAGTGGAAAAGTCATTGCAACAGCACATGAGCTTGTTGTGCGTTTAGATGGTGAGCATAGAGTCACGCTACAAGCACAGGTTGATGCCATTCAACTGATCGGAAAAGGGGCAAATGTCATCTCCGCAAATGGCTCTGAGTGTAAGTGGTCAATAAAACTCGATGACGAGCAACAACTTCGCGATATTGCTAACAAAATAGGCTGTGATGTCATGTAACTCTAGAGCGTCTGAGTACTTTTGGTGCTTGTCACTTCTCTATGTTTGAGTAGGCCTGCCTAAATTCGATAATTCTGTGTAAAAACATTATCAGTTAGATTGATTTTCACTTGTAAAATGAGGAAACTGAATTCAATATCCCTTGATTAACTTTTCCTCTTTATGAGTAGCCCAAGACTTCGCGTTCAATTCGAAACCTTATTTGAATACTTCGATGGTAAAGACTCTGATGTTCAGCTCGATGACATAACAGATGTACTCTGTTGTACCCGTCGAAATGCTAGAATGGTACTCAACAAACTCGAAGAAGAGGGTTGGGTAGAGTGGCTACCTGCAGCTGGTCGAGGTAAGTTGTCCCAACTTATTTTTAAGCAGAACCGTTGTGACGTCAGCGAAAACTTGGCAAGACGCTATTTAGAAGAAGGGAAGATTGGACAGGCATTGTCTGTTCTTGATCAAAATGCCGCGAAGCTAACCCAAGTGATCCAAAACTACTTGGGCGTTCAATACCAGGAGGGTGAACAGGTTATCCGTTTGCCTTATTATCGTCCTCTCTCCATGCTTAATCCGACTAAGTTGATGCGTCGTTCAGAGCAACACATCGCCTGCCAAGTATTCAGTGGCTTAACTCGCTTGGATGAAAATGATCAGTTACAACCTGATCTTGCACACTCTTGGCAAAAAATCAGTGACTATCAATGGCGGTTTTTCTTAAGGCCAGGGGTTCGCTTCCATAACGGTGAACCACTTATGACAAATCATGTTGTTGATACGCTGCTAGCGCTAGAACCACTCAACATGTTCTCCCATATTAAAGACGTATCATCTCCGGCCAATTGCGTGGTTGATGTCTTTCTAACCCGTCCAGATAAATACTTCCCAATAGCGCTCACAGAATCTGTCGCAAAAGTAACGTTACCGATGATTTTGCGAGGGGAGGACTACGATATTCGTCCAATTGGTACTGGGCCGTATCGCATTGAGAAGAATGACGAAAAACAACTCGTGTTAACCGCTTTCAATGACTACTTTGGGTTTAGACCTCTGATCGATCGTGTGGAAGTTTGGGTTGTAGACGAGGCCTATTCATCGATGGTTTACCCGAGCCTTTCGAAACCTGTAATGGCTGACCGCGGTGATAGTGATGAGGTAGAACTTGACCCAGGATGTACCTATCTACTGCTTAACAGAAAGAAAGGCATCGCAAAGGATCCAGCATGGGCTGAGTTTTTATCAAATGCTCTAAATGCTGCTGATCTTTTTATGCATATTCCCAAAGAGACTGTTATTGATTTGGGCGTATTGCATGCTTACGGTATCAAACCGGGTTGGTACGATATCAAGTTAAAAGTCCCAGTATGTCCACCAGCCGATACTAAGCCTTCGATTAAATTAGCATATCAATGCCAACACCCTATGTTTCCTACGCTTGCCAAGGCCATTGTTACGGTACTCAAGCAATACAACGTCGATGTGGATCTGTTTGGTTACGAAACCGATCCTCCTCATGCGGATGATGTGGATATTTGGATTAACCCTATGGGAATTGCCAATAACAGGGACGATGCGTTGGCATGCTGGCTTATGGATTACAGTTTTCTTGATGAATCGAGCCCGGCACAAGACTTTGATCAATGGTGTCATATGATTGATCGTTGGCGCTCAGGTGAATTTGAACAATTCCCGGCAAGGCAGCTTGGTAAGCAACTGGTACAAAGCAACCAATTGATACCTATGTTTCACTGTTGGCTAGGCGTAAACAAAGACCAGTGCGGTATCTTACAAAACGCGAAATGTAATGCGCTCGGTTGGTTCGATTTTAGCCAAGTTTGGGTTAAACCAGACGTTGATTAATACGCGGATAGTGTCAGGAAGGGCAAGGGAAGAGTAATGCAAACCGTCTTAGTGATATTAATTACGCTGGTGGCCTTTGCGGCAGATTCTGTGCTTTGTCGATGGGCATTGATGGATCAAACCATCGATACTTTGAGTTTTTCCGTTATACGTATTTTATCTGGCGCGTTTACTCTATTGATTTTGCTAGGTATAGCGTCCCAGAATAGCAACAATATAACTGAACCTACTCCCACAGCGCTGTTTTCTAAGCTCAAATCTCGGTTCCGGTTATCGCGACACTCGGCGGCGTACTGTTGCTCTCGGAGCCTGTCACCATGAAATTTGTAATTTCATCAACCATCATATTAGTCGGCATAAGCTTAGTGCTTGTGGCGCCTAAACTTAAACAATAAGAATCAGCACGTTACCTTTATGGCGAAACCAAACAAGAAGCAACCCACGAAAACCGTTCAAATATTTTGCGCGAAATGCAAAACACAGTTATTCAAATATCGAAAAGGCGGTAAGGGTGCGCTCATAAAATGTTTTAAGGAAAGGATTGTCGAAGACTTTACAACAGAGCCGTGCATTTGCCCTGAATGTGGAATTGAGTTTGCTCGAGATACCTTAGTACGAGGCACACCCGCATTTAAGTTTGTGGGTGGTAAGGTCACGATGAAATAGCTTTAAGCTAAAAACAAAAATGCCACAACGTTTAGCACGTGTGGCATTTGAAAGTGAGTTTTGAACAAGCTGAGTTAACGAAGTGCTTGGCTACACTTTGGTACGTCCTTGAAGCTTGAGAGGCAGCAGTGAGATGATAGCTCCGGTCGTATCACATAGCATGTCTTTTTGCGCATCCCAAATATCACCTTGTGACCCAAGGAAAGCGATACCTTCATCACCACCTGCGATTTCAGCATACCACCACTCAATAATTTCATAGCCTGCTGCAACACTCATGATGGCAAACAGTGCAAATAAGCACGCAATTACGGGCTGAGCCAGCTTCTTTCGAATAAGATACTCAGCGAGTGGGTAGGCATAAAGTCCGATAGAGAAGTGTGCGACTCTATCAAAATTGTTGCGCTCAGAGCCAATTAACTGATTAAACAAATCGAACGGTACTTCCGCAAAAGTGTACTTAGCGCCAATTGTGTGCAGTGCCAACCAAATGAACATCAAAACATAAGCGGTTTTTGAAAACGTTAATTTTGTCGATAACCACCAAACCCCGACAAGAATCAGTAGGGCGGGCACAATTTCTGCTATCCAAACCGATCTTGAAGACGGCACAAACGCTGAGAATAGAAAAACAACGAGATACAACGCAGTGAGCGAGAGTAGATGTCTATTTTGAGCAAGTGGCGTAATTGTCATCATCAGATCCTATATAAGTTTTATGTATAGTTACACAATAATGAACACTGTTCAATTTTGGTTTTATTTACAAAAATTGTTGAAAAGTAGTGTTAACGCACAGTATCTGGACAAACGGTTGCGAGAGTTTCACTAAAATTTGATTTACAGTAAAGCGATCCATAAAATCCCCGTATCACTACACAACAAGAAAGAAAGTCATGAAACTGGAAACTGTCGATTATCTTGCTGACGACGCAGCAGAACAATTTGTTCGCTCTTTACGTGAAACTGGATTTGGCGTACTGAAAAATCACCCAATCCCGAAAGAGCTTGTTGAGTCAATTTACGAGAACTGGTACCAATTCTTTATCTCTGAGGAGAAAGAGAACTTCCACTTCAATGTTGAAACACAAGATGGATATTTTCCACCTTCAGTGTCTGAAGTTGCAAAGGGCCACGCGGTAAAAGACATAAAAGAGTACTTCCACGTGTACCCTTGGGGTCAAATTCCTGAGCAGCTTAAAGAGCAGATTCTAGATTACTACCAACGCGCTAATGCTTTTGCTCAAGAACTGTTAAGTTGGGTTGAAGCTCACGCACCTCAAGAAGTACAAGAAAAATTCTCTATCGCTCTATCAGAAATGATCAATGGCAGCGAACAAACTCTGCTTCGCGTACTTCACTACCCACCGATGCAAGGTGATGAAGAGCCAGGTGCTATCCGTGCTGCAGCACACGAAGACATTAACCTTCTTACTGTGCTACCTGCAGCAAACGAGCCAGGCCTACAAGTTAAATCTCAAAACAACGAGTGGCTTGATGTGCCGTGTGACTTCGGCAACATGATCATCAACATCGGTGACATGCTTCAAGAAGCATCTGGTGGCTACTTCCCATCAACGACTCACCGTGTAATTAACCCAACTGGTGCACGCCAAGAAAAATCACGCATCTCACTGCCTCTTTTCTTGCACCCTAAACCAGAAGTGGTTCTATCTGAAAAGTACACAGCAGATGAGTACCTAATGGAGCGCTTAAGAGAACTAGGCGTTATCTAATTAGTCAAACTTTTAATCTAAAGGCCAGCATCACGCTGGCCTTTTTGTTGTTTGAACATATAACTGATTGAAATTTATTTAGTTTGAAACTCGACAAACCGCGATAGATCGCTTTCAATTAATAATACACACAAATATATATGGTAACGGGCCCAATCAATTATGTTAGACAACCCAGAATCATCGAGCCACCAAGACATGAGCCGACATTTTCATGCTCATATGGAAAACCCGTTGCTCTGGCCAATAATGGAAGTCCTCAAACAAAAGCCAAGTGGGTGGAAGGTGCATACCTTGGCTGCGCATCTTAATGAACTTGGTTTCGTTCCAGTGTTAGACCAAGTTCCAGAGAAGGAGTTATTCAAGAAAAATTTCTTAATTATGAATGCGCTCTACCAGCTGCAAGAGACACTCTACCCAGATAATTGGCTTCAAGTTCAGGCGATGGACATAGAGCTAATGTGCGGCCGATATCATGGAAGCACACACGCTATTGACCACCAAGACCCGTTGCGAGAGTATTATATTGACTGGTCTAACTATGAAGCCGAAGAGGGTGAAGTTAAAAGGCTATTGAATGAGTTTTGGACTCGATATAAAAAGTATGTCGGTGGTGTCGAAACAGACATGGATCGAAGCCGAGCACTGAGCCTGTTTGAATTGCCGCTTGACGCTTCATCAGAAGAAATACGTAAACAGTGGAGACGGCTAGCGCTTCGCTGGCACCCAGATAGAGATAAAGGTAACACGGCTCAGTTTCAAAGATTGTGCGAAGCGTGGCACGTCTTGCGAAGCTAAATTGTCCCGCTGGATGTGTTGTGGTTTATGAACAACAAAGCCCCACTTTAGACAAGTGGGGCTTCGTACATTTTGTCAGTTATGAGTGACCTTTACTCACCCCTCTTTTGTGTTCGAATGCATAATCAAGCACTTTGCGGATGTAGGGTGCAGCGACCTTAGAACCACCATTACCATGTTCAATAACAACAGTGGTAACGTATTCCGGATGTTCATAAGGCGCAAAGGCAGTGTAGAGCGCGTGGTCGAGTAGATGCCTTTCGAGCTCTTTTGAGTTGTACACCTGATCCTTTGCCAAGCCAAATACTTGCGATGTACCCGACTTACCACCACTTGTGTACCTGGTTCCTTTAAACGCTCTTCTACCACTACCACGGCTGCCATGGTTCACTAGTCGCATCGCATTAATCGACACATCCCAGATCTTGTCTGGAACTTCGTCAATAGATGGCATTTGATTTGGATCGACTAGCTGTTGTGTGTCAAAGTCTTCACCATGATCTAATGTTGCACGCAGTATATGGGGAGGCATGACCTTACCGTGATTGACTAACACAGAGGTTGCTTTCGCAAGTTGCAGCGGGGTCGAAGTCCAGTACCCTTGTCCAATACCAATCGGTACCGTGTCACCTTGATACCAAGGTGTGCGGTAGCGCATCATCTTCCAATCTCGAGTCGGCATATTGGCGTTACTTTCTTCGTATATGTCGATGCCCGATGGCTTACCAAAACCAAAACGATTCATCCACGTACTGATCCTATCGATACCTAGGTCAAATGCCACTTGATAGAAAAATGAATCCACTGATTCTTCGATTGCTTGTGTTACGTCAACCGGACCATGGCCCCAACGTTTCCAGTCACGCCAAGCTTTGGAGTTAGACTTAGAGCCTGGGATACGCCAAACACCGTGATCATTGCGAATGGTATTTTCTGAAATTACATGCTCTTGTAAGCCAGCAACAGCCATGAACGGCTTAACAGTAGAAGCAGGAGGATAAACACCTAGCGTTGCTCTGTTTACCAATGGGTGGGCTGGGTCATTGAGTAATGTTTGGTAATTCTTACTAGAAATGCCATCAACGAAAAGGTTAGGGTCGTAACTCGGGCTTGATGCCATTGCCAAAACACTGTTGTCTTTCGGGTCGAGGATAACTGCGCTACCAGTCCGATGGTCAAGCTGCTCAAACGCGTACTTTTGCAGTTCGAGATCAATGTTGAGCACGATGTCTTTCCCGGCAACAGGTGGAACATATTTTATGGTTCTGACGATACGGCCTCGGCTATTAACCTCAACCTCTTGATAACCTTTTTGACCATGAAGTATATCTTCGTAGTATCGCTCAATACCAAGCTTACCGATGGTAGTTGTTGCTTGATAATTCGCTTCTTTGCCTTGTTCTTCTAGTTTTCTTAGGTCGTTGTCATTGATGTGTGCAACATAGCCTAATACATGAGTCAGTACTTCACCATTAGGGTAGAAGCGCTTTAAGCTAGTATCGATTGTCAGTCCGGGAAACAAGTATTGGTGAACAGAGAATTTTGCGATCTCTTTTTCCGTCAGATTCTCTAATATCGTAACGGACTTAAAACGGCGGGTGTTGCGATAGCGCTTTTTAAAACGCGTAATTTGCTCTTCACTCAGCGGGATGTACTCGTTGAGCTTGATCAGCATCTCGTCTACATCTTTTGTTTGCTCAGGGATCATGGTGAGTGAAAACACCAGTTTGTTTTCAGCCAACAACACACCATTTCTGTCGTAGATTAGCCCTCGCGTAGGGGCGATAGGGAGCACTTTAATTCGGTTCCCGTCAGCGCGGGTTTGGTAGCTATCAAAGTTTTGAACTTGGAGTCGGTATAGGTTACCA
The DNA here is from genome assembly GCA_036126475.1 of Pseudomonadota bacterium. Classification (GTDB taxonomy): domain Bacteria; phylum Pseudomonadota; class Gammaproteobacteria; order Enterobacterales; family Vibrionaceae; genus Vibrio. The sequence continues at coordinate 50,962 of JAYYSE010000027.1, read as the reverse complement.
ACTAAGACGAGAGTGAAAAGCAGAATACCTATGAATGCGACAATAACACGGTTTCTAAACAGGTTTACTTCACTTTTATGATCGCGCATTTTTACGCGTTTGTGGTACATCAAATCTTAGCCTGTTACATTTGGTTACACTTGTTTAGGCGGACTTTACCATAGCTTCGTAAAAACTATGTCATGTTTTATGAGCTTCTCAAAGATAACCAGAGTTATATAAATTATGGGGAACGAAATGCTAGGTACATAACCAGCTCGTTACTCAACATTTGTGGTTCGATAGTACGTGTTCTTAGATAAGTAGGAATAAAAACGACCCCCATCTTTGGGAGCCGTTATTTGATATTAATTAGAACTTAGTGCGAAGGCTTGAACTGAGATTTACGCATACGGTTAAGAGCCGCCATAACATCCAATGTTCTTGGTTTCGCTAAGTCACCATAGTTAGGCATATTTTGGTGCCAATCATTACCAAGAATTGCGTTAAACTCTTTTGCAGGGTTATTCGACCACCCCGGCATTTGTGCGAACTGGAACCAAGCCCAACCAATCGCGTTGACTTCAGACGTTGATTCAAGTTGCTCTAGTGCAGATAAGTCTGCAAACTCTTTACCAAAACGCAGAGACTCTTTGCCTTTAGCACTTACTCGGAACTTACCATCAGTAAGGATGTTCATTAGTGAAGCACGGTTCAGAGAACGGGGAACAAACATCTCTAATGGTGTTTCACACTCGTTAGTACGCTGAGTAGGGTGTTGTGCAATCACGTCTTTTGCTCTCTCTGTCACATCTACTGCTTGGTAATCATGCATTTGAATAACAGTGTCTGCTACGTCAAGGTAATCACCAGAACCGCCCATAACGACGATGGTAGAGATTTCCATTTCATCACGTAGTTGGCCAATACGGTCTACAAGAGGAGTAATCGGCTCGTCACCTTTTGAAACCAATGCCTGCATACGCTCATCACGGATCATGAAATTGGTCGCTGATGTATCCTCATCAATCAATAAGGTTTGAACACCGGCTTCAATCGACTCTTGCAGCCAAGCTGCTTGAGAGGTAGAGCCCGACGCATCTTGAGTACTGAAATCAGACGTATCTTTCTTCATCGGAAGATGATTGATGTAGTTAGACAGGTTTAAGCTGTGCACACACCGGCCATCTTCAGCGCGAATCTTCATGGTATCAATGGCAGTCACGATACCTTCACGGCCATCACCAGGAATATGGTTGTAGATAGAACGCTCAACCGCATTCAATAGTGTCGATTTACCGTGGAAACCACCACCAACGATCAATGTAATCCCTTTAGGAATGCCCAAGCCTGTTACATCGCCTTGGTTTGGCGTGTTTAACGTAACGCTCAGTGATTCTGGTGCTGTGAAAGGAACCGCATCTTTCATTGGAAGGTCACAGTTACCTGCGATACGTGGTAATACACTGCCATTTGCCACAAATGCCGCTAGGTTGTGCTCATCTAGCTGTGCACGTAGCGCTTCTTGGTCTTCGATCGTTTCACAGTGCTTAATCATTGCATCGATGTTCAGTTCACGTTCTAGCGTTGCACGGCGGATAAACTTCGGCAGGTAAAAGGTGATAATGTTGTTCGCTTTCTTCGCAAGAATGCTACGGCCATCAGCAGGTAGGTTAATACGGAAACGAATTTCGATACCGTGCTCAGTAAACACGACGGCAGTGTTATCGAGTACCGTTTGACCCGTTAATGCAATAGAAACGGTCGCTTCTTGTTTTTCGAACTCAGCAAAGCTACGTGCAATAAAGTCACGAGCCGCTACTTGGTATTCATAAGACTTTTCTTTCAGCCAATCTAACCCAGTTAACGACCACGCGCGCGTTGCACGAAAGCGAGAAGCTGACGCGTATGGGTCACCTTGAATGTGGTCGATGTGTAATTCGAAATCAGCAAAGTCGTATTGACCTTTAATTTGTTGATATGCACGGTAGTTTTGTTTTTCGAGCTTTTTAAGCTTTGCAGTCAACTGATCCATAACGAGGGATGCCTATATAAAGGGGAAGATAAAAACAGAAAGGCAGCGATTATAAAAATCACCATCTATAGAGTAAAGAGAAACTAGGCTTAAATCCAAAACTAACTGTGCTTTTCTGCTTTAAGAGTAACGAGTTGTCCCTAAAGAGTTTTGATTGACTAAGCTGTGCTCAAATTCTTGGCTTGGCATCGGCCTACCATAAAGGTAACCCTGGCCAACGTCACAGCCCTCATCAATAATAAACTGCTCCTGAACTTCTGATTCAATTCCTTCAATCATCACTTTCAGCTCCAACTTTTTCGCGATCTGAACGATTGAACGGACAATCTCAGAGTCCTCACTCGAGTCGAGCATCTGGTCGATGAAACTCTTATCAATCTTGATTGCATCAAATGGGAACTTCTTAAGGTAACTGAATGATGCGTAGCCGGTACCGAAATCATCTAGTGACAATGTCACGCCTATATCGTGCAATGTTTCAAGCGTGTTCTTAGCCACCACTTCATCTGCAATCAGTCCACTTTCTGTTACCTCGAGCTCTAAAAAGTGAGGTTCAAGGTGATAGGTTTCCAGTAAATGGACGACTTGCTCTGCAAACAGCGCGTTCTTGAGTTGCACCGCAGACACATTTACCGCCATCTTAAAATCTTCAACGTATTCAGACCATTCTTTGGTTTTTTCAATCGCATTACGCAGTACGAAGCTACCGACTTCGAAAATCAAGCCGTTCTGCTCTGCCATGTGTATTAAGGTTTCGTTAGAAATGTCGCCTAAAACAGGGTGCCGCCACCGAAGTAGAGCTTCGGCACCCACCCAGCGGTGAGTTAATGGGCAAACTTTGGGTTGGAAATAGAGCATCAAATCATCGTTACGTACCGCTTGCAGCAAGTAACCTTCGATCTTGTTGATATGGCTTTGCTCGTCAGTATGAGATTGAGAGTAGTAGGCAAACTTTTGTCCGGAATCTTTGCATGCGAGCATAGCTTCAGAGGACTTCTGGAGAATACTCTCAGCATCATCTTCGCTATTGGTAGTCGCAATGCCGATAAACGCATGCAGGTGAATTTTATCAATGTCAAATTCTGAGTGGCCAACGTTTACCAGTGTTTGACAGAGTTCTTCAAGACGATGGTGCAAATCCTTAACGCTGAACGCCAATACCAAGTCAACAGAAGTAGGGCGTGCTGTTAATACTTCGATATCAGAGATGCTGTCGATACGTTTTCGGTACTCCACCAAAACTTTATCTAACGCGTTGTAGCCGTATCGCGCTTGTATACGCCTGCCATTAGTGAAACCGATATGAATGACGGCGAATGAACAATCAGTGAGTCGACGTTGTGATGATAGTTTGTGATTAAGACGCGACTCAAACGCATTGCGGTTCAAGAAGCCGGTTCCAAGATCGTGGTTCTTTTGAAAATTGATTTTTTGTTCAGCCGCTTTGCGCTTGTCTATTTCTTGGTTCAAAGAATAATTCAGACTTGCGAGATCTTTGGTTCGTGTATACACGCGATTTTTTAGGTCGCGATTCAATTGTGCTAACTTTGTATGTTGGAAGAGGGTTTTAAGCTGAGATTCTATTGAGGTACGAAAGCTCTCGAGCAGTTTTATGTAGGTGGGCGTATAGTGATTTTCCTTCGAGTCCAAGATGCAAATGGTTCCGAAGATCTCACCATTTGGCCAAAGAAGAGGAATACCACAATAAGAGACCAAGCCCAGTTCAATGTCGGGATTATTTTCCCATGATGGATCTTTGAGCGCATTAGGTAAGAGTAGGCGCCGTTGCGATTCCATTACAGTTTCACAATAAAGGCCATTGCCTAACTTTTCTGAGTCACCTTTATTGTAAGGGTTGTTCTCGCTATGACTGGTGGAGAAGACTTCAATGTAATTGGAGTGAACACGCATAATAAGCGCAGCTGGCACTTGAGTAATTTGAGCTAAGAGATCGACAATATTTTGCCAACCGTGCTCCATATCGTCTGGGATATCTAAATCGAGTGTTTTTATTTTATTCATATGACTCCGAGTCAATTATGCTAAATGCATCAATATATCCTGTGTTAATTATGATGAACCAAATAAAACTGTGAATCTTGCTTCATTTAAGTATAAGAAATGTTGCACAAAAAAACCTCGGCAATTTTGCAGAGGTTTTCAAATGTGAATATGGGTATCAGTAATGAGATAAATTTCGACTAAGGCTTTAATTTTATAAAGTCTTCACTATTCAGCTTCTTAGTGTAGTCGACTGATGGTTGTGCAAAACCGTTTAGCTGCAAGAATTCATCTTTAAATCCTTGGTAATCACCTAAGGTTTGGAAGTTGTTTTCGTCCATATTATTAAGCAACTTTGCCACATGGGCTTGCGTCTCTGGGTTAAGCTCCCAGTCGTCCATTCGTATCAACCGCTCACCATCAAGCGGCACTTTTGATTGACCGTAGAGTTTGGTGCTAAACAGGCGCTGCATTTGCTCGATACAGCCTTCATGCGTCTGTTTTTCTTTCATCACTTGGTACAACGCAAGCAAGTAGGGGCTTAAGCCTGGGATAAATACACTCGCTTTGGTAACCAATGCCTTACATACCGTCGCATAAGCATTGCCGCCAAAGTTAGCTAACTTAAGGTTAAGCGCATGGCTCGTTTGATGAAGATCGATTTTTGCGCGACCTAAAGTACCGCCTAGATATATAGGGTGTGTCACTTCAGGACCAACATAGGAAAAGGCAATAGTTTTACAACCAGAAGCGATAGATTCGGCATTGATGAGTTCATCTATCTAGGTTTCCCAGTCTTCGCCGCCCATGACTTTGAGAGTACTATCTTCTTCCTCAGCAGTTGCGGCTTCGAGAGTGTTGGTAACCCAACTATCATTTTCAAGCGAGATGGTCGCGCCAGTAACACTTTCGCCAATAGGTTTGATAGCCGAACGCCAAAAATCATCACAATCAGGTTTAGGGCGAAGGCCAGCAGCCAAACTGTAAATAACCAGATCAACTTCATCTTCGAAGTAGGTTTCTATCGCTTCAACAACTTGAGCGCGTGTTTCTTGAGAGAAGGCATCACCTACGATATTGATAGCTGTGCGCTGTTCGCGTTCCGCTTCTTTTTTGAAATAGATGTTGTTGTACCAACCAGCACTGCCAAGGGATTTATCGTTGGGACCACGTTCAAATGAGACGCCAATGGTGTCGGCTTGTGCACCACCAAAGGTTAGAGCGATACGAGCGGCAAGGCCGAAGCCTGAGGAAGCGCCGATGATTAAGACCCGTTTAGGGCCATCTTGGATTTGCGGCGCGCTCTTAACGAATTTAATTTGTTGCTTAACGGCTTCTTGACAGCCAATAGGGTGAGCGCTTTTGGCTACCACACCCTTGATAACAGGTTCGAACAGCATAAATAACCTTGCAGTTAACGGTGATATGCACTCAGGCTAACGTAAAGCTGTGTAAAATTTATTGAGCTAGACCATTAAAACCTAAAGATACTGATATAATTCTTCGGCGACAAATTCAGCAATCCAAGGTTGAGCTTCTGGTTTCGGGTGTAGCCCATCGCTCATCATCCACTCAGGTTTTAAAATGATGTGCTCTAGGAAAAACGGCAACAACGGCACATTTTGTTGATCAGCCAACGCTGCAAATACGTATTCAAACTGTTGGTTATAACGCTTGCCGTAATTAGGCGGAACTTTAATTTGCATCATGATTGGTTTGGCACCAGCAGCTTTAACTTGCTTGATGATTTGATCCAAGTTTGAAGACATCAGCTTAGGTGGGAAACCTCGAAGACCGTCGTTCGCACCCAGCTCGATGAGAACAGTATCTGGAGCATGGTCTTCAAGCAGTTGTGGCAAACGAGCTAAACCGTTACCCGTTGTATCACCAGAAATGCTTCCATTGACCACGATCACCGCTTTGTCGTGTTTCGCTAAAGCATCTGGTAACAAACTTGGCCAACTCTGTTTGATATCCATGTTGTAGCCAGCACTCAAGCTATCGCCAAGTATGAGTAATTTAGACTCTTGGTTTGGCGCTGAGTCTTGAGCAAGAGAAGCGGTAGAAAATAATACAAAGAACAAGAAGGAAATTAGTCGAGTCATGCATACATCCATCATTAAAGCAGAAGCTGTTTCCAAGACAGTGTCTACTAATCAAGAACATTTAACAATCCTAGATCATGTTGATATTGATATTCGTGAAGGTGAAACTGTCGCGATCGTCGGTACCTCGGGAGCCGGTAAATCGACCTTGATGACATTACTTGCAGGGCTTGATGTTCCGACAAAAGGCGAAATTCATCTGCTAGGGCAACCGCTATCACAGCTTGATGATGAAGCGAGAGCGAAAATCCGAAGTGAATCGGTTGGGTTTGTTTTTCAGAGCTTCCTTTTGATTCCTAGTTTGTCTGCACTACAAAACGTAACCCTTCCGTGTTTACTGAAAGGCGAAGATGAAGACATAGAACGTGCAACAGCCTTGCTCGAATCGGTTGGTCTAAAAGACAGGCTCGATCACTTGCCATCTCAACTATCGGGTGGCGAGCAACAACGTGTGGCTTTAGCTCGCGCATTTATGATTAAGCCAAAGATTCTATTTGCTGATGAGCCAACGGGAAACTTAGACCAACAAACCGCAGCAAAAATCGTCGAACTTTTGTTTGAGCTGAACTCTTCTCACGGCACCACACTGGTATTGGTGACACACGATCCAAAGCTTGCACAACGTTGTCAACGAACGCTTAAGATGCATGTCGGACAGATAGAGGAAGTCTAAATTGAATTCATCAAACGGATTGAACAAACGCCTGTTTTCATGGAGTATTGAAGAGATTCGACATGGTCAACTATGGCCGGTATCGATCGCTTTAACATTGATCATTGCCTGTGTTTTCGCGCTATCAGCATTGGCTGAGCGCATGGAGCAGGTCATCGTAAAACAGGGGAAAGATGCACTCACTGCTGACAGCGTGTTCATCTCAGCAAACCCAATTCCACAACCACTACTAGACATCGCTCAACTAGAGCAACTAGAAAGCTCTCAGTTAACCCGATTCTCAACCATGGCATTTAGCGACAACGCGATGCAGTTGGTGACAGTTAAAGCGGTGGAGAGTAACTATCCATTACGCGGGGAGATGGTTCTAGAAGGTGCAGACAATGCATCGAGCAATCACGTTGAGCCCGGTGAGCTGTGGCTCGACGAACGTATTTTCACGCAGTTGGATGTGGAAATAGGTGACAATGTCACTATCGGCGACGCTGACCTAACCATTACAGGGCGAATTACTCAAGAGCCGGGGCTTAGCTTTAACCCATTCCAACAGATGCCTGCTGTACTGATACATAATGATGACATCGACGCGACAGGTGCTATTCAACCGGGAAGCCGTGTAAGTTTCAGACTGTTCTTAAACGGTGATGATGCAAAACTTAAAATAGCTCAAGACAGTGTCGAATTAACTCCGAGTGATCGTTGGCGTACGCAAGATTCAGCGAGCCGCACTAATGATATGTTTGAAAGCACCACTCAATACTTATCACTAACGGTCGCTATTGTCGTAATTATGGCGGCAACTACCTTGGTATTGACTTGCCAACATTATGTCGCAAGCCGTCGAAAGACCATCGCCATGTTAAAAAGCTTAGGCGCAAGCAAACCATGGATCATTAAGTGGCTATCGGTACAAGTTTCACTACTGGTTGTTATTGGTGCCGTTCTCGGTATCGCGATTGGGATCGGACTCGAGTTTCTTCTTCGTATTCCGATTGGTGACTTATTGCCTTCTCCGCTTCCTAGCTATGGTATCGAGCCTGCCATTCTTGCCATTGTATCGAGTATTCTAATCGGTGTACCAGCACTTGGCATTCCACTGCTTGGATTGGTCAATACCTCAGCGATCAGTGTCATTCAATCAAATCACAAGGCACAAGATAGTTATAAGAAGTTCGTGTTGTTGTTAGTGCCTATCATCCCAATGATGTTGATGTATGGTAATAATCTGTTGGTGTGGATTGTTCTTGCAGGAATCGTTGGCTTGTTCTTGATTCTTGCTTTGGTGAGCACTGTTGTGTTGCGACTGTTTAGTAAGTTGCCAGCATCGACCTCGATGCGTTTAGCTATAAGCCGCATCAATCGCACAACGCTTGCGACGGGCATTCAATTTGGCTCTTTGGCACTATCATTGATGCTGTTGTCTATCATCTGGTTGGTAAGAAGTGATCTGCTGTCAGATTGGCAACAAACCTTGCCCGAGGATGCGCCGAATGCATTTGCGCTTAACATAGCTGGTTATGAGAAAGACAGTTACCTTGCAACCATTGATGAAAACCAAGTTGAACGCACTAAAGCATTCCCAATCATTCGTGGACGACTGACGACGATCAATGGAGTCGAAGCGTCTGAATACAATGATACTTCAGAGCGCACAGACGCCCTAAGCCGTGAAATTAACTTCACTTGGGGCGAATCGCTACCAGAATATAATGAAGTACTTGAAGGCAGTTGGGCGCAAGAGCAGGGCGTATCAGTTGAATCTACTGTTGCAGACCAGTTAGGCTTGAACATTGGTGATGAGCTTGTTTTTACCATCAACAGTCAAAATGTAGCAGCTAAAGTCAATAGTATCCGAAAAGTAGAATGGCGTGAAATGAAACCAAACTTTTACTTCATTTTCACCCCTGACGTACTGAGCTCAATACCTTCTACTTGGCTGGTTAGTTTTAGGCTAGAAGAACAACACAATTATATGCTCAATGAACTCTCTCGGAACCATCCAACCGTGAGTTTGATGGATATCAGGGTGATGGGCAGCAAGATCCAAGAGCTACTCAAACAGATTGTTTGGTCTATTACCGTGCTGGCCGCGCTTGGTGTTGTCGCTGGACTATTGCTTATTTTCACGCTGTTACGTCTTAGCTTATCTCAAAGACAACAAGAGATACGTTTGTATCGTACGCTAGGGGCAAGCAAGAAACGTATTCTCAACACCATATGGTGTGAATATGGATTAATGGCATTGGTTGCGGGCTCAATAGCAGCACTCGGTTCAGAAATGAGTGTTGCCGGTGTGATGAATTTTGGATTTGAGTTAGAACCGTCACTGCATCCAATGTTGTGGGTTGCTTTACCTGTACTCACTTTCATAACCCTAGCAGCTGTGGTTAACAGCTTAATCAAGCGTCTATTGGCACCTGTAAATAAGGATTTTGGATAGTTAAGATAGAAACGCTCAAATAGGTTGTTGAAGCGGTCTGATTGTGAACTTTTATACCAAGGTACCAACTAGGGATAGAAGCCACAGTTAGGCCGCTTTTTATTTAACCAGCGCCCAGCTTAAATTAGGGATTGGGTGCCTTAAAATCGACATTTATTAGCATAAAATGAAGCCTAATGTGTGTTTATGTCGATTTAATAAACAGAGGTTAGTCCCTGTAAACAAAGGGTTTGCGCAACTTAGCGAGAACGTTATCAACAGTTATCCACAAAAACGGTGGATAACTTTAGGGATAAGTTAACATCTTTGTTTTACAAGTACTGAGACAGCCTTTACGTAGCGTCACTTAGGACAAATTTGACTGTTAGAATAACCTCGAAACTAGAATTCATAGTTATTGAGTCAAGAGATTATTTAAGTTTTTTACATAGATTTGGATATCAAGAAGGCTAAGACCTTGATAAAAATGTGTTTTAATTCGTCCTCGAACAAAAGTAGAATAGCGCAAGTTAATCTTATTCTATAAAACACGATGAACCACAACAAAACGGATATAAATCAAGCTTCTATTGCCATTGTTGGTGGTGGTATAGCCGGAACAACAAGCGCTATTCACTTCAGTGAGTTGGGTTTTAAGGTCATAATCTTAGAAAAAGGGCCGAGTTTGGTTAATGGTCCACCGATTTGCCACCTACACGCTGGCGGCAATTTGTATCGAGATATTTCTGTAGAGCAGTGTCTTCAGTTACTTACTCAGTCTATTGATACTGTTCGTCTGTTTCCTCATACGATCAATATTCGTCCTACTGTCATTGCTGTACCACACAGTGATGGTGGTGACCCAATGGACTTGCTTCCTCGCCTCAAAATAATCAAAGACGCTTATGCTGAGCTTGTTAAACAAGATAAAAGTAACCAAGTGCTTGGTGATCCCGAGGAATACTATAAGCTCTACAACAAAGAAGAACTCATCGCGCTTTCTCAGAAAACACAACCACTGAAACCGACATCACTTGACGAGTGGTGCATTCCTTTTGCGAAGCATACCGACCTAGACACGCTTAAATATCCTGTTGCTATGGTTCAAGAGTACGGTTGGAGTGTATTCCGACTTTCTGCGACCGCTCAGCTCTCTTTGAAGCAACAAGCTAACTGCACCGTGCTGACTAACAGCCGTTTACAATCGGTTCAATCAACGGGGCAAGGTTGGTCTTTGACTTATACCGACGTTGATAACCAAAGCCGTAGATTAACCACAGACTACTTGATTAACGCCAGTGGCTTTGAAACAGGCATCGTGGATGACTTTGTTGGGTCGAAGCAGCAGCGACTTGTTGAGTTTAAAGCCGCTTACGTCACAGAGTGGCCATATTCTCAAGAATGTAAGGAAGAGTGGCCAGAGGTTATCTTTCATGGCCCCAGAGGCACTCCGCAAGGCATGGCTCAATTAACACCATATGCAGACGGTGTATTCCAACTTCACGGTATGACGGAAGGGATCACACTGTTTGAAGGCGGGTTAGTTTCATCTTCGACAGATTCTTCTCAACCGCAGTTACCATCAAAACTGCTCAAGAAGATTGTATCTGGTTGGAGTGAAGAACAGCTCGAACTCAGAACACGTGCGGCAATTACCCATATGTCGCAGTTCATTCCGAGCTTTAGTTCTGCTCAAGTTGGTGGAAAACCTCTTTTCGGTGCTCAACAAATTCCAGGCACAGACCCAAGCCTAAGAGCCTCAGATGTCTCTTTCTGTGGTGAACGCTATGCAAGGATTGAGGTAGTAAAAGCGTCTTCAACATTAGAAGCCGCGAAAAAGGTGGCCCAACACTGGTTCAATATTCCTGAGTCTGACTCGATTGAAGAGACACATTCAGTGACAATGTCACTTGAGTTGAACGATATTGAAAACAAAGCAATAGGGTTGACCCAAGAACGTGGATACCCAAATGCGCTGGCGAAAGTTTCAGGCCAAGACCACCACTAAAACGAACAATCGGCTTACTTAGGTAAGCCGATTTATTATTCTTTAGCAGCCATAATTATCAACGGTAGCTGAAAGTTCATCATCAATAACCGAAGAAACGCGCCCACTGGCACCAAACGTCTTGTAACCTCAATCGTTCTCCCTTGCTAAATGATATATGATGCCCGGGCATTGCTTGCGCTAAACGTGGCAAGTCAATTCTTGCGACACACCCGATCTTTGGATAACCACCAATAGTCTGCCTGTCATTAAGCAGAACAATAGGTTGCCCATCTTGTGGTACCTGTATAGCACCTAGCGCAATGCCTTCGGATAACAGTGATATATTTGGAGAGTGAACCGATTCACCACTAAGACGATAACCCATACGGTTCGAGTTTTGGTCCACTATATAGGGTGAGTTGTAAAACGTCTCCTTGGCTGATTCTGAGAATAGCTCGCTCTGGTAGCTCTCAATAACCCTTAAGTTAACCGGCAAATTGTAATCAGGTGTATAACGGAACGAGACACTAATAGGGTTAAAGTGCTTGGTGAGAGCTTGCTTAATGAAACTTAATTGGTCTCCAACTTGGCAAGGCTCACCATCTTGAGTTAATCCACCTATTTTTTCACGCGTTATTGTTGCACTGCTATTGAGGACTCCAGGCACAACGAAGCCACCTTTAATCGCAAGGTAAGCCCTGAGTCCATTCTTCGGTAGGCCAAACGAAAGCATTTGCCCTTTAAACGCTTGAAATGTACTCCAGTTGGGTAAAGGTTTCTCATCCAAAGTTGCCTGTAAGTCACCACCACAAATCGCCATCTCACAGTCATCATTGACTTGCAGGGAACACTGACCAAGAGTGATTTCTAGCGCCGCTTGATTAACGGGATTTGCTAATAAGTGATTTGCCCAACTATAGGAGTAATCGTCTACGGGACCACCTTGTGTTAAACCAAGGTGAGAAACACCAAAGCGTCCAAAGTCTTGAATTAAACTTAAGGGCCCCGGTTTTACTATGGTTAGGCTCGCTTTGTTGACTGATTTAATCATGGCCTACACCTCCTCCAAGCTCGATAAACTCTTGTTTTGATATTGCTTTGAAGCGAACAGAGTCACCCACATTTAGAAGAGAAAACTGGTCGTGCATTTGGTTAGCCTGCCGAAACTGAGCGTGATCAAACAGAGAAATAGGGCAATTACCGATGATATTCCATCCTCCTGGAGAATCTGACGGATAAACCGCAGTCTTTGAATCTGCAATTGCGATACTTCCCTTAGGGACACAGAGCCGTGGAGTAGAGTGACGAGGAAGTATTAATGGTTCAACCACGTCTGACATAAAGGCGAAGCCAGGAATAAAGCCAATAGCGCTGACACTGTAAATCTGAGAAGTGTGATAGTGAATGATATCGTCTAGCGACAAAGCTTTGGCCTGATACCGATCCAAATCAAGGGCCGTTTTTTTTGAGTAATAGGCTGGCAACTCGATAATGTTACGAGTGTTACTCTCACTTGAAAATGTCGCCATTGCTTCTGTCAGTATCGACTTGAGTTGAGAAATAAGGTGCTCTTCAGAAATTCGGTAAGGCAGATAGTCAACTAATATTGTGTTGTACGCTGGAGTGACATTCATTAATACTGTGGCTAAGCTCTGGCGAATAAAATCTGAAAAGTAGGCCATATATTGTGCATTGCTCCCACTAGAACCTGCGGTTAGTGGCTGTAGCGTCACAAGCACACTGCACTCAGCAACAGGCTTGATATTAAATTTTATCTCGTTGTTCGTCATTTGCTTTCCATACGTTTTATTCCAACTTCCATGTTAATGTGACATGAGTGCTCCCTCTGTTCTTGTGCAGGGAACAGAGGGCATTTATTGCGCTGCTATCAATTAAACGCGTTGAGATCTTGTCGGATTTTTCTAATGAGTGCGATGGATTGAGGATTGTCACCATGAACACAGATGGTGTCAGCTTCGATGGGTAGCCTTTCACCTTCAATGGTCGTAACTGAACCATAGTTAACGATCTGCATCACTTGGTTGTAGATATCGTCTTGGTTCACATACACCGAACCTTTTTGCGAACGTGGCGCAAGTTGACCACTGTTTAAATATGCTCGATCAGCGAATGCTTCGAACAAAAGGGGCAAGTCGTGATCATCAGCGATGTCTAAGTATTGTTGGTTGTCAGAGGAAAAGAGGATCATAAGAGGGATATTAAATTCCGCTACTGCTTGCGCTACGGCATTAAAAACATCTGTATTTGCCATCATATCGTTATAAAGCGCACCGTGAGGTTTTACATAGCCGACACTTGTATGGTGATAACGGCACAGGGCTTGTAATGCACCGATTTGATAGCAAACGAGTTCACTGATTTCGTCCATACTGTGGGGAATTGACCTTCGACCAAACCCAACGAGGTCCTGATAACCAGGATGAGCACCAATTTGAGTATGATAGTGCTGGGCCAGTTTGATAGTCTTTGACATCACGTGGGGATCAGACGCATGAAAACCACAGGCGATATTTGCCATATCAACCCATTTCATGACCGATTCATCATCGCCCATCTTCCAGTTGCCGAAACTTTCTCCCATGTCGCAATTAAGCAAAATCTTCGTAGTCACGTGGTGCTAATCCTTTTCGTTAAAGTTACTAATGACGGTCTTATAAATGGCATAAACAAACCGTGATCTATTTCAAACTTTCGATACCGAAAAATTAATATCAAAATATTGGGTTATGTTCGCTTAACGTATGGTATTGCAGTTAAGTAAGATTAAATAGTGTGCTTTAGCACTCTCTTATACCAAGTTTCAGACTCTACATATTAATTGAGTTGTCATTCTGCAAATTCAAGTAAGAACTATACCAAACCAGAGTGGGTAGTAGTTGCGACTTTGTCTTATCATTGAATAGGTCGATTATTGGCAATTTAGTAAACTGGATATTTGGAGAACTTAAAGACAAGTGCAGAGCTCAAATAGCATTCACTCATATTGACACAAGTCTGAGAGTTCATTTATTCGATGATTCGAAACAAGAGGTGATGTGATCTATCAAGTAAAATTCAACGGAAGGGGCAGATCGTATTATTGAAGATGCACGTTTACAGAATAGGCTGTAAAATTACACTAAATCACTGCATAATAAGTATTATTATTTAATAAACATAATAAAAGGTACACTAAAATGAATGTTTTAGTTACAGGTGGCATGGGTTACATCGGTAGCCACACAAGTATCCAGATGATTAACGCAGGCATGACGCCTGTCCTTTTTGATAACTTATACAACAGTAAACCAAGCGTATTAGAGCGTATCGAGAAGGTATCTGGTGTTCGCCCTGTGTTCGTTGAAGGTGACATTCGCAATAAAGCTCTGTTAGCGGAAATAATGAAACAACACAACATCGAAGCAGTTATCCACTTTGCTGGTTTGAAAGCGGTAGGTGAATCTGTAGAGAAGCCTCTTGAGTACTACGATAACAATGTTAACGGCACTTTAGTGCTTGTGGATGCTATGCGCGAAGCGAATGTTAAAACTTTAGTATTCAGCTCATCAGCAACCGTGTACGGTGATCCTGCAAGTGTGCCTATTACTGAAGACTTCCCGACAAGTGCGACGAACCCTTATGGACGCAGTAAGCTAATGGTTGAAGAGTGTCTAACGGATTTCCAAAAAGCGAACCCAGACTGGAGCATCACGTTACTTCGTTACTTTAACCCGGTGGGTTCACACCCAAGTGGCGAACTAGGTGAAGATCCACAAGGCATTCCAAACAACTTGATGCCGTTTGTTTCTCAAGTTGCCGTTGGTCGACGCGAGTTCTTGTCTGTATTTGGCAGCGACTATCCAACCAAAGATGGCACGGGCGTTCGTGATTACATTCACGTAATGGACCTGTCTGACGGCCATATCGCAGCACTTGAGAAAGTAGGGCGCAAAGATGGTCTTCACATCTACAACCTTGGCACAGGCAACGGTTCTAGTGTTTTAGACATGGTTAAGGCGTTTGAACAAGCAAGCGGTAAGGAAATCCCTTATAAACTTGTTGAGCGACGTGCAGGTGACATCGCAGAATGCTGGGCAGATCCGTCAAAAGCTCAAGAAGAGCTGGGTTGGAACGCAACACGCACACTGACAGAAATGACAGAAGATACATGGCGCTGGCAGTCAACAAACCCTAATGGTTTCCCAGGCTAATCTAGTTGTTTCATGAATGGTTAACTTATAAAAAGATGCTTTAGGGCATCTTTTTTGATCTAAATCGAATAAAAAGTAAATTAGTGGTTAAAAAGTATCATTCTGTATTCATTGTGTTACTATGCTCGCGAATTATATGTTTAATGTTAATTTTCTTTGGAGTTAATCATGGAACTAGGCCTGATCATCACATTCATCGTTGCTGCAGCAGTAATGGTTAAGAAAGAAATGGCAGAGAAGTAATTTCACTTTATTCCTTTTTGATACAATTTTTAGTGAAATTGAAAAAGCCAGCTCATAGCTGGCTTTTTAGTTTCTGTCGTTCAGGCTTGTAACGAATTAGAATTCGTAGTTTGCAGATAAGCCCCAATTACGACCAGGTTGAGATTTGATATCGGTGTTGAATTTAGAATCGTGTGCGCTACCAGACATATCACTGTATAACCAGTACTTCTTATCTAGAGCGTTAAATAGACCCGCTCGCAGAGTCAAATCTGTCATAGGGCGATAATAAGCCGTCAAATCTACAACGGTGTATCCTGATACATCAACATTGTCATCAGAGTTCCAATCATCCTTCGACGCAACCATTTTAATATTTAACGCAGAACCGAAATGATCACGTTCAACACCCAAACCAATTGTGCTTGTTAGTGGTGCAACTGAGTCAATGGACTTATGAGTCTTCTTGTCTTCGCCATCTGCATAAGCAACAGCTAAGCGAGTGTAAGTGCCGTAAGGTGCGTTAAACAGAGTGTCAAGATTGATAGTTGATGAGAACTCAGCACCATAAATCGTTACTTCGTCTAAGTTTTCTTTCGTAAACATATCTTTACCACCTTGTTCACCTGTTTTCGTTTCGTTGATGAAATCAGTGTAGTCGGTGTAGAACGTGCTCAGTTCAAAACGCGCATATTGGTTGTTACCACGCAGACCAAGCTCATAAGAAAGGCTTCTTTCTGCTTTTAGGTTAGGGTTTGCTTCTACAATGGCACCTTTATTATAAAAGTAGTAAAGGTCATAAACTGAAGGAGCTTTGAACCCTTGACCAACCTGACCAAATACAGACAAGCTATCGTTGATATGGTAAACCGAGCCTAATTTGGCTGTGAATGCGTCATCTTCATTCTTGTCGTATTCAGTTGTGTAACCTTCATCGGTTGATGGGTCAGCAACAAACGAGTCATATCGTAAACCACCCGTTACTACAAGTTTGTCATCCATGAAAAACGCTTGATCTTGAAGGAAAACGCCCCATTGCGTAATTTTTGCGTCAGGGATACCTGTGCTACCTGGAGTAACGGTACCACTATCAAACTTATAATCAGTGTTGTCTAATTCAAAATCATTTTGTAAGTAAGTAAAGCCGTACGTAAACTCATGGTCAGCACCGCTAACATTAACCAACTTGGAAAGTTGTGCATCGACCTGCATGTTTACATCTGATGCATCACGTTCACGTAGACGACGCCCATTAAAACCTGTTGTGTCGTAATTTTTATTCAGAGTACTAGAATCTTGATAACTTAAAGACCAATCTAACGAGTCTGCAATTAAGGAGTTTAGTTTTAGTTGTTGTTCTAGGGTCGCACGGAAACGTTTGTTGGTGTCCTCATTGTAGTTATCCGTATAAACAAAGCGACGCATTATTTCGTAGCCATTGTAGTTAAGCTCATCTTCATCATATTGACGCTGATAATGTTCTACCGTCAGGCCAATCTTGTTGGAATCAGATACATTATAAAATGCTTTTGCCAAGAAGTTGTTCAGTTCCGTGTCTGCAGGATTAGCTGCACCGCGATCTGGGCCTTCAACATTAGAGCCCGATGAGTGAGTTTCTGTTTCATGACCTTGAGCGTATGTCGCCATTACGATAGTTTCTAGTTTATCTTTACGCATAGCCCAAGAAAAAGTGTTCTTGAACTGTTCATCAGCTGAAGTGTAGCTAGATTTGATACCAAAACGGTTTTCATCGCCGTTAGTTCTAAGCATATCCTCTGGATTCTTTGTTCTCAGTAGTACCGCACCACCAATTGCATCAGAGCCATAGAGAGTAGAAGCGGGACCTTTGTTCACTTCAATGACACTCAATGTGTCTACTTCAATCGCGTTTGAATATTTACGCTGTTCAGATGCACCAGGGTTATATGGAGTGGGTTGTCGTACACCATCTACCATTAATTTAACGCGATCACCTTCAACACCACGAATATTAAAGCCTGAAATACCAAAACGGCCACTACCTTGAGCTTCTACGCCAGGTGTGTACTGAAGTGCTTGCTTTATGTCGTTGGACATTTGATTATCAATATCCTCCGAAGATACTGATTCAATAGAGCTTGAAACATCAGCTTTGCTTTGTTCAGTACGAGTTGCCGATACAACAACCTCGTCAAATAGGGCATAATCTTCAGCTAAGGCTGAGGTTGATGAAAGCGCTAAAACGATTGAAGCAGAGAGTAGGGATTGCTTATACATCTGATAGTTACCTTAATTCCATAGTATTATCTTGATTTCGCAAAGGATAATATTGGATCTAAATGATAATTACTATTATTTACATTTATATTTGTTTGTAATCTTGTCATTAAAAACTCACTTAAACCGTATAACTTGCTGTATTAAAAGACCTTTAATGGTTCCATTTGCCTGGTGAATACTTTTATTTTTGTGACCAATCACTCATTTACAAGGTGGAAAACTGATGCATAGCCCGATAACACTTGAAGCGTTACACATCCTAGACGCCATCGACAGACGTGGAAGTTTCGCTGCTGCGGCTAACGAAATGGACCGCGCGCCTTCGTCACTCAGCTACCAAATTCAAAAGCTTGAACAAGACTTAGATATCATGATTTTTGACCGCTCCGGCCACCGTGCAAACTTTACGGAAGCAGGGCAATTGATACTTGAGCAAGGCAGAGTAATTCTTGGTGCTACAGAGAGATTGGTAAACGAGGCGAGCATTCTAGCCAATGGTTGGGAGTTGGATTTAACCATCGCTTTTGATGGCATTATCCCGATTGCTAATTTCTTCCCACTGGTTGATGAACTAGGGAAAATCAGTAAAACGCGTGTTCGTTTACAAGAGGAGATCTTAGCGGGATGTTGGGAGTCACTGTCAGATGGCCGCGCCGACCTTCTTGTTTGCCCGAAAGTCGATACCATTCCTAATGACCTGAAAAGTGAAGTGATTGGAAAGATGGAAATGGTTTGGGTGGCAGCAGCCAATCATTATGTTCATAAGCGCTCTGGCGATTTTGATCAAAAGGCCAGGGAAAGTTACAGGGTGATTGCAATCGCAGATACCGCACGCGATAAGCCAGCATTAAGCATCAATATATTAGAGAAGCAGCCACGTTTAACGGTGACGAGCTTTCCCGCAAAAGTCGAAGCATTAACCAGCGGGTTAGGTATTGGCACGTTACCTTGTAGCGTTGCTGGTCCATTAATTGAATCTGGTGTTTTAAAGCAAATCGCAGGGACTGAGCCCCAGCCAATTGACATCGTTATGGCTTGGCGACGCAATAAAATGGGTGACGCCAAATCATGGTGCATCCAACACCTTAAAAAAACATGGTCACTCAAATAACGGAAGCACCATATCTGCTGTGCCATCTTCAAAACAGATATCTAGCTTGAAACCAAGTTTTTGGGCTAGTGTCAGCATGCCTCTGTTGGTTGGCATTGTCATTCCCGATATCTGTTTAGTCTGCTTGGCACGGCAGTAATCAATAACCTTAGTCATCAGAATTCGGCCTAAACCTTCGCCTTTAAGATCAGAGCGAATCAATATCGCAAATTCGGCATCCGTATTCTCTGGGTTTATCAGAGCCCGAGACACGCCAATGATTGCAGGTACACCTTGTTCTTCACGCACCGCAACAAAAGCAATCTCTCTATCGAAATCGATCTGAGTGAAATTAGCTAACGCTTCATGATTGAATTCACCCACATCACTAAAGAAGCGTTTGTAGAGATCCTCTTTAGAGACTCTATTAATGAAGTCGGCATGAAGTGGTTCATCTTCAGGAAGAATCGGGCGTAGCAGTACTTCTGTGCTATCTTTTAACTGGATACGTTCCTCAAGCTCTACAGGGTAAGGGCGAATCGCGAGTCTTTCTTGCGGATCCCCTTCGTAGGCTTTCAATATGATATTGGCATCCAAGATCGTGAACTTATCGCCATTCGCAAGTACTGGGTGTATATCCAGATCATGTATTTCAGGGCAATCAACCACCATTTGAGAAATACGAACCAGCAACTCAGACAAACCTTCTATATCAATAGGATTAGGGAGCTTTTGTAGGCGAATCTTGCCACTTTTAATCGCTCGAATAATCAAGTAACGAGCCAGCGTCATGTTAAGCGGAGGGAAAGCAGCTGCCGCGTCAATCGACTCATCCCATTCGGAGCCGCCTTGACCGAGTAGAATAATAGGACCGAATGTTTCATCGGTTGTGACTTTCACGCGAAGCTCTTGTCCGCCAGCCAGTTTCGCCATGCCTTGAACCAGTAAACCGTGAATATGCGCTGTTGGGAATGATAACTGAGAGCGATCCAAAATCGCTTGTGCCGCATTCGCAACCTCACTACTGTTTCTTAAATTGAGCATCACACCTTGAACGTCAGACTTGTGTGCAATATCTGGTGAGCGGAGTTTGACTGCAACAGGATAGCCTATAGTTTCTGCAATATGTACTGCTTCACTGGGGTCAGACGCGATCCAAGTGGGTAACACATCTAAATTGAAGTGTTTGAAAAACTGACTGTTTTGATGGGTATCAAGACCAACTGTATCTTTACCCAGTAGTTGGCGTTCTATCCAATTCCTAGCATCCGCTAAATCTTCAATGTGAACTTTCTCAGCGGTAGTCGGCGTCTCCATAAGCTGACGTTGGTTACGCCTGTACTCGACCAAGTGCATGAATGCTACTACTGAGCTTTCTGGCGTTCGATAGGTTGGAATACCAGCCTCTGTAAACAACTTTCTAGCAGGCCTTGCCGTCAGTTCACCGGACCAATTGGTGAGAATATTGAATCGCTTGTGGCGAGGATGCTTTTTAATCGCGTCAATAATGCGCTCAGCGGTTTGAGCAGAATGTGCGATGGCTGAAGGGCTATGCATGATAAGAATGGCATCCGCTTCATCACCATCGAGTAGTGTGTTGATAGTATCAATATAACGCTGGTCACCCGCATCACCAACAATATCGATTGGGTTGCTGTGCGACCAGCTTGAAGGTAACACCTTATTGAGTTTTTCGAGTGTCTCTTCCGATAACTCAGCGAGTTTACCTCCACGTTCGAATAACGTATCAACAGCCATAATCGCAGGGCCACCACCATTCGTGACAATTGCCAGTCGCTCTCCGCGTAATGGGACTGAGTGAGTTAAGGTTTCTACCGCAGCAAACAATTCATGCAAGTTTTTAACTCGCAACATACCACTACGACGAATAGCCGAGTCGTAAATAATATCGAGCGTATCTGCACCACCTGTATGTGCCATTGCTGCTGCTCGGCCTTTAGCAGTTCGGCCACCTTTTAGTACTAGTATTCTCCGGTTACGTGAAGCTGCACGGGCAGCCGAAATGAAGCGCCTTGCGTCTTTAATGCTATCTACATATAGCAATATCGCTTCCGTGTGGGAGTCGGTACTTAGGTAATCCAACAGTTCAGAAAACTCGATATCCGTGCCATTGCCGATTGAGATAAATGCAGAGAAGCCGATCTCTTTATCATTAGCCCAATCGAGTATAGTTGTGCACACCGCTGCAGATTGAGAAACAAAGGCAATCTTTCCGGGTAGTGCGGTAACAGGAGAGAAGGATGCATTTAGATTAAGCCAAGGGATGATCACCCCTAAACTGTTTGAACCAAGCATTCTTATATTGTGCTTTTTTGCAATCGCTAAGCATTTTGAGTCATACGTTTCGCCATTATCACTCGGTTGTTGCATGTCTGAAGATAGAACAATGACAGACGTAATGCCTTTCTCCGCTAACTCCTCAAAGAGCGCTATATTACGGATCGCATTGGTACATAGAATCGCAAGGTCAGGGACGATCGGTAGCGACAAAATGTTTTTGTAGGAAAGTACACCCGCCACAGAATCGTATTTGGGCGTAACTGGCATTACCGCACCCTTAAAATCCCCATGCAACAGATTATTCATAACAATGTAGCCTGCTCGGTTTTCTCGCTGAGAGGCACCAACAACGGCAATCGAACGGGGTTTAAGTAGGGGATCAAGATGATTCATAGACATATCCTAGCCATGCACGTAAGTTCATCGTAACTTACTTTTCGATGACAGGTTGATGGAAAATTCACCGAATTCAGATGAATAAGCAAACACTGCATTAAGTTTGTGAAATAGGTCACCCAGTAATGGTGTATAATCTCAAAGTTAACTTGATTCTAAACCGACGTATCGGCATGATTTAGAGTAATTATTATTAAGGATATAGAGCTTTCCATGAAAAAAATTGCAATTGCGACTTTGCCACTGCTCTTGGCTGCATGTGTATCTGAAAACTACATCACGGATGTGACTTCAGATAGTTATCAAGAAGAGTACAAAACTGCGAAAGTTGAAGCTCCAGTTGTGTCTCAATCACAGCAATCAGCCGTTGTTGAAGAGAATGTTGTTAACGTGATCAAAACAGAACCTGTTGAGCAGAAAGTAACTCAAACAACTCAGGCTAAGCCAGTTGCGGCAGTAAAAGGTCCAACCAAGAAACAACAAGACATGAACCAGCGTTTTGGTTACACAGTTCAAGTTGTTGCGGTTGGCAGCCAAAGTAAAGTCGACTCTTTCGTAAAAATGCTACCAACGACTTCTCAACCTGTTTGGGAAAACTACAAGATGGTTAATGGCACTAAGTGGTTCACGGTACTTTACGGTGATTACGCAACACGTTTAGAAGCGAAAAAGGCTATTTCAACACTACCTAGCTCACTTAAAAACTTGAAGCCATTCGTGAAGAGTATTGATGACATCAAGAACTCTGAATATCCAACGCTGAACAAGTTAAACTAAGTTTTGAATCATAAAGAAGGAGCAAATGCTCCTTCTTTTGTTTTATGACGAACCGTTTTGTCTAATAGTTAATCGCTCGTTCTTTCGGACGCAATTTTAACAATCAAAACACTGTACCTATTTCGACTTTTGTTTATCATTGAAGTCAGTATTCCTAGTTTCAAGGACCGAATTTACCCATGAACACCACAAATATTCTTCTACTATGCGGCGGTGGATCTTCAGAGCATGAAGTGTCTTTAGTCTCAGCCAATTACCTTTTTGATCAGCTTAAGAGCGTTGAAGACTTTAACGTAGTGAGAGTTGAGATTAAGAACGAAGGTTGGTGTCTAGATTCGGGCGAATTGGTTTATCTTGATATCAATAACCAAACACTACGTGGTGATGATCTAGAATCAAAAATTGATTTCATCGTACCTTGTATCCATGGTTTCCCAGGCGAAACCGGTGATATCCAATCACTGTTTGAAATGGCAAAAATCCCATACCTAGGCTGTGGTTCTGAAGCTAGCAATAACAGCTTCAACAAGATCACTTCTAAGCTTTGGTATGACGCATTGGGTATTCCAAATACGCCTTACCTATTCCTATCTGACAATACAGATAACGCTCATTCACAAGCAACTCAAGCTTTTGAAAAGTGGGGCAAAGTCTTCGTGAAAGCAGCACGCCAAGGCTCTTCTGTTGGCTGTTATCAAGTCAACCACATTGAAGACCTGAGCGAAGCAATCAACAAAGCGTTTACGTATTCAGATCAAGTGCTTGTTGAGAAGTCAGTGGTGCCAAGAGAATTAGAAGTTGCAGCTTATGAAATCGATGGAGATCTGCACATCAGCAAACCTGGCGAGGTAATTGCACCGAACGGCGCATTCTACTCTTACGAAGAAAAATACAGTGCAGACAGCCACTCAATCACAGAGGTTGAAGCAAGCAACCTTACTGATGAACAACGTCAACTGATTGCGGAAAGCGCTCGCAAAGTGTTTACACAAATGAAGCTTCGTCACTTGTCTCGCATCGACTTCTTCTTAACGCAAGATAACGAGATCTACCTAAACGAAGTTAATACCTTCCCAGGCATGACACCAATTTCAATGTTCCCAAAAATGGTTGAACACGACGGACATAAGTTCGCTCAGTTCCTAGAAAACTGTGTAAGAACCAGCCTTTCTTAGGGGCATTTTACTAGGTTTCGTTAAACCAATGCACAATAAAATGCGGCTTGGATTACTTCCAAGCCTCTTTTTACTTCTGTCTTTTCAGTCTCTTAACTAATCGCAATGGCTTATTGCCATGGTGTTAGTGCCTTAAACTTCATTTTTTCACTTTCAGCCGTATTCGAATAACCAACATACTGGGCAGGCATTGCAGGGCTAAGCCAACGTCCAAAGTCCTGAATCTCTCTGATCTTAAGCCCTTGTTTAAAAAGCTCTTGCGCCGCGCCAACTCGTATCGAGTTTCCTGAAAAGTGATGGTTTTCTGCCAAACCGAGTAAGTCACTAGCACGCCTTAGTATTCTATAGATTGACGAATCATCTAGTGGTTGAAGGCCAATGTTTTCATGCTTATCAATGGCCCGAAACAAAGTTAATCCCTCTTCCTTACCTGTAACACTTAGCCAACGTTCAAGTGAAGAACTTGCTACACTTGAAAGCTTGTAAAGTGAGTCCTTGATTGCGATTTGATAAACACCATCAACACACTCAACATCACTCGAAGATAAGGACTTAAGTTCTGAGCGCTTTAAAACACACTCGAACATCACGTTATAGATTGCCATGTCACGGATCTCTTTTAGCGTTGCCTTTTCATGTGCAAGCAAGGTGTTTAATCGATTAAGGTGTGAAGATGTCATCGCGTTTGTTTGTTTAGCGTCACCGGCCATTTGAGCTTGTAAGTGGAGCAGGGTGAAGCGAACTTGCCTATGCTTAATAGGGTTGGGGAAGTTAAATACTGTATGCAACAAACTAAGCGTTGCAGTGTAACGTTTTAATGATGCAAACTTTCTGTTATTGGACTCTGTTTCTAAAAAACGACGAATGGCAGTAATTGACGCAGGGAGTGTGTTGATGCGGAACTTGGCGCAAAAAGCATGGTAGCACTTCCAATCACTGTAGATACCCAACAGTGAATTACGAGAATACTGGTAACCTGTTAGTTCGTCGATAACATCAACCGAAGCTTCTCTGTTTAATTTTTCAACAAACGAGTTAATTATCGTAGAGCTGGTTAAAATAGGGACATTTTTTCTCAAATTACCGTACCTCAACAGGCGTTTTTGCCATATTATGCTTGCTATCGTTACTAGTATACTTATGATTAATGCAGTGAAAACAAAAAGATGATCAATAGATATGGCTAATTCAATTTACCGTGGGATCCATCTGCAATCGACCGATCCCACAAACACAATTTGGCGTACTAAATTAAAAAACCACGTTATTCAAGGTAAATTAGCTGCCGTAAAAAAAAGTATCGATTGGTGGATTGATACTTCATCTATTATTGACCCAAAAGAGTTCACAGCGTTAAGTAAAACTAGAGAGACTGGTGGCCAAACTGAAAATTTCAATGGTTACCAGATCAAAAATGACACTGGTGAGCCAAACGCATGGTATTGCATGTTTAACGGACGTCTTATCAAAGGCGGGAAAACAGCAATACAGCGTCATATCGAAGCTTACTTAATCGCTAAACAAAAAGCTGAGCAACAAAAGAAGTAAATTATGAGCCTAGTATATTCAACAGAAACAGGTCGTATTAAACCTGAAGAAGAGAAAATCCAACGTCCAAAAGGCGATGGTATCGTTCGAATCCAAAAAGAAACCAAAGGCCGTAAAGGCAAAGGCGTTTCTGTCGTAACTGGCTTAGATCTAGATGATGCACCATTAAAATTAATGGCTGCTGAGCTTAAAAAAGTTTGCGGCTGTGGTGGCTCAGTAAAAGATGGCAACATCGAAATTCAAGGCGACGCGCGCGATAAGATCAAAGCGCATCTTGAAAAGAAAGGCTACAAAGTAAAGTTTGCTGGCGGTTAATCTCTAACTAATACCAGTGGTAATATCGAAGATTATTATCACTGGATATTAGGTATTTTATGGTAAATAACCACTATAGTTAAATACACAGTATAATTTAAAGAATACTGACAGCATACAAAGGCAGGGCATCAAACATAGAGTCCTGCCTTATAAACAACGAACTTCATTTAACATAACGTACATAATGCGCAGTGTCAGGTGTTGAAATTTGAGAGCTTTACAAGCCTTGTCCCTGGCAGATTTCACGTACGCGATGGTTAAATTTATTCGTGTAATAACTTTGGATGTTTGGCTACACATTAAATAAAACCAACTCGGACCACCTTGATTACATCAGCTAAACACTGAATATTTTAAACGTTCAACTCGATTTAGTCACAGTAGATACACACACCACAAAATGACAGCGTAATGATATCAAATTCAAATCAAAGCACAGTTTGCTTTGCGGCCCGCTATTTAGCGAACTAATAAAGGCCTTAGATTCGCTATAAAGACAATAAACAAGCCCACTCAAAACAAACTGTATGTTTATACAGTTTATTTTCAATCCCCGTAAAAACGGTACTTACTGAGTCAATGACATTCAAAATCAATGCTCTGCGTTCATTTTTTAAACTTGATCTTGGTCTAATTGCGCAGTTTCCTGTATAACCGTCAATTCTGAACAGTAGCGACAAGGCATTCAGTAAACTCAACATATTTCTCTCGATTTTTTGCCTAGCAATCACCCTATTGTCACTACTCTCTTTTGATAAGATCATGAACAAAAGTTACATCATCGATCCAGACAAATATCCTACGCTGGTTAACGCAGACCGCATCCATAATGGTGGAACAGTTGGCTCATTACGCAGATTAAAAGATGGCATAAGAGTTACAGTGTGACTTTAGGCGCACCTACAGTAACCCATTCTGTGAAGTTGAATTCGTGCTATCTAAAGAAGGCAAAGGTTTAGATCTGTTCTCGTATGATTCGGTAACGTTATAGTGTTAAATCGATGTAATATCGAACAAGTTCAATCGCTTAGATTTTTAGCTACCAGATACAAATCACATCGGCTTGGACTACTTCAACGTCCCATTCTGGTGGATTGATCATTATAACCGCACTGTTTCTGATAGCGCGGTAGACATCACGAATGTATTATCTGTTGAACTCGGGCTTGGTGCGGCACGCTTGCCGGATTAAGGTCACTAGTATTGTCTTCCACGGTAAAATCATCAGCAAGGCTTTCCTAGGTAAGATTTTGGTCGGGTTATGGGTGATATATGCCGCCTACTATGTATGCTGTGCTCTGCATATCGCACGACGAAATAAAGCTCGTTCTGCACAACAACGTTATTTGACCCAAGAAATTGAAGAGTTAAAAGTTAAGGCAACAACAGATCCGATGACTGGCTGCAGAAACAGAACCGAAGCGCTAGATAGTTTCCATGATTTCGAATGGTTAGCACAACAAGGAAAAATGATTCACGTCGCTTTTCACCTGCGCGCCTCTAAGTCCCTTTAAGATAGCTGTTCAGCTTGCTAAGCCCATTAATGCTCACGGTTTTTTGGAGGACAAGCCTCCTAATCTAGTATCTCATTCGAGCGACCATGAATTAAATTCCTTCAAGCCAAAGCTACACACTTAAGTAAACCACTACTACCCACCTCAATACAGACCTCGTATTTGCCGCACTAAAGCCCTCTCAGCTAATGCTTTCTGTTGCGGTTGAAGTATACGAACCTAACTCTAAACAGAGTTAGATGAACAGTTCTGTCGCTGAGTATCTCAATATCACTGCTTGCCACGAATACTCCCACACTCAAACCGTAAAACCTTACTCATAGAAAATTGAGCTCAATCAATTCGCTAATAATTGAAGTCACAGCGTCACGATCGTTAAAAAAGCTCGGATATTAAATAACTTACGACCAGTGACACAAATGCTGACACCCAAAACCAAGAGTGTATAACTTTCACCCTATCCTGTAACTTAATTACAACATGAGAGCAAAGACACCCAAAGAAAGTAGATTATTCTAAAATAAGCTATTGAATATATGGAGATTAATAGAATATAGAGATGCGTGTCTTAGAAGGTTATTAAGATTGTGAGTGGTAATATAATATATTGTCTTGCAAATATTTTAGTTATAGTGCATTAAGGTGTTAAAAAAGAAGGGCTGACGCCCTACTCTTTTTTGTTACTCATTTCTTCACGAATTTGCTCAGCAACGATTTTGATAGCTTGTGCTGTGCTAACACCTTGGCTCATCATTTCTTGGATTCGTTCAACAGCTTTTTGTTGTTCTTCGTGAGAAAGGGTTGGTAAGTCGTTTAGCATCTTCTGCTCCTTTGTTTAGGAGCAGAACTATATAAGGACTACTAGTAACTAGCAAGGAAATTGATAGATGCACCCATTGCGTTTTCGTTTGTGTAGTTAGCACTTAGGTCTAGCTGGAACAAATTAAGTGGCGACAAGCCAATACCGGCTGTGATGGTTCCTTCTGAATCAGAGTACGCTAGGTTCTTGTAGTACCCTGCCCTCAGTTGCATTTGACGTAATAGGTCAACTTCAGTACCGACACGAATCATCTGCTCGTTGTCTTCAAACGAAGTAAACTTTTCAGCCTCATTTAAATCGTAATCAACACTTAACGAGAAGTAGTCAGATACGATACCTGCACCAACGGTATAAACTGGCTCAAGTTGATAAGCGTATTTACCACCAACTTTATGTGTAGCTCCGCTTGTGCTGCTCGTTAACGTTCGGGTTGTATCTTTCGTCTCAATATCTCTTGAGAACAAGTTGGTCGCAGCAACACCTACTCGGAACGGTCCGAAGAACCAAAGCGCACCTGCATCCATGTTAAACGCAGTTTCACCATTGCTGTTTTCTCTTACGTCAGAGAGATCGTAATCGTTAACCGATGCAATGTAGTTGTATGTGTAGATACGTTGAATCTTAGGAGTAATACCAAAAGAGATGTGTTGGCCCATAAAGGTTTGGTACTTCGCAAGAGAAAGGCCAACTTCAGCTACACCAATAGAAACCGCTTCAACGGTAGATAACTCCACTTTGTCCGTGTCGGAACCGGTTGTGTAAACGTCAGGTGTTGCAAAAGATTCGGTGTAAGCTTTAGCAAATAAGTTCGCAGCAACAAATTGATTAGGAAGCGCAAATGCAACAACACCACCAAGCTCTACGTTTGCTTGGTTACCATCAAGCTTAGTAAGAGCGGCATCTAAGTCTGAGGTATTTGACGCGTCAATAACACTATCGATATTCGATTTCATATCGTTAGGATCGTTGTATTTACCACCAAAGCTTGGGGTAATCATACCCATGTCATCGTTGCGGCGGTAAATGGCAACCAATGCTGGGTTATAGAATGGAGCAGTTAGGAAGTTTGCAGAAACAACACCAACACCACCCATTGCATCACCACGCGCTTCAATAGCGTAGTTTGCTGCGGAAATAGGAAGACTGGCGAAAGCAATGGACGCTGCGAGTAGTTTAGTAGTTTTTTTCATGCCGTTTATCTATGTTAGATCCCTTATAAAGTTAACGACACAATTTTAAATTACTTTAACTCTTCTTCGCTAGAAATATCATAAGTTTTACTGATAGTTTGTTCTTGTTCTATCGCTATATCACCTTGCCACCGTGAATGAACCATAGAAACAACTAGAACATATCGGTCATTGGGTAAATCTTCGCTAGACAAGCTCATCGGATAATCCGACTCATAGCTCTTACCCCACACTTGTTCATACTGCTCGTCAATATAGTCGTATAAACCGACTTCTAACTTAGGTAACGGACAATATGGGTTAAGTAAGTCTTTCTTATCAATTCGCCATGTATCTTTAGATGCCCAGCGTACCTGCTGGCGCATCGAGACTTCACCCAAAACAATCCAAGTGCTCCAAGAGTTACCACCATCGCCTTTTACATTCAGACGATATAAACCAGAATCCAACTGTGACGCTAGGTTATAACGCTTGCGGTACAAACTGACAGAGGCATTGTTGACCACTTCACTTTCTTTCATGAATTCACTATCCGAAGAGACAACCCTGTCTACCCACTTTTCGAAGGTGATATCTTGAATGCTTTGCTCAGATTCGACATCAATTGAAACTCGGAATGTGTCGCGTCCAGGGCTTTGAATAATGTGCCTTTTGACGACAACTGAACTTATCCAGTCAGGCAAAGTTTTTTTTGTAAGGGTTTTACCACAATCTTTGTTCAACGCTTGGTCAAACAATTCATCGAGGTGATTTTCTCGAGATTGAGAGGAATTGCTTTGCCAAACTTCCACTAAAGAATCAAACATCTGCGGTAAATCATTATCCAACAAATGTTTATGAACTTGAGTAAGAGCATCGCTGCTTTTAAACCAATCTGCTGCGTGTACGGTGTTAACGACACTCGATAGCATTAATAGTGGAAGTAAGGCTTTTTTCATTACGCTTTCATCTTATAGCCAACGCCACGAAGCGTTTCGATCTCTAGACCTGGTAGCTTCTGTCTTAATTGTAGAACATGCGTATCTACGGTACGAGTTGTTGGGAAGTGGTTGTAGCCCCATACGTGATCAAGTAGTTCGTCACGTGTAAATACACGGCCTAGGTTACTTGCCAAGAACAACAACAGATCAAATTCCGTGCGTGTTAGCGTCACTTCTTTCTCATTGAAAAACACTTCACGTGTTGCCTTGTCGATAACAAGGTTTTGAGCGATAACTTTTGATGCGTCCTGCTCTTCAGCGTCTGGCAGACGAAGCTGCGCACGAATACGAGCAAACAGCTCAGCTTCTGCGAATGGCTTCGTTAGGTAATCGTTCGCGCCTGAATCTAGACCCGCTACTTTGTCTTTCACTGTAACTAATGCTGTCAGCAAAATCACAGGGATATCTTTCTTCTTCTTCCAGCCTGGAAGTGAATCTACTGAGTCACCATCAGGAAGTTGGCGATCTAGGATGACTAGATCCGCCTGCTCCCAATAACCTTCAACTTCAGAGATCAGTTCAGCATGCAAACATTCATACCCAGCTTGCTCAAGGCTAACTAAAAGGCCGTCAGCTAAATTTTTATCATCTTCAACGAGAAGCAATGTCTGTTTCACAAGGTATCTCCAAAATAAATGTTGTCGGGGGGCCGATTAGCGTCATGTGACCGCCCATTTTTCCGACCATAGATTCTACTATCGTCAGACCTAAACCTAGTCCGCTCTTACTAACGAATGGCTTCCTTAGTTGCCCCCAGTCTTTGCGGGACAAGTCTCCATTATCTATAACTTTGAATGTCAGCTTCTTGTCAGAAGTATTCAGTTCTAGTATCACTGGTGCGACACCGTATTTAACAGCGTTTCTGATCAGGTTATCGATACAAGTACCTAGCCAATATACGTTCACTTTCGCAGCAATATCTTGGTTGATTCGTAACTCGATTCCAGGAGCGAAATCTTCTTCAACTTTGTACTCTAACCACTCTTGTACACTTGGCACCCACTCTGTTGCAAGTGGTTGATTGTCCGACTGTAAGTAGTCTTTACTTGCCTCTGCTAGCTGTCTTAAACGACGCGTGTCTTCACACAGTCGACGAAATTCATCATATACCGATTCAGGTAAGTGTTCGAACTCCCGTCTGAACCCTTCAACGGTCAATGATAAGCTCGCAATCGGTGTTCTCAGTTCATGGGTTAAAATCTGAAGAACCAACATACGACTCTTCAATTCCTGCTTCTTACTGTTCCAACGGTATATCGCCCAACCTAGCACAAGCATGATGTTGGCGATCACCAAAATGAACATTGCGACCTGAAGCAGTTCAGAGTGATCTTCTATTTCCCAACACACGTTACCACGTTGGACGAAACAGCCTTTACCTTCTGACGATAAGCTGAAAGACAACCCTGCTACTGTGGCGTTTTCATGCCAATCAGATTCTTTGTACAGATAGTATCTGTCACCACGTTTAATCCACATCTCGTTGAGCTCAACAAACATGCTAGCACCAGCCAACAGCGCAGTAATAGCTTCATTGTCCATCTGTTGCAAGCGAGACAGTAACTCATTATTTTCAGTATTCGGGCGCTCTTGAATATGCATATAGCGTTTCAGGGAGTCGAATTTTTCAGGGTACTTCTCAACATAACGCGCCGCATAAGAGCCTCCACCAGGGTGAATCAAACCACTACGACTAAACCAACGATCCGACAATTTAGTGCCCTTACACATAGCTCGCGTAAACACTAAAGGTTCAGTGATCAAAGGGCTCAACGGCAACTTACCACTACAGGTTTTTGATAGCTGGTATAGGCGCTGAATATCTTTAAGTGGGTACTCTGCGGTTTGCGGCAGCATTGAAGAAGGCGTGATTAAGCGAGTTGGATAATCAGCCTGAAGCAATCGAATGTCATAAGACTCAATTGCCGTTTCATGATCAAATAGTTTGGTGAAGTTATCGATACGCTCAGGCAAAGAATCAGCAAACGCGTTTACTGATACTGATAACATAGCGATAAGAAGAGTAAATGTTCTTTTGATGATCACAAACCAGCACAAATTCATATAGAACAAACAAATATATACCATTCGCTTTCAAAGATAAATTTTAACCGCATGAAAAGCAGCGAGAATGACGGCTAGCTGTCATTAAATTGACTTGAATACGCTCAAAGCGAGCGAATATGCTGGTTTAACGCATTGGAGCAAAACCATTTCGTCATCTCGATGGAGAAAAATTAGTCTGCTCATATTCTCTCTATATTCGAAGTATTTTTACCCCCTTTGGACACAAAAAAGGAGCCCAATTTAGCCCCTTTAATTTTGTTACGTCTTACAAAGCAACCTTTAGAGGTGCTCTAAAATACCTAGACAACTTTGCTTAGCATCGCCAAACAGCATCTGTGTATTTTCTTTAAAGAACAATGGGTTTTGTACGCCTGCGTAACCCGTATTCATAGAACGCTTGAACACGATAACGTTTTGAGCGTTCCAAACTTCCAGTACTGGCATGCCTGCAATCGGGCTGTTTGGATCTTCCAGAGCTGCTGGGTTTACGGTGTCATTCGCACCAATAACCAATACAGTATCTGTTTCGTCAAAGTCATCGTTGATTTCGTCCATCTCAAGAACGATATCGTAAGGTACTTTTGCCTCAGCAAGCAGTACGTTCATGTGACCCGGTAACCTACCCGCTACTGGGTGGATACCAAATCGAACATTTACGCCCTGC
This sequence comes from Pseudomonadota bacterium, assembly GCA_036126475.1. Lineage (GTDB taxonomy): Bacteria > Pseudomonadota > Gammaproteobacteria > Enterobacterales > Vibrionaceae > Vibrio. Next base: position 18,228 of record JAYYSE010000027.1, on the reverse strand, counting down.
GCACGCAGCTTTTCAGTGATTTCGTGTACTGGGTACTGAGCTTGAGCTACTGCCATGCCGTATCCAGGAGTGATTATTACTGACTTAGAGTTCTTAAGCATGTCAGCTACGTCTTCTGCTGAAGTTTCACGGTGTTCACCTTGATCATCATCGCCTTCAGACACTTGTACTTCCTGACCAAAGCCACCAGCGATAACACTAATGAACGAGCGGTTCATTGCTTTACACATGATGTAGGACAGAATCGCACCCGACGAACCAACCAGTGCACCCGTTACGATAAGCAGGTCATTTGCAAGCATGAAACCTGCCGCTGCCGCCGCCCAACCAGAGTAAGAATTAAGCATTGATACAACAACTGGCATATCTGCACCGCCGATTGATGCCACTAAGTGGTAACCGAATGCGAACGCGATAAGTGTCATTACCATCAGTGCGAACATGCTGCCATCTGCTTTGACAAACATGATCATAAGCAGTGTAGAAACCACGATAGCCGCTAAGTTCCATTTATGCTTATGAGGAATGTTCAATGCAGATGAAGAAATCACGCCCCGAAGCTTACCAAACGCAACAATCGAACCCGTAAAGGTTACTGCACCGATAAACACGCCAAGGAACACTTCCACTAAGTGAATAACGTGCTCTGCATGAATATCCGAAGGGTTGATAGACACTGCCGCCGGTGGATCGATGTAGCTGTTGTAGCCCACCAATACCGCTGCCATACCAACGAAGCTGTGCAGAATTGCCACCAGCTCAGGCATTTCCGTCATTTCAACTTTTCGTGCGTAGTGGATACCAATACCACCACCGATCACCATTGCAATGATGATCCAAACAATACCAGCTGAGTGAGGGCCGAAGATCGTCGCGATCAATGCGATAACCATACCTGTGATACCGTAATAGTTACCTGCACGTGCAGATTCCTGTTTCGATAGTCCAGCCAAGCTCATAATAAAGAATACTGCAGCAACAATATAAGCTGCTTGTACTAATCCTTCAGACATCTATTACTCCTTAGTCTTTACGGAACATTTCAAGCATACGTTTGGTCACGGTAAAGCCACCAAAGATATTGATACTTGCAATTAACACGGCAATAAAAGAGACAAAAGTAACGACACCGTTGCCTTGTCCAATCTGTAATAGAGCACCTACCACAATGATCCCTGAAATCGCATTCGTAACAGACATCAAAGGCGTGTGCAGAGAATGGCTAACATTCCAAACTACGTAATAACCCACCACACAAGCAAGAACGAAAACGGTAAAGTGAGATAAGAACGCAGCAGGCGCAACTGATGCGACCCAAGCGAAAGCACCAACCGCAACGGCCATGCCTGCGATTTTTTTAACTGGAGACGTTGGCTCTTCAACTTTTGGCTCAGGTTTCACTGCTTTTGGCTTAGCCTGCTGAGGTTGAGCTGAAACTTGAATTGGTGGCGCAGGCCAAGTGACTTCACCCTCTTTAACGACTGTTACACCCCGAAGTACAACATCATCAAAATCGATATTGATGTTACCGTCTTTCTCTTTGCAAAGCAGTTTCAGTAAGTTTACTAGGTTAGTCGCGTACAGTTGCGAAGATTGAGTTGGCAGACGACCAACCATGTCAGTGTAACCGACAACCTTCACACCATTTGCCGTTGTGATCACTTGATCCGCTACAGTGTATTCACAGTTACCACCATTCGCGGCTGCAAGGTCGACGATCACGCTTCCTGGCTTCATGCTATCAACCATCACTTTAGTGATAAGCTTAGGCGCAGGGCGGCCTGGAATCAGCGCTGTAGTAATAATGATATCAACGTCTTTTGCCTGAGCTGCATAAAGCTCTTCCGCTTTCTTGTTAAACGCGTCAGACATCTCTTTTGCATAGCCATCACCAGCACCCGTATCTTCCTGGAAATCCACTTCCAAGAATTCAGCACCCATCGACTCAACTTGCTCTTTTACTTCAGGACGAACATCAAATGAACGAACAATTGCACCAAGGCTACCTGCAGCACCAATTGCCGCCAAACCTGCAACGCCGGCACCAGCAACCAGTACTTTCGCTGGTGGAACTTTACCTGCCGCTGTAATTTGACCAGTGAAGAATCGACCAAATTCATGTGCAGCTTCAACCACTGCACGGTAACCTGCGATGTTTGCCATAGAACTTAACGCATCGAGTGCTTGAGCTCTTGAAATACGTGGTACAGAATCCATCGCCATCACATTGATGTTACGGTTCGACAGATGTTCCATTAATTCAGGGTTTTGAGCAGGCCAAATAAAGCTGACCAGAGTGGTGCCCTCTTTAAGTAGGTCTATTTCATTTTGAGTATCGTCAACGATTGGAGCGTTAACTTTAAAGACAATATCGGATTTCCAAGCTTCATCTGCGCTTACAACTTTTGCTCCAGCTTCTTCATAAGCTGAATCCTCAAAACTTGCTAGCGCACCTGCTTGTGATTCAACAAAAACTTCAAATCCTAATTTTATAAGCTGTTCGACCGATTTCGGCGATGCAGCGACTCGCGTTTCACCTGCGAGCGTTTCTCTTGGTACACCTATCAACAAATTAGACTCCTTGTGTATCAATTTGTGATTATTATTCTGACCAAAGACCAGTTAAAGAGATCGCAGCCATTGGATACACCAATTTGCATAACTAATCTTTCGCTATTGGCACATGACTTATTCGTTTGTATCTAACGACAACTAATACTTCAAGCGTTTTGTTCAAAGAACAGAAAAAGTTATTACTTATAACTATTTGGATGGATTTTGAGCAGTTGTTTGAGTTAAATGATTCACGCCTCAAATAAAGAGGTCAAACCACTTTCTAATAATCCTTTTAATAACAAATGACTAGGTGTTCTTTGTCCCTAAAACTAAAAAGAGCTTTCAGCATATACACTGAAAGCTCTCTAAATTGTGACTAATATCAATTCTAACTCTAATTGGTTAGCTAAATATGCCGTCGCCCATTTGGTCGATGAACATTTGCGATTTCTTAAGCATCAATTCGTTGGCGTCTTCTTTGTTTGAAATAACGTCTGAACGAATAAAACGATGCGTTTTAAGTTCACCGTCAATTTCTTTCTCAATGCGTCCAGCAACACGGTATTGACCAGATTCAGCAATGGCATCTTGATAGATATTGAAACCCTTATATTCGACTGGCTCAATCTCTACTTTTTGTTCGGTTTTTTCTTTACCACCAAATAACCTAGAAAAGAATCCCACGTTTTTTTACTCCTTCAATGACGTTACTACGACTAACCTACCACGACTGTTTACGATCCAACAATGGCTTTTCATACCATTGCAATTCTACGCCTTCATCAAAATTGTGTTGACTAAATATGATCGACATATTGTCGTTACGATCGCGTCTTCTATCGTCAATAATCAGACTTTCTGCATTTTTGACCGCGATCTCACTATTTCTTCTGTACACAACGATCGTGTCTTCAGTTAACGCGGAAAGAAAATCAATATCGAACCGAATATAAATGGGGTTTAGCTGCCCTAGAACTAAACAAGTGAGATCTGCCAGTTGCTTGCTAGTATAACTAGACACATACTCTTCAGTGGCTAAATTTGCCCCACCAGCGTTTCCATTTAGTTATGTACATCCACACTAATTTGCATACTACAGCTCGATTCATAGTCCAATGTAACGTTCAAACTCAATTTGATTGAGCGACATTGAGATAAGTGTTTTTAACCATAGAGAACAGTTTAACGTTCATCTTTAACGCAAATATTACACCGTTTTATAACCAATATACTGGGTATCGATTAACAAACTCAGTTTTGTTAAGTATCTATAACCACAAATTAATTTCTCATATATACTGTGTAGCTCTTTCTACGATTAATAGCAACTCAACCCATATGTATGCAACTGTGCAAAAAGCGACTTATGACCATGTTTTCGCACTCAATTAAGCAAAATGCTTGGCAATCGCTTATTTAACCGTATCCTACGTACTGTATTAATTAACAAGATCATCATTATAGTTAGGCCCATCAAGTAAATGGCATCATCTTTTGTAACGTCGAGCATGTTTCGATTTTGCTTCCCCTTATTTCTCCTAGCAATATTACCTGCAGGCATGAACAACATCATACTGGTGACGGATTCAAACTTAGGGTTTGCTAGCAACCTGCCATACATTCTATTGAGTGTAGCCGTATTGCTGTGCAACACGTTCAGACAAGGGCGCATGGCGATGGTTTCTGTCACTATGCTTGTTGCCTATCTTGTTATACAAGTCCGCCTACAAACACCCTTGAGCACGGGAACCACATTATTAGAGCTCTCTCTACTAGCCGCCTTAGTCCCAGTTACTTGCTTGCTTGTGTATGCCTTCCCCGATACCGGTGTAAATTCCAAGTCGATGTTTTTATACGCGCTCGTTTTAGTCCTATTTATGATATGGGCGCAGCTGATCGTTTCTCACTTCCATGCCGGAGGTTTTGAATCATGGAGTGAAGGGCTACTGTTTATCGTTAGGGGCTTTTCTAAACTGCCTTTTGTGTTGGTGTTATACTGCCTTTGTCTAGTTGGCTTAACAGCGATTTTGGTGTTGGTTTACAATCGCTCTATCGACGTTGTTGTCTATAGTGCGATTGTGTTGGCTTCCAGCACTTTCATCTTTTTCGATGTTCAGTACATTTCAAGTACCATGTTTTCATTATCTGGCACCTTAATCATTATCTATGTTATGTCTGCTAGCCACGATATGGCATTCAACGACCAATTAACGAATATCCCCGGTCGACACGCGCTAGAAGTTGATATGAAGCATTTAGGGCGAAAGTATTCAATGGCAATGGTCGATATTGACCACTTTAAAAAATTCAACGATACCTATGGCCATGACATTGGTGATGATGTGTTGAAGCTTGTAGCCAGTATTTTGAAAGAGACCACTGGCGGTGCTCGCGTTTATCGTTACGGTGGTGAAGAGTTCACAATCATTTTCAAAGGTAAGCATACCGAGCAAGTTGAAGAGCACCTACAAACACTTGTCTCTGAAGTACACAACTACGATATGACGATCCGTAATACTAAGGAACGACCGGATAACCGTGATGAAGGAATTAAAAAGCGTGGGAAGAACGGACAATCGGCTGAAGTTGTTAACGTCTCGGTGAGTATAGGATTGGCAGACAGCACAACCACAAAACACCCTGAAGAAGTATTGAAGCTTGCCGATGAAGCATTGTACAAAGCAAAAAAGACAGGCCGCAACAAACTCTGTATTTATAGCTAAAAAACAAAGCCAAGCTCTATGTATGCTTGGCTTTGGTTAATCGGTTATTTTTATGTTATTCGTTTTAAAAGATCAAGGAACTAGCCTAAATCTTGGTTGAAGAACAAAACTAAGCTACCACCCTTTAAGTTACTCCCGTGATCGTAAAACCGATGCCTACATTATCAACCCAGTCGTTAAGCATGTTGGGGTTCAACCAACCTACACTGTCTTCATGCTGGTACTGAGTTTGTATTTACCCCAGCTATTCTTATCTTCGTAGATCAATTTTACCTTAGTCTCAACGATATAAGCCCAAACATCAGTATTGAGGTACACCTCTTCAAGTTGGTCTACTATGGGGCTGGGTACAGTCGAATGGCAAGTAGCATTCCGTGTAGCTGAACATCGTCAACTAGCAATATGCGCATCGAAGATCCCTTTTCTATCATCGCACCACCTTTATCGAGTGTTCAATATTCAAAGCAGCTCATTTTTTGGCTTAAATCATGCCCTAATCTCTATATTATATTGACTTTTTTACAGAACTTTTTAGCATTGTTTCTTTTTAAAGAGAAATACTATGTCAGACGCTACAAACACAGAACAACAAGAAATCGATTTAACCACAATCTCTCCAGAGCTTCGTCAAGTTATCGAATTTGATGAAGTGCCAAAAGAGATGCACTTTATGGTTACTTCTATTCATGAAGTGTCTGAAGAAGCAGTACGCGAAGCTTGGGACACCCTTCCAGCAAGCGCGCAAAACGTTTTGGACAACTTCGAGCAATTCCACGCTCTAATCACTGTTAGCCAAGCTTTCGCTGGCGTGAACGTGATGGAAGAGTTCCCTACTCTTAAACTTCCTGAAGGCATGACTGACGAGGAAAAAGAAGAGTACCGCGCTCAACTACTAGACCAAGTTCTACACAACTGTGTAAAAGACATGGTTAAACAAATCAAGAAAGCTCGTCGTGATGCTATCTTGAAGCGTGATTTTAAAGAAGTTTTCACTAAGTAAGCTATTCATCGACCTGTATTAGGTTGAAGGCAAACAGTGATGGTTATGAACAAGCCGCTTGTTGATTTGAACAAGCGGCTTTTCTATACCCGCTGCTTTTTCTAATATTTACTTATCTGTCTTACCGTCAATAAATCATCACGAGCTACTACTTAGTAAATATTATGACTTTGCACTCATACAGTGTGGATTAAAACCGAGGTTTATAGCGTATAAAAATGACGCATATTTCCATTCATGGAATCAAGACCGAGTTTTACAGTACCTTGAACTAAAAATTTCACAGTCAATTAGTGAGTAACCGCAATGTCTCTCTGAGCCACACTCACACCCTTAATTTGAGCGAATACATTTTGGCCTACTTTTAGATTCAGCTCATCCAACGCCCACAAAGTAATGGTTGCCCATAGATAACACCCAGATTCCAACTCTAACTCTACCGAGACACTTTGCTTGTTCGTGCCTTGTTGGTGAGTCTCTACGCTTTTAATCGTTACGGGGAGGATATTACGTATAGATGTACCTTGAGGTTGTTCTAGCGTAATTGAGATATCATTTGCCCTAACCTGGAGCCTCACAGTAGCTCCAATATCACTCGACACCTTTTGAACCCACAAAGACGTGGATTTTCCCAGCGTTAACCGAGATAAGGCATAATCATCATTATGTTCCACCAGCTTCCCTTCAAACAATGAGCTTTGTTCAGAGAAAGATTGCCAAGGCTGCATCGCACGTGACGCCCATACCTGTTCTGTCACACCAGATGATACGACCTTACCTTGATCGATAATCACTAAATGGTTAGCCAAGCGTAGAATCTCATTAAGACTATGAGTCACATAAATAATCGGAATTTGAATTGTTTCAGAGAGGTTTTCCAGAAACGGCATCACCTCACGCTTGCGAGGTAAATCAAGAGATGCCAACGGCTCATCCATCAACAAAATACTTGGTTTAGACAAGAGTGCTCGACCAACCGCAACACGTTGCTTCTCCCCGCCCGACAAACGCGCCGGATAACGATCGAGCAACGAGCCTAATGAGAGCAGTGACACGATTTGGTCAAAGTGCGCTTTATCTGTACCTTTAACACCGTATTTAAGATTCGCCGATACCTTCATATGAGGGAACAGTCGTGATTCTTGAAATACATAGCCAACATTACGTCTGTGCGTCGGCAAATTAATAGCTTGCTCGCTATCAAATAGGGTTGTGCCAGAGACACTGATCAAACCTTTATCCGGCTTTTTAAGACCACTAATGGCGTTAATCAGAGATGTCTTACCCGCGCCAGAGCGACCAAAAATTGCCGTGATGCCGCGACTTGGAAGTTCTAAGTCGATATCAAAGAAAGTCTCACCAAGCTGTTGCTGGTATTTCAGGACTAACGCGCTCATGCGTTACCTCCTAGGCGTTGTGCCGACTTTCTGTTTAACCACTCAGACAGCATCAATGATCCCAACGCAATCACAATGGAAATAGCACACAAACGCGCAGCTTCCATTTCAGCACCTGGAGTTTCGATGAAAGTGTACATCGCTAGAGGAATGGTTTGAGTTTCACCTGGGATATTGGAAACGAAACTGATGGTCGCACCGAACTCGCCAAGGCTTCGCGCAAATGACAGCATGGTTCCGGTAATGATCCCAGGGATCATCAAAGGTAAGGTGATAGTAAAGAAAACTCTGACAGGAGAAGCACCCAATGTAGCTGCCGCCTCTTCAAGCTTACTATCAACCGTTTCTAAACTTAAACGGATTGATCGCACCATTAATGGTAACGCGACGACGACACAGGCCAGAGCCGCGCCTTTCCAACTAAAGCTGAACACAATACCAAACACGTCGTTAAGCCATCCTCCTATTAGACCTTGTCTACCCATCATCACAAGTAGCAAATAACCAATAACCACGGGAGGAAGCACTAAAGGGAGATGAACGATGCTTTCAACAATACTTTTGCCCACAAACTGCTTTTTAGCTAGCAGCCACGCTAAGCCAATCCCGATTGGGATAAGCCACAAGATGGCAAATCCAGCCACTTTCAAGCTAAGCATTAAAGCTTGGTATTCGTATTCCGATAGATACATCATTTATCGCACTTCAAAACCAAAACTATTCAAAATGTCCTTCGCTTTTTCACTAGTAAGGAAGGTGTAGAAGTCTTGTGCGACCGCTTGTTCACTTATTTTCGCTACAGGGTAACGTATTGGTGTATGCAGCTCTGACGGGAATGTCGATACAAGATTCACTTCTTTAGACAACAGCGCATCCGTTTTGTAAACAATACCGAGCTTAGCTTCACTGCGTTCTACTAAAGCCAATGCCATACGAACGTTATTGCTTGGTGCTAATCGTGTCTTGACGTCATCCCAAACAGCCAAGTTTTCTAACGCTTCTTTCGCATAGATACCAGCAGGAACCGACATGATATTGCCAACCGCAAGCCTTTCATTATCAAGAAGTTTAGACCACTGGTCACCTTTTGAAATATCAAATGAAATTGCGTCTTCCTTTGGAGAGATTAGCACAAGCTCGTTCTCACATAGATTTGTGACATTGTCACTAGAAGCATAGTTTCGGTCGACAAGATGAGTCATCCACTTTTCATTTGCCGAGATAAATATGTCTGCTGGCGCACCTCTTTCGATCTGTCTTACCAACGACGATGTGCTGGCATAGACAGGAATAACATCAACAGAATGGTTTTTCTCAAACTCTTCCACTAACAGATTAACCGCATTCGTCATAGACGATGCAGCATAAACACGTAGTTTCTCGGTAGCCAAAGCATGAGCAGAACTCAATGAAGTGGTTAACGCTACTGCTAAAAGAGTGACTAATTTTTTCATTGTTCTCACTTATCTGTTGTTCATTTTAAATCTAGATCAGTTTGTTTCAGCTCAGGCCAAAGCAGGTCAAGATTTAAGTGCTCTTCGATGGCGTCAGCGATTCTATTAATACCCAACTCTTTAAGCTGTTCGAGGTCAATAGCTGCTACTTCAGTGGCACCTGCCCATTCACAAATCAGTGATAACGCATCACTGTTATCCAATACACCGTGCAAGTAAGTACCAAATATCGAGTTATCTGAGATTATCGCGCCATCAAGGTTGCCAGATTCTAACTGAACCGGTAATGCCATTTCATTGACATCAGTCCTACCTACGTGAATTTCATACCCTTTAACTGGTGCCGACTTTCCATTTAGGTTTAACGTGCCAAACACGTTCGTTAACGTTTTCTGTTGCGTTAACGTGGTTTCAATATCAAGGTACCCTAACCCTTCACTGCTGCCCGGTTGGCCTTCCACACCATCAGGATCGTGGATAAAATTACCAAGCATCTGATAACCACCACATATACCCATTACTTTGCCACCTAAACGCAGGTGACGTTGAATATCTTTATCCCAGCCTTGTTGCTTCAAGTAATCTAAATCGGCTCTTACTGACTTAGTGTCTGGTAAAATAATCAAATCAGCGTTGCTTAAACGTTCACCTTTAACCACGTAGCGAAGGTCAATAGAAGGATTCAACCTTAACGCGTCGAAGTCAGTGTGGTTGCTGATCCGAGTAAGGACTGGTACCACGACCTTAAGCTTGGCCTCTCCATCTGACTCTTGGGCTGAGGTAATAGCATCTTCAGCTTCTAAATTGAAACCATGCAAATATGGCAAAACACCAATCACAGGCTTGCCTGTTTTCTCCTCCAACCAATCAAGACCGGACTGAAGCAGAGCGATATCGCCTCTGAAACGGTTAATCACGAACCCTTTTACACGAGCTTGTTCAGATTCAGATAACAGAGCTAATGTGCCATACAGGTGTGCAAATACCCCTCCGCGGTCGATATCAGCCACAATGATCACCGGGATATCTGCTTTTTCAGCAAAGCCCATGTTCGCGATATCATTTTCACGAAGGTTAATTTCAGCAGGACTTCCGGCACCTTCAATCATCACGCTATCGTATTCTTTTAAAAGTCGATCAAATGAATCAATAACCGTATTCATCGCAACTTTCTTGTAATCATGATAGCCCGTAGCTTCCATATTACTTAATGCACGGCCTTGTAGAATAACTTGAGCACCGGTGTCTGAGTTGGGTTTAAGCAATACTGGGTTCATGTGAACCGAAGGTTCGACATTACACGCTTGAGCCTGAACGGCTTGGGCGCGGCCAATTTCCCCACCGTCTTTAGTCACTGCACTATTCAAAGCCATATTCTGTGGCTTGAATGGTGCCACCTTAATTCCCATCCTGGTCAAAACACGGCATAAACCTGCCACCAATACACTTTTTCCGGCATCTGACGTGGTTCCCTGGACCATAAGAGCGTTTAATGGTGCTCGCATTCGTACTTAAATCCTTAATTTCTCAGCCCGCAGGCAATACTTCTCTTTCACCATCTTAACGTCATTGGCGACTAGATGCTCAATAAAATGAATGGAAAATGAATGTGTTACTCACTCTAGATTCAAACCGAGTGTTGTTTAATAGCCTCATCGGAACAAAACGCTTCAATTAACAAACAACATTAGGGATTCACCATGAAAAAAACTGTATTAGCTATCGCTATCATCCTTGCTCCAACTTTTGCAATGGCTGGTGACCAAAAATACAGTAAGCACGAGAGCTCTATTGCTTACACAGGACCTATTGAAACCGTTTCTGTCGCGACACTACTAGCAGACACAAGCATGTTTTCTGAGCAAGACGCAATTGTAGACGGCAAGATTGTTCGCCAGCTTAAGAACGATACCTTCATTTTCTCTGATGGCCAGAGCGAGATTCAAATCGAACTGGATGACGATATCCGCCTAGCACAGCCACTAACAGCAGATACAAAAGTACGTATCTTCGGCGAGTATGGAGGTGGCAAAACACCTGAAATCGAGGTTGACCACATCCAAGTCCTATAAGCAACACAGATAAAACGATCGACTTCAAATAGATTGGCCTGCATATTGCAGGCTTTTTTGTATTATACTGCCGTAAATACAATTTATATGGAGTCACCATGCTAGGTTGCACTAAAAAGGCTGTCCTTTTAGGACTAGCTGCACTGTGTTCTTTCTCTGCGTCTGCAAACAACTTTAACTACAACACATTCGAGCTGCGCATGGGTACCAGCCCTAGTACCTTCGGTGGTGAAGTAACAACCATGTTTACTCAGAACTCACACTTTGTTGCACGTATCGATTCAGAATTTGAAAGTGATTGGGATGCAGCTGTAGGTATGGGTTTTAATGGACCTATTAGCCAATTCGCCGATGTGACCGGACAAATGCTTCTGCACAACATTGAACGTAATGACGACAACAACATCAAAACCGAAATTAACCTAGGTTTAAGAGCTTGGTTAATGGCAAACGTTGAAGTCAACGCGCGCCTTGGTCAACTGATTGACAATGACGACACTCATTCAATCGTAGGTGTTGGCGCTCGTTTCCATTCAACAGATCAACTTTCTGTAGGTTTGGACATGCGTAATAACGGTACTTACGGCCATCAGCTGTTAATGTCAGCTCGATTCGGTTTCTAAACTTTTAAATAACGTCGAGCAGAGCATCTAAACCAATGTGAAAGCCGACTTTTAGAAGTCGGCTTTCTGAAGAGTTCCATGGCATCGCTCAACAACGGAATTCTCAAGTTCAACTATTCAAGAACTAACAACGTCTTTGATATTTTTGTTCTTCTAAAAAGCCCCGACCACAAACGTGCTCGGGGCTTTTTGTATCTAGTGATGGATCATTAATGTCAGTCCAGCACCTGAATCAATGACGCTTGAAACGATTACAGCTCAGCCATCAACATCTTTTTCTGATGATCCAAGTACTCTTCATAGGTACCTTGGAAACTCACTAGCTGTTGGTCTTTCACATCAATAATGTATGTCGCAAGTGAAGATACAAACTCGCGGTCGTGACTCACGAAGATAAGCGTACCTGGGTAAACCTTAAGCGCATCGTTCAGCGCTTGGATCGCTTCCATATCCATGTGGTTCGTTGGCTCGTCCATCACAAGAACGTTAATGTCATGCATCATTAGCTTGCCAAATAACAGGCGGTTCTTCTCGCCACCAGAACAGTTACGTGCTTTCTTGTTTGCATCGTCTGCAGTGAACAATAGACGGCCTAGAATACCGCGCACCATTAGGTCATCGTGCTTCGCTGTACGCCACTGTGAGATCCAATCGAAAATGCTCAGGTCGTTATCAAAGTCTGCACTGCTATCTTGCGGGCAGTAGCCAACAGATACGTTTTCTGACCATTTTACGATGCCTTGGTTTTGCTCAAGTTCACCGACTAAACAACGTAGCAAGGTGGTTTTACCCACACCGTTCTCACCAATAACCGAGAGGCGCGTACCCGCTTCAAGTAATATGTTACCACCAGCAAATAACGTTTCACCTTCGAAACCGTGGCCTACCTATTGAAGTTCAAGCGCTTGGCGGTGCAGTTTCTTACCTTCGCCGAAGTTAATCGACGGGCTAATACGGCTCGAAGACTTCACTTCATCAAGAGTGATCTTTTCCATCTTCTTAGCACGAGAACTAGCTTGCTTCGCTTTCGATGCGTTAGCACCAAAACGGTTCACGAAGTCTTACAGCTCATTGATTTCGGCTGTCTTCTTCGCGTTGGAAGCCAGAAGTTGCTCACGACGCAAACCCGATGCTTCTAGGAAGTACTCATAGTTACCAGGATAGATACGCAGTTCACCGTAGTCGATGTCCGCCATGTGCGTACATACTGAGAAGTTATTCCTAAGCGTATACTGGATAGATAATTATTAAGTTGTTGGATAAACCTAAATAAGGACTACGAAAGTATGGGGTAAACGAAAATTAAGCGCGGATTATATAGAGATCAGGATCACATTGTCGAGGCTAAACAGTGAACGAATGACATACAGAGGCGAATTATCGGTATTTAACCGAATTACGATCGAAAAACGAAAAATCCCCGCTAATTCAATTAGCAGGGATTCGATTATTACAGAGTTAACCTGTTAGAAGGGTCTGAAACTATTTAGTCACTTTCTTCTGAACGTATTTTTGGCTTACATCGACAACCGCAATATCTCTAAAGAAGCTTCTTCCCAAAAGAAGTGGGAAAGAAAGATGGGTTCGATCAGCAAGTGTAAATTCAGTTTTGTCTTTTAGGTCACCAATTTGGATAGAAACCACAACCACAGCACGACGTTGTGTACCTTCAGCGCTAGATTGTTTGATCTTCACCCAACGCTCTACAGGTAGGCTGACCTCTTCTGTTGTGATGCCATCATGCTGGATCTTGAATTTAACCCAATCTTTGCCATCACGCTCAAAATCAACGATATCAACCGCACTGATTGAAGAGGTGGTAGCACCGGTATCAACACGCGCTTTAAAAGCCTCTTTCAAGCCAGGTACAAATACCCACTCTTCTTCACCAAGGATCAGTTTACCGTCACTGGTTTTCGTTGGTTTTTCTTCAGGCTTTGGTTTCGCTTCTGGTTCAGTTGGTTTTACTTCTTCAGGCTTCTCTGTAGGTTCTGTTACTTTGTCACCTTCAGTCACGTCTGTCTTAGAAGAATCGTCAACAACTGGTTGTTCGATCTGAGGCTTTTGCACTGGTTCAACTGGTACTTGAGTCGTGGTTGTACAAGCAAACAAGCCGCCACTTAATATTAGGGTTATAATCGCTCTCCAATTATACATTCAGTCACCTTCTATTATTTTGATACGCTGGCTATCGCTTTTGCTACATAAGGAATATGGGATTCAGAAAGACCTGCAATATTGATGCGTCCATCACCAACACCGTAGATGCCATATTCTTCACGTAATTGATTCATCTGAGTTTCTTTAAAGCCTAGTACAGTAAACATACCTTTATGACTTTCAATGAAATCAAATTGTGACGTGTTATAAGTATTTCGCAATTCATCACATAAACTTTGGCGCAGATTTAACAAACGTTGCTGCATTTCACTCAACTCTTGCTTCCAAATCGTTGTTAGCTCTTGATTCTGAAGAACTGTTTTTACCAACGCCGCACCGTGATCTGGCGGCATGGTGTAAGTTGAGCGAGCAAGCGTCAGTAGCTTACCTTTTGCGTTGCCAACGTGTTCGCTATTCTTACCAATCACAATCGCAGCGCCCGTTCTTTCACGGTACAAACCGAAGTTCTTTGAGCAAGAAGTAGTAATTAACATCTCTTCCACGCTGTTCGCCATGTGTTGAAGACCTTTTGCATCTTCTTCGAGACCGTCACCAAAGCCTTGGTAGGCAATATCAACGAACGGTAAGAAACCATTTTTCTGCGATAGCTTGGTGATTTCCTGCCACGCTTCAAAGTCAATATCGGCACCCGTTGGGTTGTGACAGCAACCGTGCAGTAGTACCACATCTGATGGACCCGCTTTCGATAGGTCATCTAACATTCTTGCAGTATCAACTTGCTTCGTTTCAGGACTGAAGTAATTGTAGTATCGAACCTTTAAGCCTGCCGCTTCCATCACAGGTTTGTGGTTCACATAGCTTGGGTTTGAAATCCAAACTGTGGTGTCTGGTTGAGAAACCTTCATTAAGTCACCCAACATTCGAAGTGCACCACTTGCACCTGGTGTTTGAATCGCAGCTGCGCGATCCATTGCAGAAGTCCCTTTAAGCAGCAGATCAACCATGCTTTGGTTAAACTCTTCACAGCCCGCTAGGCCAACGTAAGCTTTAGTTTTTTGTGTTTCAACAACGATATCTTGAGCCATAGATACAGCTTTCATGATAGGAGTTTCGCCTTGGTCGTTTTTATAAACGCCAATGCCTAAATCGACCTTGTCTTTGCGAGTATCGCCGCGGTAAGCAACAGAAAGAGATAGAATTGGATCTAAAGTTGGTTTTGGTAGATGTGAAAACATGAAAGTCACAACCCTTTGAAATTCAAGTAATGAACTTCACGTTAACATTATCGTAGTCAAATCAGAAACATTTTTTAAGAGAAGCGCTGAGTTCACAGAAGTAATCAGAGATTGGTCATTTTAAAGAGGGGGTTCATGCAAAAATCAAACAATAATGACTGTGTTGCTGGAGGATCTGGCCAAGATCGCATTAACTAGCCAGAAAACTCACTCTAAGAAATGGATCAACAACCTCATAGAAGAACCTAACCAACTAACCGCTTAAATACTGATTTGAACTAATAGAACGAGAGAACTCACATCCAAGAGCTGATTGGTTTCATTACTTTAACCATGATGCCCTTTTCGTTTTCCAAGCCTACGAGGGACAACCTCAGATGTCAGTGAATCGATGGATGATTTGGTTTGAACTGCCACGCCAATCGAGCATTGGGTCTGCTTTATCTTGCTCGAAACGACCATCAATTAAAGTATCAACGTATTCTAGCACTTGCTTCTGATTTTCATCCAATTGGCTAAGCTCATAGCCAGTCCACATCCAGATATCTTTGCCTTCACATTCTTCTTTTACGCGCTTAACTAACTTCAGTACTTCAGAAACATTTGCAGGATGCAGAGGATCACCACCAGAAAGTGATAAACCACGGCGCTTGATTCGCGGATCCTTAAGATCGGCAATAATGTGATCTTGTAGCTCTTGAGTGAACAAATGGCCAGAGTCCAACCTTTGCGTCGACTGGTTATAACACCCACGGCACTGGTGTACACAGCCCGACACAAACAAAGTGCAGCGTGTGCCTGGGCCATTTACAACGTCGATTGGATGATATTGATGATAATTCATAAGGCAGTATTGAAAACTCGTGATGGCTTAATCGGCTACTTAAAGAATAGCGAGAAATGAAACCAATGAATTGGTACCGACATTGAGCCGATACCAATCTTGTATCATGAAACATAGATCTTCTAAGTAAGCTCGCTAACGATCTTAAAGCTCTCTAAAGGTGCTTCACTCGCCGTTTAACTTCTTCTTGCTTACCGATGTTAAATGGTCGTGCACCTGGGCTACCAAGGTAACCGCAAACACGGCGTGTTACTGATACTTTAGTTGAGTCATGGTTGCCACATTTAGGACAGGTAAAGCCCTTACTCGTACAATCGAACTCACCGTTGTAACCACACTCGTAACACTCATCAATCGGCGTGTTGGTACCGTAGTAAGGAACTCGTGTGTAGCTGTAATCCCATACGTTTTCTAGCGCTTCGATGTTTTTCTGCATGTTAGGGAATTCACCGTAACAAATGAAACCACCGCTAGAGATTTCAGGATAAGGCATCTCGAAATCAATCTTATCGTATGGGTTCACTTTCTTTTGTACATCTAAGTGGAAGCTGTTTGTGTAGTAGCCACGGTCTGTTACGCCACCAATCACACCAAACTCTTTGGTATCGATGCTGCAGAAACGGCTGCATAGGTTTTCACTTGGTGTGCCGTAAAGGCTGAACGCGTAACCTGTCTCTTTCGTCCAAGATTCCACTTCACGCTTCATGTACTCCACTAGATCAAGCGCTTTAGCACGCATTTCGCCATCGTCGTACAAATGAACTTCAGTGCCGTAAAGTGCAGTCATCGCTTCATGGATACCAATGTAACCAAGAGAAACAGAAGCACGGCCGTTCTTGAAGATATCTGCAATTGAATCATCAGCTTTCAAGCGAACACCACATGCACCTTCCATATATAGGATTGGAGCAACACGTGCCTTCACATTTTCTAGACGAGAAATACGAGTTTCTAATGCGCGACGAGCAAGCTTCAGTTTTTCATCAAGCAGCTCGTAGAACTTAACCATATCTTGTTTTGCGTTGATCGCAATACGTGGCAAGTTCAAGCTCACAACACCTAAGTTGTTACGTCCTTCATGGATAAACTCGCCATATTCTTCATATGTATTCAAGAAGCTACGGCAACCCATAGGTGTTTTGAATGACCCTGTCACTTCTACTACCTTGTCGTAGTTAAGAATGTCTGGGTACATACGTTTAGACGCACACTCAAGTGCCAGTTGCTTGATATCGTAGTTTGGATCTTGTGGCTGGTGGTTCAAACCGTCTTTGATAGCAAAAACCAGTTTAGGGAACACGGCTGTTTTACGGTTCTTACCTAAACCTGCAATGCGATTCTTAAAGATAGATTGCTGAATCAGTTTCGAGCCCCAGTTTTCACCTAAGCCAAAACCAAACGTAACGAATGGCGTTTGACCATTAGCGGTGTGCAGTGTGTTTACTTCGTATTCAAGAGATTGGAATGCGTCGTAACACTCTTTCTCAGTGCGAGAAATAGCAAACGCTTCTGGGCTGTGAATCTCCCACTCTTTCGCTAACGATAAGTGCTTCTCGTAACTTGCCATCACGTAAGGTTCTAAAACCTCGTCGATGCGGTTGATCGTTGTACCACCGTAAATGTGGCTTGCCACTTGTGCGATGATCTGCGCAGTTACCGCCGTTGCGGTAGAGATAGACTTAGGCGTATCGATTTCTGCGTTACCCATCTTGAAGCCATGCGTTAACATGCCTTTCAAATCAATAAGCATACAGTTGAATATTGGGAAGAACGGTGCGTAATCGAGATCGTGGTAGTGAATGTCGCCACACTCGTGAGCATGTACGATATCACGTGGCAAAATGTGAGTTTTCGCATAGTGTTTAGCCACGATCCCCGCTAGCAAGTCACGCTGAGTTGGGATTACTTTGCCATCTTTGTTCGCGTTTTCGTTGATGAGATCAACGTTGCTTTCTTCGATCAAACCTTCGATTTCACGAGTTAAGGCACTTTGCTTTTCACGAGCGATGTCGCGGTCGTGACGATATTCGATGTATGCGCGTGCCAGAGACTTGTATGGTCCCTGCATTAGCTCGTTCTCGACCATGGTTTGAATTTCAGAGATATGAACTTCATCGTAGTCTTCGAGCTTCAACTCAACTGCTAATGCCACATTCAATGCATAAATAGCAATTTCCTTATCGGTTTTATCTGATGCTGCTTC
>JAYYSE010000026.1:0-42292 GCA_036126475.1 Pseudomonadota bacterium | reverse complement strand
TCCGCTTCGTCCAGGAGCTCTTTGA
This sequence comes from Pseudomonadota bacterium, assembly GCA_036126475.1. Classification (GTDB taxonomy): domain Bacteria; phylum Pseudomonadota; class Gammaproteobacteria; order Enterobacterales; family Vibrionaceae; genus Vibrio. The sequence goes on along the minus strand of JAYYSE010000026.1, from coordinate 42,267 downwards.
TCCAACCGCCGTCATCTTTCATGCGACGCAATGCTTTAAGGTGATTAAATACCCCCGCGACCATGCCCGGTACAGCCGCAATGGTCTCCAATAACATTGCTCGTTTGGCTAAATGTTTCCCATAAAACAGATTAAGCGTTTTTTTTAGAAGTCGAGTCACGACAAGTGCAACCTTTTCGGAGAGAACTTCAGGTTGATAGTGGGTACTTTCAAAATGCATAGCGTGTTCCTTAATATGAGTCTAATACTCACCAATCAACATTCATGCCAGAAAGCAAAGCCTTATATTTAAAGGGAAAACCAAGAAAAAGAGTCATTAAGACACTCAAAACCACCAAAACAATAAAACACTTAAGTGTCTTTTTGACACTCCAAAGGTAGTAAAAAACCCAGCGACATGGCTGGGCTCTAAATGATTTGTCAGTCGACGGTTTACTCGTCCGGTTGCTTGGTTCGAAGATCAACATACGGCCAATAGTGATGCCCAACTCGAATCAACAAGGTAGCAGCAGCTAAGATAAACGCGGCTAAAGATAACCAAACAATGAGAACCGCATCCAATTCCTTCATTCCAAGTGTAATGTAACGAGCAATCGCCATAATCGCGATATAGATAGGGTAACGTACCGGAATCTTACCGTTCGTCACAAATTGTTGGACCATAGCCAACACTTCTAAATAGATGAACATCAGAAGAATATCGGTCAGCCGAACTTGTCGCTCAACAAACAAATGCATGAACTCTTCAACCATCGCAAACACGGTAGCGAGAGTAATCGCCACCAACAGTACCGCTTCAAGAGTATGAAAAACTTTCAAGAAAGGCTTACTAAAAGATTTAGGTAAATGAGAAGGCATTGTCACTCTGCAAAAAAATTAATCCAACCTCTACAATAGCATGCCTCAATATAAGCCGCTTCTTCTCTAGCGGAGAAACCATCAATTACACACCTTGTGTGGAGACAGAAGATACAAAAATGGCCCCACATTCACTGTAGAGCCATCTATTCACTTATTCTTCGTTTCAGCTTAGCTCAGCCGATTAGCCTTAAAGAAGAATCAGGTAGGTCAGGAACACCACACACAGGCCATAGATTAACGGGTGAACTTCTTTCCCCTTACCCGCGACAACCATAGTGAATGCGTAGCTGATAAAGCCCATCGCCATGCCGTTTGCAGGTGAAAAACTTAGTACCGTGAACATAATGGTGAAGAAGGCTGCGATGCGTGACTCTTTCTTCTCCCAGTCGATCTGACCAAGGCGGCCCACCATGTAGATGCCTACCACGACCATCGCAGGGGCAACCATAGCCGCCGAGAAAATAGAGAAAATTGGGTATAGGAATAGCGAGATTAGGAACAAACCTGCAACCATCACTGCCGCCAAACCTGTCTTCGCACCTTGAGAAGAAGCAATGCCCGACTCAGAGAAAGCCGTAATCGATGTGGTACCAAGAATCGAACCAATCACCGTACCACCCGCATCTGCCACTAGAGCAGACTTTGCATTTGGCACCTTACCGTCCTTATCGATGATACCTGCATCACGGCCAACACCAACAATCGTGCTCAAACCATCAAAGAAGTCGACAATCAGGAAGATAAGTACGATGAACAATAAGTCGAACATTTTCTCAGGAGTAAACGAAGAAAAGTCGAAGATAGCACCAAAGCTACCTGCCATGCTCGGTGGCATCGCTACTAGCTGCTCTGGGATTGGCGCATTTGATGTACCCTTGAACACGTCAGCCAGAATTGTCAGTGCAATCGCTGATACGAATGAGATAAACGTCGCCAACTTAATATCACGAACCATACAGCCAAGGGCAATAAAGATGCTGATGTAAGCGATGATCACTTGTGGGTCTGAGATATCTCCTAAACCAACCAATACAAACGGATTCGAAACGATGATGCCCGCGTTCTTAAGTCCCAAGAAAGCGATGAACAAACCGAGCGATACCGTAATCGCCAGCTTTAAGTCCTCTGGGATCGATTCAATCATCGATTTACGAATATTGGTCAGTGAGAATACGAGATACAAAATACCAGAGAGAAAGATACCAAATAGCGCTTCATTCCACAGCACGGCAACAGAACCACTCAATAACAGTCCTTTGAAAAAGCCGTTCATGCTCATACCTGGGGCTAGCATCACAGGGTAATTACCCCAGATGCCCATGATTAGCGTCGAGATAGCTGCAGCCAAAGCCGTTGCAGTGAATATCGCACCTTTATCCATCCCCGGGATACCACCCAAAATCGCTGGGTTAACCGCCAGAATGTAGCTCATTGCCAAGAAAGTAATGAAACCTGCGTACAGCTCTGTGCCGATCGTGGTCTTTCTTTCAGTGATTTTAAACATCGAATCAAGCGAACTAGAGCTGTTCTGGGCTTTCAGGGTCGAATCTGTACTCACAACAAAACCTTTGCAATAAATTAAGAATTTGGGGGATTCAAATGCTGTGAGAATAGAGAGGTCTCTACACTAAAAACTGTAGTCACCAAGATAGGCTCGGTAGTAGAAACATTTGATCCATTTCATCAAACATATACAGCATTTAATCGTTTGCGCGGATTGTAAGGATTGAGACTAAAACTTCAATAAATTTTGTATAGATCACATAAAAAAAGTGCAGCTGATGAGTGATTACATTTCTAGAACGATCTTTGAGAGGATCATTCGCCAATAAATAACGATCAAGCCAGTTGTTCTCAATCACCTAAATATGCTACTCTTCGCCTCCATTTTTCTGACCTAATTTTCACCAATTGTCGTTATATCCGTGCAATTATCGGAACGCAGTTAAGGTCAGTGCTATCTTTTATAGTGTCGGTTTATCGCCTTCACTCAATCCAACCAACAGTGGAAATATACAGATGGGCAAAGGTACTCTTTACATCGTATCTGCACCTAGTGGCGCAGGTAAGTCGAGCTTGATCTCAGCAATGCTAGAAACCAATCCAACCTACGCAATGAAGGTATCTGTTTCACACACCACTCGCGGTATGCGCCCTGGTGAAGAAAATGGTGTTCACTACCACTTCGTAGAAAAGCATCACTTCGAAGATCTCATCCAGAAGAATGAATTCCTAGAGTACGCTGAAGTATTCGGCAACTACTACGGTACTTCACGCGTTTGGATTGAAGAAAACCTAGACCGCGGTATCGATGTATTCCTAGATATCGACTGGCAAGGTGCTCGTCAGATCCGCAAACAGATGCCTCAAGCGAAGAGTGTATTCATTCTTCCACCATCAAATGGTGAACTAGAGCGTCGCCTAAATGTTCGTGGTCAAGACAGCGAAGAAGTTATTGCGAAACGCATGAGCGAAGCGAAGTCAGAGATCTCTCACTATAATGAGTATGACTACGTGATCGTGAATGATGACTTTGATGCAGCCCTAATGGACTTCAAAGCTATCATTCGTGCGGAACGCTTAAAAGAAGATAAGCAAGCGGCAAAATACAGCGGCATGCTTACTGCATTACTGGCGGAATAATTTAGCAACACTAGATTTTCCATTGAGATAAGTATACGGTGATCTAGAAAGTCTCTAGTTAAACTTGTATACTTTCTCGTCATCAAAAATTTATTAGTTAATTACTATTTGGAGTCCTCATGGCACGCGTAACTGTTCAAGACGCTGTTGAAAAAGTTGGCAACCGTTTCGACCTAGTTCTTATTGCGGCTCGCCGCGCACGTCAAATGCAAACTGGCGGTAAAGATTCACTAGTGCCTGAAGAAAACGATAAGCCAACGGTTATCGCTCTTCGCGAAATCGAAGAAGGTCTTATCACTAAAGACGTACTAGATGCTCGTGAACGTCAAGAGCAACAAGAGCAAGAAGCGGCTGAACTTGCAGCAGTAAGCAGCATCGCTCACTCTCGTTAAGAACGTCATTCGAACTAATTAACCTTCCGGGCCTTTAATTTGTATCTATTCGATAGCCTCAAAGACGTTGCCCAAGAATACCTAACAGAGCCTCAAATTGAGGCTCTGCGTCAATCTTATGTGGTAGCGAGAGACGCCCATGAAGGGCAAACCCGCTCAAGCGGTGAACCATACATTATCCATCCTGTAGCTGTTTCAAGAATCCTGGCAGAAATGCGTCTGGATATCGAAACTCTGCAAGCAGCTCTACTTCATGATGTGATTGAAGACTGTGATGTCACTAAAGAAGATCTAGAGGAAAAATTTGGTAATACTGTTGCTGAATTGGTAGATGGTGTATCTAAGCTGGATAAGCTTAAATTTCGTGATCGCAAAGAAGCGCAAGCAGAGAACTTCCGTAAGATGGTTCTCGCCATGGTGCAAGACATCCGCGTTATCTTGATCAAATTAGCTGACCGCACTCACAACATGCGTACGCTTGGGGCACTTCGTCCTGACAAAAAGCGCCGTATTGCTCGTGAAACCCTAGAAATCTATTCTCCACTAGCTCACCGTCTTGGTATTCATAACATTAAGACCGAACTAGAAGAGTTGGGCTTCGAAGCCCTCTACCCTAACCGCTATCGCGTACTGAAAAACGTAGTGAAAGCTGCTCGTGGTAACCGTAAGGAGATGATTCAAGGTATCCATAGCGAAATCGAAGGGCGTCTTAAAGAAGTCGGTTTACCTGCTCGCGTACTTGGTCGTGAAAAGAACCTGTTCTCCATCTATAACAAGATGAAAACTAAAGAGCAGCGTTTCCACACCATTATGGACATCTACGCTTTCCGAGTGGTGGTTGATACCCCTGATACTTGTTATCGTGTGCTTGGTCAGGCACACAGCCTGTACAAGCCTCGTCCTGGCCGCATGAAAGATTACATCGCGGTACCAAAAGCCAATGGCTACCAATCTCTGCACACATCAATGATCGGCCCTCACGGGGTACCAGTTGAGGTTCAGATCCGTACTGAAGATATGGATCAAATGGCAGACAAAGGTGTCGCGGCACACTGGTCTTACAAAGGCAATGGCTCACGCAGCAGTAATGGCACAACCGCACAGGTTAAAGCACAACGTTGGATGCAGAGCTTACTTGAGCTACAACAAAGCGCGGGTAACTCATTCGAATTCATTGAAAACGTTAAGTCTGATCTGTTCCCTGATGAGATCTTCGTGTTCACGCCGAAGGGGCGTATTGTCGAACTTCCTGCTGGCGCAACAGCCGTCGATTTTGCTTACGCGGTACATACCGATGTCGGCAACATGTGTGTAGGTGCTCGTGTAGACATGAACCCCTACCCACTCAGCAAATCGCTGAAGAACGGTCAAACCATTGAGATCATCAGTGCTCCGGGCGCACGTCCGAATGCAGCATGGCTCAACTATGTGGTGACATCACGTGCGCGTACTAAGATCCGTCAGGTTCTGAAAACCATGCGTCGTGAAGAGTCGATTACCTTAGGTCGTCGTCTACTGAACCACGCACTTGGCGAGCACTCAATTGGTGATATCAGCCAAGAAAACGTTGAACATGTCTTGTCTTATCTGCGTCTCGACAGCATTGAAGACTTGCTCGCATCAATTGGCCTTGGTGAGCTGATGAGCATCGTGATTGCTCGTCGCCTGCTGGGTGATGCTGACGAACTGACTGAAGTGGAAAACAACAGCGATACGCCTAGGAAGAAACTTCCAATCCGTGGTGCTGAGGGCCTACTGCTGACATTCGCTAACTGTTGTCACCCAATTCCTGACGATCACATCATTGCCCACGTATCCCCAGGTCGTGGTCTTGTGGTTCACCGTGAAACGTGTCCAAACGTTCGTGGCTACCAAAAAGAACCAGACAAGTACATGGCGGTGGAATGGTCTGACGATTACGACCAAGAGTTCACAGCTGAGCTACAGGTTGATCTGCAGAACCACCAAGGTGCACTGGCTGAATTAACTAACGTTATCTCGAAAACAGGCTCAAACATTCACGGTATTTCAACCGAAGAACGTGATGGACGCTTGTACACAGTGACAATCTTGCTGACCACCAAAGATCGTGTTCACCTTGCGAGTATTATGAAGAAGCTACGTGTGATGCCACACGCGCTTAAAGTAAGACGCCGTAAGAACTAGCTAATAGATCAGATGAGGGATTCGAGATGGCGAGATGCGAATAGCAAAAGACTTCGTGACTCACTATCTTGGCTCCACATCTGATTTAGTTTTTGAATATCAATAGATAAAGTAGACGATAAATACGAGTCTCGAGATGCGAAGAGCAAAAGCTTTTCACCGCTCAACTTTTCATATTTCGAGTCTACTTTAGTTTTTGTACTGCCCTATTCCTCTCATATCCCATTTACATACATCCCGTACTTGCTCTAAGTCTTTTCGTATCCCGTTTACTCGCATACCATATCTGCTTCTAAGCTTTATCCTGTACAAAAATCCAGTAAAATGCTTGAATAGATCATCACTCTTACGTTTATGAGCCTTGTTATGTCACAGCTTTTATCTGCTATCCCTCTCAACTCTTTATCTGGAGTCGGCGCTAAAGTCGCAGAGAAACTGGAAAAGGTTGGGCTTAACAATGTGCAAGACCTGCTGTTTCACCTCCCTTTGCGTTATGAAGATAGAACGCGAATCTATCCGATCATCAAACTGCACGCAGGAATCTGGGCAGCAGTCCAAGGTAAGGTGATGAGCGTAGATACCATTTTCGGTAAACGTAAGATGTTGGCAGTAAAGATCAGCGACGGTAATGGCACCATTACGCTGCGTTTTTTCAACTTCACCGCAGGTATGAAAAACAACTTTGCCGAGGGCAAGCAAGTTCATGCTTATGGTGAAATCAAGCGCGGCAATATGGGGCTTGAGATCGTCCATCCGGATTACAAATTCTTTGCTCCAAGACAGCAACCAGATGTGGAAGCGAACCTGACTCCGGTGTATCCAACCACTGAAGGGCTAAGACAAGTCACACTGCGAAACCTGACCGACCAAGCGTTAGAACTGATCGACAAAGCAGCCGTCAATGAGCTGCTACCGTCTGGTTTGTACGACCACCAAATCACCCTAGCGCAAGCGCTGCATACTATTCACAGACCGCCTCCGGGCATCGACCTCGAGTTGTTTGATGAAGGTAAACACCCTGCACAGCTGCGCTTGATTATGGAAGAACTACTGGCTCAAAACCTATCGATGCTGTCGGTCCGCAGTAAAGGACAGCAAGATAAAGCGATGCCGCTTCCTCTAGTGAATACACTCAAAGATAAACTACTGGCTCAGCTACCATTCTCGCCAACCAATGCTCAAGCTCGCGTAACCCAAGAGATTGAAACTGACTTAGAAAAGCCACACCCAATGATGCGCTTAGTACAAGGCGATGTAGGTTCAGGTAAAACCTTGGTTGCTGCACTAGCGGCGGTTCGCGCACTGGAACATGGTCAACAAGTCGCTTTAATGGCACCAACAGAACTATTGGCAGAGCAGCACGCGATCAACTTCGCCAATTGGTTTGAAGCAATGGACATTCAAGTCGGTTGGCTTGCAGGTAAACTCAAAGGTAAAGCTCGTGAAACTGAGCTGGCACGCATTGCCAGTGGCGAAGCGCAAATGGTGGTCGGTACTCATGCTCTCTTCCAAGAACACGTCGAGTTCAAAAACCTTGGTCTCGTAATCATTGATGAGCAGCACCGATTTGGTGTCCACCAGCGATTAGAGCTACGAGAAAAAGGCGCTAAGCAGGGTTATTACCCTCACCAATTAGTGATGACGGCAACGCCCATTCCACGAACACTAGCAATGACGGCCTATGCCGATCTCGAAACCTCAATCATTGATGAACTACCGCCGGGTCGAACACCTATTCAAACCGTCGCCATCCCGGATACCAAGCGTGATGACATCGTAGAACGCGTGAGAAATGCGTGTCTCAATGAAGGTAAGCAAGCCTACTGGGTGTGCACACTGATTGACGAGTCAGAAGTATTGGAAGCGCAAGCTGCTGCAGACACCGCGGAAGAGCTGCAACGCAAACTGCCTGATGTGAAAATTGGCTTAGTACACGGCCGAATGAAACCTGCCGAAAAACAGGCTGTGATGCAGGATTTCAAAGAGAACAAGCTGCACTTACTGGTTGCCACAACGGTGATTGAAGTGGGTGTGGACGTACCGAATTCGAGCTTAATGATCATCGAGAACCCAGAACGTCTTGGCCTAGCGCAACTGCACCAATTACGAGGCCGTGTTGGCCGTGGTTCGGTCGCCAGCCACTGTGTACTACTGTATCACTCTCCACTATCAAAAACCGCTCAGAAGCGCTTAGGGGTGCTACGTGAAAGTAACGATGGCTTTGTGATTGCTCAGCGAGACTTAGAGATCCGTGGCCCTGGTGAGCTGCTTGGTACTAAACAAACAGGCTTGGCTGATTTCAAGATTGCCGACTTAGTACGAGACCAACGTTTAATCCCTGAAGTGCAGCGTATCGCCCGCCATATTCATGATAGCTACCCAGACAATGCCAAAGCGATCATCAATCGCTGGCTAGGTGAACGTGATGTGTATTCGAAGGCGTAATTAGCCCGTACATTCCCGCTGACAACGTAAAAAGGCTTCCATGAGGAAGCCTTTTTAGTACACGTTACTTTAATAAACCAAGAGCAAGATTCCCTACTCCTTCGTTCCTCACGATAGGGACGAAAGGTTATGGATAGGTATCGTCCGACTCAAATTTTACCACCAGTCTTAATCAACCCCTTTCTCTAGCGTCAGTTCTAAATAGTAAGAAAGAGCTTCAAGGTTAAGCGCACCGTTTGTGCTCAATGAACCTGAATACTTATCACACCGTCATCCCCGAGAGGGAAGAATGACTGAGTCGGGGATCTCTTAACAATTCCCTTAACCAAATTCATCATAATCACACAGACCAATGACGACTAAGTTTTAACAGGGAAACTGATCTGCGCTTTTAAGCCGCCTTCACTGCGGTTATTCACCACTACCGCACCTTGGTGTTGGCTAACAATACGTTTCACGATCGCCAAGCCTAAGCCAGTTCCTTCACTACCACGAGCCGTATCGCCACGAGTGAAAGGTTCAAATAGCTTGCCGATCTGGTCTTGTGGGATACCCGGACCGTTATCTTCTACTGTCACCCAAGCCAGTTTGTTATCCGCTGTCATACCCGTTGATACTTTCACCCAACCATTACCATAACGCAGCGCATTGACAACCAAGTTACTCACGGCACGCTTCATCGCGATCGGGTTGCCTAATGCAGGCTTCATGGTATCCGGAATATCCGTTTCAATCTGTACCTCATACCCTCCCTCAGAACTCGATACCTCGCGCGCAATGTCATCGACAGCGACCGCTTCAAATGACTCTCGATCAACTGGCTTTAGGTAATCCATAAATTGGCTAATGATCTCGTTACACTCTTCCGTATCACTGATGATACCTTCGGCTAAATAACTGTCTTCCGGTGACATCATTTCTGTCGCTAAACGAATACGAGTAAGTGGGGTACGTAAATCATGACTCACCCCTGCCATCAACAACGTTCTGTCTTCTTCTAACTCTTGGATACCCTTAGACATTTGATTAAAAGTCCGAGTCACTGAACGAATTTCCTTTGTGCCTCGCACCGTTAATGGCGGTGGAATTTCACCACGCCCAACCTCCTGCGCTGCTCTTTCTAAAGCGATCAGTGGCCGATTTTGCAAACGAATAAATAACCACCCACCAGCAACGATTAACATTGCCATGATCAGACTATTGCGAAATAGTGGTATAAAATCTTCTTCTTGAAGCTCTGATAACGGTATGCGAATCAGTGAATTAGGAAGTTTTGCAATATCCATCCACAACACATAGCTATCTTTAGCTAGAATCAGACGCACTTCAGTCTCAGATCCTAACTCTTTGGTCATCTCCTCACTCATCAAGTCAATCGAGACTGCGTGGTAATATTCGTTCGCTACTTCGCTATCTTTAGCATGTACCGTCACACCTAATTGCTCGAGCACGCGCTGGCGCATTGGGGCCTCAATCTCAATATTGTTTCTTTGGTCTAAAACTAAATTCAGCTCATGAGCCAGTATCTTATTGAACTGCTGCAAACTAGGCATTAAAGCGTAATTAAATACTGCGTAGTAAGAAAAGATTTGGCTTGCGACCAATAACGTTAAGAAAAGTACTATCGACTGAGTAAAGGAGCTACGTATACGCATGGGGCACCCAAGATGTTGAGAGAAAAAACAAAGCGTTATATGACTATAACCATAAACCTTCGCTCTGAATAGAAAACGGGCCATCACATATCAATGAGATGGCCCGCAAATAGAGAGCTCTGAATCGCAGAATCAATGAAACTGCTTTCGGGCTTTCAATACTTAATTACAACGCCTTACCATCAGGAACGAAGACATAACCTAAACCCCACACTGTTTGGATATAGCGAGGCTTACTTGGGTCTTCTTCCACTAGGCGACGTAAGCGAGAAATCTGCACGTCGATAGAACGTTCCATCGCTGAATACTCGCGACCACGAGCCATGTTCATCAGCTTATCGCGAGACATTGGCTCACGTGCGTTGGTGACTAATGATTTAAGTACCGCAAATTCACCTGAGGTCAGCGGCATTGGCTCTTCACCGCGGAACATCTCACGCGTACCCAAATTCAAACGAAATTCACCAAACTCAACCACTGATTCTTCTGTGCTTGGGGCACCTGGCGCTTCAATTACTTGGCGACGTAATACTGCTTTGATACGAGCAAGCAGTTCACGTGGGTTGAATGGTTTTGGTAGATAGTCATCAGCACCAACCTCCAAACCAACAATACGATCCACTTCATCACCCTTTGCTGTCAGCATCAAGATAGGCAAAGAGTTATTTGCATTTCTTAGACGACGACAGATTGATAGACCATCTTCGCCCGGCAACATTAGATCCAATACCATTAAGTGAAAGTTTTCACGGGTTAACAGGCGGTCCATCTGTTCACTGTTTGCCACGCTACGTACTTGAAAGCCTTGCTCTGACAGATAGCGTTCTAACAAAGCACGTAAACGAGCATCGTCATCGACCACTAAAATTTTGTAGTTTTCTTGCATGTAATGGTTCCACCTATTAAAGCTCAGACCTAAGGTTAAGCGTTCCTAGTAAATGTATTTTGGTATAAGACACTTAAAATGTAACAGCCTTGGAGAAAAAGTCGCCAAAAGAATTGTTAACGTATGTTGCCTTTCTATATATTCTATCTTAGATCATCATTTCATTAAGTAAGATTTATGAAAACCAAACTTATCACCCGAGAAGGTTATAACAAACTCAAAGCCGAACATGACCACTTATGGCACGAGAAACGCCCTGAAATTACTAAGATAGTCACTTGGGCTGCAAGCCTTGGAGATCGCTCAGAAAACGCAGATTACACCTTCAATAAGCGTCTACTTCGTCAGATCGATCGCCGAGTACGTTTCTTAAGAAAGTTCCTACCTGATGTCACGATCGTTGATTACTCGCCACAACAAGAAGGTAAGGTATTTTTCGGGGCTTGGGTCGAAATCGAGAATGATAATGGAGAAATTAAGAAGTTTCGAATTGTCGGTCCAGAAGAGATCTACGGCGATGCTAAAGGTTATATCTCTATCGACTCGCCAATGGCTAGAGCCCTACTCAAGAAAGAAGTGGATGATGAGTTTACGGTAAAAACACCGGAAGGCGACAAAGAGTGGTTCATTAACTCGATTAGCTACGTAGACAACAAATAAATCTAATTATTAGACACTTATCGACGTACTGAGTATCCAGAAAACCCAAACTCTAGATAAAAGAAAACCCCGCAAGGCTTTCGCCAAGCGGGGTTAAGTCTCTATCGCAGCAATCCGGCTACTGTTTATCTCTTCGAGATAAGGTGCTCCCTGCATCTTTCCTTGATAGTGGCTAAATCCTTTAACCAATTTCCTTTTTGTTCATCGCCATCCTAGCGGTGTCCATTCTAGCCTGTCGTCCTGACTGGCGAATCTCATCCAGAGATTATCACTTCCTTGCTGACCACTCATCCTAAGTAATCAAATCTTCATCCTGAAGATACCTAGTCCATTAGGCTTTTTCCTGTTCCTGCCAACTCCCTGTCGACAAGTTAAATATTACGGCAAATGGCTGTATTTCCTAGATAGTCCTAAAAAACATTTACTGTGGGAAATACGCCCAAAAACATCAAACTCAATAAAATCAGAACCTTACATTTTTATTAGGACAATTTTTTGAGTTTAAAGTGACTTAGTCTCACATCACTTGTAAGAGATCTCGCACAAAGCGGGTATCACAAACGGAAATTCGACTTCTGACAGGATAATTACACAGTCAAAGCTAGAAAAAGCGTACGCTCACCCCCATGTATTTGTCACGATATTAAATAAGAGATTCATCGGATGAGCCAAGCTATCTGTCGACTGATCGCTGAAGAACTGAATGTTCGTTCTGAGCAAGTCACCGCCGCAGTAACCCTAATTGACGACGGTAATACCGTTCCCTTTATTGCCCGCTACCGTAAAGAGGTTACGGGAGGCTTAGACGATACCCAATTACGTAACCTTGATAGTCGCCTTTCTTACCTTCGTGAACTTGATGATCGTCGCCAAACGATTCTTAAGTCGATTCAAGACCAAGGTAAACTCACGCCAGAACTCGAGCGTGATATCACTCAAGCCGACAGCAAGACTCGTCTAGAAGATTTATACCTACCTTACAAACCAAAGCGCCGCACCAAAGGCCAGATCGCGATTGAAGCGGGTTTAGAACCACTTGCCGACACACTGTGGAATGAACCACAGCACGATCCAGAAACGGAAGCGGCGAATTTCATCAGCAACGATTCAGGCATTGGCGATACCAAAGCCGCTCTCGATGGCGCTCGTGCGATCATCATGGAACGCATTGCGGAAGACGCAAATCTGCTAGAAAAGATTCGCCAACACCTAACCCGCAACTCAGAGCTCGTCGCTCGTGTGGTGACAGGTAAAGAACAAGAAGGCGAGAAGTTCAAAGATTACTTCGAACACAACGAAACACTCAGCAAAGTGCCGTCTCACCGTGCACTTGCAATGTTACGTGGCCGAAATGAAGGCTTTCTAACTCTAGCGATGAATGCTGACCCTGAGCAAGAAGAAGGTGCTCGTGGTTCTTACTGTGAAAACATCATCTCTGATCACTACGGTATTACTCTAAGCAGTGCACCTGCAGATGCATGGCGTAAGCAAGTCATCAGCTGGGCATGGCGTATTAAGGTTTCTATGCACATGGAAACCGAACTCATGGGCGCGATGAAAGAGCGTGCAGAGATCGAAGCGATTGAAGTATTTGCTACCAACCTAAAAGACCTACTGATGGCAGCGCCTGCTGGCCCTCGCGCAACGTTAGGCCTAGATCCAGGTTTACGTACCGGTTCGAAAATCGCGGTTGTTGATTCAACAGGTAAGGTTCTCGCGACAGAGACCATTTACCCTCACCCGCCACAAAAGCAATACGACAAATCAGCGCACGTTGTTGAGCAGATGGTTCGTCAGTTTAACGTTGACCTGATTGCGATTGGTAACGGTACCGCTTCACGCGAAACCGACAGCTTTGTGGCTGATGTGATTAAGCGTGGCAACCTAAAAGCACAAAAAATCATTGTGAGCGAAGCCGGTGCATCGGTGTACTCAGCCTCTGAATTAGCAGCGAAAGAGTTCCCGAACATGGACGTGTCACTGCGCGGTGCTGTATCTATCGCGCGTCGTCTACAAGATCCTCTGGCAGAGCTTGTGAAGATTGACCCTAAATCGATCGGTGTGGGTCAATACCAACACGATGTAAGCCAAACCATGCTTGCTAAGCGCCTAGATGCGATTGTCGAAGACTGTGTAAATGCGGTGGGTGTTGATGTGAATACGGCTTCTGCTGCACTACTGACGCGTGTCGCTGGTCTTTCTAGCGCTATCGCTCAGAACATCGTCGACTACCGTGATGAAAATGGTCGCTTCGAAGCACGTACGACACTGAAGAAAGTCGCTCGTTTGGGGCCAAAAGCCTTTGAACAGTGTGCTGGCTTCTTGCGTATCATGGACGGCAAGAACCCGCTAGATGCATCATCGGTGCACCCAGAAGCTTACCCAGTGGTGAAGAACATCGCTGAGAAGAACCAGAAAGACATCAAGTCTCTGGTGGGCGACACAAACTTCCTACGTGGCTTGCATGCGATTGATTACACCAATGAAAACTTTGGTGTACCGACGGTGACTGACATCATCAAAGAGCTGGATAAGCCGGGCCGTGACCCTCGCCCTGAGTTCAAGACTGCTACCTTCGCCGACGGTGTAAACAGCGTTTCAGACTTGGAGCCAGGCATGATGCTAGAAGGTGTGGTATCAAACGTGGCTAACTTCGGTGCCTTCGTCGATATTGGCGTTCATCAAGATGGTTTAGTACACATTTCAGCGCTTACCGATCGCTTTGTCTCTGATCCACGTGAAGTGGTTAAAGCGGGTGACATCGTGAAGGTGAAAGTGATGGAAGTGGATGTTCAGCGTAAGCGTATTGCACTCAGCATGCGTATGAAAGATGAGCCGGGACAAGATAACCGAGCTCAACGTTCAAGCGCACCTCGCACTCAAAGCCGCCCGCATCAACACTCGCAAGGTGGACAACGCCGTAGTGAGGAGCCACAACAGAATGGCGCGATGGGTGGTGCATTCGCAGCAGCTTTTGCTAAAGCGAAAAAATAATCCGTTAGCGGATCTGAGAAACGAATTCGCCTAAAACAGAAAACCTGCATCCCTAAGGGTATGCAGGTTTTTTATTATTTGTTCAAAAAAGACATCGAAGTTTGGTTGTATCATGAATTTTCGATTCATAGCACAACTAACATTTCAGATGGAGCATGAGGCGCAACAGCATGACCATAATGATACTTAATGACCTTACGTCGTTTCTCCATCTGTCCCTCCTGAATCGCCGCATCTAAAACATGCTTTGGCAGGCGGAAACGCATGGTATAGCCTTTTCCTTGGTCAGCACTGTATGTTCTCAGCGCCAACAAGCTGAACAGCCTATCAAAGGGATCTTGTGACTCTTCTTGGCTAACCGAATTGGCCTCTGACTCGTTCTCCATTTCATAACCTGGATGGTCTGAAGGATCCCAAGCCGACTGCTGCCTTCGTTTATCGTCCGACTTGACCTTGCGCTCTGCATTGGTTCTCGCCAATGCTACTGCGGGAGCAACAGGCTCTCGGACTTTATTATCACGCGCAACTTGCTCTGTTTGCACATTAACGGACGGGGCGATTAGTGGCACACTCACTGCAGTTGCAGGTGACACAATCATCGCGAACTCTCCTCAAGAATCGCCCATTGCTGCTGCCATACCTGTTGCACTGAGTTAGCACAACAGGTATGGCCCAAGTTACTGCACTCTGCTCAGGTGAGAGAGATGTCTGAGTATCATGCAGTGCATTGGTTAGATTATATATCGACCAAGATGGTGATAAATTTAGCAATTATTTTTGTGCGAAACTGACTAGCTCACTGCAGAAGGCATCGGCTTCCGTCATAAACGGTGCATGTGAGGATTGAGTGAAGATGTACTGCTCGGTGTGAGGCAGTGCATTGCCCAGATCTTTGGCTACCTTGATTGGTACCAGCCCGTCTAATCGACCATACAAGCGCAGCATAGGAACGGAAATCTCCGGTAATTGCTCTCTTAAATCGACATCAGACAACATCTTTAGTCCTGCCAATAATGAAGCAGGGTTTGGTAATGGACGGGACAGTACCGCTTGCTTAAGCTGTTTTACGTCTTGCCTTGCTGAAGGACTGCCCATGGCTTGCAATGCCATAAAACGCTCAATGGTGGTTTGGAAATCTTCCACTAGCTGTTCGGTGAATGCGGTTAATACCTTGGGTTGGATACCGCGCCATAGCACCGGCTCTTTCGCGGCTGCGAATTTCGGTGAACTAGCAACCGTCACCAGCTTGCTTACATAATCGGGGTAATGAAGAGCCATGTGCGTCGCCACCAAGCCACCAAGTGACCAGCCGACCCAAATCGCTTGCTTAGGTGCTTCAGCCAACAGTTGCTGGGCTATCTCTTCAAGATCTTGAGCGTGGCAATGAGAGCTATGACCGTAACCAGGCAAATCAACAACGTGAACTCGGAAATCAGCCTCTAACACACTAACGGTTTGCTGCCATACAGCACCGTTCATTCCCCAACCGTGAACCAACACCAAATCGGGGCCCTGTCCTGAAACATGCCAATATAACGCGTCACTCATTCTCAAATTCCCTACTTTTTCCATCAGCGATAACCTGCACTTTTCAGTATGGTGAGCAAAAGGAACACCATAACCCAAAAGTATCGCGAGCTATGTTATCCGATTGGCTACAAAAACACACACCGCGTCTGGTCACACCTCAATGCCATCTCTGTAAGCTAGATAAACAGCCAGATGATAGCCACCCTCGATGGTGTAATAGTTGCCTAAAGCTGTTCGAGCTCACGCCTCGCTGTCAAAGATGCGGACTGAAAACGGTCACAGCCGTCGAACAATGCGGTGAATGCTTAGCTAACCCGCCACCTTGGCATCGGCTCTATTGTGTCGGTGATTACACCTTTCCAACCGCTGGCTATATCCAACAGATGAAGTATGCCGATAAATTCTGGTTTGCCCGAGATTTGTCGACTTTGCTCGCATCACGCATCGAAGTGCCAGCATCGCTAGTCACCAGTGTTCCCCTACATTGGCGTCGATACTTTCATCGTGGTTTTAATCAAAGTCAGCTACTGGCGCGTTACACCGCTCAAGAACTCAAGGTGGAGCATGCCGTTTTATTCAAGCGCATTCGCTCAACCGCTTCGCAACAAGGGCTAACTAAATCAGCAAGAAAAAGTAATTTGAAAGGGGCATTCGCGATGAGAAACACCCACTGTTTAGCTTTGGATTACTCGCATATCGCGATAATTGATGATGTTGTAACCACCGGCAGTACTGTGTATCAATTATGCCAATTATTACTTGAAGTAGGGGTGAAAAGGATTGATATTTACTGTATCTGCCGCACTCCTGAGCCCTCTGGATAACTGGCGTAGGTCGCTACTTGTACAGCAATCCAACAAAAAAAGGGCTGAATTACAAATCTGACAGGAGTAGAATGGCGCTAATAGCCTACAAATTTACTCAGGTATTCGTCGTGTCAAATATTACTATTACAGAAACAGCTCAAACTCATTTTGCCAATCTGCTGTCACAGCAGCCTGAAGGTACAAACATCCGTGTATTCGTGGTAAACCCAGGTACACAAAACGCAGAGTGCGGTGTTTCTTACTGCCCTACAGATGCTATTGAGGCGTCTGACACAGAACTTAAGTTCGAAGCTTTCTCTGCATACGTAGATGAGCTAAGCCTACCGTTCCTAGACGAAGCTGAAATTGACTTCGTTACTGACAAAATGGGCTCTCAATTAACACTTAAGGCACCAAACGCTAAGATGCGTAAAGTAGCAGACGACGCACCACTTCTAGAGCGTGTTGAATACGCAATTCAAACACAAGTTAACCCACAACTTGCTGGTCACGGCGGTCACGTTAGCTTGGTAGAAATCACTGAAGACGGCGCAGCTATCGTAGCATTCGGTGGTGGTTGTAACGGTTGTTCTATGGTTGATGTAACGCTGAAAGAAGGTATCGAAAAAGAACTTCTTCAACAGTTCGAAGGTGAACTGACTGCTGTTCGTGATGCAACAGAACACGATCGTGGTGAGCACTCTTACTACTAATCTCTAATTTAGAGTTAATCGCTATTTGAAAGGTTGATGCGCAAGCGTCAACCTTTTTTGCTATGTGGATTAACAAGTTAGGACTATCGCATTCTCTCTATAGTCTTTTGTTATCCAGCAATATTTTCACCTCGTTACCATCTTGAGTAAGGTATTCAAGTGATCGTAATCGATTCTTGCTTCAATAATTTTAGGATATGAAAACTCGGATCTAGGAACTCAAGGTCATTTCCCCTATATTAGAATAACTTTATAAGAAAGAATTCCAATGAGCTAAGGAGCGAGCGCAATGACAAGAAGGACCAAGCCAGAGATTTTGGCTAAACAAACTGTCGCTCAATCAAGACTATTCTCTATTGAGTCTCTCGACTTACGCTTTTCAAACGGTGAAGAGCGCACTTACGAACGTATGAAGCCTAGCGGGCGCAACGCAGTGATGATGGTGCCGATTACTGAGCAAGGCGATATTCTATTAGTACGTGAATATGCAGCGGGAACTGAACGCTACGAACTCGGCTTTCCAAAAGGGTTGATTGATCCAGGTGAACAACCAAGTGATGCCGCAGTTCGTGAGCTCAAAGAAGAGATTGGCTTTGGTGCTCACAAGCTCACTCCACTCAAGGAAGTGATTCTTGCTCCCTCTTACTTTTCTAGCAAAATGACGCTGTTTATCGCAGAAGAGCTCTACCCAGAGAAGCTAGAAGGTGATGAACCTGAACCACTGGACATTGTGCGTTGGCCGCTTGCTCAAGCCGAAGAGCTATTAACACATCTCGACTTCTGTGAGGCTCGCAGTATTACCGCCCTACTATTGACCCTTCGCTCGCTAAAAAATAACTAAAGCCATAAGCGCCCCGAAGAGTAAGAGAATATTTATGCCAACAACAAAAGATTTGTCTCACCTCCTACCCTCTGTGATTGAGGTTGCTCGCTCTGCAGGCCAGCTCATTTTAGAGATCTACGAAAAGAAAGATTACGAAGAGTTCACCAAGACTGACGACACGCCAGTCACCAGTGCCGATCTGGCAGCGCATAAACTGATCTCGAAAAAACTGAGTGAACTCACGCCAGATATCCCTGTGCTATCTGAAGAGGCCGCTGACATTAGCCTAGAAAAGCGGGCGAAATGGGATCGCTACTGGCTGGTTGATCCACTAGACGGAACACAGGAGTTCATCGCTAGAAGCGGTGATTTCGCAACAATTATCGCCCTAATTGAGCACAACAAGCCGGTAATGGGTGTGGTATATGCTCCAGTTTCTGGTGTGAGCTATTACGCATACAGCGGTAAAGGGGCTTGGAAGATTCCAGACCTTAACGATAGCGTTAAAATCAAAACGCATCGTCATGAGCTACCAAACCAATCTATTGCAATGGCGATCAGCCGTCGCCAAGACATCAATCGTATCACTAGCCGCATGAGTCCCGCTTGGAACTACGACTTAGTACCATTAGGCTCAGCAGCTTTGAAAGCCTGTTTAGTCGCTGAGGGTGCTGTCGATTGTTACTTGCGCCTTGGTCCTACCGGCGAGTGGGATACCGCCGCGACACAGTGTATTGTTGAAGAGGCGGGTGGACGCATCTTAAGCACTCAATTAGAGCCACTCTCATACAATGAAAGAGAGACGCTAGAGAACCCGAATTTCATCGTTCTTGGGGATGCAAACTTACCATGGGCCGAGATCCTACGAAGCAACGATTAGGGCTTTGACCTAAGCTAGCTAGAACAGTCTTCAAATAAATTGGGCACCTCAATAAGGTGCCCATTTTTTATGTCTTGTTATCGAATAACCAGTAGAACTTAGTTATTAAGAAGCTAACTAGAAGCGCCCTTGATAGCTAAACTGGTACTTACCTTGGCTATCTGGATTACCAAGCCATTTCAGCTGACTCTGCATGGCTGGCGGAAATTCTGCTCCCGGTTTAAACCATGCTGCCGAGGTGTAGTTTTGATTTGGTGTGACGCTCGCAGAGAACTCGCTATCCACTTGAACACTCTTCTGAGAGCCTTTGGCTGCCAGTGTATTATCTTCACAAGTGATGTCAGCAATCACAGGCCCTAGGTCCAACGAACCTACTGGTGAATCAACTGCAGCACCAGACCAAGCCACAGTACCTTCTCCAGACTGACACCAAGGTTGAGCGTAAAGCGCATGTTTAATCGTCAGCTCAACCTGTCCAGTCGTTGAAACCGGAACTGGCATCACTGGCGCATACTTCATTACGTCCGCAGCGGGCATTGATGCGACTAAGTTTTCCGCATACGCACCGCTCATGCTGTAACCCACGCGCCCTTTTCCTGATAAGTTCATGTCGCTATTACGACCAAAGCGAACCGCGATCTCTGCTTTGGCTTGGAGCAGTTTAGAGAACTGAAAGTCCCACTGTACTGAGCCGTAATTAACACGCTGCCAGGCAATATTTCTGGCACTGCCCTGCCAAAGCGTTCCTTGAACACCTTCAATATTCAAACCACGCACAACAGGGGCATGCTTTAGAACAAAAAAGGCTGGCAGATGCAGCAATAAGCTGGCCGAGAAAAAGACAACAAAGATGCCACCAAAGAGTAACCCTAACTTCAAAGAGAAACCGCGTTTCACATTAACCTCGTTTAAACTGTAGTCGGTTGACCTCGATAACCCCTGGGTTATCAGAGCGATCAATGTCCATAAACTCAACCTCGACACCCTGCTTTTCCTTCAAGTATATCAGCCAATCTACGAACTGATTAAAAGGCACAGGTTTCACCCAGACTTGTAGCATCTCGCCACGCGGCTGAACTCGAATCAATTCAATCTTAAAACGACGCATAGAAGCCGGTACAGCTAGGTTTAAAGGCTGGCTAGCAGCAACTCCGCTACTACCTCGCAACTCCAACACTTCATTCGCTTTATTGGTTACCCAAGTCAGCAGTTGCTTCTCACTTTGAATACGGTTTTGCGCCATTTCAGCTCTTTGGCTAAGAGGCTGCAATAGCCCCCAGTACACGATACCTATCACCAATAGAATGGAGCAGCCGATCACTAGTCGTTGCTCTCTTTGACTTATTGACGTCCACCACGCTTGGAGTGGCTCAATCATATTTCTCATCACTGATCTCCTAACGCAGGTTATTGACGGGGTTTAAGGACAAAACTACCAAATACGGCATCACCATTACGATTCAATGGTCCTTGCTCAACGGTAAATTTCTCTGCAAGTTTCACTCGCGCGGCTTCGAAATGCTGGAAGTCAGAACTTTTCGCTGTCAACCTCACCTCTGAGCGGTTGCCGTCATAGCGAATACTATTCACTTCGATGGTTTTCACTTGCCCAACGGTTTCTGGCAGTAACGCTAGCCATCCTAGTAAGGATTGACCATCACCTGAGCCGCCATATTTTGCCGCTTCGTCGTTCATCTGGCGCTTAAGGTAGCTGACCGTCGGAATACGCTGCTTATCCGGAAGTACGCTTCTAAAAATACGTTCACTCTCCGTTCGATACGCTTCGGCTTGTACTTCGTATTGCTGAACCTTCAAGACTTGTTGGGTAACGATCACCGCCACCAGCAAACAAGCTGCAATCGCTACTTTTTGCCATACGCGCCAGTACTTACTGAATGAAGATTGAGGTTGAAAGGTGCCCGTCAGTAAGTTTACGCGGCTTTTGATGGCTTGTTGGCTCAGTAACGACATCACCAATTCAGCAGGCTTTGTTTGCCACTCTATGCCACTTTGTTGTTGAACGTCATCACTGGGTAGCGTGGTGTAGCTAAAAATCGTTGGTGACTGCTCATTACCATCGACAGCCACCCAATCACTTTTTAAAAACATCGCGAGCCATGCTTCATTGATCGATACCGCTTGGTAAGTACTTTGACGCAATAACCAATGTTGATCGATCTGCAGTGCACTAATACCCTGCATTTCTAAAGGCAACGCTAAGGTGTCAGGTAAGACTTTGCGAAAGATAATGTTAACTTTACGGAAGGCCTCTAACACGCGCTTAAGCCACTCACGATCAGCACCACACACGGTGGCATGCGTGGCGTCTTTATCTAAAATGGTTAGGTGTAAGTCTTCGATCTCTTGCGCGACTTCATCTTCTAGTAAAAACGGCAACATAGAGTCGAGCTGGCGAGCAGCACCTTTCGGGATCTCAACACGCTTAATTAAGCACTCATTTCCCGGTAATAAAGCGATACAACTGCGTTTTTCAGCATAAGGGGTTAACTCATCCAGCTGCTCCCAACTAGACAGTTCACCACTTGCTATCACTTCGTGTTGGCTTGTCGACCAAACTAACCACTGCACTGGGCTCTGTGGTTCGCTACTCAGTCGAACGGTCAGAAACTCGCTCACTGATCCCTCCAAAACGACGGCGTACCACCGTCACAGTTTCTCGATTGCTACTATAGAAAAGCGCTCGTATGCGTACACGAGATTGCTCAACTAAAACCTCTGCATCTAGCTCAAAATAGGCACTATCTACAGTCAAATATGCTTTTGCTTTTTTGCTGACCTCAGCACTCACCGCGGTAATGGCGCTCTCAGACATGAACTCATCCACGGAATTCCACCCATCAAAAGGGCGCTTATCAATCAGCTGTTTCGCATCCGACCCACTCAAGTCAGGCGCAAACATCGCTTCCAGTATCGGCGCTTGTTGCTCCGTCAATGTATTCACATTCAGTCGAAAATTATCGGTCGGTAAGGTACACACAAAAGGACGAACCTTCTTCATGATCTCGCCAGTCACCTGATATACGGCTCTCAATTCAGACTCATCCGCCATGAAACCATTTGGGGCAATATAAGACGGTTTCATCGCTTCATAAGTGCTGTCCTCAACGCCAGTCGAAGAGGTTGCTTGAGTATCGCTGTCCACAAATTCCCAGCTTGAATGCGCAATGACCTCAGCTTGATAAGGCTCAATGTCTTGGTTTTCCAACAAGGTCTGCCAAACCGTCACTAAATAAGGTGTCTGGTTACTGGAATTGGTTGTCACTCCCGCTAATGCATTAAGATTAAAACAAGATTGC
Source organism: Pseudomonadota bacterium (assembly GCA_036126475.1). Classification (GTDB taxonomy): domain Bacteria; phylum Pseudomonadota; class Gammaproteobacteria; order Enterobacterales; family Vibrionaceae; genus Vibrio. The sequence continues at coordinate 19,496 of JAYYSE010000026.1, read as the reverse complement.
GCATCCACAATACGCCCTTTAACTTGTCCATAATCTAATGGGAACACCTGCTCTTCTAATGCCCACGGCTGACTTAGGTTGACCGTATCACTGTCTTTATAGCTTAGCCTAATACCCTCTTGCACGAGTGCTTCAACGCCAATGCTATACCAATAAGCTTGCTGATAATTCAATTGGTTACTAACGCGTTTAAATTGAGTAAACAAGCGCTCCGACATGCTGCCAGCAATCGTTGCCATTATAGCCAGTAACATCAGGATAATGATCAGCGCGACACCACGTTGATTCCGCCCCAGCGCTCGTGTTGTTGAGGCAAGCTGATCAGTTCGACGCATCATTCTTATCCTCATCACTGCCTGAAGATTCACTACCTGAGTCACCATCAACCTGAGCTAGGGTACCATTTGGAGTGAGATAAATACGCTCTATCTCACCATAATCGTTTAACGTTAGCTTAAGCCTCACTGCTTTAGGCAGTAACTTATCGGTTCGCCACTCTTTGGCCCAACGGTTTCCGTCATAAAACTCGAATTCCAAAGCCCCAACATCATCAAGCATAGGGGTAATGACCGCTTGCTGCCCTGCAGGTGTATCTGGGTAGCGCCACCATACACGTTCGAGCGTCTCTTCTTTAAGACGATAGCCTACTTTGGTGACTTCACCTCGAGGGAACTGCTGTTGTGGGTTGTGCCAACCAAGACGAGTAAACATGATACCGATGCTATCGGAATCCAATAAGTACTCTTTCATTATAATCAGCTTGGATGATGCTTTCTCACCATCAGTACGAAACTGTCGCACTGCCATCTGGCGAAAATCATTATCTAAAATGACTAAACTGCGCTGCAGTTGGTTCAAACGAGCACTGCGCTCAAGTGAAAGCTCGTTGCTTCTCTGCACCTGATTGACCACCTGATAGGCCGCCATACTCAACGTGGCAAAGATAGCGATTGAGACGAGCACCTCGATTAAGGTGAAGCCTCTCCCTTTTGTAGTTAGACCTTGTTTACGAGGCATGCAGCTATTGGCCGTCATGCGGTTCACTAACCGCATTCTTTTAGTTAACGACACTGTATTAATTAACGACACCATCTTAGTTAACCACATAACTGCGCACCGTAACGACTGGGGAAGCTTGCTTGCTGGTTGACACGCTGACATCAAAAGCGTTCAGCATATTATCGACCGTATCGATTGGGGTAACTTTCCAAAACCACTCTCGCCCCGCCAACTCTTGCGTGCCCTGTGTCTTTTTTAGCTTGTCTGGGTGTAACATCACCAAAGCCATTTGATTATCAACAACCATCGCTGCGAAGGTTTTTTCTTCTAAATAGCTCAGTGTATTGATGTGCTGGGTGACCGCTCGAATCACACTGATCGCCGCGGTAGCAAAGATCGCGAGCGCCACCAACACCTCGAGCAGCGTCATCCCACGAGAGCGATAAGGGGAACGGTTATTCCTCTTCATCTTTTTCTCCTGGTTCTAACAATCGAATCACACCATTATCCGACACTTTAATACGCCACCCATCTTTTATGCTATCGCCTGTGTTGGGATAGAAAGAGACGGTAGATGGTGTCACTTCAGCACTCGATAAGATGAAAACCTGCGGTGGCTTAAGTACCTTTTCTTCTTCAAGGTCAGCGAACATCTCTTCATCAAATAAGCTTCCAGGGTTGAATAATCGATCGTCATCCGCCCAAGCACCACCGCCTAAGCTGAGCGATAGTGCCAGATCTTCCGGTAACTCTGTTACAGAGGGGATTTTTTCGAATTCGGTTTCCTGCCACCCCTCAGACTTCAGCGTCATCAAAACATAGGTTGATTTGTTTTCATCGATGCGAATACCAAAATCCAGCCCACTCAAAATCGCCTCTTCGCTAAGCAACTGGATTCTTTGATAGAAACTGTGAGCGTATTTTTTGGCGACATCTTTACTGTTGGTCGGAATGGTCGCAATCACAGCAACCGCCGTTACTGACAGTAATACCAGCACCAAAAGAATCTCAATCAAGGTGAAACCTGGCTGTTTGTGCGTAGTTTTCACCTTGCGACTCCTTCTATTTGCGTCCTACCATCACATAACGGCATCAAGCGACAATCCGCCTAAGCTTACTGAAAATCTTGCATGTTCCAGTTGCCGATATCCGCAGCAACACCTTCCCCCCCTTCTTGGCCGTCTGCGCCAAGAGTAAAGATGTCGATAGTGCCGTTATCGCCAGGGCTTAGGTATTGGTATTCATTGCCCCATGGGTCGTTAGGTAGGCGCTTGATGTAGCCACCGTCACGGTAGTTACGAGGCTCTGGGTTGCTTGGCTTAGAGACCAGTGCATCAAGACCTTGATCCGTTGTTGGGTATACGCTGTTATCCAGTTTGTACATATCCAGCGCATTCTCTAGCGCGACGATATCTGTGATGGCTTTCTGTTGATCAGCCTTCTCTTTGTTACCCAATAGGTTAGGTACAACAAAACTCGCCAACACGCCAAGGATAACCACAACCACCATCACCTCTAGTAGGGTAAAGCCTGATTGTTTCTTCATTTTATTTTTCATTATTTTCTCCAAATTACAGACAACGAGTTGAGGGCAATGTTGTCCTTCTTCTCGATAATCCAAAAACGCTCTACGAACAGTGTTAGCCGCTCATTAAATTGTTCATTTCAAGCATTGGCATCAGAGTCGCCATCACAATAAACAGAACCAAGCCCGCCATCAGAGCAATAAGTGCCGGGGTAAAAATGCCGAGAGCAATATTCACCGTCGACTCGAAGCTTTGGTCTTGGTTATCGGCAGCACGAGTCAGCATCTGCTCTAATTGACCACTCTGCTCACCACTGGCAATCATGTGCAGCATCATCGGCGGGAAGAGCTTAGTATGATCAAGTGCTTTCCGCAGGCTTGCCCCTTCTCTCACGCTATCTGATGCCTGTAATACTTGTTGTTTCACATGGTGGTTTGACATAACGTCAACCGCAACTTTCATCCCCTCAAGGATTGGAATCGCACTTGAAGTACAGATTGAAAGTGTGCGGGCAAAACGAGAGGTATTAATGCCTTTCGCTATCTTGCCGATCAGCGGAATACTCAACAACTTTCTATCCCAGCTTAGACGCACGCCCGGTCTTTTGAGCGCAGTCTTAATCAACACAATCACACCAATGATCAACAACAGTAATTGGATGCCCCAATTCTGGATAAATTCACTCGATGCTAATAAAAATTGGGTGGATTGAGGAAGCTCTTGCCCCATCTGAATAATCGGCTCGACGATCTTAGGGACTACCGTTGCTAGCAGGAACGAAACGATAGTCACCGCAAACATCACCAGCACAACAGGGTAGATCATCGCTTGCAGCAGCTTAGAGCGCATCTTCTGGCGGTTTTCAGCGTAATCGGCTAATCGCTCGAGTACCGCATCTAAGTGTCCGGATTTCTCACCAGCCGCCACCATGGCTCTAAACAGTTCATCAAAGATATATGGGTAATCCGCCAAGCTATCCGCTAGCGAGTAGCCTTCCGTCACTTTAGAGCGAACGGCCAGTAACATAGTTCGAATGCGAGCCCTCTCCGATTGCTCTGCTACGGCTTTTAAGCACTCCTCTAAAGGCATGCCTGATTTTACTAGAGTGGAAATTTGGCGAGTCATCAAAGCAAGGTCGGGCGTGCTGATACCACGCTTAAAGCTGGTCGATGGTTGTGAACCTTTTGCTGACTTCGCTTTAGCTTCGGTCATCTCGACTGGCATTAAGCCTTGCTCTTTTAAGCGCTGGCGAGCCTGACGAGCGTTATCCGCTTCAATCGACCCCTTTTTATTTTTGCCTTTGGCATCCAATGCTTTGTATTCAAATACCGCCATATTAGACTTCCTTGGTCACGCGCATCACTTCTTCCAGAGACGTTATCCCTTTGCGAACTTTGCTTAAGCCATCTTCTCGAATACTTGGGGTGGTGCCACGAATGACTTTCTCAATCGCTTGCTCACCAGCCTCGCTGTGAATCAACTCCTCTACCGAATCATCGACAATTAACAGTTCATGAATACCAGTACGACCTCGGTACCCCTTATGGTTACAGTGCTCACACCCTTTTGCATGATAAAGCGTAAGGCTATCTTTCTTCTTCAAATCAAAAAGCTTTTTGGTCTCTTTGTCCGCTTCATACGGTTCTTTACAGTCGTGACACAAGGTACGAACTAAGCGCTGCGCCAACACACCAAGCAGTGAAGACGAGATCAAGAAGGGTTCGATCCCCATATCGCGCAGACGCGTAATGGCACCTGCTGCGGTATTGGTATGGAGAGTCGACATCACTAAGTGGCCCGTCAAAGAAGCTTGAACCGCTATCTCAGAAGTCTCTGAGTCACGTATCTCACCAATCATGACCACATCGGGATCTTGACGAAGAATCGCACGCAAACCACGCGCAAAGGTCATATCAACTTTAGGGTTGACTTGGGTTTGACCAATACCATCAATATCAAATTCGATTGGGTCTTCAACGGTGAGAATATTTCGCTCATTGCTATTGAGCTCTTGCAGGCCTGCATACAAGGTTGTGGATTTACCCGAGCCCGTTGGACCGGTTACCAAGATAATACCGTGCGGGCGTTGAATCAGTCTCCTGAAGTTCTCGTGGTTCTCGGTCGTCATGCCCAGGCTGTGCAGATCTAGGCGAGTGGCGTTTTTATCCAACAGACGCATCACCACGCGCTCACCATGCGATGAAGGCATGGTTGATACACGAACGTCAACTGCCCGGCCACCAATACGCAGTGAGATACGACCATCCTGTGGCACGCGCTTTTCCGCAATATCCAACTTAGCCATAACCTTTACACGCGATACGAGCAACGGCGCAAGTTTACGGCTTGGCGCGAGAACATCACGTAATACCCCATCAATACGGAAGCGGATGGATAGCGATTTTTCAAAGGTCTCGATATGGATATCCGAAGCCGCCTCTTTAATCGCCTCCCCTAACATCGCGTTGATGAGCTTGATAATGGGTGCATCGCCTTCCGATTCAAGCAAGTCTTCATCTTGTGGCAGCTCTTCCGCTAACGAGAAGAGGTCATCACTGTCGGCACCAATATCTTCCATCAATTGACGTGCTTCAGAAGAATCACGTTGGTACGCATCGGTCAGCTTCTTATCAAACTCGTCTGTCGTTATCGCTTGTGGTGTAAACCCCTCTTTCACTACACGTGCCACCTCGATGATGGCGGCGGATTTCAGAGGTTCAACGTAATACAGTGTCGGCGCCCGCTCTGGATGTTGATACTCGAGCACCATTTTATAACGATTTGCAAAGCTAAACGGCAAGCGCTGATAAGTACGTGCCGCCCCTACCAATTCAGCCATTATTCTATTTCCATCTGATCAATGAAGGCTTGGATTTCAGCCGGGTGATTCCTCTCTGAACCAAATTTAGGCAACACAGGAATGTGATCGTTATCCATCAGTTTCAAACCTTGTTCAGACTTATACAACTGCTCAGCACGGATGAAGTTGTATTTACGCTGAGTGATGCCATCTGCCGTCATACCGTCGCGAATAATGGTTGGCTTAATGAACACCATTAGGTTCTTTTTCTCAACCTGCGTACTGGTGGATTTGAATAGATGGCCAAGCACTGGGATATCGCCCAATAGCGGGACTTTAGATTCGCTCTCTAATGCACGCTCATCAATTAGCCCCCCTAAGACGAGCATTTGACCGTCTTGAACTATGACAGACGTATTTAACTGACGCTTGGCAAAACGCACATCAACCGCGCCATTGGCACCCAATACGTTCGACACCTCTTGTTCTATTTTCAGCTGAACCGAATCCCCTTCGTTAATTTGCGGTACCACTTTCAGCTTGATACCGACTTCTTTACGATCAACCGTTTGGAAGGGATTATCGTTGTTTGAACCTGCTGAAGAGCCGGTGAGAACCGGCACCTCTTCACCGACAATGAACGACGCTTCGCCATTATCCATGACGGTAATGCTTGGAGACGACAAAATATTTGAGTTTGAATCTGTTGACACAGCGGTAATCAACGCCGTCCAATCCCCCATCATTAGACTCATTGCCGCACCGTTAACGCTACCAAGCGCTTTGGCTAAGGTTGAATAATCGCCTTTTTCTGTCGTGTTTTCATTGCGCAAGAATTCATTGTCAGAGTTGTAAACCGCTTTCGTGGTTGTCGTATCCTTGGCCTCTTCTAAACCTACCATCACACCACCAATCGATGCACCAGTATTGCCGTATTGGATCATCGCCCCGGTTTCTAGGTTACCCCACTGCACACCAAGGTTAACGCCGTCACCTTCTGCCATCTCCACAATGAGAGCTTCAATCAATACTTGAGCACGACGAATATCCAACTGAGCAATCACATCTTGTAGCGCGTTCATGATGTCTGGTTGTGCGGTAATGACTAACGAGTTGGTATCGCTGTGCGCCGAGATCACGACTTTATCACGTTGAGCTGAGGCACCTTTGGTTGACGTTTTCTTCTCTGACTGCAGGTTATCCGAAACACCTTTTAGCACATCGACTAGATCTTCTGCTTTTGCGTATTTAAGGAAGATAACCTGGTTGTTGCCTTTGGTTGCCATCTCGACATCAAGTTGCTCAATCAGCTTTCTTAAACGACTACGAACCTTAGGATCACCAGAGATAAGAATCGCGTTGGTTCTCTCATCTGCGACCAATTTAGGCTGTAGAAACGCAGGGGTGTTTTTCGCATCGGTGGTTTTATTCAGAGCATCGACAATGCGCACCATCTCAGAGGCTGAAGCGTGCTTCAACTCAACGACTTCAATATCTTTATCACCCGCTTGGTCAACTCGTTTGATGATCTCGGCCAAACGGTTTACAACCGCCGTACGACCGGTAATGAGAATGATATTGGCAGGGTCATAATGCACAACGTTACCGGCACCTGCATTATCATTCAATTGACGAAGTAATGGAGAAAGCTCACGAACGGACACGTTGCGAACTGCAACAACTCGAGTAATCACACTGTCAGCTGGCAAATTTCTACTACTATCACCGACAACGGGAATGGCAGAAGTTTTAGAGTCTTTGGCTTTAATGACCTTAAGTACACCCGAGTCCATTTCAACAACAGCGTAGCCATAAACCTCTAATACGTTTAAAAAGAAGCTGTAATATTGCTCTTTGTTGAGTACATCATAACTGCGTACATCAATTTTTCCGCGTACCGATGGGTCAACGATGATCGTTTTATCAAGATTGCGGCCAACAATATTAATAAATTCTTGAATATCAGTGCCTTTAAAACTAGCACTAAAGTCATCAGCGATAGCGGCGGGTGTGCACATCAAGCATCCTGCTAATATCCATGCACTTTTATTAAACCAATCCTTCACGTGCTTCTCCTACACTTTTGTCTTTCTTTAGACACAAAGTTTTAAAATTCAATAAATATTTGGTGTTGTTGCCCAGCTCGCTCAACGACCAGATTTAACTCTGTCAGTTCTGAGATTGAACGGAATATTTCACCCATCGCGGCTGGATCTGTAAGATCTTGACCATTTAACTGAGTGGCGATGTCTCCGTTTTGAAGCCCCACGGAGTCGAAAAGTACTGAATCTTTGCCGGGGCTCACACGATAACCAATCACACTATTGTCCCGTTTTACCTGAGACAATCGAACATATTGGAAGATTTGTTGTGGATCTTTCATTATCTTCGCTTTAATTTCGTCAAGCTCCTCTTCTTCAGAAACTGGGTTGTTACCACGCACTGAAGAAGAGGCACGGCGTGGTGTGGGTTCAGATACTGCTAAACGCTTATAATCGATACCTTCCAGCATCAGCGTTTCATCGCGACCTGAATTATCAATAATCACGCGGTCGGCTAACACCGTTTTAAGTTGAGCTTTGGTACCTTCTATTTGTTCGTTGCTCCCATAAGTCGCTTGTTTACCCCGGTTGGCAATTACCGCTAAGCTCAACTCTGGATTAGAACTGGCGACCACACCCACTAGTACCAAATTAAGGCGTGTCTTAGGGGCATCCTTAACCAATGGTTGTTCAACCACCACAGGTTTAGGCTTGTTTGGGTTATAGGTTCCAAACATATGACTCTGTTGCAAAGAAGACATGTCGAGAGTCGACTGAGACGTGGCTGTCGACGATACCATTGCTTGCCAAGGCACAATCGTTTGCTCAACGGGTTCAACAAACCAGACAAGCTGCCCTACAATCCATGCTGAGGCGGCAATAAGTACACTACAAGACAAAACACTCAACTGCTGCTGAAGTACCAATCCATTCTCTAACAAGCGGATCAACACAGGAGAGTTCCCTGCGTTATTTTTGAGCTCTAAAAGGTTCACTTCCCTTGCCCCTTCTGATGACAACAAATGCTGCAAACTATTAAATTTTTTGCTTTTTTATTCATTCGTTCGATACCGAGCCTATTTAAGCATAAGGCCTTTAACTATATCATAGCAAATAAATAAATCGGCATTGCATAGCAGTTTTGCTCTATAACTTGAAAAAAATGCTAACTGCCTCCACATAAAACCTCTACCTAACGTGATAAGCATCATCAAAAACATGTTGCGTACTGTTCATAACAGTTAAACCGAATTCATTTTTCACTAAATAAGGTACAGCCCTATATGAAAACTTCTAATGAAGCTGTCAGACTCGATAAATGGTTGTGGGCAGCACGCTTTTACAAAACTCGCTCTATTGCTCGTAATATGGTCGATGGGGGCAAAGTCCACTATAATGGTCAGCGCAGCAAGCCAAGTAAGATTGTCGAACTTGGGGCAGTTATTACACTGCGCCAAGGTAATGAGGAAAAGACGGTAACGATCGAGAAAATTTCAGCCCACCGTGGCGGAGCGCCGATCGCTCAAACCCTCTATGAAGAAACCACCGAGAGCTTGGCGAAACGAGAAGAGTTTGCGAAACAACGCAAGCTAAACGCACATAACCCAGCTCCAGAGCGTCGCCCTGATAAAAAGCAACGTCGTGACATCATTAAGTTCAAGCATCAATAAGCTAGAAGGAATAGCCAAATGGCAAACAATGTTTTAAATCGCTACCTATTTGAAGACCTATCAGTACGTGGTGAATTGGTACAAATGGATGAAGCGTACCAACAGATTATTTCTAGCAAGGAATACCCAGCTCCAGTACAAAAGCTGCTGGGTGAGCTATTGGTTTCAACCACGCTACTGACTGCGACCCTAAAATTTGAAGGCTCTATCACCATGCAGCTGCAAGGTGATGGCCCAGTATCTCTAGCAGTTATCAATGGCGACCATAACCAAAAGATCCGTGGTGTTGCTCGTTTTGAAGGTGACATCGCTGATGATGCTGGCCTACACGACCTAATGGGTAAAGGCCACCTAGTGATCACTATCGATCCTAAGAAAGGTGAACGCTACCAAGGTATCGTTGGTCTTGAAGGCGACACACTAGCTCAAGTACTTGAAGGTTACTTCGCAAACTCTGAGCAACTTAAGACTCGTCTATGGCTACGTACCGGTGAACACGAAGGCAAAGCACACGCTGCGGGCATGTTGCTACAAGTTATGCCTGACGGCACTGGTACTCCAAATGACTTCGAGCACCTAGAACAGCTAACAGACACAGTGAAAAACGAAGAGCTATTCTCTCTAGAAGCAAACGAACTGCTTTACCGTTTGTACAACCAAGAGAAAGTACAACTTTTCACATCACAGCCGGTTGAGTTCTTCTGTGGTTGTTCTCGTGAACGAAGCGCAGCAGCCATTATTACCGTTGCTCAAGAAGAGATTTACGACATCCTAAGTACTGAAGGTAGCGTCGCTCTTCACTGTGATTACTGCGGTACGAATTACTCGTTCGACAAGAACGATGTTGATGCACTGTATGCAGAAGCAGCAGATAAAGGCAGCAATACGGTTCATTAATTTACGCCGTACCAAAAACACGTAATTTACCCCAAAAAGGTCAGCACTAAGCTGGCCTTTTTTGTGATCAAAACAGCGCAAACTTCGTAACACCTCGTAATAAAATCACTGCTTAATTTTAATCAATTAATAATGTTTCCGCCCCTAGCGCAAAGGTTTGCGTACAGGATAGACTAGTTAGGCCAATATGTGACGAGGCACTTAACTCCCCCATGGTTAATGTGGATATTTTTTGAGCTGTATCCCTATTTACCCCGAGTCTCGTTGCTACCATGGTGAGCAGATAACAATAAAAAATTAATACAAAATCCCTACAAAATATCCTACAAGGAGCACCTATGACCGTTATGGAACATACTAAGGCTGCACAAATTGATCTAACTAAGCACGGACTTACTGGCGTTACCGAAGTTCTTCGCAATCCTAGCTATGAGCAGTTATTCGTTGAAGAAACACTGCCAGGTTTGGAAGGCTACGAAAAAGGCGTAGTAACGGAACTAGGTGCTGTTGCTGTTGACACTGGTATCTTTACTGGCCGCTCACCTAAAGATAAGTACATTGTAAAAGATGACACGACCCGCGATACCATGTGGTGGTCAGATCAAGGCAAAAACGATAACAAACCGATCACAACTGAAGTATGGAATGAGCTAAAAGATCTTGTAACAACTCAGCTATCCGGCAAGCGCCTGTTTGTCATTGACGGTTACTGTGGTGCTAACCCAGATACGCGTTTAAGCGTACGTATTATCACAGAAGTAGCGTGGCAAGCGCACTTCGTTAAGAACATGTTCATTCGTCCAACTGACGAAGAGCTAGCAACGTTCGAACCTGACTTCGTGGTAATGAACGGTGCCAAAACAACCAACCCTAACTGGGAAAAACAGGGCCTAAACTCTGAGAACTTCGTAGCATTCAACCTAACAGAGCGTGTTCAAATCATCGGTGGTACTTGGTACGGCGGTGAGATGAAGAAAGGCATGTTCGCAATGATGAACTACCTACTTCCTCTGCAAGGTATCGCTTCAATGCACTGTAGTGCAAATGTCGGCGAGAAAGGCGATGTAGCGGTATTCTTCGGTCTATCGGGCACAGGTAAAACAACACTATCAACAGACCCTAAACGTGAGCTAATCGGTGATGATGAGCACGGTTGGGATGACGACGGCATCTTCAACTTTGAAGGCGGTTGTTACGCGAAGACGATCCGTCTATCTAAAGAAGCAGAACCAGAAATCTACAATGCCATCCGTCGTGATGCACTGCTAGAAAACGTAACGGTTCGTGGCGATGGTTCTATCGATTTTGATGACGGTTCTAAAACAGAAAACACTCGTGTTTCTTACCCGATTCACCACATCGACAACATCGTTAAGCCAGTATCAAAAGCAGGTCACGCTCAAAAGGTTATCTTCCTGACTGCTGATGCATTTGGTGTACTACCACCAGTTTCTAAACTGACTCCAGAGCAAACGAAGTACCACTTCCTATCTGGTTTCACAGCGAAACTGGCAGGTACAGAGCGCGGTATCACAGAGCCGACTCCAACCTTCTCTGCGGCATTTGGCGCGGCGTTCCTAACGCTTCACCCAACTCAGTACGCTGAAGTACTTGTGAAGCGCATGGAAGCAGCAGGCGCTGAAGCTTACCTAGTAAACACAGGTTGGAACGGTACTGGCAAACGTATCTCTATCCAAGATACTCGTGGCATCATCGATGCTATCCTAGATGGTTCTATCGACCAGGCTGAGACTAAGGTTATCCCTATGTTCAACCTAGAAGTGCCTCTAGCGCTGCACGATGTGGACCCTGCGATCCTAGATCCACGCGACACGTACACAGACCCACTACAATGGGAAAGCAAAGCGAAAGATCTAGCAGAGCGCTTCATCAACAACTTTGATAAGTACACTGACAACGCTGAAGGTAAGTCACTGGTTGCGGCTGGCCCACAACTAGACTAATCCAAGCATCTGCTCGGGCTAAGCCAAAAGCGAACGCCCATTTAAAACGATATTTTTGTAGCAAGCCCCTCTTTTGAGGGGCTTTTTTGTTGATGCTTGCCCCTTTTTGTTCCACTCTATTTTAAGACTATTGAAATGTAAGGCTTTCAGGGAATGAAAAAGGTATTCATGGTATTCGGCATTGTGTTGGCTATCGCCGTTGCGGTTATCGCAGCGTTGCTATTAAGCCTACAGACTCAATACCGTGCGGATGTTGCTAACTTTTTTATCAAGCACGCGGTTGACCAACCGGTGGTCATTGAAGATGTCGAGTATCAAGCGCCTTATCACATCACCCTAATGGGAATCACCTATACCCAACTAGAAAAGCAACCACATCTGTATATCGATAAGGTCGATCTCTGGTTCAGCCCCGACTCTCTCATTGAAGGCAAACTCGTCTTAGACTCTTTATTAATCAGTGGTATACAGTTGGAAGTGAACGATCTAGAAACGCTCTCACCACTGTTAAACGAGCAAAACCTCAAGCTCCGCCAGTTGGCGATCAATAATCTGGATTTTTCGACCAACAGCTTTAATGTGCGGGGCATCGATCTACAGATCGCCGAGCCAACCTTTAGCAATAATCAGACACTGCTGCCTTACGGCAAAACCCAACTTTCCGCTTCGCAGCTCTATTGGCAAGGTGAAGCCTTCGATAATCTTCTGATCGACCTTGACCTTAAACCAAGCGACAGCACCCTTTATGGCGCTTCATTTGAATGGCGCGGTGCCAAAATTTCAGGACAAGCAGAACAATTTAAACATGATTGGTCACTAGTGAATGTCACTATAGATGGCTTACGCCTCAACCAGCAGCAAAGCCAGAGCCTATTAAGCAAAGAGTGGGACGTAGCGGGCATTCGCATCAACCATATCAATAACTTAGATGTTTTACACAGCGACATCGAATGGCCAAGCGGGCACCTTGCGGCCTTTGACGCTTCACTAGAAAACATCCAACTGCCTTTCGAGCTTTGGCGACAACAGAAAGCGCTTTTCTCGCTGCAAGCCGAAGGGGTCACTGTTGATGATGACATCTTCATCGGGCTAAATATCAAGCTAAGCCTAGAGCCAAACCAAATACTGATTGAAGATTTCTATACTCAATTTCTGCAAGGCACCGTTCAGCTCAATGGTGAAGTTACCTCTAGCAGCATTAGATTGGCGCAGCTCGACCTACAAGGCATTAAATGGATTACGGACAGCCAAAATAAGCCGCAGCCAGTAGCGCGCCTCTCACCCTGGCTTAAAGAGCTTCAGCAAGCCTCTATAGACCGATTAAATGTAGAACGCACCCAAATCATCCAACTTGCACAAAAGCCTTACTGGCAAGTCTCTGGACTGCACATTGAAGGACATCAAGTTCAACTGCTGCAAGATAGAAAGCTAGGATTGTGGCAAGGAGAACTGATGGCCAGTGCGAATGGTGCCAGCTATCAAAGCATTCTCAGCGCTCAACCTGTGATTGAGATGAAGAGTAACCAAGGGAAATGGACGCTAACACGCCTATTTGCTCCACTTAAGCAGGGTTATATCGAAGCTAGTGCGACACTCGATTTTAACCAAATCAGCAAACCGTGGCGTGTCGATATCTCAGTGGATGGCTTACCTATCTCACCAATGTTGCAGCAATTCGACTTACCACTCGATGCCACTGGCTATGGTGAATTTGAACTGAAAGCTTCTGGTCTCTACGGCGATTCACTCATGCTGGGCTATTCAGCCACTGGCCAACTTAAAGGCAGCGTTCGCCAGGGGGTGATGACCTTTAACGATACGCTTTCTGAAACCTCTACCGATAACGTGTTTGAAATCCCTGAAATCAGCGCGAGTTTTGACCGTGGTCGCTTCACGCTTGAACCTATGCACATTATTGGAGCATCCCCTGTAGAGGAAGCTTCACAGAGCGTTCAAACTTTAAATGGTGAAGTTTCTGGAGAGCTAGACCTGCTTAAAAAAGAACAACACACTCTCTCGATTATACTATCCGACCCATGCAACCAAATCTCTGGCAAGCTTGATCAACCGGAGTACACTGCGATTAATGACTGCCAACAAAAAAGCACCACTTCAGAGTAGTAGCGCTTTCAATCCATAACTCAATCTATTATCAAGCGGGCGTGAAGTTATTCGCTCACCTTGCTGTCACTTGACAGGATCTTCTTGTAGTCAGGGATAAGCATGTAGGTTCCGGTAAACTCTACGGCTTCTACATCACCACTATGGATTGTGACGTGAATAATGATACGTGCCTTTCTTCCTGATGCGAGGCGATCCAAGTCACCACTGATACCATCTAAAGAAGTTGAGGCGACAGGGTTTTGCTCCACAGGATGACGGTAACGAATATTACTGTCAGCTAGAACGATATCGCCCGTCAGACCGCGCTCTTTCATCAGCAGCCATGTCATACCCCAACCCGTCAGTGTCGCCAGAGTAAACGCCGAGCCTGCAAACATGGTGTTGTGCGGGTTGAGGTTAGGGTTGAGCTGAGCACTGCACTCGAACTGATAACCTGTGTACTGGTTTATCTTGATGCCCATCTTATCGCTGATAGGGATCTGATGCTCCCAACGCTGCTGAAGCTCATTACACCATTCTGGTTTGCGCAGTACGTCCGCCATTGGATCGAGATGCTTTACCATCTGCTGGTGACGCACCGGGCCACGTTGATCGTTAATCTCACCACGGCGCTCAAAGCTGTTCTTCTCGTAGAATGAGATCGCATCCTCACGCGCATTACACACCAAGCGTTTCGCACCCTCTTGACGAGCCAGAGACTCTAGTGCGACTAAGATCAGTGAACCCATACCTTTGCTACGGCGAGAGTTTTTTACCGCCATATAGCGGATCTGACCTTCAAGATCTGGGGTGATATACAGACGGCCAATCGCCATTGGACGACCTCGGCCATCTACAATCATACGATGGTGACTCATGCCATCGTATTCATCACGCTCGGAACCTACCGGCATTCGCCAAGGTTCACGCAACATCTGCCAACGAAAATGATAATACTTGTTCAGTTGATTTTCGGTGGTTGGAGTTATGAGTTTAAACATGCTTATTCCTTTAAGCTTAAACCTGCAGCCAGAATGTTACTGGACCATCATTAACCAGAGACACTTTCATGTCGGCTGCAAATCGGCCACGTTCCGTTGGCAACACTGATTCACATTGGTCAGAAAAATAATTGTAAAGACGCTCGGCATCTTCTGGATGAGCGCCACGAGAAAAGCCTGCTCGTGTGCCTTTTTTGGTATCGGCTGGCAGTGTGAATTGAGAAACCACTAACACCTTGCCATTCACCTGCTTCACGTTGAGGTTCATTTTATCGTCTTCATCTCCAAAGACACGATAAGTCGTCACTCGTTCCATCAAACGCTTCGCTTTGGCTTCGTCGTCACCTTTTTCTACGCCTAATAGTACTAATAAGCCTTGTTCAATCTCACCAACTACTTCGCCATCAACACGGACGGCAGCTTCACTTACTCTCTGAATCAGTGCTATCACTGTTGTTTCCTTGATCTGTGATTTTGTCGTTATCCGCGG
Source organism: Pseudomonadota bacterium (assembly GCA_036126475.1). Classification (GTDB taxonomy): domain Bacteria; phylum Pseudomonadota; class Gammaproteobacteria; order Enterobacterales; family Vibrionaceae; genus Vibrio. Next base: position 4,004 of record JAYYSE010000026.1, on the reverse strand, counting down.
AGTGTACCATTATTTTTTGCGTCCCACTCCACTCTTCCTTCTCACCAAGCGCAGCCGTCACCTCAGCACCCACTAGCACGATCAACCAACATAAATAAACCCAAACAAACAGAATCGGAATCGCCGCCAATGCACCATAGATCACCTGATATGAAGGGAACTGAGTAATGTAAGCAGCGAAGCCTTTCTTACTAAGTTCGAACAGTAATGCCGCCACCAAAGAGCCAGCGGCTGCATGAGAAAAGTGGATTTTCTTGTTAGGTACCAATAGGTATAAACCAAAGAACGCAAAAAAAGAGAGAATCAGAGGGAGTTTGCGAATCAGAGTATTAAAGGCACCAGACACCACTTCGTTTTGTAGCAAGCTTAATGATGTCACATATGAGGTAGCTGCAATGCTCGCCCCAACCAAGATTGGCCCAAGGGTGAGCACCATCCAGTACATCGAGAACGACAGTACGGCACGTCGCTTCTCAGTGACACGCCAGATGTAATTTAGGTTCTTATCGATGTTAGAGATAAGCATTAGCGCAGCGATAAATAAGAACGCACCACCAACCGCCGTCATTTTACCCGTGTTAGCGACAAACTCTAACAAGGCGCCATGCACCGCATCCCCTGATGCAGGGACAAAATTGGTAATGATGAAGTTTTGAATTTCGACCCCCATATCAGCGAATACGGAAAATGATGACAAGATAGAGAGCAAAACCGTCAACATGGGTACGATGGAAAGCAAGGTAATGTACGCCAAATAGCCCGCATTCACATTGACTCGATCATGCGTCATACGTGCTAAAAGGTAGCGAAAATACTGGGTACTAAGTATGCCGACCTTTGTTATCTTCAACTTGTAACTCCCTGGTAACTTGTTCATAGTTCAAATTAATAATCCGTTATACCAATCACAGAGAGCAAGTGATTTACTACAATTGGTATTAGTTAACTATAGGAAACAAGGATGCCTTATTTAATAGGGATAGTCCTCTCTATTTTTACTCTTACTGGATGCCAACCCGCTTATTACTCTGCAATGGAGCAAGTGGGCTATCACAAACGTGACATCATAGTCGACAGAGAAGAAGATGGATCCGGTGCTCAATACCCTTCGAGACAACATCCTTTATCTAAAGCATAACCTCAATGCGAGTGCGGTTGGCTCGTTGCAAGGTGAGTTTATGAGTCTAGAAAAAGACACCGCATAAGCGATCAAACAGATGAATGCAGCAATTGCAGAATCGGATAAGTTCCTTGCTCAGCTAAACCAGAAGTAACGCCTGAAAAGTCAAAACAAGATAAGCCCGTATGAATCCAATCATTATAACTGGCGGCCCTGGCGCCGGAAAAACCACTCTGATTAATGCCTTGGCTGATACGGGTTACCCCACCTTCGCAGAGTCCTCTCGCCAATTAATAGAACAGCAAAGTCAACTTAAAGACGGTATCTTACCTTGGGTAGACCTTCCTGGCTTTGCTGAGCTTTGTTTAGGTGTGATGAACAAGCAAAAAGACCAAGCCAATCAACATCCGATTGCCTTTCTCGATCGCGCTATTCCCGACATCTGTGGCTATTTGGCTCAGGCTAATTTAGAGATCGATGCGGCCTATCAAGAAGCAAGCCAAGGTTACCACTCTCAAGTATTATTCTGTCGCCCCGAAGTTTCAATCTATGTTCAAGATGAAGTGCGCCCTTACCCATTTGAAGAAGCGTTAGAGATTCACCACGCGCTAGTCAACGTCTATCAAGAGCTTGGTTATGAGGTAGTTGAAGTGCCGTTTATATCGGTCGCTGAGCGAGTGCAGTACGTTGAAAGCCACCTGGGAATTAAAAGCTAGATTCCAGATACCTCACTCCTCGATTCTGGAGTGACGATTCGCTAAATAGATATCGAACAGGCTCTTCGTATCCCGCATCTCGTATCTTAGCTAACTAAAAAACAAAAGCCCCGAGCTGCATCGCTACTCGGGGCTTTTAAATTCAATCAGTTAAATCTGATTATTTCGCTGCACGTGAAGCACGTTTACGATCCGACTCCGTTAGGAACTTCTTACGGATACGGATGCTTTCAGGTGTTACTTCTACTAGCTCGTCGTCATCGATGAATTCTAGAGCTTGCTCAAGAGTCATGATGATTGGCGGAGTAAGAACCTGTGCGTCATCAGTACCAGATGCACGAACGTTCGTTAGCTGCTTACCTTTCAGTACGTTAACTGTTAGGTCGTTGTCACGGCTGTGGATACCAACAACCATACCTTCGTACACTTCAACACCGTGACCGATGAACATGCGACCACGCTCTTGTAGGTTGAATAGTGCGTTAGTTAGCGCTTTACCCATACCGTTAGAAATTAGTACACCGTTAACACGCTGGCCGATATCGCCGCCTTTGTGTGGACCGTAGTGATCGAATGTATGGTACAGAAGACCAGAACCTGAAGTTAGAGTCATGAACTCAGTTTGGAAACCGATTAGGCCACGAGATGGCATAACGAAGTCCATACGTACACGACCTTTACCGTCTGGAGACATGTCAGTCAGCTCACCTTTACGTAGGCCGATGTTCTCCATGATGCCGCCTTGGTGCTCTTCCATAACGTCGATCGTTACAGTCTCGAACGGTTCCATTAGCTGACCATCTTCTTCTTTGATGATTACTTCTGGACGAGATACTGCTAGCTCGAAGCCTTCACGACGCATGTTTTCGATCAAGATAGATAGGTGAAGTTCACCACGGCCTGATACGCGGAATTTGTCTGGATCGTCTGTTTGCTCAACACGTAGTGCAACGTTGTGTACCAGTTCTTTCTCTAGACGCTCTAGGATGTTACGTGAAGTTACGAACTTACCTTCTTTACCCGCGAATGGAGACGTGTTTACTTGGAACGTCATTGTTACTGTTGGCTCATCTACAGACAGTGCTGGAAGCGCTTCTACTGCGTTTTGCGCACAGATAGTGTCAGAGATTTTTAGCTCACCAAGACCAGTGATTGCGATGATGTCACCTGCGTTCGCTTGTTCAACTTCGTGACGCTCAAGACCTAGGTAGCCCATTACTGTGCCAACTTTGCCGTTACGAGTTTTACCGTCTGCGCTTACGATAGTTACTTGCTGGTTTGGTTTAACAGAACCACGAGTTACACGAGCAACACCGATAACACCAACATAAGAGCTGTAATCTAGCTGAGAAACTTGCATCTGTAGTGGACCGTCTAGGTCAACTTGTGGTGCTGCTACTTGTTCAACGATAGTTTGGAATAGTGGTTCCATGTCTTCGCCAGTTTCGCCTTCTTCCAGGCAAGCCCAACCGTTCAGTGCTGAAGCGTAAACTACTTTGAAGTCTAGCTGTTCGTCAGAAGCACCTAGGTTGTCGAATAGGTCAAATACTTGGTCCATAACCCAGTCAGGACGTGCGCCTGGGCGGTCAATCTTGTTGATTACAACGATTGGCTTAAGGCCGTGTGCGAATGCTTTTTGCGTTACGAAACGAGTTTGAGGCATTGGGCCATCTACTGCGTCAACGATCAGTAGCACAGAGTCGACCATAGACATGATACGCTCTACTTCACCACCGAAGTCCGCGTGTCCCGGAGTATCTACGATGTTGATGCGGTGATCGTTCCAGTCGATTGCTGTGTTCTTAGCAAGGATAGTAATGCCACGCTCTTTCTCGATGTCATTCGAGTCCATTACGCGCTCTTCAGTCTCACCACGAGATTCTAGTGTGCCTGATTGTTGTAGCAGTTTATCAACCAGCGTTGTTTTACCGTGGTCAACGTGCGCGATAATTGCGATATTTCTTAACTTATCAATCTGTGGAGTAGACATGGATTCTCGATTCACTCATAAAAGTAGCCGCACATCACCTCTACAATCAGGGTTAGTGCCACTAGCTTGATTAAAAAAACGGTCAATAATATACCAGATTCTAGCAAAAACCCCAGAAATATGTGATCTGAACCAAAGCCTTTTTATCAGTTAGCGATTCACATTGGCTTAACTTTGA
>JAYYSE010000025.1:0-37809 GCA_036126475.1 Pseudomonadota bacterium | reverse complement strand
CGTTTTTTGAGCTCTCAGACCATAGGCGCATAATGTCACTTGAATCGATAGATGATCTTTAAACAACTTATATGTGGACTTCGCCCTGCATTGGAATACAAGTAACAGGGCGCTTAACTGCCACTAAGTCCCAACTATTTTTCTTCAATAATCTCAAGTTTCCAATCCGCTAGGGCTTTAATATGTTTTGGTCCGATGCCACAACATCCGCCAATAATATTCGCGCCAAGGGCATGCCAGCGTTTTGCATAGGTTAAGTAACCTTGGCCATCTAACTCGCGCATTTCTTGAAGCATGTCATTCGCTTCATGTTCACTGCTGATCGGGGCAAAGTTATTCGCATAGATACCGATTTCTAGATCTTGGCCTAACTCATCCATTACCTGTTTGGTTTCGATAATCGCTTGATCCATCACTTCCGGTACTGAACAGTTGAACATGATGCCTGTCGCGTTAGACTGGAAAACAAGCTTGACGGCTTCTTTTACGCTCTCACCAGAACGAATAGATGCAGAGTCGCCTTTGGTATCTTCTAAACTAAAGGCGTAGTAACACGGTTTCGTTGATTGCTTGAGTACCCCATGAATGGATTCAAACTCTTGTACGCTGCATAGGGTTTCGACTAACCACAGATCGATATTTGGTTCTTGTGCATCGTAGAGGGTTTGAATGATAGATGCCGCTTCTGCGACTTTGAATAAGTCTGGTCGGTAGCTGCCAAATGGCGGTGGAACAGAGCCTGCCACTTTGACCGTGTGAAGCGCTTGGTCAGCAACTGCTCTAGCTAATTTGCCAGACAGCGCTGCTAGCTCAAATCCTCTTTGTGCAAACAGTTCTTCACCCAAATGAAAAGGCACACACGCATAGCTATTAGTGGTTATGATTTCAGCGCCAGCATCGATAAAGTTTTGGTGCGCTTGGCTAACAAAACCTGGGGCTTCAATCAGCGCTTGAGCGCTCCAAAGAGGCTGTGAGAACGGCGCGCTAATTTCTTTGAGCTCTCGGCCCATGCCGCCATCAAGTATGGTGAGTGTTTTCATATTCAATATTATCTAAAACAATTGCTGAAGTTCTACCGACACCATATCAGACAACCTTGCTTGACTAAAGCTGTCCAAGCTCTAGGTTCTTAACTAAGTCGGTACGGCATTGATAGGAATAATAAAATAATGCACCTTTGGCGCTATGTTGTATTGGATTAGGGGGATATATTATTGGGGCCAATGATTAACTTGAACCCAACAAGCTGTAGAGGAAAGTGCATTGAAGTTAACGAATAAGCTCGTGCGTTACCCGCACATTGATGTTGATCGTGCGTTTGAAAAAGAAGATGATCTATTGCAGCAGATTCAAAATGGTGAGATTGGGCAAGCCTTAATGTTGTGGCAAGCCAAAACACCGACACTTGTTTTGCCTGCTGGTAACAAGTGGCCAGTGACGTTGGAGTCTAGAAAGCAACTCGATTCACAAGGTTGGCAACTCTCTTCTCGTAAAACGGGTGGTGCGCCCGTTCCCCAGCTACCTGGTGTGATTAACCTATCGCACATTTATCATTGGCCGAGCGATGAAGTGTATAATATTCAAAAAGCCTATCTGCATTTATGTGATGTATTAACTCAATTTTTTAGAGAGTTAGGCGTTGATGTCGATGTGCACGCAACTCCAGGTTCTTATTGCGATGGCGATTACAATCTTAACATCAACAAGCAAAAAATAGTGGGGACGGCTCAACGTGTTTTGCTGAAAAGAGGAGGCGGTCAAATAGTACTGTCCCAAGCTTGTATTTTGTTAGATGCAGACTTAGAACACATCGTTGAGCCAGTGAATTTTTACAATCAAATTTGTGGTAATCCAACCGTTGTAGAGCCACACGTTCACACACTTTTATCTGAACATATGACGCCCATGCCCAACGTAGATTCACTCTTTCAGCTGCTTAGCCAAGCTTTTATTAAGCATGTATAGTGCTCTGTATCTGACGGAATCAATGGGATTCGATGGATAACTTTTCTTGAAGGTAAGGAATCTGAATGATTCCTTACCTGAACGATCGCGTCATAACTCAAGTCAGAATGAGTTATGACTGATCTAAATTCTGCTCTACAATCTAAGCACGGGTGTTTGTTGAACACTTTCATGCTGTTTTCGGGATTTTAGATACACTCATCCTGCGAAATGCCTAAGGCATCATAGACCTTAGGGCGAAGCTCACTAAGTTCGGTAAGGATGGAAAACGTACATACAGCAGTAGTGGTGTCGCTGTAAATTGCGATGTCAAACTGCTGAATAAATTCGATTAGGTTACTATGAATTAAGCCCAGCTTTTGCTGGGCTTTTTCGTTATGCTCTACCAACGTTATCAATCCATCCGCGATTTGTTGAGCTGTTTAATCAAGAGCTTTCAGCCTGCTTAAACCGGCTTTGACGCCAGTAATTGACTGAGGAGGTAGCCGCTAAAAAGGCAACGACAGCGGTCATCACATGTATGACTGACTCCGACGTGCCTTCATACGCATTACTGCCTAAATCAATCGCTGCAGAAACGATAAATAGACGAATAGCTGTCACCAGTGATGCTGCGATCCCTGTTAGATCTGGAAAAACTTGCATCGATTTCGCAAAGAACAATCCAATCGATAACCCTGCACCTATTGAAAACAAGCACATCGTCCCTGTTAGGATGAATGGTGAGTTAAGTTGCTCAGACGGCAATAAGAAAAAGATGAGCGTGGTGGTAAATATTAAGCTAAGCCCAGTACTTTTTAATTTATCGATACCAAACCTGTCGATTAAGCGTGCGTTATTCAAACTCACCAAGACGAATGTGCCCAGTGTTGCCATTTGGAAAAACGGGAACTGATCAGGGCTGACTTCTAATTGCTCTATATACAATAACGACATGTTGGAAACATATATCATATAAGCGGCAAGAATTAAGCTCGTCACTAGCGTGTTGTACCAAAAGGCTGACGAAGACAATACGGTTTTATAGTCGCTTGCTATTCGCTTAGGCGCGACCTTCTTCCGTTTATCTTTACTCAAAGATTCAGGCAAGAAGAAGAAACAATTGGCTGCAGAAAGCAGTACTAAAATGGCGATAAAGACAAAGTTTGCTTTATACCCCATATGGAGACTTATCCAGCCGCCAATAAGAGGTGCAAAAGCCATCAAGCTGACCACTAACGTGTTGAGATCGGCAATCAGTTTGGCGGCGGATTCTTCATCAAACAGGTCAAAGATCATTGCGGTACCGACGATCACACACGCTGAACTGCCAAAGCCTTGAAGCAGTCGAAACGCCAGTAATTGCTCGATACTCGAAGCATAAATACAGCCGATACTTGCAGCAAGAAAGACACTAAAACCAAACATTAGTATCTTTCGGCGACCAAAATGATCCGATAGTGGTCCATAGAGTAAGGAACCAATACAGATGCCGATAAAGTTATAGCTCAGAATGCGCTGCACCATAACCGCGTCAGTGTTGAAGTCGTTCAGTATATCGGGAAATGTGGGTAGATAAATATCCGTCTCCATGGCAGCACCAAGGAATACGAATACCATTAAAAATCGAAACCACTTCCCCTCATGAGAGATGGGAAACATAGTTAATCCAATGAGTTATTATTATACAAGTCATAAGCGCAGACGCTGCAAGTGTAGGTAGGCTTAGAATGAAATTTTGATATTGGGAGGCGCGTAATAGAGAGGAGTGTTACGCAGGGTTGTCATTCCCGTCACTTGGTTGTGATCAAGCAGGGTGTAAATGTAACATAATATTTCATCATTTCAAGGTGTCGATTGCTGTTTTCACGCTCCCCTATGCAAACGATTAAAGCCGTGTCATTTTAACTTCTCCAGAAGTGTTAATGATTTGTGACTCAAGAGAAAAGCAGAGTATGATGTAACATTACCATTTAGGATTTGGTTGTTATGAGTGCATCGAAGGCGAGCTGGAAAACGCCGCAAAACTTTTTATTATTGATTTCTATTGTTGTACCTATTGCGTTTTCGAGCTGGATGGCTCTGCTGAACAACTTCGTGATAGAGAAAGCGAATTTTGACGGTGCTGATATCGGTTTGCTACAAAGTGTTCGTGAAATCCCAGGCTTTTTAGCTTTTACTGTGGTGTTTGTGCTGGCTTTCATCCGCGAGCAGCGCTTTATGTTGGTATCGCTCGCGATGCTTACTATCGGTACTGCGATTACTGGCTTGTTCCCTTCACTTACCGGCCTTTTGTTTACCACCATTTTGATGTCGACAGGCTTTCATTATTTTGAAACCCTCAAGCAATCTTTGTCCCTACAATGGCTGAGCAAAGAAGAAGCGCCAGAGATGCTGGGTAAAATGATCTCGGTTGGTGCTTTCGCATCTTTGATCACCTATGGCTCTATTTGGGTGATGTTGGAGCAGTTAAAGCTCGATTTCGCTTGGGTCTATGGCATTACTGGCGGCCTAGGTTTTGTTCTGGTGCTAGTGATGACTTTTGGCTTCCCTGAATTTCAAACCAAGATTCAACAAAATAAGAAATTGGTGCTGAGAAAGCGTTACTGGCTCTACTATGCGTTGACCTTCATGAGTGGGGCCCGACGACAGATATTTACCGTATTCGCAGGCTTTTTGATAGTAGAGAAGTTCGGTTATTCAGCGGCAGACGTTACTCTACTGTTCTTAATTAATTACCTGTTTAACTTCTTGTTTGCTAAGCGAATCGGTAAGTTCATTGGTGTAGTGGGCGAGCGTAAAGCGCTTATCTTCGAGTATGTGGGTTTGATAGGCGTGTTTGTCGGTTACGGCTTGGTGCAAAGTGCAGAATGGGCGGCAGCATTGTACGTGGTCGATCATCTATTCTTTGCTCTCGCTCTAGCAATCAAAACTTACTTCCAGAAGATTGCCGATCCGGCTGATATGGCTTCCACCGCGGGCGTGTCTTTCACTATCAACCATATTGCGGCGGTTGTCATTCCTGTTGTCTTCGGTGTGATTTGGCTATCTTCGCCTGCGACAGTGTTCTACATTGGTGCAGCAATGGCTGTGGTTTCTTTAGCGCTGTCTTTGAATATTCCTAAGAAGCCAGAAGAGGGCAACGAAGTACGAATGTTTAGCTGGCGCTAATGTCACGGCCACCTAACGCGAGATAAATAAAAAGCTCCAATAGCGATATTAGAGCTTTTTTAGTTTTTGCTGTTCGCTCGTCTAAACGACTTGTTGCTCTAAGGAGTCAGTAAAGCGCCTTTTGTTACGGTGTAACATGCTAGAGCTGACGATTGCCGTTAGAGTTTCCGCGAATAGAATACTTGCCCAAATCCCTTGTTCTGGGAACAGCTTTGGCAGAATGATGATACCCAAAGCCACGAACACAAAACCGCGAGCAAGAGATATTAGTGTTGCCTGTTTAGGTTTGGCAGTAGCTTGAAACAGGTTAGCAATCACTAAGTTGATCCCCATTAGCGGCACACCAAAGAAAAAGAAGGTGAGTGCGGTCGCGGATAACCCTATCAAATCACTTGAAGCCCCCAGATATAGCGCTGCGATTTGAGGTGCGAACAGATATACAATCCCCATAAATACTAGGCCACTGCCGACCGCACTTTTTAATCCTAAGCGGAAGATTTCTTCGATGCGATTTGGCTGGTTAGCACCATGGTTGAAGCTAATTATAGGCTGACAAGCTTGAGCAATACCGACCATCACAAATAGAGCAAAGACCCCGATGTTGGCTGTTAAACCATAAGCGATAATATGGTTCTCGCCAAACTGATCCAACAGTACATAGTTGAACAGTAAGATCGTTATCGCTGCTGTTACTTCAATGAAGAAAGTTGGAGTGCCAATCTTCAGGATGCTTGGCAGTTTATCAAAACTAATGCCTTTTAAACTCAGTGTTAATGTGCCTTGTTTGCGTAAAAAGTGACTCAATAAAATACACGCGATGACACCCTGCGCGATGGCTGTGCCGTAGGCGGCCCCTTTCATGCCCCAACCCCATTTTAGGACGAAGAAGTAATCCAATACGAGGTTGACTATAGCGCCAATTGACATGGCATAAGTCGCCAGTTTTGGGTTGGTATCGTTACGCACAAAGCACGACATAACCCAAGCTAACGAGTAGAGCACGAAGAACTGCAGCATTACAGATAGGTAGTCGTGAGTGAGCTCAGCCATGTATCCTGAAGCCCCCATCAGCGCAATAATCTCATCGAGCCAATACAATGCAATGCTGACGGTTACTGTGCAAAAAAGAGCGGTGATCAACATCGATTGATTAAACAGAGTTTGCCCAGAGGTTACGTTGCCTTTGCCCACTTCAATAGACATCAGCGCCGCACCACCAATACCAACCATCATGGCAATTGCAGTAAATATTGAGAAGGCAGGGATGGTTAGAGCGATAGCGCCCAAGCCATCAGGACCGACACCATGCCCAACGAACCAAGCGTCCCCCATGATGAAAAGAGATTTGATCACCATGCCAGTTAGCGCTGGCCAAAGGTATTGATAAAAAGACTTAGATATTGGATCGGTTTTTAGGTTTATGGCCATTCGAACAAGCTCCCAACAATTTGGATGTACCAAAACGGATGAAATAAAGAGGGAGCATTATCGGAACTTAGTGGAGGCTAAAAAAGGGATTATCTGCGTATTATATTGCACTATTTGCACATCGGCTTCGAAATTGTGCCGGTGACTCTTTCATCTGTCCGCGATAAAAACGGCTGAAATAGGCTGGGTCTTCGAAGCCGAGTTCAAAAGCGATGGTCTTGATGGTCTTGGTTGAGAAGATCAGTTCTCGATTCGCTTCTAAAATGATTCGGTCGTGGATCAATTGAGTGACGGTTTTACCTTTTTCAGCTTTGACAATTTCGTTAATGCGTTTGTTGGTTATCGACAGAGCTTGCGCATAAAAATCACAATGTTTATGGGTGACGTAGTGCTGTTCAATCAAATCAACCACCTTGTTCACTCGGCTATCGCGTACTTCACCTTTTAATGAGGATTGGCTAGCAAAGCGCAGGATGTAGCGCAAAAAGCTATTCATGAGTGATTCTACTAAGTCCCAGTCGCTCTCTTCTCGTGCACATTCTTCTTTCAGCATGTCGAAAATAGGCAACAGGTAGCGGTTGCCTTCTTCATTGCAATCCAAATAGGGAGGGCGGCTTTGGTGCATGGCAAAAACAGTATCGACCAGCTGAGTGTTGCGGTGATTGGTTTTAACAAAGCCTGGGGTAAATACCAGTAAACGAGCACTTTCTCCGACTAGCTCTGAGCGGTGTACTTGGCCCGGTGCAATGGTGAAAATACGGCCGATCTTATTGTCGTAGTCAACGAAATCAATACTCTGACTGCCATGATTATCCACGCACCATACTAACTCCCAGTATTCATGTCTGTGCGGCTCTAAGAACGCATCGTCGCTATTCGTCAGTTCCTCAACCCTACAAGGTTGACCTTTGACAAGACGCATATTTTTGATCGGATTACTCATGACATTCCTTTGTGGAGAGATAATTACGGGTATTAACCAGAGCTGGCAACAATGGCTGTGTCTAATGTAGTTGATCGCGATGTTTAAGTCATTCGCTTGGTAAGCGGTTCAGTATGAGAAGGGGCTGGCTTTCAAGGGGCAGTAAATTGTGAAGGCGAGTTTGGGCTAAACAAAACCCCAGTAGCATATGGTGAGCTTCTGGGGCAGTTTGAATGCGTTTTATCTTAGAGTTTAGCTGCTTAGTTACTGCTTGCCGCTTTAAGCGTTGAACGCAGCTTGAAGATGCTCTTCGGTGCTTTGGTTAGCAGGATGCCACAAAGCAGAGGGATCATCATAAACAGAGACCGTTCCGATAGCACCTCACCATTGATGTAGCAAGATATTAACAGTGCAACCACTGGGAAGATAAGGAAACAAATGGAGGCTTGGAACGGCGTCGAAACCTGACCTAGTTTGAAGTAAGCCACAATACCGCCGACACTTGCTACAAAACCTAGGTACACGACCGCTGAGATAGAATCCCAAGTGAAAGATTCTACGTTCACGTTCTCACCTACTGCCGATACTGCAAACAAGAAAATTGCAGCAATGAAACTTGGTACAGCGTTGTAAGTCAGTACCTCGATGCCTTTACAATGTTTTTGAACTAACACGTACATTACCGCGTGAATCGCAACCGCAAGACCTAGGCATACCGTACCGATAAAGTAGTCATCACCCCCCATTTGCATTTCGTTGCCAAGAATTAAACACAGGCTGATAACCGCGGTAACTAGGCCGAATATTTGATGCTTCGCTAAGCGTAGACCAAGGAACAAACCCGACATCAGCATCACAGCAACAGGCATGTTAGCGAAGATGATCGAAGCCAAACCAGAAGAGATGTATTGCTCACCGTAGATCATCAAAGTGAACGGAATCGCGAAATACATCAGTGCCACAATAAGTAGCCATTGACGCTTGCCCTTAGGGAACAGCAAAGGTTGATTGAAGGCTTTTGCTAGTACTGCAAGCAGAGGGGCTGCAAGTAAAAAGCGCAGTCCAGTAGCAAAAATTGGTGGTATAGAATGCAATGCCACTTCCATAGCGAACCAAGTGGTTCCCCAAATTAAGCAAACAGAGACAAAAAGCAAGATAGTTAGCGACTTCGAATTCATGGTGACTACTCATTAATAATTATTTTAAATCATAGGCTTGTAGCGCCCTAATGACGTGTCACAGTATAAGGAGGTCGTCGGAGAAAAAATTTGTCTTTTTGTCTCTAATTGAAGTTAAATGGAGAAATTAAATCTATAATATTGATCTTTAGAGGTAAATATTTTTATCAATTGATGTTTGTATAAAGTCATCGTTCTTTGTAAGGTTTAATTTGGGTTGAGAATTGACCAATTTAGCGGCGCATAGTGATTTGATTGAAATCAATCCAGCCGTTCGCCAACTGCTCCACAGGATTCACGGTTTTGGCATAATTGAGCTGCTGTTTAACGTGAAAAATTGGTCGATAGATTCCGAATGCGATCAACTGCGCTTCTATGTTTAGGAAGAGAGGTTGTCGTTGTTGGTAATCGGTTATTTTCCAGAGCCGTTCAAGGCTTTCATCTCGCCACTGTTTTTGCTCGTCAGTGAGGCACACTTCTAATGTGATAGAACTTTGTAGCCACCCCATCCAACTACTATCGAGGTTATCTGAAAATACTTCGCCGCTAATTAATATGTCAGCATCTTTTAGGTTATCTGACTGGCAAAATTCTGGGAACTCAAGCACTTGATATTCGCAGATAAAACCAAGTTCATTCAACCGCTCACAATAGTGGCGAGCCATTTTTATGTGGTCAAACAGCTGATAGGTTAGGATCTTTAACGGTTGTTTAGGCTTGCTAAGCTGGTCTGCGAATTGTCGAGTCATTTGCAATGGGCTTTTGTTATTCGCCGTTTCTATCTTTGGCTGTGTTGATTGATTGGACGTCGATAGCATCCCCGCGGCGTAGCCGACAGTGTCCAGAGGTATGTCTTTAGCGATCCCTAGCAAACGTAGTAATTCACTCAGTGATTTAATATGTTGTGGGTTTGATAGCCAAGTGTGTCGATGTGGGTTTATCACTGCGTACTCGCACCCCTTTTCCCACTGTTCTATTTCGGCAAGCTCGTTTGAGATGGATGAGTGTTGGTAATGTGGGTGTGAGTGAACAATATCGCAGTGCATTTCATAGTCTTTGGCTTTATCACCGACATTCCACATCTCGATACCATCTACCCAAGGCCGGTGTCCATGGTAGGAGTTGAATGCCTCGAGTCTGGTTAGCCATTCGGACTGTTCCACTAATTTAAAGCTGCCGCTACCAATAATTTTATCTCCTACTTTTTTAGCAACACCTGCGGCGGAGCACGACAGGAGTGACGGAAGGTAGCCTGTGTTGGCATTGATATCGAAACAGAGGTGAAGCGGATCGATAACAGTAATAGCGGAGATGCATTTAAATTGCTTACTATTGTGATGACTGCTGCCTATCAGACGTTGAAAGTGTGCTTTGACGTCTTGCGCTAGAATCGGTGAACCGTCATGAAAGACTAAGCCTTTGCGTAACGTGAAGTGCCAACGGTGCTCTGTTTGGTACCAATCAATGGCAAGATCACCATCAAACGAGTGAGTTGACTTGTTGAAACGTAGTAAGTTACTAAAAAGGTAGCTAGTGATGTGAGCTTCAGTGCGTCGTGTGACTTCAATCGGGTCCAGACTGTGTGTTCCCCGATAAAAAGGGATTTGCAGAATATCTAGTTCAGTCGGCAAGCTTTGATAGCGGCTGATATAACCTAGTAGAAACTGATCCCGTTGTGATTCATCAACCAGATCCAATGCTTGGTCAACTTTATTCTCAGAGAGCAATTCATCTATTCGTATCTCAAGCTCACTGTCCAAGCTTTTTAATAGCGTGAGTGTGGGTAGGTTGCCTCTGCCAACTCCCGACTTCCAGTCAATCCAACCTTCGCTGACTAGCTTTTTGATCACCAATTGAGCGTTACGTTTGGTACAACCTAGCGTATTCGTTATTTCAGTTAAAGAGAGTGAGGTCGGTTGGTTAACGAGTACCCGAGAACGTAAAAATGCCAGAGCCTTCCAGTAATGCATAAAGGTGAAATCCTTGTTTAATCTTTCTATTTTTCTTCATCTTTTGATCTCGATAATAGAGTTATTCGATTGTTTTTAAAAGGAGTGAGAAATGGAAAGTATAGAAGGTATAGGGGCATCACCCTCTATTTGGAAAAGCTCAAGCTTTATTGTTTTGTTCTCAACAGCGTTCTTTGTTGCCTTTGGTACCAAGATTTATGACCTTGCTTTGCCCTTGTTGGTTTACGAGTTGACAGAGTCTTCAGAGATGATGGGTTGGATGAGAGCCGTCGAGTTTTTACCCAACCTACTATTAGCTCTGTTCATCGGTGTCTGGGTTGATAGGTTTAATAAAAAGCAGTGGTCACAATGCATGTTGATCGGGCAAGCAGCAGTATTGGTCGTCTCTTATATTGCAGTGAGATGTTTGCCGAACCCTTTGTACGCACTGTTTCCGTGCGCGTTCCTGATGATGGCGTTTAACTATGGTTACCACAATGCGCGTATTGGGATGATGAAAAATGTGTTACCTCAGCATATGCAAAATACCGCCACCGCGAGAATGAGTTCTTTGTACAGTTTGTTAGAAACTGTTGGCCCGGTTTTGTCTGGGGGGCTGCTTTTGTTGTCTGCGTTACATAACGTGTTTTTGCTTATTGCGGGGATGTATGTGCTAGCGTTTTGGCAGCTCAATAAACTGGAATTCAAGCCATCAGCCCCCGTGGCTCAACAGTCGGTGCTTAGTGCGCTTAAAGAGGGTTGGTTGATCTTATATGCGAATAAAAACATGTGGCACATCACCTTGGTCGTGATGGTGATCAATACCACGGGTGCAATTTTCTGGATTCAAGCCATCTATTTTGCTAAAGCTGAATTAGCGCTCAGTCATATCGAGGTTGGTTACTTGATCGCGGCGTCCGGCGTCGGTGGATTATTAGGTTCTTTTACCGCGGATAAGGTTAGAAAGCGCATCGGGCTTGGCGTGCTGCTTATTTTGTCTATTGTATTAGAGGCGTTTGGATTCTTGTTCCCTGCATTGCTGAGTCAAAGCTATTTACTGCAAGGTATGACTTCAGCGCACATGGTTGTCATTGAAAAAGGCGTATTGATGATGTCGTTCTTATGGGTGAGTGCGATTGGCGTCTACAGCAGCATTTGTATTTGGAGCTATCGTCAAGAAGCATTCGAGGAAAAGCACCTTGGTCGTGTTGCTGGAATTACAGGGTCTTTGTTTAAACTCTTGATGCCATTTGGTTTGGCTGCTTCTGGATACTTGGTGACAATGTTTGGTTTGTCGGTACTTTTTGTCAGCTGTTTTGTGACTCAAGTGTTGGCTGCCTTTGGGTTGATGATGACCAAGGTTCGATATATTGAGTAGATTTAGGCTTAAGTTTGTAAACGACCATTAATAAATAACGCGCCAATTTAAGGCGCGTTTTATAGTTTAGTTTGCCGCTTTTACTGCGTAACAGGTTTGATGGTTTTGGACTGTCGGATCGCAAGAATCAGTTGTGGTAGCAGTGACATGATGATCATGCCTGTCATGAGCGAGTATTGTACTGTAGTGAAAGATTCATCCATTAACACCATACCTGTCACGATGCCTGCCACTGGATTGGCGATGCCACCAAAGGTAAAATCAACCACCGTCATACGTTGTAGTAGCCATACATACATACCGTAACCCAGCGCTGTGTTTAGCCCAATCACCCAAACCAAGCCGATTGCGTTGCGAGTATCGAAATGAGCCACAGCATTCACATAAGGCTGCGGGTCGATGAAGGCATGAACGCCAGACGCGACGGACAAGATTGCCCCGCCCAGAATCAGCTGCCATGTCAGTACCTTCCACCAGTGCATGCGATTACCCAGCGATTTGGTAATGCTGCTGCCGATAACGATACACATGATCGCGGCAAACATGGCACCTAAACCGATAGGGTTCAATGCAATTTGGCTTGGGTTGAATAGAATCCACGCCAAGGTGACCAGTCCAATACCTGACAAGGCTTGAATCAAATGTGGGCGCTGCTTTTTCACTACCCAATGGAAGATCATTGCGAACACAGGCACAGAGATCATACCCACGCCCGAAATCGCTGAAGGCAGCGTCAGTGCCATCACGAAGATCAAACCAAAGAAGGTCGCGATGTTGATCAGGCCTAGAGTGAAAATGATTTGCCACTCGCCTTTTTTCGGCAGTGTCGGTTTTACCGCTAGCAATAACAAACCAGCAGGTAATGCACGCAAAGCACCTAGTAATAATGGTGGCCACTCCTGTAGCGTAAATTGCGTCACTGCATAAGTTGTTCCCCAGAAGAATGCGGGAATCATTGCTAATAATATGTTCATCTAAAATATCTTTACGTTAAGATAACTATTGTGTGAACTGTATACTGAGAACTAGTGGTTGTAAAGTATCTTTATGTTAAACTAGTTTAAAGTAATCAGACTAATAACGGAGCTAGATTGCAAATGGATGCTATCGACCGCGTTGTAGCGCAATGGGCAAAGGAAAAGCCCGAATTAGAAACTGAGCCTATGGCAATGATGGGCCGGATTATGCGTATTGCCAAGTATATGGAGACGCAAGTTGCCGGCCTTCATAAAAAGTACGACATGAAATTGGGTGAGTTTGATGTATTGGCAACCTTGCGACGCTCTGGTAAGCCATACCGACTAACGCCCTCTGAACTGATTGGGTCAATGATGCTGACCTCAGGTGCGATGACTAATCGTCTTGATAAACTGGAAGCTAAAGGGTTAATCGGCCGCGAGCACAGTAAAGAAGACCGACGCAGCGTTAGCGTTAAATTGACTAAAGATGGCTTAGTTCTGATTGATGAGATGATGACTGAGCATGTCGAAATGCAGAAAAAGCTGGTTAAGTCTTTATCGGCAAGTCAGAAGAAAAACACTAACCAACTTTTAAAAACTTGGTTGAGTGCCTACGAGTAGGTTCGCTTATCTCTTTTTAGATTCATAAAAAAAACCGAAGCATAAGGCTTCGGCTTTTCTTTTTAAGTTATCTCTATTGCTGCTGGATTAAGCTTGCAGCATCTCGTCACTAAACAGTTCTGCGTAGCCAATTCCATTGATGGCGCAGCTTTCATCGATGTCTGAAATGTCACCGCTGACACCAATAGCACCGAGTACCGTTTTATCCTTGTCTCGAATTAGTAGGCCCCCTGGTACTGGCACCATGTTTCCGTGTGCGAGTACGTTCACCGCGGAGATAAATGCTGGCCTGTTGTCTGCATCTTGGGCGAGTTTTCTTGAGGAACACCCTAGTGCGAGTGCGCCCCAGGCTTTAGCAATGGCGATGTCAGGTCGCATCATGCTGGAGCCATCTTGACGTTGCAGAGAAATCAGTTTTCCACCGCTGTCTAACACAGCAACAGTGAGTGGCTCTGTGTGAATCTCTTTGCCTGCTTTAAAGGTGCCATCTATAATGGTTAACGCTTGTTGTAGAGTCAAACTTCCCATGTTATCTCCTAATTTTCAGGGGCTTGGCTAATTCAAGCTGACCAAAATCAGTGTTTATTGATCTGTTTGAATCGCCGCAAGACGCCTAGCTGGATTCTTGCAAAAGCCCATAGCTGGGTAAAGTTAGGAAGGCAGCGAACTCTTCGGCTGTAGAAAGTTGATAGAAAAGATCGGCCGTCTCTTCGAATCGACCTGCTGCGTAGCGCGAGTCACCGACTTCGTGTTTTATTGTGTCTAACTCTTGGTAAAGCCAAGAGTGGAATAGTTGTTTGGTAAAGGTTTGGCTGTCATCGAGCGTGACGCCATGATGAATCCATTGCCAAATGTTGGCTCGTGAGATCTCTGCGGTGGCGGCATCTTCCATTAGTCCGTAGATAGGTACACAGCCGTAGCCTTGGATCCAAGCCTCGATGTAATACAGCGCAATACGGATATTCTTGCGTACGCCGGCCTCGTCGCGGCTGCCTTCACATGGTTTAAGTAAGGTGTCGGCATTGATGGTGTGCTCAGGGCTTTGGAAATCCATTTGATTGACTTTGCCATCAAGGTGCTTGTCGAAGATCGACATCGCTAAATCAACTAAGGCAGGGTGCGCGACCCATGTGCCATCGTGACCGTTTTGTGACTCTCTTTGTTTGTCTTCAATAACCTTGGCGGTAACACGTTCCATCTCTTGTGGATCTTTTGCTGGAATGAAGGCTGACATGCCCCCCATTGCCAGTGCTCCACGAGCGTGACAAGTACGAACCAGCAGTTGGCTGTAAGCGTTCAGGAACTCTTGATCCATGCTGATCCCGTGACGGTCTGGCAAGATACGATCTTTATGATTTTTCAGTGTTTTGATGTAGCTGAAGATGTAATCCCAACGGCCGCAGTTCATCGCAACGATGTGTCCGCGCATGGCGAACAAGATCTCTTCCATTTGGAAAACGGCTGGCAGCGTTTCAATCAATACGGTCGTACGGATTGTGCCTTTTGCTACGTTGAAATAGTTCTCGGTGAAACTAAAAATGTCGTCCCACCATTGTGCTTCTTCCATGCTCTCAAGCTTTGGAATGTAGTAGTAAACGCCCAAGCCTTGCTGCGCTCGTGATTGATAGTTGTGGAAAAAGTACAACGCAAAGTCCATCAGACAACCCGCGATGGGTTGATTATTGAAATGAATTGATTGTTCAGGTAGATGGATTCCACGAGGGCGAGCGATTAACAACGCAGGGTCGCTGTTTAGCTGGTAGTTCTTTTGTTTCTTCTCATCAAAATAGCTGATGGTGCCCAAATTGGCATCTCTTAAGTTAATTTGCCCTTCAACCATGTTGGCCCAAGTTGGGGAAGACGCATCCTCAAAACAGCACATGAAGACTTTCGCACCTGAGTTTAATGCGTTGATCACCATCTTTCTCTCGATAGGGCCAGTGATCTCTACGCGACGATCCAGTAGCTCCGGGGGCGGTGTTGCGACTTTCCACTCTTTATTCTGACGAATAGAGATAGTGTCCTTCCTAAAATTAGGTAGCTCACCGTCATCATATTGCGCTTGTTTTATGTCGCGATCATTTAGCAGGGCATGACGGCGATCTCCAAACTTGTTAACGATAGCTTCTAAGAATTTCAATGCATCTTTAGACAAGATCTCTTTGTACTCGGGGGTGTCCATATTCCCAAGTACCTGCATACACAGTGTTTCTTCTCTTTCTTTCACGTCATTCATCATTGCTTGTCTCCTTTACACAATATGATGTTATTTTGTATACAAAGTGTTCTTTTTAACGGTATTTATATTGTAGAAATTGTAAACAATCAAATGGGTTTTAACATTTATTTATCATTTGATCTTTTTGTAATTTATTTTCACGTAAAGATATTTTATATAAAGCAATGAATTGTAAGGTTTTCAGGCTTGTTTTCAGTTCAACAGGATAGGTTGATGTAACAAAATTGTTTCAAATTGGGCTTGATAAATGCTGTGGATGAATAATAGTATACAAAAGTTAATATAATTGTATGCAATCATAACTGGAGGTTCGAATGGCAATTATGAAAGCGATTGAAGCAGCGGTTGAAGTGATTAAACGTGAAGGAGTAGACATCGCATTTGGTGTTCCCGGCGCAGCAATAAACCCAATGTACGCAGCAATGAAAAAACTCGGAGGGATAGATCATGTCTTAGCTCGACATGTAGAGGGGGCCTCACATATGGCTGAAGGTTATACACGTTCTAACCAAGATAATATTGGTGTGTGTATTGGTACTTCAGGTCCAGCAGGGACGGATATGATCACAGGTCTTTATTCGGCATCGGCTGACTCGATCCCTATCTTATGTATTACTGGTCAGGCTCCACGTGCTCGCCTTCATAAAGAAGACTTTCAAGCGGTCGACATCGAATCCATTGCCAAGCCTGTTACTAAGTGGGCAACCACGGTACTGGAGCCAGCTCAAGTGCCACGCGCTTTTCAAAAAGCCTTTCATTTGATGCGTTCAGGACGTCCGGGCCCAGTTCTGATTGACCTACCTCTAGATGTACAGTTAGCCGAAATTGAGTTCGATATTGATACCTACGAGCCGCTTGAACCATACAAACCCAAAGCGACTCGCGAACAGGTTGAGAAAGCACTCAGCATGATGGCACAAGCTGAAAAACCTCTGATTGTCTCAGGTGGTGGTGTTATCAACGCAGGCGCATCTGAGCTACTGCAGCAATTTGCTGAGATCACAGGTGTACCAGTGATACCAACCTTGATGGGCTGGGGTTCTATCCCAGATGACCACGAGTTAATGGCGGGTATGGTGGGCCTACAAACCTCTCACCGTTACGGCAATGAAACCATGCTCAACTCTGACTTCGTATTTGGCGTTGGTAACCGTTGGGCTAACCGCCATACTGGCTCTGTCGATGTTTACACGGAAGGTCGTAAGTTTGTTCATGTCGATATTGAACCAACCCAAATTGGCCGCGTGTTCTGCCCTGATTTAGGCATTGTTTCAGATGCAAAATCGGCACTTGAGCTTATGGTTGAAGTCGCTAAAGAGTGGCGCGATGCAGGTAAATTACCAAATCGAAGTGGCTGGGTAGGTGAGTGTCAGGAGCGCAAGTCGACCATGCTACGCAAAACCAATTTCGATGAAGCACCGATGAAACCGATGCGCGTTTATGAAGAGATGAACAAAGCATTTGGTCGTGATACTTGCTACGTCAGCACTATCGGCTTGTCGCAGATTGCCGCAGCGCAGTTCCTTCATGTGTACAAGCCTCGACATTGGATCAACTGTGGTCAGGCTGGCCCGCTTGGTTGGACAACACCCGCGGCATTGGGTGTGCGAGCTGCGGATCCGGATCGCGATATCGTCGCTATCTCCGGTGACTACGATTTCCAATTTATGATTGAAGAGCTAGCAGTAGGTGCTCAATTCAACCTGCCATACATCCATGTACTGGTGAACAACTCCTACCTAGGCTTGATTCGCCAAGCGCAGCGTCAGTTTGATATCGATTACTGTGTGCAACTGGCATTTGATAACCAGAATGCACCAGAGCTTGAAGGCTACGGTGTTGACCATGTTGCTGTTGTTGAAGGCCTTGGTTGTAAGGCGATTCGAGTTCGCGAACCAGACCAAATTGCAGCAGCGTTTGAGCAAGCTAAAGAACTTATGAATAAGCATAAAGTGCCTGTGGTTGTAGAGCTGATTTTGGAGCGCGTGACCAATATCTCTATGGGCGTAGAGATCAACGCCATCAATGAATTTGAACCGCTTGCGGAAAGCAGCAGTGATGCACCAACCGCGTTAGCGTACAAGTAATCACGAAGTAATGTGTATCCGTAGAGCGAGATTGAGCTCTACGGAAAGCCTCCAATAAAGTGAGGCTTCACCAAACCACATTAGCTTCACCAAACAAAGAGTAAGGACAGAATCATGGCAAAATTTGCAGCAAACTTGTCAATGTTATTCACGGAAGTTGATTTTATGGACCGTTTTGAAGCCGCCGCAGAGGCAGGTTTTCAAGGCGTCGAATACCTTTTCCCATATGCCTTTGATGCGGATGAGATTAAACAAAAGCTTGATACTAATAATCTAGAGCAAGTGCTATTTAACTTGCCTGCTGGTGATTGGGATGCAGGCGATCGTGGTATTGCGGTTGACCCAGCACGCGTTGAAGAGTTTCAAGCGGGCGTGCCTAAAGCGATCGCTTATGCCAAGAAACTGGGCTGTAAACAGGTGAACTGTTTGGCGGGCATTGTCCCACAGGGAGTGACTCCACAAGACGCTCAGGCAACCTTTGTGATTAACCTTCACTATGCCGCAAATGCTCTGGCTGCCGAAGGCATTAGCCTAGTGATTGAAGCGATTAACACGCGCGATATTCCGGGCTTTTTCCTAAACACCACAGAGCAAGCGAAAGCCATCATTAAAGAGGTGGCGAGCGATAATCTTTCTATCCAATACGATATCTATCACATGCAGATTATGGAAGGCGATCTTACGCCGACCATGCAGCAGAATATTGGTCAAATCGCTCACGTGCAGCTGGCTGATAACCCTGGTCGACACGAGCCGGGAACCGGAGAAATCAATTACCCATTCGTACTTAACTACCTTGATGAGCTTGGCTACCAAGGCTGGGTTGGCTGCGAATACAAACCGAAAACGACAACGACCGAAGGCCTTGATTGGCTGAACCAGTACCGTTAATTGCGCCTGGTAACCCTCAAACGTTAAGGAGAACAACATGTCTAAAATTGCATTTATCGGAACTGGCATCATGGGTAAACCTATGGCGAGTAACCTTCAAAAAGCAGGTCACGACTTGATTCTGTCGGATCATTTCATCGCTGCTCCTGCCGAGTTGGTTGCAGCAGGTGCAACGGTTTGTCATTCCCCAGCCGAAGCCGCGGAACAGGCGGATGTCATTATTCTTATGGTGCCGAACACCCCTCAAGTAGAAGAGGTGCTGTTTGGTGATAACGGTGTCGAGCAAGGTCTTACCGCTGGTGGTGCGACGGGCAAGCTGGTTATCGATATGAGTTCTATCTCACCTACCGCAACGAAAGCTATTGCAGAACGCATCAACGAAGGTGGTGCATCATATCTTGATGCTCCGGTTTCAGGTGGCGAAGTAGGCGCGATCAATGCCGCACTGACTATTATGGTGGGTGGTGAGCAAGACGCTTTTGATAAAGCTCGACCTCTATTTGAAGTGATGGGCAAAAATATCACGCTGGTGGGTGATAACGGTGCTGGCCAAACTTGTAAGGTTGCCAACCAGATCATCGTTGCACTGAACATTGAAGCGGTCTCTGAAGCACTGGTATTTTCATCAAAAGCCGGTGCTGATCCAGCGCGAGTTCGCCAGGCGTTACTGGGTGGCTTCGCTAATTCTAAGATCCTTGAAGTTCATGGTGAGCGCATGGTGGAAGGCACATTTGACCCTGGCTTTAGAATCTCGCTTCACCAGAAAGATCTAAATCTTGCGCTAACGGGCGCACAAGAACTAGGTGTTGCGCTGCCAAACACAGCTATCGCACAAGAGCTATTTGGCGAATGTGCTGAAATGGGCGGTGAAGGTTGGGACCACTCTGCGCTGATTCAAGCGATAGAGAAGCGTTCTGATCACTCAATTCGCTAATCCCTAACGAGTAATCCGTCTCAATAATTGGTTTTGTCGTTTCTAATGAAACTAAAACCAATGAATCAGGGCTAGCTTCGATAAGTTAGCCCCCAGTTTCAAACAGTTTGTTTATAAATCGCGTAGTTTCGTCTCCTTTTATACGCGTTCCCGATACGAGGCAAAGGTTGAAGTTGTTCCTTTCCAACTTAATCTTAGCAGGCACCCTTTCGCCTTGTATTGGGGTTCTTTTTTCCTACGTCAACTAAGGAGTGGCTGATGGACATTGATGCTAAGCAGTTTCTGCAAACCCTTTTCTCAAGTGCTGTAAATCAGGCACTACCCAAAAATCACATCGAACCTTTTCTTCCTCAAGACATATTTTATCGCTCGGCAAACCAAGCTGGGCGAACTGTCGTTATTGGGGCAGGGAAAGCGGCAGCATCGATGGCCGCTGAATTGGAAGCCGTATGGCAAGTAAAGAAACAGCAAGACCTTGCGCTGCGTGATTTAGAAGGCTTGGTTGTGACTCGTTATGAACACCTCGCGCCATGCGAGCACATTGAGGTGATTGAAGCGGCGCACCCAGTTCCGGATACGATGGGGCTTGAAGTCAGTCACCGGATGTTGGAGTTGGTGAGCAACTTAAGTGAAGACGACACCGTGATATGTCTTTTGTCGGGAGGCGGTTCCGCATTACTGAGTCTGCCTGGTGGCGATATTAGCTTGGCAGAGAAGCAACAAATCAACAAAGCGCTGCTTAAATCTGGTGCAGCCATTGATGAGATGAACTGTGTTCGTAAGCATCTATCTTCGATAAAGGGCGGCCGACTTGCCAAAGCAGCGTATCCAGCAAGAGTGGTGTCATTGGCGATTTCCGATGTGCCGGGTGATGAAATCAGTGTGATTGCATCTGGACCAACCGTACCGGACACCACCACGCGTTTTGATGCGCTCGCCATATTGGAACGCTACCAGATAGAAATACCTAACTCGGCATTTGAGTGGCTGAATAAACCAGAATCTGAAACCATCAAGCCAGATGACATTTGTTGGAAAAACGCCGAGCACCATATTATCGCGACTCCCATGTCTGCCCTTGAGTCAGCGGCGGCAGAGGCTGAAGGTCTGGGTATTCCTGCGTATGTGTTGAGTGATTGCATCGAGGGGGAGGCGAGAGAAGTAGCGAAGGTGCACGCAGCATTAGCTAAACAAGTCGCTAATAATAAGCACCCTTTCGAGACTCCTTGTGTATTGCTTTCAGGTGGTGAAACAACAGTAACGGTTAAAGGATACGGTCGTGGTGGGCGCAATTGTGAGTTCCTTTTAAGTTTGTACAACGAACTGAAAGGGCAGGACAACATATTCGCATTGGCCGCTGATACGGATGGTATTGACGGTGTGGAAGACAATGCCGGAGCATGGATAACACCAGAAACCTGGCAAGAAGGTACTCGCTTATCACTCAAAGCCGATGATTATCTAGAGGCGAATAATAGTTATGACTTTTTCAAGCAAACAGGCGTTCTGCTGACGACAGGGCCTACGCTGACTAACGTCAATGACTTCCGTGCAATATTGATTCTCTAGCAACCGGATAAAAGGGTCGCTCCCCTATGCATGTGGGCGGCCATTTTTTGTTATCAATGCGGTGACCTTGAGTTCTTGAATTATCTTCTGGACTAATGAAGCACGTTGATTACTATGGTTTAAGTAATGAGCTGTAAAGGAAGTCATATGTCTAGGATCAGACAAAAGAATCAAGATTTAATCATCGAAGTGGCGTGTGAACAATTCGCTACTCATGGTTATGCCGCAACTAAAATGGCGGATATCGCGAAGGCGGCCGACATTCCCAAACCCAACGTATTCTATTACTTCAGCTCGAAAGACAAGCTCTACAATGCCGTTCTAGAAACCGTCACGCAGCCGTTACTTGAAGCCTCTCGTCCTATTGAAGAGCTGAGTGATCCCGTAGAAGCCCTATCTCAATACATTCAAACTAAGTTAATCATCTCACGCGACCACCCACACGCTTCTAAAGTGTTTGCTAATGAAGTGATGTCAGGTGCTAAAGTGCTTCCGAAAGAGATCGGTGATGAGTTGTATAAGCAGTCACAGATGATCCTTGATAAGTTCTCGACTTGGTCGGCAAAAGGGCTGATGGACGACGTGCCTGCGCATCACCTAATGTTTACCATTTGGGCGGCAACCCAAACCTATGCCGATTTTGGCTGGCAGATTTGCAGCGTTATGCAGAAAGATAAGCTCGATGATAAAGACTACGAAGAAGCCGCTGAGTTTATCACTCAGCTAGTGATTAAAGGTTGCGGCGTGAAAAGCTAGCGGTATTTGAAGGTTTATTTAGGTCTGCGATTGCGGGCCTTTTTTGTTTTTGTACAGGAGTGACGAGTAGTGTAAAGCCACTTTTTGTGACCTGTTGTGCAATTACTAATTTATATTGAATTTGGCTAGATTTGGTATGCCATTTTATTTAAATATAAGGGTATAGTGTCGCGAAAATTGGCGGCACTATTGTTATCAAGCATGAATAGCTAAGAACAACAAAGTGAAGCTTCTAACAATATTACACGCACAACATATAGGTTTAGCAATGACGCTTAAAAGCTTGGCATGCACCATCAGCGCCGTTTTACTGGCTGGCTGTGGTTCGACAGTGGCAACTCAAACATACAACGCCGATCTGATTATCACTAATGGGCAAGTCCTGACGATCAACTCTGAAATGGATGTGATTAAAGATGGTGTTGTTGTCGTGAAAAACGACCAGATCATCGCGGTAGGTAATGAGGACTTGATTACTCAATACCGAGCTGAAAAGGTGATTGATGCTCAAGATGGTATTGTTATGCCAGGCATGGTTAATGCTCACAATCACCTTCCTATGATTGCGTTTCGCGGTCTAGGCGAAGAGGGTATTTCCAACCGACTATTCGCTTACTTCTTCCCGCTTGAAGCTGAAAAGCTAAGCCGCGAACTGATTTATAACGCGACCAAGCTAGGCAGTATCGATCTGGCACAGAGTGGTGTCACGACTTACGCCGATATGTATTACCATATGGATGAAATGGCAAAAGCGACTAAAGAAGTTGGCCTACGTGCGGTACTCGGTGAGACCGTGATTAGGTTCCCAGTGGTAGATGCTAAAGAACCTTATGGCGGTATCGATTATGCTAAAGGCTTCATTGAGCAATACCAAAACGACGAGCTGATTACCCCTGCTTATGCACCGCACGCTGTGTACACAGTGAGCAAAGACAAGCTCCAAGAAATCAACAAACTGTCTGCTCAATACGATGTGCCTGTATTAATTCACGTTGCTGAATTCCCGAATGAAGAGAAGCGCATTAAAGATGAAACTAAGGCAACGTCGCCAGTCGAATACATGGATGAAATTGGTGTGTTGGACGAGCGTGTAGTCATTGCTCACGGTATCCACCTTTCGGAGAACGATCAAAAGCTTTTAAAGCAAGCTGATGCAGGAATCTCATACAACCCAATGGCGAACGCTAAAGGCGCAACCGGCATCGCACCAGCATGGGATATGTACCGTGCTGACATGCGAGTAGGTTTGGGTACTGACGGGCCAATGAGCTCAAACCAAGTCGATATCATGCGTACCCTAAGCTACGCAGCGAACATGCAACGCTTGAAGCACTCAGATCGCACCATCATGATTCCTGAGCAAGTGATTGAAATGGCAACCTTAGGTGGTGCAAAAGCCTTACACATGGAAGACCAAATTGGTTCTCTGGAGGTTGGTAAAAAAGCGGACATAGTGATTGTCGAAACACAATCAGCGAACATGATGCCAAGCTACGATCCATACGCAACCTTGGTTTATCAAGCGAACCCGAGCAACATCGACACGACGATTGTGAACGGCCAAATCGTAATGGAAAACCGCGTAATGCAAACTGTTCAACTGGATGAGATTCGTCAAAGTGTCGATGAGTTTGAAGCCGACATTGCCGAGTTTGCCAAAGAACTGTCTAAGAAGGCGATTAAGTCTAAGAGTTTGATGGATTAGACTCCAAACGCTAAGTCGTTAATCGAATGAAGCGAAAAAGGCCGACATCTTGTCGGCCTTTTTTATGGCTATGATATAGCTTTGCTATTCTTCACTTCAGTTAGAACAACTGTTGCCATTCGGGATACCACTGCCTGAGAACTCAACCCTAATTTGTTCGACATCTTTTAGATATTGGTTGTTGGCTTGGTCTGCCTCATCGAAGTTGTTGAGGGTGACATTCCATGTCGAGAATGGAGTTGGCTGGAAGTACGCATACTCGAATTTATTCGCCACTGCGCCATCGGTGATGATGCTAACGTCATTGGTGGTTGGATCATCTAAGCGGTAGTAAAACGCTCTTGCGACCGGATTAGAACTGAATTGGTAATCCTGATCTTGATAGCGGTCGGCATAGTTACCTGAACTCGATATTTTAAGGTTGAACTGCTTGCCATAAGGTAAGCTTTCCCCTTCTAAGAACACACGTACTGTAGAGAGTCTAACTCGGTCGAATGCACATAGTTGTGCCTGTCCTAATGGAATAGTGAAGTTCAACTCGCCAGTGGTTGCGAAGCTATCGAGTTGCTCTGGGCTAGAGATGGTGTAGTTGTCGATAGTGAAGTCTTGTGGTGCTGGCTGGAATGAAGAGAGTGTATTCACATACTCATTTTCTATGGACGCGAGGTCAAACTGGTATTCCAAGTAACTTTTATTCAGCGAAGGTGTGATCTCACTTGGTTTCAATGCCCAGTATTCGTATGCTTGAACATAGTTAGACAAAGCCACATACATTGGTCGTTTGAAGTGCATTAGTACTCGCGAAAGCTCACGCTCGATGGAATCGAAACTTTCGCTGTCTACCTGATAACTCTCAATGGCGTCACTCAATCTTTGCTGTTGATTAGCGGTGACGTTCTTGGTCAAGAATAGGTCGACGAGTTTGGCTTGCTCTTGCGCAAAATTAAGCTGAGTGGTGTTAATTGCTTTACCTAATAGCACTTGTTTTTCAAGTTCGACTAAGTATTGTCTCGCGCCTTTAATCCCCAAGCTATCAGCAAGTCTTAAGTTACTGCGGATCTCGGTGATCATCAGGTCCCAGGCCAGATTGCTCTCATTCAAAGTCGGAATATTAAAGTCAAAGCCATCCATTGCTTCGGAGATCTTATGGAGCTTGATGGTCGATTTCACATCGGTAGTGAGCTGCGCGATGCCCGAAATAGTCTTGGTAACGCTATCAATGATCCCCGTGACTGTCTTGATATTGGTGACTAAATTTTTCGCTTTATCCAGTGCTTCTGGCGTCTTAGCCAACTGCTCGGTGAGGTCGTTAACGCCAGATAGATTTCCTGTGAACACGCCGCTGACGGCACTGCCAATTTCTGCGATGGCTTTGAAGATAGCCAATGCTGCATTGAGTTCTTGCTGAGCTTTCCAGTTCTCCACACCGACCAAGTAAGTGGTTCTTGCACTCAGTGTCATAAGTTCCTGAGCTTTGTATTGGCTGTCGATTTCGGTCAGGCTGTCGCCTATTTTGTCGATGTTGGATTGGGTTTGAGTGATGATCGAGTCTTGCGCTCTGAGAACGTCTTCAACGTTAGCGAGTGCTAACTTCGCAGCTTCAATCTTGTCTTCTATCACCGTACTTCTGTCTTGTATGACATCCCACTGCGCTTGATACGCGATCATTGCATTCAGGTACGCTTCGTATTTGCCTTGGTAGAGCACCTTATCGAGATAAGGCACATAGTTGCTCTCTTTAGTGCTGAAACTAATGAACTGTTTAAAGGCAACGGTTTGTAGGTACAGGTCTGAAAGGATAGGGTCATCTTCCACCACAGAGCCGGCGTGACGTAAACTCTGTTCAATCCAGTTAATCAGTTCGAGGCTAAGCTCTGGATTCGTGTCGAATAAGCTGGCAGCCATATCAAAAGAGCGGTTAACAATGTCGGTAAAAGGTGTGGTCGCCAGTTTCATTTGCCCTGTAATGTTCGAGTCGATGGTGGTTCTTCGGTAGTGTTCTCCTGCTAG
The DNA here is from genome assembly GCA_036126475.1 of Pseudomonadota bacterium. GTDB lineage: Bacteria > Pseudomonadota > Gammaproteobacteria > Enterobacterales > Vibrionaceae > Vibrio. The sequence goes on along the minus strand of JAYYSE010000025.1, from coordinate 12,068 downwards.
TACCACAGAGGTTCCATCACCGTCTTCTGCAGAAAGAGCATCTCGAGTGATGCTGCCATCGTGTTGGAAGGCGAGGACATTAATCGGAGTTTCGATCTCTCCTACTATTACAGTCACTGATGCCGCCGCGCCTTGTTGCCCGAGAACGAAAGTTGGGGCTCCTTGACCGACAATTTTACGGGCAAAAATGAGAATGTTTTGGTTATTCACTACCAAGTTGAAGTTTTCTGGAACCTCAATAGTATCGGCAAAAACGACGATCTTTGAGGGTTTAGTCACGTAGAGGTTCTGATCCGCAATCCAGTCACTGAGGTTGATGTGGAGATCAGATGTAGAGCGAGAGAGAACATCGACATCGGAATAAGCAGATTGAACCCAAGTTGGGTATTCGGTGGAATTAGGCAAGTTATTAAGTTCTAGCCAGTCACTAGCAAAAGCTTGTGGAGATAATGAAAGAGAAATAATAATCGGTAGAATTCCCATATTAATGTCCTGTCGAAATGAGTATTAGCCAAAATTTGGGTAGCAGAAACCAACACCTTATTTTTCATAAGGCGTGGTGTTATTTTGTTTTTATTGTTCTTGCTGGTTTAACTTATAGCGAGGCGTCGCTTTGCCGAGCTCTTTGTCGATGGGTATGGATTACTCCATTTCTTGAATATAAGCATTATTTGCAAATGCCTTGGCTTTCTCGCTGATGTTATTCCAGTTCATTTTTGCAACCGATGTATTGGCTAATGCACCGATAGCACCAAGCATTGCGTCGTCTTTCATGATATCGGCATTGTTTTGAGCTTCATCCAATGCTGCGAGCAGTGATGTGAAGTCGGTATTCATTTTCTGCCAATTTAACTTTAGCTTATTAATATGTGGGATAGCATCTTCAATTTGCTGAGATATAAGATCAATGCTTTCTGAAGAGCGATGGTAAGAGTTATATACCTTTTGTGTGTAAGACAATTGTTCTTCTAAATCTTTAACTTCGTTCTGCAGTTCATTGCGAAGCTTACGTGCTTTCTCCGCTTTATCGCCGTAGACACCCATGATAGGTGCAGCGACTAAAGGGAACCATGCGTAGGTGACGGCGGTAGAGGCAACCGTGACGTAGTGAGTGTAGTCTTTGTTGAGTTGCGCGATTCTGGCATTGATGTCGTTTACTTGCTGTTGAAGTGCACTGCCATCATCCGTTAGATAGTCGTTATGTGTGCCTTCTAACACTTCAAGTTGTAGCTTTTGCGTATCTAGCTGCGCAGAAAAGTCCAACAAGTTGTCACCCACATCGGACACCTCTTGCTGGTATCTCAATGAAAAGTTTTGCAGGCTTTTCAGGTAAGCAATCGCCATTTTTCGGTTGCGTTCAACGGCTTCAATGTCTTCTGGTAACGGTGAGAATGCCTTTGCCAACATCTCATTAAGGGCGTCGCTCAAAGGATTAAGCATGTAATCTTTGATTTGCGTGTAGTTAGCCAGGCTTAGTGACAGGTTAACGATGCTTGGGTATAGATCCTTTTTCCAGTAGAAAGCGGTGTCATGGATATTTGAGTATTGCTGAACTAAGGCTTGGAAGTTAGAGAAAGGGATGTCGTTAGGAATGCTAAAAGCCGATTTCATACTGGTTTCTGTTACGGGCAGTGCCAGTGCTCCCTCTACATAAGCTTGGATTTTGTACCACTCTTGTTGCTTGAGGATGAAATTGTCGGTTTCTAGATCAATAAATACGCCATTTTCACCGATGATCGTATCGTAGGTGATTTGAGGTATGTTCTGTTCAGCTGACGCTTGATTAACTTGAATTGGCGCTGCTTGAGAAGTGAAAGCAAAAGAGGAAAGCAGTCCAATCGAGATCGAAGATAATACGAGTGTTCGTGTGATTTTTTTCATGTTTGAATCCCTGTTAGATTTGTTATTAGCTTTTTTAGAGACAATAAACTCTCCTACCATAAAAATGGCATTTATATATTTATACGGGTTTATTGAATTATTTATATTGTTGTTGTTGTCATTATGTTGTGGATTTTAAATAAACTCCCCATTAATGTGCTTTTTGTTTTTATAAGATTTGGTCAATCTATAGCAAAATTATAATGAAAAGTTCAACATAGATCACATATTGGGATTCATATTGTTTAATTGTCGATCTATTGAGTTTGGTGATATTTAAATCATTAGTTTCCATTCTTTCTTCAGGCTATATCTAGAAAGGTGTCGGCGATTTTTATTTTATTCACCAATGAGTTAAATGATAAAAATGTAATTATAATACTTGTTGTGATGATTACTAAATCTGTTGATTGAATTGATGTTTATATAATTAGAACAAGCGTTTTAAATTTGATCTGTGCCAAATAAATAAGATGTTTAATATTTAGCTTTAATTAAATTAGCTGAATTTAAATTAGCAATCATTGAATTAGAGGTGTTAATTATAGGGTGGGGTTTGGTTGGGTATTTAAGAGAGGAACAACCGATAGAATGGCGTATTTAATAGTCAGGAGTAAACTTCTTCATACAGAAGTCTTCTTCGTCTAAGGTTTCGCACAAGTGGCTGTGAATGGAGAACAAGGCGCGGGTGGGATTTGAATCATTGCACCTTGATTGCGCTGGTGGCAATCACGAATCAAGCGTTGGCTGCCATCAATGATGGTTTGTTCTGTTTGAATGTTGTTTCTTGGTCGTCATCACTCTTCATCTTCCCCCAGACTCATCAATAAATTAAATTTATGTTGTTGCTTGGCTTGCGAACCAGCCAAGCAACGTTGTGAACAATCAAGAAACGACTTCTCAGGAGCTATAGGATTAACCGATGAACACCAGCTTGGCGATGAAGATAGCCGCTAGGAAGTACATCGAGATAGAGACATCTTTCGTTTTACCTGTCGCAAGCTTAAGTACGGTGTAGGTGATGAAACCCAGTGCGATACCATTAGCGATTGAGAAGGTGAGTGGCATCATCAGTGCGGTAATCGCAGCTGGAGCACCGTTGGTAAAGTCTTTCCAATCGACGTGTTGCATGCTGCTCATCATTACGAATGCTACGTAGATAAGAGCGCCAGACGTTGCGTAAGCGGGGATCATGCCTGCAAGCGGTGATAGGAAAATCGCCGCTAAGAACAAAGCGCCAACTACGATTGCTGAAAGACCTGTACGAGCACCTGCAGCAACACCAGCAGCACTTTCTACGTAACTGGTTACTGGCGGACAACCCACACACGCACCTGCAACACTTGAGATACTATCGGCTTTGAGCGCTTTGCTCAGGCCTTCAATCTTGCCGGTTTCTGGGTTAGTGAGGTTTGCACGCTCAGCCACGCCCATAAGCGTACCGGCAGTATCGAACATGTTTACAAAAAGGAATGCCAAGATAACGCTGATCATGGATACGTTCAGAGCGCCTGCAATATCCATTGCCATAAAAGTAGGTGCTAAGCTCGGCGGTGCAGCGAAGAAGCCATTGTATTGTACTAGGCCTAGCCCCATGCCGATAAGCGTGACGCTTAAAATACCGATAAGTACCGCACCAAATACTTTGCGCTCACTCAGAACCGCAATAATCAAGAATGCGATAGCTGCAAGTAAGGCTTCCGGTTTGGTGAAATCACCCAGTGAAACCAAAGTCGCAGGGTTTTCGACGACGATGCCCGCTGTTTTCAAACCAATTAGACCTAAGAAAAGACCCACACCGGCAGTCATCGAGTAGCGTAAACTTTCAGGAATACTCTCGATGATCCATTGACGGACCTTGTAGAAACTCATCCCGACAAACAAGATACCGGAGATAAACACCGCACCCAGTGCGACTTCCCAGCTATAGCCCATCTCGCTCACAACCGTAAAGGAGAAGAACGCATTCAGACCCATGCCCGGTGCTAGGCCAACAGGCCAGTTCGCAAATAAGCCCATTAATAAACAACCGATAGCGGCACCGATACAGGTTGCAACGAATACTGCGCCTGTATCCATACCTGAAGCAGCCATGATTTGGGGGTTAACGAAGATAATGTAAGCCATCGTCGCGAAGGTAGTGACACCACCGACTAACTCATTTTTCACACTGCTTCCGTGGGCCTTAATTTTAAAGAATTTCTCTAAAATTCCGTTATTCGCATCTTGGTTGAGTATTTCTGTTTTACTCTCATTCATGTCTGCAAGTCCTTTTATGTTGTGATCCATTTATTGAATACAGCGAAATTTCAATATGAAGTTTTAAGGTTTTTCCTAGCGCTAAGTCTCTATTGACGAGTTTATCGCGACTCATTTTTTTTCTGTTAACGTTGTTAGTATTTTTATATGAGCGTGCTTAATGAACGCGAAACTTTTCAGATGCACGCATGAATCTGTTTATTGTTTGGTGATTGAGCCTAGATCGATAATCTAGGCTCAGGGATTAACTGCCCCGATAAGTAGAGAAACTGTATGGTGAGACTAAAAGCGGAACGTGGTAATGCGCATCAGGATCATCTAAGCCGAAGCGAATCACTACGTCGTCTAAGAAAGGCACACCATCGAGCTCCACACCTTTGCCTTTGTAGTAATCAGCTACGTAGAACACCAATTGGTATTTGCCCGGTCGAAATTCATTCCCAGCCAGAATTGGTGCATCGGTACGACCATCTGAATTAGTCAGCACGGTCGCCAGCTTTTCAGTGGAGTCTTCGTTGACCTTATAAAGCTCTACCTTGATCTCTGCACCAGGCAAGCCGTGAGTGGTGTCTAAAACGTGTGTTGTTAATCTTCCCATAGTCCTTTAATAGCGCTTTTGGCGCTCCTCTGTTCCGTGGTTTATGTATCCATTTCGACCTTGCAAAAGAGAGCAATTGGTCACTTTGTTAGCACTAACTATGTACGAACTGTACACAATTAGCAAAGCAAATTGTTGGAAAAATGTTAACTAATGTGTCTTTTTGTGTAAATTTATAGATGTTGAATATTCATTATTAGTAGTGTTTAGTTTTGTTAAATGGTTGTTTTTATTTGTATTTGATTTGATTTTTTAACTTAAGCAACAAAATCTTTACATTAAGATAAATAATTGTATACAATAAATATACAGGGGTGAGGTTGCTCGGTTTTGGATAAATCACTAGCTGAATCATTTCGATGGGGCAGCTGAAGAGCGGCTAAGCCAACCACTTATGTTAGGAGTACTTGGATGAATAAGGATTATTCAAGAAATTTGATCGGTTACGGAGCTAATCCTCCTAACCCTCAATGGCCAGGTAATGCGCGCGTCGCGGTTTCTTTTGTATTGAATTATGAAGAGGGCGGTGAGCGTTGTTTGTTACATGGAGACGACGAGTCTGAAGCCTTTCTCTCAGAGATCCCGTCAGCACAGCCGATCAAAGGCGAGCGTCACATCAGCATGGAATCCATCTATGAATATGGTAGCCGAGCGGGTGTGTGGCGTGTTCTTCGCTTGTTCGATGAATATGAAATTCCACTGACTGTATTTGCGGTCGCTATGGCTATTGAGCGTCACCCAGACGTAGCTGAAGCCATGGTAGAAGCAGGTCACGAAATCTGTAGCCACGGTTATCGTTGGATAGACTATCAATACATTGATGAGTCAGAAGAGCGTGACCATATGACCAAAGCGATTGAGATTATCCAACAGGTAACGGGTCAACGCCCGCAAGGTTGGTATACCGGTCGTACAGGGCCGAATACTCGTCGTTTAGTCGCAGAAGAAGGTGGCTTTCTTTACGACTCAGATGCCTATGACGATGACCTGCCTTATTGGCACACTGAAATCGGCCATCCACAGCTAGTGATTCCATACACACTTGATGTTAACGATATGCGCTTTTCAACGGCGCAAGGCTTCAACTCTGGTGAGCAGTTCTTCCAGTATTTAAAAGACACTTTTGACACCCTTTATATGGAAGGCGAAACCGCACCAAAAATGATGTCGGTAGGGCTGCATTGTCGTCTTATTGGTCGTCCCGGTCGTATTGCTGCATTGAGACGCTTCTTAGATTACGTAAAACAGCATGACAGCGTGTGGCTATGTCGTCGAATTGATATTGCCAACCACTGGCATAAACATCACCCATACAACGGACAACAAAATTAGAACGAACAGCAAGGAGGCTTAACGTGACTGAATTTCGATCTTGCCAACCAACAACCATGGACCGTGACACTTTTGTCGCGCACTTTGCTGATGTTTACGAACACAGCCCATGGGTTGCTGAGGCGGTGTATGACCAAGGTTTGAATGCCGAAGACGACCACATTGAGAATCTTCATCTAAAAATGGCATCCACCTTGTTGAATGCCGACCAAGACAAACAGTTGGCTTTGATCAACGCTCACCCAGACTTAGCTGGCAGAGCAGCAGTAAACGGCGAACTTACTGAGTCGTCGACAAAAGAACAAGCGGGGGCGGGCATTGACCAATGCAGCGCCGAAGAATTTGAAAAATTCACTTCTTATAACAACAGCTACAAAAGTCGCTTCAATTTCCCTTTTATCATGGCGGTGAAGGGAGCCAATCGTTACCAAATTCTTGAGTCGTTCGAGATGCGATTAGGAAATGATAGTGAAACTGAGTTTGCTACGGCGATTCAAGAGATTAATAAGATCGCGATGTTTCGTCTCTGGGATATGTAAGTTAACGGAGTTAACAGCTATCTCAGCCCAGTCTTAGTGCGCTAAATGCTTGATATGAATGAAGATAAGCCACTAAGTTCTCATTTTATTATTACTTGATTAATTTCATAGGATTTCACGGAAATGACCCATAAATTTGAACAGTACATCAACCTTGCAGACGAAAAACTCGGCGCAGAAGCTATCTTCGCAACAGACGATTTTTTCGCTGATAAAAGCCGTCTACTCAGCCATGCAGCACCAGAGTGGAAAGACGACTTATACGACGATAACGGCAAGTGGATGGACGGCTGGGAAAGCCGACGTAAACGTGGCGAAGGTTACGACTACTGTGTGGTACGCCTTGGCTTAGCTGGCACTATCGCTGGTGTTGATATTGATACCTCATTCTTCACAGGTAACTTCCCACCTTCGGCATCAATCGACGCATGTTATTCACCACAGGGGGAGCCAACCGATTCAACAAAGTGGCAAGAAATTTTGCCGTCAATGGCACTACAAGGTGACCACCACCATTTTGAAGACATTGAAAGTGACCAAGTATTTACGCACCTACGTTTGAACATCTATCCAGATGGTGGTGTTGCACGCCTTCGTGTTTACGGTCGACCAAGTGTTGATTGGGACGCAATAGACTCACATCAACAGGTGGATCTAGCAGCCGTTGAGCATGGTGGTCGAGCACTGGCATGTAGTGATGAACACTACGGTAACAAAGCCAATATTCTAGGCCCAGGCCGCGGTGAAAATATGGGTGATGGCTGGGAAACAGCACGTCGTCGTACGCCGGGTAATGACTGGGTTATCGTGGCATTAGGCCACCCAGGGAATATCGAACGTATTATCGTTGATACGGCGCACTTTAAAGGTAACTACCCAGACAGCTGCTCAATTCAAGCAGCTTACGTGAAAGGTGGTACCGACGATCAAGTGGAAACACAAAGCCTATTCTGGCGTGAACTGCTGCCAGCTCAAAAGCTGCAAGCACACGAGATTCACGAATTCATTTCTGAGGTAAACGACCTTGGTGCGATTACCCACATACGTGCAAACATATTCCCAGATGGTGGTATTAGCCGTTTGCGACTATTTGGTACGAAAGCGAAGTAGGTAGGTAGGGAAATCAGTATGAGTAATGGAATACGTCGTTTAACTATCGAACCGTTAACTAAGCAAGCTTTTGCTGAGTTTGGTGATGTTATCGAGTCTGATAATAGTGATTTCTTCATGATCAACAGTGGATCAACACGTCGCTACCACAAGCTAGCGACAACGGATGTGCAAGACCAAGGCGGAGAAGCGATCATCAGCATCTTCCAAGCTACGCCGTTGAGCTACCCACTGACCATCAAAATGCTAGAGCGTCATCCACTTGGCTCTCAGGCATTCATTCCATTACTTGGTCAACCCTATTTAATTGTTGTTGCCCCAAAAGGCGATAACCCATCGTTAGCCAATTGCCGAGCTTTCTTAAGCAATGGCCTTCAAGGAGTGAACTATCACAAAGGGGTGTGGCATCACCCGGTTCTTGCACTCACGGATCAAGACCAGTTCTTGATTGTCGATAGAGGTGGAGAAGGGCATAACTGTGATGAAGTTTATTTTGAGAACGACCTAGTGGTATTGCATTTGGAAGATATGCCAACGGAAGACAACAAGGAAGAGCAACGCTTAGCTAAAGCGTTGTGATACAGGAGTTTATTATGGATCCGCATATTACAGAGTGGTTGAATTTAGCGATTCGCTGGATTCACATGATTGTTGGTGTTGCGTGGATAGGCGCATCATTTTACTTTGTTTGGTTAGAGAACAACCTTAACCGAGTTAACCCTAAAACAGGCCTTTCAGGTGACTTATGGGCGATTCACGGTGGTGGTATTTATCACCTAGAGAAATACAAACTCGCGCCACCAGAAATGCCAGAGCATCTACACTGGTTCAAGTGGGAAGCCTACTTCACATGGATCACAGGTGTGTGTCTACTGGGTGTGGTTTACTATCTCAACGCAGAAATCTACCTGATTGCACCGGGCTCTGGCCTTGATTCAACAACGGCAATCGCAATTGGTATTGGTTCTCTTATCGCCGGTTGGTTTATCTATGACCTATTGTGTGACTCGCCGCTGGGCAAAACGCCGGTTTTACTTGGCCTAGTACTTTTTGTTGGTTTAGTCGGCGCAACTTACGGTCTTACGCAAGTGTTCAGTGGCCGTGGTGCTTACATCCACGTGGGTGCCATTATCGGTACCATCATGGTGGGTAACGTATTCCGCGTCATCATGCCTGCGCAGCGCAATTTGGTGAAAGCGATTGAAGAGAAACGCGAACCGGATCCAGCACTGCCTGCGAAAGGTTTACTGCGCTCCCGTCACAATAACTATATGACACTGCCAGTGCTGTTTATCATGATCAGTAACCACTTCCCAAGCACTTATGGTTCTGAATACAACTGGTTGATCCTTGCTGGGCTAGCAATCTTCAGTGTCTTGGTTCGTCACTACTTTAACACCCGCCATGGCAGTCAGAAGTTCGCATGGACAGTGCCAGTGGCGGCATTGGGTATGATTACTCTCGCGTTTGTTACTTCACCTTACGCGAAAAAACAGATGACCCCGGTAGTGCAAGCACCAGTGGTACAAGAAGCTCCTGTGAGCACGACGGAATCGGTGACTGAAGAGATCGCTTCAAGCAATGCGGCTTCAACGGCGGCTGACTCTGAAGCAGTGCCTGCCGACCATGCCATGCCAACGGCGAGTGCAGGTGTCAGCTTTGAAACCATTAACAAGGTCATTCAAGAGCGCTGTTCAGTGTGTCACTCTGCAACGCCTAGCCACGCCGCTTTTGCTGCTGCGCCTGCGGGTGTCATGCTTGATACGCCAGAAGAGATCAAAGCTAATGCACCTAGGATTGTTGCTCAAACCGTAACAACTCAGGTGATGCCTCTTGGTAACATGACTCAAATGACCGACGAAGAGCGAGCACTCATCGGCACTTGGGTAGAACAAGGCGCCACGATTCAATAACCGTATTTTTCAAAAACAGTACTCAGCATCCTTTACCTAAGAGCATGATTCTTAGGTGAGGCTTGGGGAGAGTTTGGTCTTACGGGCACGCGCCAAACTCATCCCACCCTGTTTCCCCGGTTCCTATAACCGGGGCTTTTTGATTTTGGATAAAAGTAATCGAATCAATACAGTTGAAATATCAAATAGATCATGGAGATATATGATGGTTGTTCTGTATAAGATACTTGATATGAACCTCTACCCATGGCACTTTTTGTCCCAAGTGACTTCAAGTAGGGCAGAAAATGGAAGACATAGTACTCACACTCTTTAGGTTCGTTGGTGCGTTCTTTCGAATGCTTTTCCAGTTCTTCATTATGGATATCATTTGCTTTAGCGTGGGGTGGGTTGTATCTAAGGTGTTCACTTTAGGACGTTTTCCATCGTTTTCACCTGACGAAAAAGAGCGGGAGCGAGTATCTAGTATTGGGATTATTAGTATCGTTCTGTCGCTTGTAGCAATAGGCATATTTAATAGCCTGTAGTGCACTAGTGCTAACTTGAATAGTGAGGACGCATGCAATTTTACCCAGCAGAACAATATCAAGCTGCTTGTCATGAGATGTTTGAACGATATGAACGTGATATCAAGAAGCGACTCCTTAACGCGAGAGTTGAGCACGTCGGCGCATCGTCCATTCCGTTGGCCGTATCTAAGGGCGATTTAGATATCTTCGTTGGCGTTGAGTCCAACGAGCTTGAGGATGCTGTAGAACGACTTACAGCACTCGGCTTTAAAGAGAAACTCGATACGCTAAGAACGCCCGAATTGTGCATGTTGGAATCCATATCCTCTGAAGATGTGGCATTGCAAGTGGTCGCCAATGGTTCTGAGTTTGAGTGCTTTTTGACGTTTCGTGACAAGCTGCGTATGAACCGGACTTTAGTCCAACAATACAATGCCCTAAAAATGCACTGTGAAGGTTGGCCACAAGATCAATATCGTGAAAAGAAGTCAGCTTTTATCGAGTATGTGTTGGGGCTAGAGTAGACGCGATAGTCTTCATTTTTGGTATCACTATTTAGTGAAAAATGCATTTATACAGCGTGTTAAGTCTCCACTTCTTGCTTCCAAGTTTTACCTTCGTAAGCGTCCTTCCAACTTATCATTACATCTCTATCTTTATTTTATGCAATGGAACTCACATAAACTGCATTGGATACCTATTGTGATATTTGTGCATGATATGTTTCCTTTGGTTTTATAAAGCGGATTTATTTATTGAAAACAAAGTATTTTTCATACTTATTTCTACGTTTTTTATCAATAATGAAGCTTTAGTTATCAGAAACCGCACTCTCTAAATTAATAATCAACACTACCTTAGGAAAGGGCATGTCTGAAGTCATAGCAAATACACCCACAGTAGTTCTCGCATCTCGATGGTCTCGCTTATGGGCCTTTATTATTGATGCTTACGTGTATGCGATTTTCATGATTCCTGTTTTTTTATATAGCAGCCTGTACGACAAATTTCTCCTCAATGAAATAACCATTGATCTAACTGAAAAAGTTGCACTATTTGTTTATGGTTGGGTGATTTTCTTTTTATGCCAAGGGTATTTACTTCACACGAAGGGACAAACAATTGGTAAAAATCTAATGGATATTGCGATTGTCGATATGGAAGGCAAACAAATAGGTTTGCTAAACATCGTGGGCAAACGAATTCTTCCAGTGATGGTCGTGGGTTATATCCCTTTTATTGGTCTAGTTCTTCCAATGTTAGGTTATTTGGGGATTTTTCGTAAAGATAAACGCTGCTTGCATGATTTAATCGCAGGTACTCAAGTTGTTGACGCTTCGGCTAAAAGTGTAGATAGCGACAAGTCTGAAATCGCTGAAAGTACAATTGAAGTTATCCCCGCATCTCGATGGACTCGTTTATTGGCGTTTTTTATTGATGGTGTAATTACTACTGTCATCATCCTGCCAATCTTGATGTACACAGATGATACTCAAATAATATTCGATACAGGGGAGGTCGACCTTAGAGGACTCGCTGCTGTCTATGTCTATTTAGGGGGGATGTTCTTGTTAGTACATGGATACTTATTGCATAAGAAGGGACAGACAATTGGAAAACATCTAATGGATATTGCGATTGTTGATATGGAGGGTAAACCTTTAGGGTTATATAAGATATTGGGTAAACGGGTGGTGCCTATGCTTGCCTTCAAAATTGTACCTATTAGTGGCTATTTTATAACTATGATGGAATCTCTTTTCATTTTCCGTAAAAACAGACGATGCCTACATGATTTAATCGCAGGCACTCAAGTTGTTAGTGTGTCAGCCAGCAACTTAGAAACAAATGAGCGAGAATCATTCGAAAACTTTTCATCGGCACCTGAAAATATTTGTGACCTCACACTTGCATCTCGATGGTTACG
>JAYYSE010000024.1:0-25149 GCA_036126475.1 Pseudomonadota bacterium | reverse complement strand
AGTAGATTGTAAAAAGAGTCGTGAATTAGGAAATACTAATGAGTAAAAATATCTGCCCTAAGTGTCAGTCAGAGCTTGGTTGGGACGGACAATATCACTGTGAAAATTGTCAGGCACATTTTACCAAAGTAGGGTTCTGCCCAGAGTGCAGCAGCCAGTTAGAGAAACTTCAAGCTTGTGGTGGCTCAAGCTATTTTTGTAATGGTGAGTGTAACGAGCTTAAATCTAAGTCGAGAGTAAAGTTCGAGTTCCAACCTGCGGAATAACCTTTTTACTGAGCGTTCTTATTAGATACAAAAAGCCCTGTCGATTATCGATAGGGCTTTCTAGTTTTTAACGTTCGAATTAGCTCTCAGCTAGCTCTTAGTTACTCTTGCCGTCACTTGCGACTCAATCACTCCATCTTCAACCTGAGTGGTGATCACTTCACCGACGTCGACGTCATTAATCGATGACACAGTCTTGCTCGATGCGGAATGGGTAATGCTGTAACCACGTTTTAGGGTTGCTAATGGACTTACGGTTTCTAACTTCTCGGCAACCATCGCAAGCTGGTGGCGAGTGGTTAGCAGAGTTTTATCCATCGCATCTAATAGTTTTTGCTCAGAGCGTTGTAGATGAAGTTTTTGTTCACCCAAGCGTTTAACTGGTGAGTTTAACTGAAGCTGATGCTGCTTACGTTCGACACGCTGTGCATGCTGCTTTAGGTATTGAGCCATACCGCGACGCAGACGCATGTCTAGGTCATCAAGCTTCTGGCTCTGCTTTTGCAGTTGGTAGCTAGGATGTTGTCTTTCTAAGCGGTGTTTCAATGCTTGATTCGATTGAGCTTGTTTGATTAATACGTGGCGAATCGCACTCACTAAGCGAGCACGTTTAGAGGCGAAAGCTTGCTCTTTATGACTGTTGTCGCGGCTAACCAATTCAGCCGCAGCTGATGGCGTAGGGGCACGCATATCGGCAACGAAATCGGCAATAGTGACATCCACTTCGTGGCCGACAGCACTGATGATTGGAATCTGGCTTGCAGCAATAGTGCGAGCAACGATCTCGTTGTTGAAGCACCATAAGTCTTCTAATGAACCGCCACCACGGCCCACGATCAATACATCACACTCATTGCGCTCATTGGCACGTCCGATCGCTTGGGCAATCTGAATTGCCGCTTCTTCGCCTTGAACCATGGTTGGGTAAACCACAACCGGTAACGAAGGATCACGTCTTTTCAAGACATCCAGAATATCAAACAGTGCAGCGCCAGTTTTAGAGGTGACAACACCAACGCGCTTTGGATGCTCAGGAAGAAGTTGTTTACTCGATTGAGCAAACAGCCCTTCAGCGGCGAGATTCATCTTCAGCTTTTCAAATTCTTGCTGAAGTTTACCGTCACCTTCTGGCTGCATGCTTTCGATGATCAGTTGATAGTCACCACGTGGCTCATAGAGAGACAGGCGAGCTTTAACTAATACTTGATTACCATTTTGAGGTTTAAAGGTGACTCGGCGATTATTGCCACGAAACATGGCACACTTAACTTGAGCGCGAGAGTCTTTAAGAGTGAGGTACCAGTGACCAGAGACAGGTGCAGAGAAGTTTGAGATTTCACCAACGAGCCACACTATTCCCATTTCGTATTCTAGTAGGAGACGAACCTCTGAGTTGAGGCGAGAAACAGTAAAGATGTTTGGATTAGTCATAGATGCACTATCTTTCCTTGAAGGAAGGTTTTTCTTGGAACTTCACAGGGCGTGAGTATGGAAGATAGCGGCAATATAATACATATCAAGGGGGTAAATGCAAATTAAAAATACAAAAATGTGTAGCCAAGCGATTTTCCTGTGCGTATAATCCCTCCGCAATATCTAATCCAAAGCACTTCATTATGCGAAACGATGAAGTCGGATTTTTCTTTCTACTCCTCAATTGTGAGATATTGCAAATGCTAAGAATTGCCAAAGAAGCGCTGACATTCGATGACGTACTACTCGTGCCAGCTCACTCCACTGTTCTCCCAAACACTGCTGATCTTCGCACTCAGTTGACTAAAAACATTTCACTGAACATCCCTATGATTTCTGCGTCGATGGATACCGTGACGGAAGCTCGTCTGGCTATCGCACTCGCGCAGGAAGGTGGCATTGGCTTTATCCACAAGAATATGTCTATCGAGCAACAAGCTGAAATGGTTCGCCAGGTAAAAATTTTCGAAGCAGGCGTGGTTTCTCACCCTGTGACAGTAAGCCCTGACGCAACGATTGCTGATGTTGTTGCCCTGACTGAGAAGCACGGTTTTGCTGGCTTCCCTGTAGTGACTGAAACAAACGAACTGGTTGGTATCATTACTGGCCGTGACGTTCGCTTTGTAACAGACCTTTCTAAGAAAGTTGACGTAGTAATGACGCCTAAATCGCGTCTAGCTTCTGTTAAAGAAGGTGCAACTCGCGAAGAAGTTCAAGAGAAAATGCACGAAGCTCGTGTTGAAAAAGTACTTGTTGTAAATGATGACTTCCAACTAACAGGAATGATCACTGCAAAAGACTTCCACAAAGCAGAACGTAAACCAAACGCTTGTAAAGATGAGCGCGGCAGCCTACGTGTAGGTGCAGCTGTTGGTGCTGGTGCTGGTAACGAAGAGCGTGTTGCTGCTCTTGTTGAAGCTGGCGTAGACGTTCTACTTATCGACTCTTCACACGGTCACTCTGAAGGCGTACTTAATCGTATCCGCGAAACTCGCGCTGCATACCCAGATCTACAAATCATCGGTGGTAACGTAGCTACTGGTGCTGGCGCTCGTGCTCTTATCGAAGCGGGTGTAAGTGCAGTTAAAGTTGGTATCGGCCCAGGTTCTATCTGTACAACTCGTATCGTTACTGGTGTTGGTGTTCCTCAAGTAACAGCAATTGCAGACGCAGCGGAAGTTGCAAACGAATACGGTATTCCAGTAATCGCAGATGGCGGTATCCGCTTCTCTGGTGATATCTGTAAAGCTATCGTTGCTGGCGCATCTTGTGTGATGGTTGGTTCAATGTTCGCAGGTACTGAAGAAGCACCAGGTGAGGTTATCCTTTACAACGGTCGTTCTTATAAGTCTTACCGTGGTATGGGTTCACTTGGCGCTATGTCTCAAGGTTCTTCTGACCGTTACTTCCAATCTGACAACGCTGCAGATAAGCTTGTTCCAGAAGGTATTGAAGGTCGTATCGCGTACAAAGGTCGCCTAAAAGAGATCGTTCACCAACAAATGGGTGGTCTACGCTCAAGCATGGGCCTAACAGGTTCTGCGACGATTGAAGACATGCGTACTAAAGCTGAATTTGTTCGTATTTCTGGTGCGGGCATGAAAGAATCTCACGTACACGATGTTCAAATTACTAAAGAAGCACCTAACTACCGTTTAGGTTAATAATACGTCCAAACGTTTTAATAATGTGCTGATTAAATCGGCACATTATTATACCAATCGTAGTAAATAACTGGTCACCCTAGCTTGTTAAAAACCTCGATAACTTCGTTAGGATTTTTGATTGTAGAATAACTACTTATCAGAAAATCCTGCCTTGTTCTCAAGCTTTTTTCCTGCGCTATTCCTGAACACTTACTTACTGTGATTGGTGTTATATCTAGCGCCTGTTTTGATGAAGGTCTGATTTTCTCAAAACACGAGGTTAAAGATATCCAACGAAAACGTTTGCTTTATTTCTTGAAGAGTTAATCAGAGGTGAGTAAACTCGCCTCCGTTTGATCACATAGCCAATAAGACTGCTTAAAATGACTAAAAATATTCATGACCAACGTATTCTAATTCTAGACTTCGGTTCTCAATACACACAGCTAGTTGCTCGTCGTATTCGTGAGATCGGCGTTTACTGTGAACTTTGGAGCTGGGACGTAGACGAAGCGGATATTCGTGAATTCAATCCAGACGGTATCATCCTATCTGGTGGCCCTGAGAGTGTAACGGAAGAGAACTCTCCACGTGCACCTCAGTACGTGTTTGATTCAGGTGTTCCTGTATTTGGTATCTGCTACGGCATGCAAACTATGGCTGAGCAACTTGGCGGTAAAGTAGCAACGTCCACTGAGCGTGAGTTCGGCTACGCAGCGGTACAAGTGACTGGTGAATCAGCACTGTTCGCTGACCTTGAGTCTACTCAAGATGTTTGGATGAGCCACGGTGATAAAGTGGTTGAGATCCCATCTGATTTCACAAAGATTGCTGAAACAGACACTTGCCCATACGCAGCAATGGCAAACGAAGAGAAGAAATACTTCGGTGTTCAATTCCACCCAGAAGTAACACACACTAAGAACGGCATGAAAATGCTAGAGAACTTCGTTCTTAACGTTTGTGGTTGTGAAGGTCTATGGACCTCAGCTTCAATCATTGAAGATGCAGTTGCACGTATTAAAGAGCAAGTAGGTGACGACGAAGTTATTCTTGGTCTTTCTGGTGGTGTTGATTCATCAGTAGTTGCAATGCTTGCTCACCGCGCTATCGGTGACAAACTAACGTGTGTATTCGTAGATAACGGTCTACTTCGTCTGAACGAAGCTGAGCAAGTTATGGATATGTTCGGCAACCAGTTTGGTCTAAACATCATCAAAGTAGACGCTGAAGATCGTTTCCTAGAAGCGCTTAAAGGCGAAGCTGAACCAGAAGCTAAGCGTAAGATCATCGGTCACGTATTCGTGGATATCTTCGATGAAGAGTCAAAGAAACTGACAAATGCTAAGTGGCTTGCTCAAGGCACTATCTACCCAGACGTCATCGAGTCTGCAGCATCTAAGACTGGTAAAGCACACGTAATCAAATCTCACCACAACGTTGGTGGTCTTCCTGATGATATGGAAATGGGCCTTGTTGAGCCTCTACGTGAGCTGTTTAAAGATGAAGTACGTAAGATCGGTCTAGAGCTAGGTCTTCCATACAACATGCTTTACCGCCACCCATTCCCGGGTCCAGGTCTAGGTGTTCGTGTTCTTGGCGAAATCAAGAAAGAGTACTGTGATCTACTGCGTCGCGCAGATGCTATCTTCATTGAAGAGCTTCACGCTGCAGACCTTTACCACAAAGTATCTCAAGCATTCACGGTATTCCTACCAGTACGTTCAGTTGGCGTAATGGGCGATGGCCGTAAGTACGATTGGGTTGTATCTCTACGTGCAGTAGAAACGATCGACTTTATGACTGCTCACTGGGCGCACCTACCATACGACTTCCTAGGTAAGGTATCTAACCGTATTATCAACGAAGTTGATGGCATTTCACGTGTTGTTTACGATATTTCAGGTAAGCCACCAGCAACTATCGAGTGGGAATAATCTCTTAGAGGTTTAACTGCTATTTGATTTAGTTATTAAAAGCCCCGAACTCAGTTCGGGGCTTTTTTGTTTTCCACTTCGTATAGTCAATGGTTGTGGTTTGAAGGCGGCTTATTGAGCGTAAGAAACCAAATTAGTTGGAAACTAGATATCAGCTCAAGAAACCATGAGACGCATTGTTACCTTTAGCTATACATAAAACTATTACTCGCACTTTTTATAAATTCATACCGCAACAGCTAGGTTATTTCCCATGTGCCACATACTCTTTGATGGACTTATTAAGGACAGATAAGAGAATCCATCATGTTAAAAATCATATATTTGGCGACTGTACTGGGCTGCACCTTGGTAGCACAAAGTCATGCGTCTTTGAACATTCAACCTGATCCGAAAAACCCGAATGGTTATCTTGTTGAAAAGTCGGCATTACAAGCTGCTGAACAAGCAAAAATCTCGGACCCTATGTATGCGACCTGGTCACAGGCTCATCATTCAGAGCAGCATTATCTTCGGCTTATTTCTTTGCCACGATTACCTTGATCTCGCTGATGGCTTACTACGGCGTGAGAAAACTGTCGGATGGCGTTTCTGTGTACCTAAAAGGCATGGGTAACATGATGCCGGTTGCGATTATGTTGGTATTGGCGTGGGCATTAAGCACGATTGGTAAAGAGTTAGGTGCTGCGGCTTATATTGCAGAACAAGCGCAGAGCGGTTTCCCTTACTGGTTAGTGCCTGCTGTAGCCTTTTTACTCTCGGCTATTATCTCATTCGCTACGGGTTCGTCATGGGGAACCTTTGCCATCATGATGCCGTTGGTTATCCCAACCGCGATTGCAATTGATGCACCGCTGTTGGTTGCGATTGGTGCGGTTCTTTCTGGTGGTTTGTTTGGTGATCACTGCTCACCGATCTCTGAAACCACCATCCTCTCTTCAACAGGTGCCGGGTGTGATC
Organism: Pseudomonadota bacterium; assembly: GCA_036126475.1. GTDB lineage: Bacteria > Pseudomonadota > Gammaproteobacteria > Enterobacterales > Vibrionaceae > Vibrio. The sequence continues at coordinate 18,867 of JAYYSE010000024.1, read as the reverse complement.
AGTTTGAGCACTTTAAGACGCAATTACCTTACGCATTAATGAACGGTTGTATTGCTTTAGTGAGCTTTGTTGTCGCAGGCTTTACTGGTAGCTCGTTGGCCGTGTTAGATGCACTTGTCGCCCAACGGGTTGTAGTAACACTGCTAGCCAAGCGCGACGCGAGTAAGAATGCATCTTCAGAAGTTCAATCTCAAGTGTCTGAATCTAAACACAAAAAGCGTAATTTAAGATTACGAATAATAGACTAGATACGGGATGCGAGTAATCGAGTAACGAAGAGCTCTCTATTGTCCTTCATTTCATCCCTCACATTTCCTTTGTTCCATTCGTCATTCCCTATAGCGAGGCACGAGCGCAGTAGGGAATCTCTTTCGTTTATCCTTGGTGTAGATACCTAAAGGCAGGTTCTAGATTCTAGACTAGCTCTTCGCATCCCGTTACTCGCATCTTTTTATGGCGTGATAGTGAACTCCCACGCATATTTATCATGAATGTAAATTGCCAAAACTAAATCAAAATACCAATAGGATCATTTCAACAACCTTAGTTTTCGATAACTGGATTATCCCAAAAGCGATTTATCAATTAAAATTTTATTATAATTTTTATTGGTTTTTTTTAACCCACTATTTGATAAAGGTAAATTCGCAATGTCGACCAAACTAGCTAACCCGGCGCCGTTAGGCTTAATGGGTTTCGGTATGACCACTATTCTTCTTAATATCCACAACGCAGGTTTCTTTCCACTAGATTCAATGATCCTTGCGATGGGTATTTTTTACGGTGGTTTAAGCCAAGTTATCGTTGGCACAATGTGCTTCAAACGTGGTGACACGTTCGGTACAACTGCATTTACCTCTTACGGCTTATTCTGGTTGACACTTGTTGGTCTAATCGTAATGCCTAAAATGGGCCTACCAGCAAGCCCAGCATCATTCATGGGTTGGTACCTACTTCTATGGGGCATCTTTACAGGCTTCATGTTCATCGGTTCTCTATGCTACCCAGTAGCGAAGCAAGTAGTATTCGGTTCACTAACTATCTTGTTCTTCCTTCTTGCAGCTCGTGATTTCACTGGTAGCCAACTGATCGGCACTATCGCTGGTTTCGAAGGTATCTTCTGTGGCGCTTCTGCTATCTACTTCGCAATGGCACAAGTAATCAACAACGAATATGGTCGCACAGTACTGCCAATCGGCGAGAAGAAAGCATCTCAAATGGCAACACAAGAAATCGCTGCATAATCTTCGCGTTTCTTAGAAATATAAAAAAAGGGTTAGCCATGGCTAACCCTTTTTTGCATTTGCTTTAAAGAAAAACAGAATCTAGAGCAACTTATCGTTTAAAAGCTGTAATTGAAGGCCTTACGCTGAAGGCTGTTCTACTGGCTTGCTATCTGCCACTTCAGCTTCTGGCGACTTACCCGTCTTACGCTTGTACTTCTCTTCCCAGTAAGTTGCACCTTTGATGCCTAGTTTTACAGGGTTGAATATGTACTCGGTCACGCCTTTACTCTGTTGCTCTTCGTAGTCAGCCAAAGCTTTTAGCGCAGGCTTAGATATGAAGAAGATGATCAGAATCCCAACGATGTTTAACCACGCCATTAAGCCTACGCCAACGTCACCCATTGCCCATGCAAGGTTCGCTGCTTTGACCGTGCCGTAGAAAACCGCAGCGATCATGATAAGTTTAAGCGCAAACATCATCCCTGGGATCTTGATGGTGCGTCGCAGGTAAGCAATGTTCGTTTCTGCAATGTAGTAGTAAGCAAGAATTGTTGTAAATGCGAAGAAGAACAGAGCAAATGCGATGAATGGTTTACCAACACCCGGTAGTGCACTTTCAATCGCTAGCTGTGTAAATACAGGACCATTCGCGCTCACGTTTTCAGCAAGGTTTTGCACAAGGAATGCACCTTCAGTCCCGCCATGTACATTGTAAGCGCCAGTGATGATGATCATAAACGCCGTAGCTGAACAAACGAGCAGTGTATCGATGTAGATAGAGAATGATTGAACCAAACCTTGCTGAGCTGGGTGATCAACACTTGCTGCCGCAGCTGCGTGAGGACCAGTACCTTGACCCGCTTCGTTTGAGTAAACACCACGTTTAACACCCCAACCAATCGCAGCACCGAAGCCTGCCATAGGTGTGAATGCATCACCGACAATCATAGAGAACACAACTGGCACTTGGTCAATATTAAGTAGAATGATAATGAAGGCGATGATGATGTAAGCCAATGCCATGAATGGAACAACAATTTGCGTGAAGTTCGCTATACGCTTAACGCCACCAAAGATGATGAAACCAAGGATAATTGAGATAACGGTACCAGTGAAGATTTTAGCGAAACTGAATGTACCTACCGCTGTTTCTATCATTGAACCTGAACCAAATGCAGCTTCTACAGCGTTACCTATACTGTTTGACTGAACACCTGGAAGTAAAATACCACAAGCAACAATAGTCGCGATTGCAAAGATCCATGCGTACCACTTCTGACCCATTGCTTTTTCGATGTAGTAAGCCGGGCCACCACGGAACTGGCCTTCGTCTTCTTCTTTATAGATTTGCGCTAACGTAGATTCTGCAAATGCAGTCGCAGCACCAAAGAAGGCAACAACCCACATCCAGAATACCGCACCAGGGCCACCGAAACCGATAGCAGCAGCAACACCTGCAATGTTACCTGTACCTACACGGCCAGATAGAGAAACAGCAAGTGCTTGGAAAGATGAGATACCTTTATTCGAACTTTTACCAGATAGTAACAAACGCCACATTTCAAAAAAGTGACGGATTTGTACAAATCGAGTCATGACCGAGTAGAACAAACCAGCACCTAAACATAGATAGATAAGTACTGGACTCCAGATTATTCCATTCAAAAAATCAACGAATGACTGCATGAGTATTTTCCCTGTTAGTTTTACTTGTGATTGTTTTTCGAACAACACAATACTTCACTTGTAACCTAATTGTTAAATTATTTAACTGCTCATTCGGATTACTGTGACATAAAGCATGTTGCGGGGGGCGGATTGTTAATAATTAGTGCTATTTAAATAGTTGTTTTATTCAAAGGTAAATGTAACTGGTTGCACTTTTTCGGTTTTAAAAAGTGATTAACACAAAAGTGTGAGTTGCTTGAAGGATAGATAATGGGGTGAGATCGAAAACTGCTCTTTTAGTCGATTGGAAGTAACGGCTGTAACCGGCGGAATGTTATCGAGAAGTTAGAATATATCACCTCTATTTAGATCTCTGACAGCTTGAAGAGGAGGTGTTATTTTGAAGGAGGGAGTGGCAAGAGGGCACGCTTCATCCGCAGCAGTGCCCAGTTAAAAGCCTGTTTTAAACAACATTGAATCCCTGTTTTATCAACTCTTGAGTGAATTCAGACTGGATATCTGGTTCGCCATGAATCAAATGCACTTCTTTGGGTGCCACAGGAATGCCAGCAATAAAGCGCTTCAGATCTTCTTGGTCGGCGTGAGCAGAGTAGCCAGACATGCCATGAATTTGAGCACTCACTTCCACTTGCTTGTTGTCGATGGATACCTACATTTCACCTTGTTGAAGCGCTCTTCCTAGCGTGCCGTGCGCTTGGTAGCCCGCCAGAATTACATCGGTTCGTTTATCGGGCAGTAAGGCGGATAAGTAGTTCATGATTCTGCCTCCCTGACACATACCAGAAGCCGCGACCACAATCGCAGGTTCACCGGTTGAACGCAGTCTATTGACGGTTTTCTTATGCATTCTATGCCCATCGACAGTAATGCACTGCTCAAATGCCAGTGGATGACGTTTCAGTTCAAGCCGTTGTTTTGCCTCTTGGCTCCAGAGTTCTTTAAAGCGTCGGTAGGAGCGGGTGACTTTCAGAGCCATCGGTGAATCAAGAATGATAGGAATGTCGGCACTGAGTTGATGCTCAAAGATCAGTTGCTCAATATCAAACAGGAGTTCTTGTGTGCGGCCAATACTGAATGCCGGGAGCAAGATAACACCACCATCGAGTAGCGAACGATCGATGATCGCTTTAAGGCGTTCGGCTCGTGTCGCAATATCATCGTGTGTGCTAGTGCCATAGGTCGATTCGATAAACAGGTAGTCGGCCTGTTGAGGAGGCATAGGATCGGGCAGTAACGGTGTATTACTTGGCCCTAAGTCTCCAAAAAACACCACTACTTGTTGATTAGGTAACTTTATCTCAATATAGGCAGAACCCAAGATATGCCCGCATGTTGAAAACGAGCATACAGAGTATTTGGCCTACTATGATCCTTTCCGTTATTATGCTATTTATCAGCGATAGGAAACCACTTTCTATAAGGCTTAGGAACAATCAATGAATGGAGCTTTTTCAGTATTCGCTTTGCTTGTTTATGGCTTAGCCCTTGCAGCTTTAAGCCATCTTCAATCATCAAAGGGGCAAGTTCAGCGGTTGCTTGAGTGCAATAAATCGGTTGGTTGAAGCCAGTGGCGAGCAACCAAGGTAGTCGCCCGATATGGTCTATGTGAGTGTGTGTTAACCGTTGGGCATTGAGGTGGGATGTTTCAAAATCGATATCAAGAGGGCGTGTGTCTTTCCCTTGAACCTCTTTACCTTGAAACAAGCCACAATCATAAGTACGGCTTGGTCGGAATCTCTTAACTCGTGACCAGATCCTGTGACCGTATGTTTACCGCCATGGTGAATCATTTCCATCGTTTACTCCCATTGCTCTATGCCGTTTCCCGTGCTTTATTTTGCGGATAACCGTCGGCAAGTAAAACAAGAACAATGAGAGTTGCGATCGTAAGATCTTTTTTCGGTAATTGAGCGATAACTCAATGTTTTCGCTGCGAGTTAGCTCGTAGAAGAACGGTCGGAATCCAGTCTAGGGTTTTGTTGTGATTCCAATCTAGCGACTTCAGCATCAAGCTCTGCAATTTTCTCAGCCATTAACGCATGGCAGTGATTCGCCAGTTCTCTTGCGTCACTCAGCTTGTAACCTGACACATCAATAGGCTCAAGCATCTCAGTAATCACAATACCGTTGTTTAATCGGTTAAAGTCGATTTTGTTGTGAGTGGTGCTTGTGCACATCGGTGTGATAGGCACACCTGCCTCAATCGCCATTCGGAAAGCGCCCGTTTTGAACGGCAAGAGCCCGCGCCCTTTACTACGTGTTCCTTCAGGGTAAACCCACACTGAGAGATCTCGCTGATGAATCGCTTCTGCCACTTGTTTGATCGTATCGCGCGCTTTCGACTTGTCTTCACGGTTGATCAGAATGTTCCCCGTGATCCAATACAGTAGACCAAAGAAAGGCACTATCAATAAATCACGCTTTCCCAGAGAAACGGTACGTGGCCTTAGCATTCCTGGATCGGTGACAAAATCCAACACACTTTGATGGTTAGAGATATACACGCTCTTTTCTGGTGTGGGTGCATTCTCTAGGCCACGCTGAACCAGTTTTATGCCAAGGAGCTTCTGTAACTGGTTGAACCAACGGCAGAAAAAGTACACATGCTTTGGGTTCTTAGGGTTAAACAAGCAGTAAACAAAGGCAAAGGCTGTGGTGAAAATAATAAACACCGTAGCCAAGATAATACGAAGAACAGAAAGCAAAATTGACTCCTTACTCACTACAAGAGTGCAGTGATTAAATAGTTTCAGGTAGTGGAAGTCTTCACTCTATTTAACTGAAATGCAACAATTAACTGTGTGAGACGTCTTTTTTTAGATCTGTATATAAAACAATGACTAACAATCACTCATAGATAGGCTTACCGAGCTTACACGTGTTCACCAGTACGGGGTTATGAGGGCCAATATTGCTTATTTGGGTCTGTTGTTTCTACCCATTCAGGATTTTGGCGAGCTTCCAAATAGAGCTGAAGACCGTTATAAGACATGAAAGCCGCAGGGCCGCCAAGGTGTTCGAAATAGTCAAAATAGTCATCTTCAAGTGCGCATAGCTGAGCGAAATCTTCTACTTTGTTCGCCAGTGCCCATTGAATCGCAAACACCGGAGCCGTTGAGCCAGCAACCGACACTTCTTCAATATTGGGGTTAAGCATCGCATTAGCCTGTTCCAGTAGAATCTCTTGCTGTTCAGATTCTTGCAGCAGCACTTCATCGATGATAGCCAAACGCTTGGAATTCGAGACATTCTTGTTCAGCTTTGCAATTCTTAGTGCGTAGCCAAATCTTTCTGATGAAACAATATTGACCAGCTCCGACAGCAGTTCTTTGTCTACCCCGCTAGCCCTGGTGAAATAATCGATACAAGAATGGATTGAAGCATAACGAGTGCCTTCAAACTCAAAGCCACTGGTTTCGTCATAGGTCTCAATGGCGATGTTATCAAGCGACAAAGGCCAACCTTGATACTCGACTCGTTGCTTGGCTATTTGATACATCTTCCAAGCGCTGCGCCCAAAGCCACCAAGTGTCGCGCCCGTAAATTCACTGTCTATCAGCTCTTGCTCTGTCCAGTTCTCACCAATACCTAAGTGCTTGGCATACTTATCAATGAGCGCATGCTTTATCTGGTCGCGCACCGCCCAAATCGAAGTTAGGTCTTTGGCATATTTCACCCGCGCGCACTCTTTACACGCTGGCAGTGCTATCGGCGCATGACCAACCTTGGCAAAAAGCGAAGCGGTTTTAGGAAACTCAACCGTGTGATTAGAAGGCTCACCACAAAACCAACAGGTGTGGCGCAGGTTGAATGGAATGTCTATGTAAGAGTATTGAGTCATTGAGCGTCTATCGGCTGAGTGTTGAGGTTGGGGACATTACGGTAAAACAATTATCTCTGTTCGAGTGTCGCCTTGCACCTGGTTTGTTTCACTTTTCCCCCGAGTTTGATTTTAGGCGCTTGTTATCTGAATGGGTTGGTGGAGATATGTTTATATAAAACAGCGACTAATGGTGAATGTTGATGGGAGTGGCTGAACCGATATGTGCCGCTAGTAATCTTGTTAGGTCACTATTACTATGGAGCTAGACTCCTTACTCCAATAGCGCATATGTCTTCATCGATTCCTTTTTACGATAAAAATGCCCGCAAACTTTGCCAGCAGTACCACTCTGTTGCTTTCGAAGCTGTTCATAAAAGCTGGCAAGCTTATTGGCCTTTAGAGGGCGATAAGGTGCTAGATGTAGGGGCGGGATGTGGCCGTGATGCGTTATGGATGCAAAAGGCTGGGGCGGAAGTCATCGCGATAGAACCCAGTGCGTCATTACGTATGCAGGGCTCAGAATACACTGGGCCAGATGTTACATGGTTGGATGATTCACTCCCATCCTTGAGTCGAACTGAAAACCTTGGAATGCGTTTTGACCTGATACTAGTCAGTGCTGTGTGGATGCACCTTGCACCGTCATATCGAGAGCGAGCATTCAGAAAGTTATCTAACTTACTCGCTCCAAATGGCAAATTGGTGATTACGCTACGTCATGGGGAGTTTCATGACGACCGAGAGGGCTATGAAGTTTCGGTTGAAGAGCTTGAGCGTTTATCGAAGAACAGTGCTTTGTTGGTGCGTCATGTCGATGATAGCCAAGACACCTTGAAGCGCAGTGAGGTTTGGTGGCAAACCGTAGTGATGACCTTGCCAGATGACGGCTCTGGTGACTTAAACAAAGTGCGTCACATTATTGTGAATGACAATAAATCGGCCACATACAAATTGGCTCTGTTAAGAACCTTGCTGCGAATCGCAGATGCCCATTCAGGTGCTGTGATTGATCGAACCGATGGCAAAATATCTCTACCAGTGGGTTTGGTTGCTCTGTATTGGGTTAGGCAATTTAAGCGTCTCATTGATATCGATATAGAAGGCGTTGGGGTTCAGCAAAATAGCAACACGAGTAAAGGCCTAGGCTTTGTAAAAGACGATGGCTGGAACAAGCTCAAGCACCTCATTGCCGATGATTTAGCGATAGGCACTCTGTTTATTGGTGATGAAGCCAAAGCATTGCAGAAGTTGTTTTCACAGACGATCAGCACCATTAAATCGGGCCCTGTGACCTTTATTTATCAGGGTACTAAGGAGAATAAGTTGTTTGAGATACTCCCACCTCAACAGCGACGAAAGAGTCGAGAATCACTAGTTATCGACAGTGAATTCTTAGCAAGCTTTGGTTACTTCACACTGGATGAAAGCTTATGGGAATGTTTCAGAATCTATCACTCTTGGATTGAGCCGCTAGTCGTGAATCAATGGGTGATAGAGATGCAGCGTTTTGAGTTAAATCGACAGCGCAACATTTCACTACAGACCTATCATGACTGTTTAGTCTGGATTGACCGAAACCACGACACTCGTGACGTACGCAAAAGAGTTGAGCAACTTAGAGCTGAACATGCAGACATTGTCAGCATCTGGAGTGGAAAATCGTTAAAAAATGAGTATCACGTTGATCACTGTCTGCCTTTTGCTTATTGGCCGAATAACGATAAGTGGAACCTCTTTCCAACCACAAGCAAAGAGAACTTAAGCAAAAGTGACAAAGTGCCTACCGCTGAAAAACTTCGCTCGTCTAAACCTCGTATTCTCGAATGGTGGCAATTGGCGTGGAGTGATTCGGCTCATTTTGAACAGCAATTCTTTTCTGAAGCGGTTCTTTCTTTACCTAATATTCCCCCACAATGTCGAGACTTTGAAGAGGTGTTTGACGCAATGGGTCTGCAGGTGCGTGGTGTAAAAAGTCGACTATTAATCAATGAGTGGCATTGAGCGTCACGCTTACCCGCTAATTTAACCCTTTATGTAACGGTAGAGTAAATAATGAAATACATCGGAATTGATGGCTGTAAGGCGGGGTGGATCGCTTGGATTGTCTCTGATGATCAGGCGCCAGTGTTTAAAGTAGTGAAGGCGCTCGATGAGTTAGCGAGTGATCTTATCGGTGCGACGGCGCTTATCGACATGCCGATTGGTTTTAGTGATACGCAGGCTCCAGATCGTTTATGCGACAAAGCAGCAAGGCGTTTTCTAACCAGCAAACGTGGTGCTTCGGTGTTTCCGGTTCCGTGCCGTGAGGCGGTTTACCAAACCGATTACATTGCGGCGTGCAATGCCAATGTGCAGCAGCTTGGTAAGAAGTTCTCTAAGCAAACTTGGGGTATTGTTCCAAAAATCCGAGAGCTAGATAAACTCATCGATAATCACCCACATTTATCGATCAGAGAGTCTCACCCTGAGGTGGTGTTCGCTGCCTTGAAAGGGGAACCGCTTACCTACTCGAAGCGAACCCAAGAGGGCAAAGAAGAAAGGCTTTCTATTATTGAGCAACTCGCCCCACAATGGTGTGAGGCTGTGGCGTTAGCTATCTCAAACACCAAGCGTAAAGATGTCGCGATAGATGACATTTATGACGCATTTATATTGATGTTGATTGCTTATCACGCTCCAACATTGTCGTGCTTGCCAGAACTTTCTGAGCTTGATGGAGAGGCGGATAAGGATCAGAATGGTCGAGTTCGCGAAATCGTTTATTGGAACAAAGTGCACTAGCGAAGTATGCGCTCTGTTAGGTTGAGTGTGTTATTTTCCACTCCCTATCTTTTTACTCTTGATGTTTTTGAGCCTTGATATGAATCGTTTAATTGTTGGTTTGCTGGTAACTTTGAGCAGTGCGGCGAGTTACGGCCAAGTAGCACCTGTGTCCCAATGGCAATGTGACATGATGAAAAAGAACAAGGTATTGAGTAGCGGAGCACCTGTTGGCTGCGAGCGTCTATCCAAAGTGGATTTTGATTTCATTAACTTTAAAGGCGAAACGCAGCAGGGGAATATGATTGTGTTTGATGTTATCGCCCCTTCTGTTGAACAACTCTTTTTAGAACTTAAACAGCGCAAATTCCCACTGCATTCTGCGCGCCTAATGCGAGAGTTCAACGGTGATGATAACGCCTCGATGGAAGCGAACAATACCAGTGCGTTTAATGCTCGGCCTATCACTGGTGGAAGAGGTTGGTCGAAGCATGCTTACGGTGTGGCAATCGATATCAACCCAGTTCAAAACCCTTTCTTAGCGTTCGATAGTAACGGAACCATCACGGTCAAGCCCTCACAATCGGTGACTAGCTATGTGAACAGAACGCGTTTTCGTGCTCGCAAGAACATTGAACGCCGAGGCATGGCGGAAGATGTGGTCGAGTTGTTTGCACATCATGGTTTTATGATCTGGGGAGGGGACTGGAATTCCCCAATTGATACTCAGCATTTCGAAGTGGGATCAAGGAAGTTCGTCAATCAACTGCTCTCTCAACCCAAACCAGAAGCCAAAGTGTTATTTGAGCGATACGTCGAAACTTACCGCCAATGCTTTAATAAAAATAAAGGTGAGGGTGCAGAAAAAGCTCGTGCTATCTGTGCAAAGAAAACAGTCGGGACTTTTTAGTGCTATGTTTATCTAGAACCGTTCGTGTTTTAGCAAGTTAGGCTCGTTTCATGGGTATTTTTAATCGCTAAGGTCAACGCGCGTCGTTGGCCTTTTGTGTATTCATTTCTCCAATAGAACACTGAGTATCCAAACGTTATTGAGTGTCTGTTAGTCAAAAATTGATGAATAAATGCGATGCAAAGTCATCGGTTTGTCATTGAAAAGTCATAGCGTAAACGTTATGTGAGAACCACTGCTGGTGGGGAACTTCTTGCCTTTTCACCAGTATTATTAGTGAACTGATCACAACGGACTAACTAATGAAAAAGATCCCTTTGACTCTAACTCTTTTAAGTTCTCTATTTTTGTCACAATATTCTTTGGCTACAGACACCTCTCACACCACGCAAAACCCGAGTTACGAACTTGATGGTAAAGTGGTCTTAGGGCGAACTGAGAATGTGTACTTCTCTGGCGTTCAAGGGCTAAAAGACGTCCCTTTCATGGGTAAAATCGACACCGGTGCAGAAACCACTTCGATGCATGCTGAAGATATTCATGTGAGAAGTCTCCATGCCGACTACAAGAACCTCAAAGATGAGGAGTTGATGGCGGCATTGGTCGAAGAGGTTCGGAGCAACAGAGCTCTCCACTATAGGGATTGGGATGGCAGCCACTTTGCAAAGTATCAGGCGATCGTTTCTTTTAAGGTGCAAAACCCGCGGACTGGAGAGAAAGTAAAGGTTGAGGCCCCTTTAGAGCGTGTCAGTGTTATACGTAGCCGCACCAGCAGTAAGTCTTTGCTTCGTCCGACGGTGAAGATGTCTCTGACCATCGCTAATCAAGAACTAAAAACTGACGTTAACCTCACGGATAGAAGCCATTTCTCTGCACCTGTATTAATCGGTAAAACCTTCCTAGCGGACAACGCGTTGGTGTTTGCTGGCTACGACTATTTGCAAGAGCAAGAGAACGCAACGGTGGTTGGTCGTAAAGAGGTGGTGTCTATTTCGGGCATACCAATGAATGCGACCTTCTCTTTAAAGAATCGCTACAGCACCCTACATGCAAAAAATATTGATGTAGACAAAAAACACAGCGAAGTCACGTTTGATATCGTCGGTAACACTGGCAAGCAAAAAGAGGTGACATTACCGTTAGTTCGTATGCTAAATGTGAGCGGAAATCAGAGGCCTCTTGCGTATGTACCAGTTCAACTCGATGAGATTACCACTAAAGATGTGCTTGTTTATTTGAGCGAGTATTCAGGCGGCACTTCTCAGTTAAAGGTAGGGACGAATACCGCCAGCGAATTCTTTATGATTGATACCAATGCTGAGAATTTGCTCTCACAAGGTTCATCGAGATTTAGCAATGTGGTTGAAGCGGGTTCCCCAATGATTATCTCACCGGAAGAGGACATTACACTTGATGGGTTCTCGCTAAAGGCTGTGGCTTCTTTTACTGTAAACACGCCTCTATTAAGGGTGGACAGTTTTGAAATTGTCGGCAAGGGCAAAGATGAATCGGTTGAGTTTTACCTAACTGACGCGAATGGCGAACAGCAGAAAGTCACAAAGCCAATCATTAAAAAGCTCAAAGTTGGGGACGATACTCGCCCAGTAGTGAGCGGTGAGTTCTCGGCTTCTGGCAAGGTTCGCACACAAGAGTTTGCTATCGATGTACTAAACAGCAACGAAAAAGAAGCTTACTTCATTCTCGGTAAGAAGATGGCGAAAGAGGGCGTTTACGTAAACACGCGTTCTGACTACCTATTGAAAGCCGAGCCTCTGTTTAAAGTCGGGCACATTGAAGTGGTTGAAGTGAACGGCATGAAATTCCCTGCCAAACTAGACACAGGTGCTGATGTGAGCTCTATGAACGCGGTGAACATCAAGCGATTCAAGAAAGACGGCCAAGACATGGTGACCTTTACTTATCAAAACAACCAAGGCGATAAGCAAGAGTTTACCAAGCCAGTGATCGATGTGATGCGCATTAAAGCGAAGAAAGGCGAGAAGGTAAACATTCGCCCTGTCGTAGAAATGAAAGTGAAGTTAGGCAATCTAGAGAAAGAGGTGAGAGTGAACCTTCAAGATCGTTCTCGATTTGAATACAGCATGATTCTAGGTAAGAACTTCCTGAAGTACGGCGCGGTAGTCAGCAGTGATGAAGATTACGTTCTAGGGAAAATGGAGTAACGGCCCAACTTACTAAAAGCGAAATAGCGCAGCTCTAAACGGCCACACATTTCAGTAATGGGATGTGTGGCTTTTTAATAACTAACTGTTTTGATTAGTTATTAGCTCGTTGTATTACCGCTGAACACATCTTATTTTGTGGCCTTTAGACAAACAAAAAAGGGCCAACTCTTTCGAGTTGGCCCTTTCCAAACGTTTGGTGGAGCTGGCGGGAGTTGAACCCGCGTCCAAAAACTATTCATCATTGGTACTACATGCTTAGTCGATCTTTAAATTCACCAGCAACCTGCGAACCGACACGCTAGTTAAAGGCTAACCTGAATTATAATTCGCGCTTTTCCTCTCAGGTGGGAGAAGCCACGCTAGCTTGTTTGGGTTTGATCTCTTGTTGGTCCCCGTCTTACGAGCGGAAGCTAGGGCAAGAGAGCTCTGAGCAGGTTATTAAGCTGCTAGTGCGTAGTTTTCGTCGTTTGCGACTATTTTTTTGCGGCTTTTTACGTGGCCAACCGCCCCACGGCATGCACCTCAGACTGCAAAATTCCTGTCGAATCCTAAATCAGCCCCAAAGTGTTCTTGCATAGTACCAGAAAAGCTATGCCTGTCTAGCACTGTGCGTTTAAGTGCTTAAAATTAGCGCAAATTACTCTTCATAATTCGTGCTTTATCTCTAGCCCAATCTTTTTCTTTCATATCAGTACGTTTATCGTGCAGTTTCTTACCTTTTGCTACGCCAATTTTAATCTTCGCCCAAGAGCGAGACCAGTAAAGTGCGGTTGCGACAAGTGTCATGCCTTCACGGTTAATACGACCGAATAGGTTATCGAGCTCTTTTCTCGACATTAGGAGTTTACGGATACGTGTTGGGTTCGCCACGATATGAGTACTCGCTTGAGTAAGCGGAGTGATCGTCATACCACTAATGAATGCTTCGCCATCACGGATGTAAACGTAGCTTTCTGCGATATTGGTTTTGCCTTCACGTAGGGATTTTACTTCCCAGCCTTGTAGCTCAAGCCCCGCTTCTATCTCATCATCGATGAAATATTCGTGGCGAGCTTTCTTGTTAAGCGCAATGGTATTACTACCGGCTTTTGATTTTGATTTATTCTTTGCCATAATGGCCTCATTATACGGATTGCGCGAAAGATGGGGAATCCTTTTTATTTGCGCTCTGGCTCAATACCATTAAAATTGTGGTTTGTTTAATGTAACGCTGTCTTTAACAGGAGTCTATATGCCAAAGGTTACTCGTTCAGCATTAGTATCATTTAGTGCTGACCAGATGTTTGACTTGGTCAATGATGTTGCTCGTTATCCTGAGTTTTTGCCAGGGTGTTCTGGTTCTCGTGTAATAGAGTTTTCAGATTCAGCAATGGTGGCTTCGGTTGATGTTTCTAAAGCTGGTATTAGCAAAACATTTACAACGTCTAATCGTTTAGCGGATGGCGTTGAGATCTTGATGGAGCTGGTGGACGGCCCGTTTAAGAAACTGCAAGGCGGTTGGTATTTTACCCCATTGGATGACCGAGCCTGTAAGGTCGAGCTTAAGTTAGAATTTGAATTCTCTAGCCGAATGATTGAAATGGCATTTGGTAAGATTTTCAATGAGCTAACGACCAACATGGTGAGCGCATTTACTCAACGAGCGAAACAGGTTTACTAAACCATGACTATTGAATCAGATATGATCCACGTAGAAGTTGTGTTCGCACTTCCGCATGAACAGCGTGTGTTTACTTTGGTTGTGAACAAGAATGCGACCGTTGAAGAAATTATTGCGCAGTCTGGTGTTTTGGAACTGTACCCAGAGATCGACTTAGCGAAAAACAAGGTTGGCGTGTTCAGCCGTAACGTGAAGTTAGATGCAACGGTTCGTGATAAAGACCGTATCGAAATTTACCGTGCTCTGCTGGCTGATCCAAAAGAGATTCGACGTAAACGTGCCGAACAAGCAAAAGCAGCTGCTGCTAAATAGCATCGAAAATGAATTAAATTCACATAGAGCTCGCCACATTGGCGAGCTTTTTTGTGTTTGTGAGTGAGAGTTGGTGGGTTAATTTGTAAGCAAATATTAAAAAGCCTGCTCATTGAGCAGGCTTTTAATATTCTTGATTGAGAGCTTGTCTACTGAAAGCTAGCGAAGGCTTTCGAAGAACTCATCACTGGCTTCAAAATCACCGTTGATCGTAACTAGGGTGCCGGTAGCATCAAAGTTCACGACGAGGTTTTTCTGAATCGGGTCTTCATGACCTTTTTGGTGGTGGTAAATGTAGTACCACGTATCTGGGTAGCCATTTTCGATAAGCATAGGTGAGCCCATAACGTAACGAACTTGTGTTTTTGTCATGCCAAACTTGAGCTGGTCGACAGCTTCTTGTTCAACATAGTTACCCTGATTGATGTCAATTCGATAAACCAACTTCTCTAGTAGAGAGCAACCGGTCAACATTGTTAGTGCAAGTGGAACTGCAACTAACCACTTTTTAATTCGCATAGTTTGAGATCTTTCTTCGCTAAAATACTGCCTGATAATAAACAAGCTCCAGCAAGAAGTAAAAAGCTCCTTGCGCTTTGAGCTTGTTATGACTGGCAATTTTGAATTTAGTTGCAAAATTGCCAATATTTTTCATTAAATTATCAGAAAGTTGCTGAAGATTTAATCTAAGCTGCGACTAATAACTCTTTTGCGTTGGCAAGGGTCGATTCGGTAATTTGGCTGCCACCAAGCAGTCGAGCCAGCTCTGAAACGCGTTGTTGCTCATCAAGTGTGTGCATTTGAGTTTCGGTTTTACCTGATTTCGTGTTCTTTGCCACAAACAGCTGTTGATGACCGCAACCGGCAACTTGAGGTAAGTGAGTCACACACATTACCTGAGTTGATTCGCCCAGCTTACGCAGCATCTTGCCGACTACAGCAGCGGTTGGGCCACTGATACCCACATCCACTTCATCGAAAATCAGACTTGGTGTATCGACTTTTTGCGCGGTGATCACCTGAATCGCTAATGAGATACGTGATAGCTCACCACCGGACGCCACTTTAGCGATTGGTTGCATCGGTTGGCCTGGGTTGGTAGACACAATGAAGGTCACGTTATCCATCCCCAATGGTGATGGGTGGGTGTTGGTGTGGTTTACTTCAATCGCAAACTGCGCTTTTTCCATGCTGAGCTCGTGCATGCTTTGCGTGATCAGCTTGTTGAGCTCTTTCGCGTAACGAACGCGAGATTTATGCAGCTTCTCAGATTTTTCTATGAATGATTGGTATTGGTTTTCAACGTCATTCGCTAACTCTTCAAGCTTTTCATCAGAGCAGTCCAAGGCTTCAACTTGTTGTAGTAAGTCTTGATGGTGTTTATACAGCTCTTCAGGCAATACTTGGTGTTTACGTGCCATCGACATCACTTTAGAGAAGCGCTCCTCAACGTAAGCCATGCGACCTGGATCGACATCGATGCTATCAAGGTAAGTTCTTAGCTCGCTGTTGGTCTCTTCAATCTGAATAATGGCTTCAGACAGCATATTTGGTAGCTCAGCAAGTCGCTCGTCTAATTCTGCTAATTGAATTAGGGAGTGATTGGCCGATTGCAGAATACCAAGCGCATTAACTTCTTCACCTTCGTAAATAAGTTCGATAGCTTGCTGGCAGGTTGAGGCCAATTCTCCGCTATTGGCGAGGCGCTTATGCTCTTGTTCGAGCTCTTCATATTCTTCCTCCCCAATAGATAACTCGTTTAACTCTTTGATTTGGTATTCAAGAAGCTGTTTCTGAGCTTGGTTTTGTTGGCTGTTTTCACGTAACTCTTTTAGGTGATTGTCTGCTTGGCGCCAAGTTTGATAAGCGTTACGTGTCGATTTCAATAGGTTTAAATGGCCCGCGTATTGGTCAAGCATTGCCATTTGGTAGTCGCTTTTCATCAGCTGGTGATGCGCGTGCTGGCCATGAATGTTGATCAGCAGTTGTCCTAGGGATTTCAATTGTGAAAGAGGAACCGGGCTACCGTTAATGAATGCACGCGAGCGACCTTCTTTAGAGATGGTTCTGCGCAGGATACATTCGGTACCGTCTAGAAGTTCGTTATCTTCTAACCAGCGAGTTGCGTGCAGATTGTTCTCAAGTAAAAAAGCAGCACTGACTTCGGTTTTTTCTTCACCTTGTCTAACCATTCCTGCATCGGATCTCCCTCCAAGACACAAACCTAAAGCATCGATTGCAATTGATTTACCCGCACCAGTTTCCCCGGTGATTGTTGTCATGCCTTTAGAAAGTTCTAGCTGTAAAGACTTAACAATAGCGAAATTATTAACACTTAAATGAGCCAGCATTTTTATTTACCTGTATAATTGAACAATACTGTATGTAAGCTCAGTATATACTGTTTCTTTATACAGTAAAGTCGACAGGTGAAAATTTTTTGTGAGTTCGATCAAATCAAACTTCGTTTGTAGGTGCTTGATATTGAGGTCTATTTACGAAAAGAGATTCCAGACACCTCTTCTTTCGGTTCTGAACGACGGTTAGGGTGAGGTTTACTGTTCGTAGTTGTCATTCCCTAGAGCGACGAAGGCGCGTGGTCGGGAATCGTTTTGTGATTTGTTTTGGTGAATGAGATTCCAAACACCTCGTTCCTCGGTTCTGGAATGACGGTTAGGGTGAGGTTTACTGTTCGCTGCCGTCATTCCCTATAGCGACGGATGAGCGTGGTCGGGAATCGTTTTGTGATTTGTTTGGGTGGATGAGATTCCAGACACCCCGTCCCTCAGTTCTGGAATGACGGTTAGGATGAGGTTTATTGTTCGTAGTCGTCATTCCCTAGAGCGACGAAGGAGCGTAGTAGGGAACCTATTTGGTAATAAAAAAGGCTGACGAATATTGTCAGCCTCTGAAACTTTCGGTTGTTACTAGTGCCGTTTAGCTAGAACAGCTTACTCGACCAGCCCAGTTTGTTACGTAGGACATGGTAGTAGTTGTAGTCTTTCGGATGGATCAGCTTGAGCACATTTGGGCTTTGGTAAATGTGGATTTCGTCGCCTGGAGATACAGGTAGAGAGATTTGGCCATCGCAGCTGACTTCTTGAGTGCCGCGGTTATCAGGCGATACGATCAATTTAATGTGACGTTTCCCATCGACAACAAGCGGTCGGCTTGAAAGCGTGTGAGGAAACATGGGTACCAAAGATATCGCATTCAAGCTTGATGACAAGATTGGGCCGCCGCCAGAAAGCGAGTAGGCGGTAGAACCAGTTGGCGTCGACACGATCAAACCATCAGAACGCTGCGAGAAAGCGAAGCTGTCGTCGATGTACACTTCAAACTCGATCATGTGCGCGACTTGGCCAGGGTGAAGTACTGCTTCGTTTAGTGCCGCGTTATGGCTTTTTATTTGGCCGTGGCGGTGGATCTCTGTTTCAAGCAGGAAGCGTTCTTCTTCCATGAACTCGCCTTTGAGAACATCGGTCAACGCGCTCTGGAAGTTTTCCGGGTTGAGATCGGTCAGGAAGCCAAGGTTACCTCGGTTCACACCAATAACTGAAATATCGAAACGAGATAAGATTCGAGCAGCGCCGAGCATGTTTCCGTCACCACCGACTACAATGGCGAGATCGGCGCGTTTACCTAAGTCGACCAGGCTAGAAAAATGTTCTTTTGGGATATCGTCTAAAATACTGGCGAGTCTGTCATCAACAAACACTTGATAACCCTCTGCACTCAGCCACTGATAGAGTTCTCTATGAGTCTGAATTGCTTGCTGATCTCGAGGTTTACCAATAATGGCGATCACTTCAAATGGCTTTTTCATAAGGTTTCCAAACGAATTAGGCTTGAATCAAAATTCTTCATCCCCATAATAAAGGCAAGTTGAACGTCTATGCGAGTGTTTTATATCAATTTGAGGCGCAAACCCGCCTGTCACTTGCATTGGAAACGAATTCTGGAGATATCATGAGCAACGAAGAAAACAAAGTAACCGAAGAAGAACTAGATCAGATCATTGCTGAAGCAGAAAAAGTTGAAGAAGCTGAACTAAACGCAGACGCTGCTGATGAGCAGGAAGCAAAGATTGCTCAACTAGAGGCGGCATTGCTAGCTAGCGAAACTAAAGTGAAAGAGCAGCAAGACTCTGTTCTTCGCGCTAAAGCTGAAGTTGAAAATATGCGTCGCCGTAGCGAGCAAGAAATTGATAAAGCGCGTAAATTCGCTTTGAACAAGTTTGCTGAAGGCCTACTGCCTGTTATCGACAACCTTGAGCGTGCAATGCAAGCTGCAGACGCTGA
>JAYYSE010000023.1:0-4679 GCA_036126475.1 Pseudomonadota bacterium | reverse complement strand
ACAATCGCTGGCGAAAATCAATAATTTTGCACATGAACGCGCCATTTAACGAAACGATGACGGTATCAAGGTGTTGAGCCTGTGGCTTTCTGTCAATCACTAGTAAGTCGCCATTGTAGATCCCAACGTTTTCCATTGAATCTCCGTTCGCGTAAGCCAGGTAAGTCGCATTGGGGTTGTTTACTAATATTGAGTCGAGCGATACACCAAGTTCAACGTATTCTGCAGCAGGTGATTCCCATGATGTTAATGAGCAAGAAATACTAGTAGGAGACAAAGGGAGGATATTCATAACTAAAGTCCGAACAATTTATATAACTGTATAAATATACAGTAACATGAACTGTTCGGTCAATTTTCAGAGATGAATGATGAGAAGCTTACAAGATACGACACCGTTACGCATCACGCTCGAAAGCTAAGTTGAATATTAGCCAGTTCGCGTCATACCAGTGGTGGTGGCCATAGAGCCCGAAAAATTTTTATTTCGCGAGGGTTAGCCGCGTTTGACGAAAGAAAACATCCAGAAGAACCTAGATCGTAACAGAGGTGTGCAATGTTGTTATAAAACAATTAGATAGACAAAAATTATGTACTAACTTTTCCTGTTCGGATATAGTCGAAAGGTAAGAAGGAGCGGCATCACCTTTATACAGAGAAAATTTTATGATTTTAGACAAAATAAACAATTTAGAGTTTCACACATCAGATTTCATAGAGCTTCATCTCAAGCAGACAGGCATTAAACTAAGTTGGGATAGCGCAAATGAAATTCTTTCTGAAGTTTGTGCTCCAGCTTCATTACCATCAAGTATCAAGGATAAACTCTGGTACAAAAGTTCGCCAAGACCAGCTCCAAGAAGAAACTTTATGGGTCAACATAACTCTCGAAAATAACAAATATCAATTCTTACTATAAATAAACGTCATTCCCCCCTTCGGTGGGATGACGTTTATTCTTTTTACGTACCTTCTTTCAAGTAATGCTTTCAGTAAAGAACTAGCCCAACTTGGTGACAAATCACATCGCTCAGCAATAAGTTGCGCTGTCACTTCCTCCCCCTGCTTTATCGAACCCAATACCTTTAATTGTGTCTTGCTTAACTTCACCCATTTCACCTGGTGCGGGGCAAGTCGCGCAGCAGCCACTAAAGCGTGACTCACCTCACCTTTTTTCTCAAAATTACCCATACTAATACTGTCCTTTGCAATTATGATCTCGATAGCTTTTACTTGTTGATCTAACAGATCATTTTTAATGTGAACGTTTTTTAAAAATCAGCTATAAAACAGTCTCGCCAGCAATTTTTTAGCCAAGAATGATACGTTTTAAGGGCTTCTGACTTCTGCAGCTCGATGTGAGTGTGGATATACGCTTGCTCCAGTTTTCCCTTTGCGTGATTCAACAATGTTTCTGCAACCAGGTAATCAATCCCGATATCAGCCCACACCGTACGCGCTAACTTTCTTAAGTCATGACCCGTCCATTGACCATTCGCTATGGCTCTGATCATCTGAGTGGCATCAGCGCTTGATATTGGCCTCAAGTCTCGCTTAGAAGAAGGAAAGAGATTGTTCCCTTTGTAATGATTCGCCAATTGCCAGGCTTTGTAGGCCTGCAGCAAACTGACCCATTCATCGGTGAGTGGATATAAGATCTCTTTTCTTGTCTTCGCATCACGTATCGGGACCTTCCAACGCTTGGTCACAAAACAAATGTTGCACCACTTCGCTTTGCGCGTTTCACCAATGCGGGTTCCGTGGCTCACCATCATCAAGCACAACATCCGAGTCAATGGCTCAGCGTGACCAAACTGCTCAAGTAAGCCTGGTGTATGTCCGACGAGCAAGTTACAGCCCTTTGGTTTGATTTTGGCCTTCACAAAGTCAGTAAACACCATATCATTGAGCGGGTTATGGCCGATTTTGTTCATCTTTTTCGACTGGTTAAATGCCACTTTTAACGCCTGAAATATCGAACGAATATAACTGATGGAGTACAGCCCCTCGCGTAACGGCTTCATCAACTGTTTTTCAATCTCACGATGAGAAAGTCCCGCGATCTCAACGCCGTGAAGACGAGAAATGAAATCTGATAGAAAAAGAAAAGGCGCTCAATTGAGCGCCTTTCTTATATCTACTATCCTACTATTTAGTTGTTTTTCAGCCACACATCTTGATTTTGTGCCGCTTTCTTCTTCTTTTTCTTCTTGCCTGTGCCAGCAGGTGGCGCAACAGGTTTAAGCGCTGCAATAAGTTCAGCAACCGCTTCTGCATCAACCTCAAAACCTTCGATTTGTTCACGCTCAAGACGAATCTTGTTCTTCTTCTCGATGATTTTGAAGTGATGGTAGTCTTCGTGATCGATCAGAGATAGTGCTAAGCCAACCTCACCGGCACGACCACTTCGGCCAATACGGTGCATGTAATCTGATGGGCTACGCGGTAAATCAAAGTTGATAACTACTGGAAGCTTTTCGATATCCAGACCACGTGCTGCAATGTCTGTCGCGATCAGAACGTCGATCTCGCCAGATTTAAAATCTTCAAGGATACGTGTACGAGAACCCTGCCCTTTATCACCGTGGAAAACTTCTGCAATGATGCCACGCTTATAAAGCTTGTCTGCTAGGTGTTCACAGCTGTTCTTTGCATTCACGAAGATCAGAGCTTGGCGCCATTCGTGTTGCTTGATTAAATGCGCTAATAGAGCGGTTTTGCGACCTTTCTCTACTTCGAATACGCGCTGAACCAGTGTACTTGCGTTAGCGCTTTGCAGTTGAACCTCTAGAGGGTCATTAAGTAGCTCTTCAGTTAGAGCTTGAACTTGCTCAGGGAAGGTGGCAGAGAACAACAGAGTTTGCTTCTTGCTCGGTAATAGCTTCAAGATAGCGCCTAGTTCTTCTGTAAAACCAAGGCTTAACATACGGTCGGCTTCATCAAGCACTAATGTGTTCACTTTATCAAGCTTGATTGCGTTGCTTGAGATTAGGTCAAGCAGGCGGCCTGGCGTCGCGACTAAGATATCCGTACCGCCGCGTAACGCTTGCATCTGCGTGTTCACAGACACACCACCAAATACACAAACTGTCTTAATCGCACCGTTAAAGTGAACAGCGTAAGACTTAACGCTGTCAGCAACTTGTTTCGCCAGTTCACGAGTAGGCACTAAGATAAGACCAGAGAGGAAGTTACCTTTGCCTGAACGACGGTCTAAAGGTGCGCCTTCATGGATCTGTTGTAACAGAGGAAGTGCAAATGCAGCGGTTTTACCAGAACCCGTATTTGCACCTGCAATCAAATCACGCCCTGCTAACACACTAGGAATAACTTGCGCTTGGATAGGTGTTGGCTGTTGATATTCAAGCTCACGAAGACGAGCCATCAGTGGAGAAATTAAGCCAAGATCAGAGAAGTTGGTTGGTGTCGTGGTGTTAGTCATTAATTGCAGGAACTCAAGCTAAAATAATAGCCCGCTATATTAACGTACTTCAGCACTATTACGTAACTAAATCACCTCTTTCTAACCAGTCACAGCAAATTAAACCAATTCACACTCTATGAAACGACAGCGCGACCAGCTTTATCGCCTCCATAGGTTGTTTGCCGTGGGTTTGCTTTACGCAGAACTAGTTTAACCACCCTGCTACCGTTTGTTCAGGTGCATATGAGTTGTGCTCTGTTAGCCACACTGCAATAGCATCGGGTTTGGCGACTTCGGCGTGAAACCCACATTGAATTGCCATTTCGATTCACCACGCTGGTAACCATCGTACACTACAACGAAATCGTGCTTTAACTTTTTGCCTCTGTTTTACCCTGCTTTAACACTAGTGGCTTCGTTCATAACCAATAAAGCGACATGATCTACATAGCCACTTTTGTAATTGACCGTAAGTTGCATTTGGCGTGTGACATACTTTGACCCTTACAGATTCGACGTATATAAAGGCCTAGGCACATCACTTTTTCTTTAAGATTCAAACTCATCCAGATACAAAAACGCCAGCTTAAGAAGCTGGCGTATTTCAATTCTTTATTTCATCTATTCTATGCTTTTACGCTTAGATTAACGGTTGATACCGATATCGCGCTGCATGTGACCAGATAGGTCGCTTGCGTAGTAACTACGTGGAGAGTTGTCTACGAAAAGAATATCAAAAATGTGTGCAATCAATCCTTTGAAGTTAACCGAGTAGGTCTTCTTATCCATAGAGTTAGGAACAGCGATAGTATTCATTTGTATTGCTTGAGCCATGATTGCCTCTCTATAAACTTGTTTGTATGTATCGTTCTGATGGCAAGAATAATAAGTGATCTTTTGCAGGTTAAAAAATGACTAAATTTAGAATTTTAGATTAGTTTTTCTAATAAAACAAGCCATTAACAACACTTCAAAATACCTATTCAACAAAGCTGACTAACAATTCATAATAATGCTTAAATCATGAATTTAGTCTAAAAAGGCTACAAGCGAAGGTGGTCAACATCACAAAACATTTACATAAATATATTTCTTGCTTCATTGACCACGTATTGCTTATCGAGTTTTCGATAAGTTATATTTGTTTCAACTTACTTGTTTTATAGCTTGCTTCTTTGCATAAATGGTAGAAACCAATACCGCTAGAGACCAGTGCGTCTGGATAGCCCACTCGCTATCAACCAGTAGCATTTTC
>JAYYSE010000022.1:0-79009 GCA_036126475.1 Pseudomonadota bacterium | reverse complement strand
TGACTCAATGAATACTGATTACATTCTCTTCGCTTAATAAAAAGCTAAGTAATGTTGAATTGACTGTGCCGAATCTTACGATTCGAATTGGTCACTCAGTTCATTGAAATCAAGTTGAAACCGAAGTTTCATTTTTGATATCCATCAACGAGTGCCCACACAGATTGATAGGTTTAAATTGTTAAAGAGCTTTTCCTTTTTGAGCTTCGCTCAATTCGGACGGCCATTTTAGCGATTTAAGTTTTAGTGTCAACCACTATTTTCAAAACTTTTTTCAAGCGCTTGGCTTGGCTAATTTGGCTTGCTGATTCGTTTTGGTTTCCTAAGAAGCCATCCCGTGTCAGCGAGGTGGCATTATAGAGATCAGCTTCACGTTGGCAAGGCCTTTTTTAAGTTTTTCTTACTTTTTTGATTGTTCGAGCGTTTTTTGTTCAAAACGTGCCATTTTCACTAGTATTCTCCACAATTAAAGGCTTAAGGTGCTTATATAAAGGAGGATTTATGAGTTCAATACGTAGTTACAAAAGTATATCACCTCAGATCGGACAAGGTGTCTATATAGATACAAGCTCAGTACTTGTTGGTGATATTAAAATCGGTGATGACTCTAGTATATGGCCTTTAGTCGCAGTTCGGGGAGATGTGAACCATATCCATATTGGCGATAGAACTAATATCCAGGACGGCAGTGTTCTCCATGTTACCCATAAGAATGCTGAGAACCCTGAAGGTTACCCTCTATTAATAGGTAATGATGTCACCATCGGCCATAAAGTGATGCTGCATGGCTGCACGATTAAAGATCGTGTACTCGTAGGTATGGGCGCTATCGTATTAGATGGTGTGGTCGTCGAACAAGACGTGATGATTGGTGCAGGAAGTTTGGTTCCACCTAACAAGGTGCTTGAAAGTGGCTATCTATATGTAGGAAGCCCAGTTAAACAAGCACGTCCACTGAATGATAAGGAACGTGCTTTCTTACAGAAATCAGCTGACAACTATGTTCAGAATAAAAACGACTACCTAGACTCTGTGCTTCCCGTTTAAAGCGCTTTGATCTGAATTCTATTAGAGGAGTCATACTCCTCTTCTTCTATTAACTCTTCTGCTAACTCTTCAATATCAAAACGAAGCTCTGCAAAGATAGCCAACGCTTGCCCACTTTCTTCAACGCCTTTGCCTGATAATCGTGACAATTCTTCAATCGAAACTACGCACTCAATCAGCGCGCCTGACTGCTGAGCTGGGAAAATTATAGATTGACTCTCTTCATCCCAATCTTGGATATCTGGAAATAGGATTGATTGATTCATTGTTATAAATACCTTGTTATATCTCTAGGTTCTTACGTAATTCTCTTAGAATCTGTTTTGTTCCCGGGCGAAGGCCACGCCACAACATAAAACTCTCAGCCGCTTGTCCTACTAACATCCCCAAGCCGTCATAAGCAGCATGAACACCATTATCTAGTGCCCATTGGTTGAATACCGTGTTGCCCGAACCATAAACCATGTCGTATACGACACTATTACTTTTGAAGATAGTTGGAGAAACTTCTGGTAGTTGACCACTTAGGCCTGATGACGTTGAGTTAATAATGACATCAAAGCCTTCGTTCACATCACTTAGCCCCATCCCTTTAATGTTTCCATGCGAAGCAAACATATCAGCTAACAGCTCAGCCTTTGAACTGGTGCGGTTAGCCACCACTAATTGCTGCGGCTTTTGGTCAAGCAAAGGTTGAATCACCCCTCTTGCTGCGCCACCAGCACCCAGCAAGAGAACTCGAGCCCCTTCTAATGCCACTTGATGTTGAAGTAAGTCTTGAACAAGGCCTTCACCATCAGTGTTATCACCAATGATTTCTCCGTCATCTAACTTCTTCAATGTATTAACAGCACCGGCTAGTTGAGCTCTTTCAGTCAATCTATTAGCAAACTGATAAGCATCTTCTTTAAATGGTGCAGTGACATTACACCCTCTTCCACCTTCACTAAAAAAGGCTTTAGCCGAGGTAATGAACTGGCCATGTTCTGGCTGTAGTGCTGTATAGGTAAGTTGTTGGTTAGTTTGGCGAGCAAATAACGTATGGATGAATGGCGATTTGCTTTGCCCAATAGGGTTACCGAAAACGGCATAACGATCTACTTGCTGTGTCATATCCTTACCTAACAGAAATAATAAAAAGGGTCATCTATATAGATGACCCTATCACTATCCCTATAAGGAAGGAAGAACTACCAAGCTCGAGGTTTTAGGTAGTCGCTATAAAGCAACGCTTCTGGTGACCCAGCATGAGGTTCGTAACGGTATTCCCAACGAGCCAACGGCGGCATAGACATCAAGATAGACTCTGTGCGCCCGCCACTTTGTAGGCCAAACAAGGTACCACGGTCATAGACTAGGTTGAATTCAACGTAGCGACCGCGACGGTATAGCTGGAAGTCACGCTCACGTTCACCATAAGGTGTCTCTTTACGACGCTCAACAATAGGTAGGTACGCCGTAGCATAGCCTTCACCAACAGCCTGCATGTAAGCAAAACTCTTTTCAAAGCCCCACTCATTTAAATCATCAAAGAACAGACCACCAACACCACGCGTTTCATCGCGATGAGGCAGATAGAAGTACTTATCGCACCACTCTTTGTGTTCTTGATACACGTTATCACCAAATGGCGCACACAGATCTTTAGCGGTTTGATGCCAAGACTGGCAATCTTCATCGAAAGGATAGAATGGCGTTAAATCAAACCCACCACCGAACCACCAGATAGGGTCTTCGCCTTCTTTTTCAGCAATAAAGAATCGAACGTTAGCATGAGAGGTTGGGATATAAGGGTTTTTAGGGTGGATAACTAGCGATACACCCATTGCCTCAAACTTACGTCCGGCTAATTCAGGGCGATGAGCCGTTGCTGAAGCGGGCATTGCCTTACCTGCAACGTGAGAAAAGTTTACACCACCTTGTTCAAAGACTGCACCGTCAGTCATCACACGAGTACGACCACCGCCACCAAGGCGATCGCCAGGTTCGCGTTCCCATGCATCTTCTTTAAATAGTGCGCTACCATCAGCTTGTTCAAGCTGTTGGCAAATCGAATCTTGTAGGCTCAGTAAAAACTGCTTTACTGCATCTTTATCAATTGCTGACATTTTACTTTCCTTTGCAGGGTTTAACCCTGTCTTAATATTTTCGACGTTTTTGCATCTCTGATTTCGCTTGGCTTGTCACGACCACCCGTTTTTCCTTCAAGAATCGCAACCAAGTGTTGACCAAGTTGCTGTTGTACTTCTTCAGTTGTCATACACGGTGGTTCCCCCGTCAGGTTAGCACTGGTAGAGGTTAACGGCTTACCGAATTCATTACACATTCTTTGAACCAAAGGGTGATCCGTCACTCGCACAGCGATTGAATCAAACTGACCACTCACCCAATCTGTCACTTTAGCACTGGTTGGCATGATCCAAGTGACCGGCCCCGGCCATGTTGCTTTAACCGTCGCTAGTTGCTCATCGGTCAGTTGGCTTTCATCAATGTAAGGAAGCAGCTGCTCGTAACTTGCTGCAATCAAGATCAAGCCCTTTTCAACTGGACGCTGTTTTAACTCGAGTAATTTCTTGATGGCATGTGGATTATCAGGATCACAACCAACCCCAAAAACGCCTTCGGTCGGGTAAGCAATGACTTCGCCCTGTTGTAATGCCTGCAATGTATGTTGAAAGTTATCCACGGGTTGCCTCGTTAAGTCAGTTATCGAACTCGCTAAGTGTACAAATTATCACTCACTGTTACTAAAGCTATTTATTTATAAAATGTATCAATTGGCAATTTAGACTGACGCAAACGTTTTCCTAGAGAGGTTTTACCCGTATAATGCGCGCAAAATATCTAATCACTAATTAAATCGTACCTGAAGGAGTTTGAGATGACTGTCGGTATTATCATGGGTTCTAAATCTGATTGGCCAACAATGAAGCTCGCTGCGGAGATGTTGGATCAGTTTGGCGTAGCGTACGAAACAAAAGTGGTTTCAGCTCACCGCACACCTCAGTTGCTTGCAGACTACGCAACCGGTGCGAAAGAGCGCGGTATTAAAGTCATTATTGCTGGTGCTGGCGGTGCTGCCCACCTACCAGGCATGGCGGCGGCTTTCACAAGCGTACCTGTACTTGGTGTTCCAGTTCAGTCTAAAGCGCTGAAAGGTATGGATTCTCTACTTTCTATCGTGCAAATGCCAAAAGGCATTGCGGTAGGTACTCTGGCTATCGGTGAAGCGGGAGCAGCGAACGCTGGCATCCTAGCTGCTCAAATCATTGGTACACACAATGAAGAAGTAATGGCGAAAGTAGAAGCATTCCGCTCTGAGCAAACAGAAACGGTACTTGCTAATCCAACCCCTGCAGAGGACTAATTCCCATGCATGTTCTTGTGTTAGGCGCGGGCCAACTTGCTCGCATGATGTCCCTAGCTGGGGCACCGCTGAATATTGAAATTTCTGCTTTTGATGTTGGCAGCAAAAATATTGTTCATCCATTAACGCAAGCAATTCTAGGCAACGGCTTAGAAAATGCGATTGAGCGCGTGGACGTCATTACTGCTGAGTTCGAACACATCCCTCATGATGTCCTTGAAGTATGTGAGCGCAGCGGTAAGTTTTTACCGACCACAGAAGCGATCAAAGCTGGCGGTGACCGTCGCCTCGAAAAAGCGCTGTTAGACGAAGCGAACGTGAAAAACGCAAAGTACTTCGTGATTAATTCTCGTGAAGACTTTGACGCTGCAATTTCTCATGTTGGCCTACCGATGGTGTTGAAGAGCACACTTGGCGGCTACGATGGCAAAGGCCAGTGGCGCTTAAAAACATTAGACAAGGTTGAAGCAACTTGGACAGAAATGGCCGAGTGCATTGCTGCAACCGACAATCAAGCAGTTGTGGCAGAAGAGTTTGTTCCGTTCGACCGTGAAGTATCACTAGTTGGTGCTCGTGGAACGAATGGAGAGGTTCAAGTTTACCCATTGGCAGAAAACGTTCACACCTATGGCGTATTAAGCCTATCGACCGCAATTGATGATATTGAGCTGCAAGAACAAGCGAAAGCCATGTTTACCGCGGTTGCTGAGCGCTTAGATTATGTTGGCGTGCTAGCACTTGAGTTCTTTGACGTTCAAGGTTCACTGTTGGTTAACGAGATTGCACCACGTGTTCATAACTCAGGCCACTGGACACAGCAAGGTGCAGAGACTTGTCAGTTTGAGAATCACCTTCGTGCAGTTTGTGGAATGCCACTTGGTAGCACCAAGTTGATTCGTCCAACTGCAATGATCAACATCCTTGGTGAAGATACTCTACCTGATGCTATTTTGGCTCAAGGCGGTTGTCATGTGCATTGGTATGGTAAAGAGAAACGAGCAGGCCGTAAGATGGGTCACATTAACGTGAGCGCAGACTACAACGCCGAACTGCAAAGAACATTATGCTCTCTGGCAGATATCCTCGACAAAAAAGCTTATCCAGCTATTCATGAATTTGCTGAGCAGATGAAATAGGCCAGCATAGCTTTGTTAGTTTAGATACAAAAAATGGCGCTCAGTGAGTGCCATTTTTATTTCTATAACCTGAGGCTATTCAGATTGAATGTGATGACACTTGCGGTCGGCACATTGCTTTTTCATTCCGTGAGCTGTTTTTTTCTCAAGTAACAGCGGGAACTGACACTCTTCACAACGACCGATAATAGGCGGCTGGTTTACTGCAAACTTACACTTGGGATAGTTATCACACGCGTAGAAAGTTTTGCCGTAGCGAGATTTACGCTCGACCAAATGGCCTTTGCCACATTCAGGACAGCCAACCAACTGCCGCTCTTCAGGTTGTTCTTTGGGCTGGTCTAAAGATTCAATGTGATTACACGCAGGGTAGCTGCTACAACCGATAAACATGCCGTAGCGACCTTGCCTCAACACCAACTCATTTTGGCATTTAGGGCACGGTACACCCAGCTCTTTCACTACATGGCCATCGTTTTGGTGCAAAGGCTTGATGTAGTCGCAACTCGGATATTGCTTACAGCCTAAAAATGGGCCGTGCTTACCATGTCGAAGCTGAAGCTCTCCGCCACACTTTGGACACGGTTCGTACTCTAGTGCATGTTCATGTGCTGAGAAAAGCTGATTATCAATCTTACTACTCATGATAAGCCTGTATTAATGCAAGATACCTTGCTCTTTGGTGTACAACAGCTCTTCCATTTGCGTGTAAGCACTTTCATTACCCGGTACGTTAAACAGCACCATTAAGATAATCCACTTCAGATCATCCAACTCAAATTCATTGGTCTCTAACCCCATCACACGATCAATCACCATTTCACGAATCTCTGTCGTGAGGACGTTGATCTGCTCGAGGAACAACAAGAAACCACGACACTCCATATTAATACGTGATATCTCTTTACTTGTGTAAACACGCATCGAGGTATTAGAGCACATAGTAATCGCCGCTTGGTTATCGGTATCTTGCAATGCAGCAAGGTCTTCTAACCAATGGAGAGCTTTATAAATATCATCTTGGCGGAACCCCGCTCGAAGAAGTTCATCCTCAAGTTCGTCTTGATCCACCTGCAATTCAGAATCGCTATGGATGTAGGTTTCAAACAAGTACATCAGTATGTCCATCATCATAGCTAGCCTCTCCCCTTTCGAATATAGCCACCGGAAACTGCAACAACATGCCCTGAGAGCTCAAGCTCTAAAAGCTGCATCATGACTTCATGCACAGGTATATGGGTTCTCTGTGCCAAAATATCAACGGGTGTCGTCTCTAATCCTACGTTAGCTAACAGATGTGGAAATAGCAATTGTTCATTTTCCTCCAAGCTTGGCGCAGGTTCGAATAAATTAGGCTGTTGATCTATAGACCAGTCTAACAGACTCTTTATCTCAACCAAGACATCTTGAGCACTCTGTACCAAGCAAGCACCGGCTTTAATTAAGCTATTGCCTCCACGGCTCGTTGGGCTATGGATAGAGCCTGGAAGCGCAAACACTTCACGTCCCTGCTCCAAAGCGTAGCGAGCGGTAATTAGTGAACCACTCTTCTCTGCAGCCTCGATTACCAGGGTTCCTAACGATAAACCGCTAATAATACGATTGCGACGCGGGAAATGTTCAGGTCGAGGTTTAGCACTTGGACGAAACTCTGAGATTAGCGCCCCACTTTCACATATCCTAGCCGCGAGATTTCTGTGTCGCGCAGGATAAATAGCATCCAAACCAGACCCCAACACAGCAAAGGTTTCACCTCCTTTTTGTAGCGCACCATCATGAGCATAGCCATCGATGCCTAAGGCTAAGCCACTGGTCACAATCAAGCCATTTTGTACAAACTCTTTAGCAAATGATTTCGCAGTTTGTAGGCCTTCGATACTGGCATTACGGCTGCCGACCATAGCGATTTGAGGCTCTATCAGTTTTTCAACGTTGCCCTTAACGAAAAGAACAGTGGGCGCCGAGGCAATCTCACTCAACAATTTAGGATAATTTGGGCAACTCGGAGTCAGGATGTGATGGTTAGGTTGTTTAGCCTGCCAAGCGAGACAAGCTTCTAACTCTCTTGGGGCTTGCTCTCGTAGATAGGTGATTTGTTTAGTTGATAAGCCCAATGCTTGTAGCTGTTGCCGTGAGTAACCAACAATCTTTAAAGGAGAATCAACACTCAGTAGGCGAGCAAGACGCTTTCCACCCAGTTGCGGAATAAAGCTTAACGTTAACCAAGCGATCAGTTGCTGTTCATTCACTCGCTTCCCTCTTGCGTCACAGCTAGATCCAAAGGCGATACCGCCAAAATGTCATTACTCACTGGCTTTAAGCTTTGAGTGATCAAGGCGAGGCTAAAATACTCATAAGGTCGAATGACCATAAGGCTGCCCACCGAGGTACTTGGTAGCTGCACCTTATTACTCGCTGCAGACGCTTTATAGCTGTATTCACCTTGTTTGCCGAATACAACAGCACCACTTTCACTGAGAGTAAACATAGAGCCTTGGCGAAGGTTGTCATGCGAGCCCTTGTTGATCACCACCACCTGATTTTTTGCACTGTATTGATTACCCTCGAGAGAACCTAAAAGATTGGCAAACTGTCCCGCAGAACTGGGGGTAGGATAAAACGTAGTAGAAAGATTCACTTGATCGACGCCCAGCTCTGGCAGTACTAGATCGTTAAGTAGAACTTCTTGCAGCTGAGTGTCTATCTGTAGGCTACTGAACTCATCATCGACTTCTTGTAGGCGCGCAGTGGCAACCAAGCGCAAAGAAGTGATACTCGCTTGAGGATGCTGCCTTTGATAAGTTTCAACGGCGCGGTAGATACCCCACTTAGGATGTTGCTGGTTTCCTGATATGAATAATCGTTCTTCCCCAGACAAGAAGCGTTTTCCATCGCTTGTTCCCAACACTCGTTGCGTTGATTCAAGATCTTGCTGCTCAACCAAGCGAGCAGACTGCAAATAAGGCAAAACCAATCCCTCATTAACGGTAGGTACTGCTTTCTTCTCCGAGACACGAATCTTAGGGCTGAGTTTTATAACAGGCTTGAGGCTCAACACAGGTTCACCATTAATCCGAACCAACGACAGTTTGTCTCCGGGATAAATAAGGTGAGGATCTTCTATTTCGGGATTCATCTGCCATAGCCTTGGCCACAACCAAGGGCTATCGAGATACATTGCTGAGATGTCCCACAACGTGTCGCCCTTAACCACTACATAAGCTTCAGGTGCACCTCGCTTAATGGCTAAAGGTTGCTCACTATTCTCTGCCACTACGACAAAAGAAATAGAGGAAAAAACAAGCGATAAAGTGGGGTAAATATGACGCATGACCTAGCTTCCTTGGTCTGTATATTTGGAGAATTACCATCAGGATGCTGTCATTTGACCTCTAAAATGTCTAGAATTGAGCCAACAAGGTTAAAGCTGTTTCGGCACAGTTCAATATTTCGAGTGTATATGTCTGTATTACAAGTATTAACATTACCAGATGATCGTCTACGTACCGTGGCGAAACCGGTAAAAGAAGTTACCCCAGAGATTCAAAAGTTCGTTGATGACATGATTGAAACCATGTACGACGAAGAAGGTATCGGCCTTGCGGCAACGCAAGTAGATTTCCACCAGCGTATCGTAGTAATTGATATCTCAGAAACGCGTGATGAACCAATGGTTCTTATCAACCCTGAGATTATCGAGAAGCGCGGCGAAGATGGTATCGAAGAAGGTTGTCTATCTGTACCTGGCGCTCGAGCTCTAGTACCTCGCGCTGCAGAAGTAACGGTTAAAGCACTAGACCGTGACGGCAATGAATTCACCTTCGATGCTGATGACCTTCTGGCTATCTGTGTTCAGCATGAGCTTGACCACCTAGAAGGCAAGTTATTTGTTGATTACCTATCGCCACTTAAGCGTAAACGTATTCAAGATAAGCTAGCGAAAATCAAACGCTTCAATGAGAAGCAAGGCAAATAATCGCAGCTATTACTAAATTAAGAAGGAAGCCTACCTTGAGTCAGTCTTTAAGAATTGTCTTCGCAGGCACTCCGGATTTCGCCGCCCGTCACTTGGCGGCGTTGTTGTCTTCGGAGCATGAAGTTATTGCTGTTTACACACAGCCAGATCGTCCAGCAGGCCGCGGTAAGAAACTGACTGCGAGCCCAGTAAAAAACATCGCACTTGAAAATAACATTCCGGTTTACCAACCAGAAAACTTCAAGTCAGATGAAGCTAAGCAAGAATTAGCAGATTTGAATGCTGATATCATGGTAGTGGTTGCTTACGGCTTATTGCTTCCACAAGTGGTTTTAGATACGCCTCGCTTAGGTTGTATCAATGTACATGGCTCTATCCTACCGCGCTGGCGTGGTGCTGCTCCAATTCAACGCTCTATCTGGGCGGGTGATAAAGAGACTGGCGTGACGATCATGCAGATGGATATCGGCCTAGACACAGGTGACATGCTGAGTATCGCTACGTTACCAATCGAAGCAACAGACACTAGCGCATCTATGTACGAGAAGTTAGCGGGCCTTGGCCCTGACGCTCTTGTTGAGTGTTTAGCTGACATCGCTTCTGGCAAAGCGGTCGCTGAAAAGCAAGACGACGAACTTGCGAACTACGCGAAGAAGCTAAGCAAAGAAGAAGCACGTATCAGCTGGAGTGATGACGCGGCTCATATTGAGCGCTGCGTTCGCGCTTTTAACCCATGGCCAATGAGCCACTTTGAAGTTGCGGAAAACAGCATCAAAGTATGGCAAAGCCGTGTAGCAGAGCAAACCTCTGATAAGCCTGCAGGTACTATTCTGCAATCCGATAAAACGGGTATCTATGTAGCAACGGGGCAAGGTGTACTTGTTCTTGAACAGCTACAAGTTCCAGGCAAAAAAGCCATGTCAGTTCAGGATATCTTGAACTCTCGTGCAAGCTGGTTTGAAGTTGGAACTCAACTTTCTTAACCGCTTTAAAGCTGCCATAACGCAGTTATGAAAACCTTTACGAGGGCAGAGATGCCCTCATGTATTTAAATAAATATTCGGTACCCCTCATGAATGTTCGCGCTGCTGCTGCAAATGTCCTATTTCAAGTTGTCGATAAAGGCCACTCTCTTTCACACGCTCTCCCTGCGGCTCAAAAAACGATCCGCCCGCGAGACCATGCTCTATTGCAAGAGATTTGCTACGGCGCACTTCGTTACCTGCCTCGCCTAGAGTCAATCGCTAACGAACTGATGGAAAACCCGCTTAAAGGTAAAAAGCGTGTATTCCACCACCTGATTCTGGTGGGCATTTACCAACTGAGCTTCATGCGCATCCCTTCGCATGCAGCTGTTGCGGAAACGGTTGAGGGCACCAAAACACTGCGTGGCCCAAGCCTAAGTGGTTTAATCAACGCTGTATTGCGTAGCTATCTACGTGACCAAGAAAAGCTGGATGAAAAAGCGGTTAGCCACAACGCGGGCAAATACGGCCACCCAAGCTGGATTCTAAAAATGCTTCAAGAAAGCTACCCAGATCAATGGGAACAACTGATTGAAGCCAACAACAGCAAGGCACCAATGTGGCTGCGCGTAAACCGCCAACACCACACTCGTGACGAGTATGTTGAACTGCTTAAAAACGAAAACATTGAATACACCCTGCACTCAGAAGCAGCAGATGCAATAAAATTGGCTTCACCTTGTGATGTAACTTTATTGCCAGGCTTCGACAAAGGTTGGGTTTCAGTACAAGACGCAGCGGCTCAGCTTTCGGTTGATTACCTAACACCAAAAGACGGTGAGCTAATCCTAGACTGTTGTGCAGCACCAGGCGGCAAAACCGCGCACATTCTTGAGCACACTAACGACACAGAGGTTGTTGCGATTGACTGTGATGTTAAACGCTTAGACCGCGTTTACGATAACCTTGAACGTCTACAACTGCGTGCCGACGTAATTTGTGGCGATGCTCGTTACCCTGAAGAGTGGTGGATGGGCAATAAGTTCGATCGTATCCTACTTGATGCACCTTGTTCGGCGACTGGCGTAATCCGTCGTCACCCAGACATCAAATGGCTGCGTCGTGCATCTGATATTGAAGCGCTTGCTGAACTGCAAAGTGAGATAATGGATGCAATGTGGCGCCAGTTGAAAGAAGGCGGAACCATGGTTTACGCAACATGTTCTATCACACCACAAGAGAACGTTCTGCAGGTGAAAGCATTCCTAGAACGTACTGAGAACGCAACACTAGTTGGGTCTGATATCGAAAATCCGGGTCGTCAAATACTGCCTGGTGAAGAAGATATGGATGGCTTCTACTACGCAGTTCTAGTAAAACAGGCTTAACAATTAACAGCGGCTAAGGATTTTATTTCTTAGCCGCTGTTTCTTTCTAGTGCACTATCAAAGCAGAATGAGAACACTAGAATTACAACGGCAAAAATAAGAGAAAGGCTATGAAGATCATTATCCTAGGTGCTGGACAAGTAGGCGGTACCCTTGCTGAAAACCTAGTGGGTGAAAACAATGACATCACGATCGTCGACCGTAATGCCGACCGACTGCGTGAACTTCAAGATAAATATGACCTTAGGGTTGTAAACGGCTATGCCAGCCACCCAAACACATTACGTGAAGCGGGTGCGCAAGATGCCGACATGTTAGTTGCAGTAACCAACATGGATGAAACCAACATGGCCGCATGTCAGGTTGCCTTCTCTCTTTTTAACACGCCAAACCGAATTGCACGTATTCGTTCTCCAGAATATCTAGAAGAGAAAGAAGCGCTGTTCAAATCAGGTGCAATCCCTGTCGATCACCTAATCGCACCAGAAGAACTGGTCACCAGTTACATTGAGCGTTTGATTCAATACCCAGGCGCACTACAAGTGGTGAGCTTCGCAGAACAGAAAGTCAGCCTAGTGGCGGTAAAAGCCTACTACGGTGGTCCACTGGTTGGTAATGCCCTGTCTGCTTTGCGTGAGCACATGCCACACATCGATACACGTGTGGCGGCTATCTTCCGTCAAGGTCGCCCTATTCGCCCACAAGGCACCACTATTATTGAAGCCGATGATGAAGTGTTCTTTGTAGCGGCAAGTAACCATATCCGCTCAGTAATGAGTGAGTTACAGCGCCTAGAAAAACCATATCGCCGCATCATGATTGTTGGTGGTGGTAATATCGGTGCAAGCCTAGCGAAACGCCTTGAGCAAAGCTACAGCATCAAGCTTATCGAGCGTAGCTACACACGTGCAGAGAAGCTATCAGAAGAATTAGAAAACACTATCGTATTCTGTGGTGATGCAGCAGACCAAGAGCTACTCACCGAAGAGAACATCGATCAGGTTGATGTATTCATTGCCCTAACCAATGAAGATGAAACCAACATCATGTCGGCAATGCTGGCCAAGCGCATGGGTGCCAAAAAAGTTATGGTACTCATTCAGCGCGGTGCCTATGTAGACCTTGTGCAAGGCGGTGTGATTGACATTGCAATCTCCCCACAACAAGCGACCATTTCTGCACTACTTACTCACGTTCGTCGTGCTGATATTGTTAAC
This sequence comes from Pseudomonadota bacterium, assembly GCA_036126475.1. Lineage (GTDB taxonomy): Bacteria > Pseudomonadota > Gammaproteobacteria > Enterobacterales > Vibrionaceae > Vibrio. Next base: position 65,913 of record JAYYSE010000022.1, on the reverse strand, counting down.
GTATCTTCTCTACGTCGCGGTGCTGCTGAGGCTATCGAAGCGATTGCCCACGGTGACGAGACCACATCTAAAGTCGTTGGCCGAGCAATTGGCGATATCAAACTACCACCGGGTACCACCATTGGTGCCATTGTTCGCGGAGAAGAGGTGCTTATCGCGCACGATAGAACCGTGATCGAACAAGATGACCACGTAGTAATGTTCCTAGTAGACAAGAAATACGTGCCAGATGTTGAGTCTCTTTTCCAACCGAGTCCGTTCTTCTTGTAGCCTTGTTCTCATAAGTCTTCACGTAACAACGCGCTTAGGCATTAAGCTATGGTCAATTTTCGTCCTATATTATTAGTGATAGGGTTAGTGTTATCAAAACTGGCCCTTTTCATGTACATCCCAACACTAGTGGCCTTCTTTACTGGCACCGGTGGTTTTCTCGAATTCGGTCAATCAGTGGTGATCACGCACATCGTGGCGTTCATCTGCTTGAGTTTAGGCCGCTCTGCTATGTTCAGACTTGGGGTGCGGGATATGTTCCTGATCACCTCTTTGGTATGGACAATAGCCAGTGCCTTCGCCGCGCTGCCGTTCGTATTCATCAACCACATCAGCTTTACTGACGCTTACTTTGAAACCATGTCGGGGATTACCACAACCGGTTCAACAGTACTGAGTGGCTTAGACAGCATGGCACCAAGTATTCTGCTGTGGCGCTCAATACTGCAATGGCTTGGTGGCATTGGTTTCATCGTAATGGCGGTGGCAGTACTGCCGATGCTCAACGTCGGTGGTATGCGCCTATTCCAAACTGAATCTTCCGATTGGTCCGATAAAAGCAGCCCTCGAGCAAAAACAGTCGCCAAGAACATCGTAGCGGTTTATCTGGTATTAACGGGCTTATGCCTAGTGAGCTACCTGTTTGCAGGCATGAGCGTGTTTGATGCCATCAACCACTCGTTTACCACACTATCGACTGGCGGTTACTCGACTTCAGATGGCTCGATGAACCACTTCTCAAATAGCGCTCACTGGGTGGGCACTCTGTTCATGTTCCTCGGTGGCTTACCGTTCCTACTTTTTGTTAGCGCATTGCGCGGTAGAAAACTGTCTATCCTCTACAAAGATGCTCAAGTGAAAGGCTTCACTTACCTATTCTTGTTCACCAGTGTGGTCATTTCAGCATGGCTAGTGGTGAGAGATGGCTATACCGTTTTGGATGCACTGCGTGTTTCTATGTTCAACATCGTATCCGTGGTCACCACTACCGGTTTTGGTTTGGAAGACTTCACTGCATGGGGCGCACTACCCACCACCTTGTTTGCCTTCTTGATGATGGCTGGCGCATGTTCAGGCTCAACCTCAGGTGGTATCAAGATATTCCGCTTTCAGATAGCGATGACGATGCTTCACAAACAGATGATGAAGTTGATTCACCCATCAGGCGTATTTGTTCAACGCTACAATCAACGTCCTGTGAGCGACGATATCGTGCGCTCATTGGTAGCATTTGGCTTGATGTTCTTTATTACGATTATCTTAATCGCAGGCGGTTTGAGTGCGATGGGATTGGACCCAATTACCAGTATCTCTGGTGCTGTGACTGCAGTTGCTAACGTGGGTCCGGGAGTGGGTAGTGTTATTGGTCCAACAGGTAACTTTGCTCCACTGCCAGACGGTGCTAAATGGTTACTAAGCTTCGGCATGTTGATGGGAAGGCTCGAGATCCTGACGCTTATCGTTCTATTCTTCCCAGCCTTCTGGCGACGCTAGTTACACAAATATTTAAGGATACAGAGATGAGATCATACCTACTTATCGCAAGCGCACTGCTGAGCAGTTCAGCATTAGCCGATCAGATGGTGACTCTGCAAGATGGCAAAAAGATATTGCTGAAAGATGATTTTACGTGGCAATACGTGGCACCACAGCAGAAAACCAAAGAAGCAGTAACGTCAGAAAGTACGATGCCTGTTGCTGCCGCACCTGTTGTCGCCGTTCCGATTGCAACGAATGTGCGAGGTACGACGATTGTTGTTGATAGCAAGAAGCCGAGCCTACAGTTGTCACAATCAGGGGTTGATGTGGTACTCGGTGCTAGCCACTATAAAGATGGTGAGCTGATTATCCCAACGGCGATTACCAATCAAAGCACACAAGCTGTGATCTTGGTATCGGTAAAGCTCGACCTTTATTCTGCCAGCGGTGAGCTTTTAGAAGAGAAGACGGTCTCCGTTTGGAAATCAATCAAGCGTATGGCAGATACCTACCTTCGGCCAAAAACGGATGCTGAAGGCACCTCGATCAAGCTAGAGGTTGAGCAACATCCTGAGTACCAAATTAAAGCAGAAATCGTTGAAGTACTGACTCGCTAAACCGGAGTCACGTACAGATAGATCGCGAAGAAGTGGCAAGCGCAGCCCGCCAACACAAACAAGTGCCAGATGGCATGATTGTAAGGGATGCGCTTAGCTACATAGAAAATCACACCTAACGAGTAAATCACGCCACCGAGTGCTAACAGCACCAAGCCGCCTATATCAATATTCATCGCCAGTTGATACACCACGATCAGTGACAGCCAGCCCATCGCTAAATAAGTTACCAATGACAAGCGCTTAAATCGGTAGACGAAGGCTATCTTCATGATAATACCGACCAGTGCAATTCCCCAAATCACCGCCATCAAGCCTATCGCTAATGGCGTTCTTAAGCTAACCAGTAAAAATGGTGTGTAGCTGCCTGCGATCAGTAGGTAAATCGCGCAGTGATCGAGAGTTTTCAGCAGACGTTTGGTTTTCTCGGTGGTGATAGAGTGGTAAAGCGTAGAAGCAAGAAACAACAGGATAATACTGCTGCCATACACCGCCATACTGGTAATCGTCAGTGTGTCGGCTTGATGGTCAAACGCACGGATCAGTAGCAGGATTAGACCAACCACGCCAAGTACAACGCCCAAGCCATGGGTTATCGCATTGGCGCGTTCTTCGATGTCACTGTATTCGCTCGCCGATGATGCAGACATGATTATCCTACTAGAGTAAATGTTCGATAACGCTAGTATTACACATTAAGCTTACACGTGTAAGCTTAAATTTTTATAACATGTAGAATCTCGGAAGATCAGAGACAACCGATCCCTTAAACATCATTTATTTAGAAAACACTAAGACGCTTTTTCTAGGTACTCAATGACCATCTTACCCGCCTCTTCTGGGGAGGTATCGAGTGGAACGCTCAACTGTCGATGCAATTGGCCAATGCCCAGCAAGCTTGCCAACATACCTTTTGCCCCATCGCGATTGCGGTCTATTTCAAACCATAGCTTAAGTTCTTTGTCATCACGATGAGCAACTACTTCCAGCTCGCGCCAGCGGCCATGATAAGGCCCAGTGGTTGGAACAAATTCAAATTCTTGAACAAATGGTAGTTCAAAGCCATCAACCGCTTCACACTCAACCTGACGAATGCGTAGCCCTTGAGCTTCCAGCTCGTTAAAAATGCCATCAAGGAGTGCATCAGGGCGAACCGTTAAGATATCTTTATCCGAAGGGTCAATCGCCATCGCGATGTCTAACCCTGTTTCCAGCCACACCTTGGAATCGCCAATCGTCACCGGTGTGTTCAACGGAACATCAAACTCACACTCAAAGTCGCGAGTTTCACCCGGCTGAATAATAAACGCGTATGGCAGGCTCCATTTTGCTAGTGAGTATGTCTGCTGCATGCGGCGTGTTTGGCCGCCCTCTTGCCTTTGCGAGTTCATGGTGACTTCTTTGACGTAACGACAGCACAGATTAAGATCGATATTGTCGATCTCCTGCGGCTGGGCGCCACCATACACATGCACAATAATGCTCGCCTTCTGCCCTGGGTACAGCGCTTCCTGTTGCAATACAGAATCGACCTTGGCCGACCCAATACCAAAACTTGCTAACGTTTTCTTTAAGAACGACATATGCACCTCCTTTAAAGCATCATCTTAAGCCTGAAAGAGGTTCAAACTCAAATATACTGCTCACACAATTTTAGCTCTAATATCGTCTATTTATCACTCAAGCGTCGATCGATAACTAAGATAGTGATAATCTGATACTCGATATGCATGCATATCATTATCCTGATTTACTATTCGGATTGGCGGAAGCCAGACGAGTGACTCTTCAAGCAATTGAGGCGGATCTCATAGTGAATCAGGCCATTAGATTGGCAATGGATATGCCTGACCGTTTGGTAAATTAATGCGCCCAACAGCTGTCAGGTTCTCGCACACCAACCGTAGTGCGATGCGTCGTCGTAGTGGCTTTGTTGCTGCTCCAACGGCAAAAAAATTGGCTCCGACAATGACTTTAGTTGAGAAGACTGCTTTATTAGCACCGACTACAACCAAAGTAGTTAAAGCCGCTTAACAAAAAGCGCAGTTTTTACTGCGCTTTTTTCTTGCCCGACATACTCTGGAAATACGTTTACACATTGGTATTCCTTAACCTATTTGATACCTTACCCACAAATCATTATAAAATTTGTGGAGAATAAAGTATGAAGTGTCACCGCATCGAAGAACTGCTTGAATTGATGGAGCCTGAGTGGCAAAAAGATCAAGAGCTTAACTTATTGGAGTTCATCATTAAGCTGTCAAAAGAAGCAGGCTACGATGGCAAGCTTGAAGACCTGACTGACGATGTTCTTATCTACCATCTGAAAATGCGCAACAGCGAGAAAGATGAAATGATTCCTGGCCTTAAAAAAGACCAAGAAGACGATTTCAAAACCGCAATCCTAAAAGCACGTGGCCTACTTTAATCATCTCTATGTGTTAAAACACCATTGCGTTATAAATAGCTTAATTTAAAAAAGCGACCACTCGGTCGCTTTTTTGTTTCTGTTCGCTATTTTTTCGTCACAACTGTTATGACTTTTGTTGTTAAAGGTTGATTGCGTTAAAGAAATGACAACAAAATTGTCGCTATAATCGCCACCCATAAGGGTCTTCTAAAACAATAAGAGTAAGTGCACTTTCAGCCTTGCAACAAACTTAAGCTTAGATCCTCTAACATCATATTTTTAAAGCAATGTCGTCAATACTCTCGAAGAAGAGTATAGCCACCAAAAGGATAGTCCATGAGTCAGGATAAAATCGATATCAAAGATGTGACTCCTAAAACCTTTAACCCTAAGACACATAAAGGTAATGGAGATCGATTTAACCCAAATAACCGAATCTATGTTCGAGAGAGCAAAGGTAAATTCCAACAATTACGCCGCTACGGTGGTTGGTTCTTACTTTTACTTTTTGCGCTGACCCCATGGATTCCATTTGGAGAGCGACAAGCAATCTTGCTCGATATCGGTAGCCAGCAGTTCAACTTCTTCGGCACCACGTTATACCCGCAAGATCTAACCTTACTTGCGATCTTATTCATGATTGCCGCCTTTGGCCTGTTCTTTATCACCACCTTTTTAGGCCGTGTTTGGTGTGGTTACCTATGCCCGCAAACCGTATGGACCTTCATGTATATCTGGTTCGAAGAGAAACTCGAAGGTGCTGCCAATAAGCGAAGAAAACAAGATTCCGGCAAGTTGACTACCAACCTGATGATCAGAAAAACCATCAAGCACCTTGCGTGGTGGGCGATTGCGATTGCGACCGGTTTAACCTTTGTTGGTTACTTCATTCCAATCAAAGAACTAGTGGTTGGTTTCTTTACATTTAACTCTTCATTCTGGCCTGTGTTCTGGGTACTGTTCTTCGCTGGCTGTACTTATGCCAACGCTGGTTGGATGCGTTCAATTGTGTGTCTGCACATGTGTCCTTATGCTCGCTTCCAATCTGCGATGTTTGATAAAGATACTTTCATCGTAGGCTACGATAACAAGCGTGGTGAGAGCCGGGGCCCTCGTTCTCGCAAGGCTGATCCAAAAGCGCTTGGTCTTGGCGACTGTATTGACTGTAACCTGTGTGTGCAAGTATGTCCGACGGGCATTGATATCCGTGACGGCCTGCAATACGAATGTATTAACTGTGGTGCGTGTATTGATGCTTGTGACAAGACCATGGAGCGTATGGGCTATGACAAAGGTCTGATTAACTACACTACAGAGCATAGGCTTGAAGGACGATCAACTAAAGTAATGCGTCCTAAGTTATTGGGCTACGGTGCAATACTTGTTCTTATGCTTGGCTTGTTCTTTGTACAAATCGCTAGCGTCGACCCAGCAGGATTAAGCGTTCTACGTGATAGAAACCAGCTGTTCAGAGTCAACACTCAAGGGCTAGTTGAAAACACCTATACCCTCAAAGTGATCAATAAGACTCAACAAGAACAAGAGTACAAGCTCGAAGTCAACGGATTACCAGGTTCAATTTGGTACGGCAAGCAGACCGTGACGGTTGCTCCGGGCGAGGTTTTGAACCTACCTATAAGTTTAGGTGCCGATCCTGAGAAACTGAGCTCACCTGTTTCGACAATTCAGTTTATACTCTCGGATAATGAAGAGTTTACGATGGAAGTAGAAAGCCGCTTTATCAAGAAGCTCTGATACTAATCACACACGATTGGTATAACACCTAATCAATGGAAAAAGGCTCAGTAATGAGCCTTTTTTATTATATGACGATGCAAGCCTTTAACTTTGATAACCTGACCCCCGACTTCATGTGGTACGCACTGGAGAGCATTGGGGTACGAGCTGAATCTGGGCTCCTTGCTCTGAACAGCTACGAAAACCGGGTCTATCAATTTACCGATGAAGACCGTAAACGCTACGTCGTTAAGTTTTATCGCCCTCAGCGCTGGAACAAAGCACAGATCCAAGAAGAGCATGACTTTGCATTAGAGCTCATCGACCAAGAAATTCCCGTCGCGCCTCCAATGCGTCTCAATGGTGCTACCTTGCATGAGTATCAAGGCTACCTGTTCGCGCTATTTGAGAGCGTCGGTGGCAGACAGTATGAAGTAGATAATCTGGATCAATTAGAAGGCGTTGGCCGTTTCCTTGGCAGAATTCATAAGGCGAGTGCAGCGAAAACCTTTCTGCATCGTCCGACGATCAGCCTAGATGAATATCTGCATCAACCACGTAAGATCCTAGAAAACTCTCAGTTTATCCCAATGCATCTAGAGAACGCATTCTTTAACGACATCGACATGCTGATCAAAGAGTTAGAGAGTCAATGGCCAAACAACGTTGAGAACATCCGCCTGCATGGTGATTGCCACCCTGGTAATATCTTATGGCGCGATGGACCAATGTTCGTCGATCTCGATGATGCACGTAACGGCCCAGCGGTCCAAGACCTATGGATGCTGCTCAATGGTGAACGCCAAGATAAGCTGATGCAACTGGATATTCTGCTAGAGAATTACCAAGAGTTTTGCGATTTTAATAGCTCACAACTGAAACTAATTGAGCCCCTGCGCGGTCTACGTATGGTGCATTATATGGCATGGTTAGCTAAGCGATGGGACGATCCAGCGTTTCCGTTGGCCTTCCCATGGTTCAATGATCCTAAATATTGGGAGCAACAAGTACTTGCCTGTAAAGAGCAAATTGCTACCCTGCAAGAGCCACCACTTTCGTTAATGCCTCAGTGGTAACCGCAATCGCAACATACAACTAGATAAAAATTCAAACATAATGGAGATTGAATAAATGAAAAAGCTATTCGCATTTTTCTCATTGATCATGTTGAGCCTATCAGCTCACGCTGCGAAATTTAACGAAGGTGAGCACTATAAAGTTCTTGATCTAAAAGCATCAAAGAAACCTATGGTAACTGAATTCTTCTCGTTCTACTGCCCACACTGTAATAGCTTTGAACCTATCATCCAGCAGCTAAAACAGCAGTTACCGAAAGACGCTACGCTGCAGAAAAACCATGTTTCATTCATGGGTGGCAAGATGGGCCTGCCAATGAGCAAAGCTTACGCGACGATGATTGCACTAAAAGTCGAAGACAAAATGGTACCAGTGATGTTTAACCGCATTCACAATATGCGCAAGCCACCACGCGATGAAACAGAACTGCGTCAAATCTTTATAGATGAAGGGATTGATGCAAAGAAGTTTGATGCGGCTTACAACGGCTTTGCAGTAGATTCCATGGTTCGTCGCTTTGATAAAGCATTCAAAGATAGCGGCCTTTCTGGTGTTCCTGCCGTTATAGTAAATAATCGTTACCTAGTAGAAGCACAAGGCATCAACGGCCTAGATGAATACTTCGAGTTGGTTAACTTCTTACTGAAAAAGTAAAAAATCAAAATCCAAATTAAGGAAGCTTTGGCTTCCTTTTTTGCACCAGGCACTTTTTTGTTATCTCTCACAAAAACATTGTTTGGGGACACGTTTCAGTCAATACTTGTAAGACACACGATAAAGTGAACTTTTAGGCGTTATTGTTTTCTACAGCTTTTTGTCAATAGCGATTTATTGCTACCAATCACTGGGGCAAGGAGCCTCTGAATGAAAATCAAATATACGTTATTAGCGCTTAGTGTTGCCGCTGCGCCCGCGTTCGCCAAGCTTGCTGATGAGCAAGGCTTCAGTGGTGAGATATCGATCAACACAGGTGTCACCTCTTCAACCTCAAACTTTAATACCGATGCAGAAAGCACAATTTCATCAATCAATCAAAAAGCCTCATCCGAGAGCTCGTTTTTAGTTGTGCCTCTAGGCAGCATTGCGTACACCTTTGGTGAAAAACTAAACCATCAAGTTTACACAGGTACTGCACGTGATGACGTGGCAACGGGTAAGGTAGTTCTTGAGGTTGGTTACAAATACCAACTTGAGTCAGGCATGGCCATTGAAGCTTCACTATTGCCAACCATCATGTCTGGTGAAACTTGGGCTGATCCATACAACACGAGCTCAGCACGCACTAAAACCGATGAAACCGGTAATGCGTTCCGTCTCACACTTGAAAACATCGCTGGCTCTGCGTTCTCACTGGATATGGCTTACGCAACTAAGGAGGTAAAAAACGACTTAGTTGAAGATGCACTAAAGCGCGATGCCGATACCTTCTACATAAAAGGTCAGTATCGCCAACCAATTAGCCGCACCATGATGCTGATACCGTCTTTGATTTATCAATCCAGTGATGCAGACGGCGATGCGGCATCGTTCGAACAGTTCGGTGGTGAGGTTAGCTTGTTTGGTGGTATGGGCCGTCACCAATACGCACTAACAGCGGGTTACAATCAGCGCTCTTACGATGCAAGCAGCATGACTTTCCAAAAGAAGCGCAGTGATGACAACATCAACCTATTCGCCGCATATGAATATGATCAATTCATGGATTGGGAAAACTGGTCGTTCATTTCTCTTGCAGGTTACGGTACGCGCGACTCGAACATTACCTTCTATGATGAGTCTCAATACATCGTTTCGGTTGGCTTGAACTACAAGTTCTAACCCCAACCGATACGGATGCACTATCAAACTAAAGCCTGTATCTATGCAGGCTTTTTTCTGCTTTTCACTACACAGCTTGTGCCGTAAGTTGCTTCAATAATCTATCCATCGCGCGATAACCGAGCGCTTCCGATAAATGTTTCTTTTCTATCTGCTCGTTACCATCCAGATCAGCAATAGTTCGTGCGACCTTAATGATTCGGTGATAGGCGCGAATCGATAACCCTAAACGATGCAGTGCTGTTTCGAGAAACTCCGCATCTTCGCGTCTCAATGGGCAGTACTTTTCAATTTCTCGACTACCGAGCAGTGCATTCGATTTATGGTTCCTAGACAGCATGGTTTGACGAGCCTGCTTAACTCTTTGCTTTACTACTTGGGTGGTTTCGCCGCGATCACCACCTTCGGCGAGCATTCCTTTAGGTAAAAGTGGAATTTCAAGAGACATATCAAATCGATCAAGCAACGGCCCTGATAGTCGGTTGAGGTAGCGCAATATGATCTGTGGGTTAGCGCGTGCTTGATTCCCCTCATAGTAGCCTGTCGGGCTAGGATTCAGTGCACCAACCAACTGAAAACGAGCAGGAAAACGAGTTTTACCCGCCGCACGCGAGATAATGATTTCACCTGATTCCAGAGGCTCACGCAATGAATCGAGCACCTTGCGCTCAAACTCGGGCATTTCATCAAGAAACAAAAGGCCATTGTGCGCCAAAGATATCTCTCCGGGTCGAGGTACAGAGCCACCACCAACCAGCGCAGCCATTGAGCTCGAATGATGTGGTGCGCGAAACGGACGTTGCTTCCAGTTGTACTGATTAATCTCTTGCTGAGTTAACGAAGCCACCGATGCAGTTTCCATCGCCTCGTCATCACTCATGTCAGGTAATAAATCACGTAGACGAGACGCCAACATAGTCTTGCCCGTTCCGGGAGGCCCGAGAAAAAGTAAGTTATGGTTACCCGCTGCTGCGATCTCTAATGCTCGCTTACCCTGCTGTTGGCCAATGATGTCCTGCAAGTCGCGAAGCTCAGACACATCGACTTGATGTTGCTCAGTACGATACAAACCCAGTTGAGCCTGACCACACATATCTGCGCAAACTTCCAATAGGGTTTGAGCCGACTTATGGGCCCCCTTACCCACTAGGGCCGCCTGATCAACATTGTGATGCGGCACAACTAAGCAGCGCTCGACACTATCAGCAGCCAATGTCGCTGGCAGCACCCCTTTCACTGAGCGCAGTTCTCCCGACAATGCCAATTCACCAATAAACTCATGTTGCGCGATCTTAGAGTTAGGTAGTTGCTCAGAGGCGACTAAGATTCCAAGCGCAATCGGTAAATCAAAACGGCCGCCCTCTTTTGGCAAATCTGCTGGAGCAAGGTTGACCGTGATTCTTTTCGATGGAAACTCAAAGCGAGAATTGATGATGGCACTTCTGACTCTATCCTTGGACTCTTTGACTGTCGTTTCAGGCAAACCCACCAGCGTGAACCCCGGCATTCCATTGCTAATATGCACCTCAACCGTCACTTCTGGCGCTTCTACCCCCACACTAGCACGGCTATGAATTATCGCGAGTCCCATAACTTTCCTTTGTCTTTGATTTAAAAGCATTCGCTTTGGATATTCGTTGCGCACCAAAGCAATAAGATTGTTATATAGCTTGGTGGAATGGTGTTTTAATGTGAAAAAAGAATGACATTTTCCTTGTCATGCGACAGATTTGTGTGATAACACTAGAGATGTAGTCATTTACTGAACAGAATAAACAAGAAAACTCGAATTATATGAACTTCAACGCTCGCATTTACGCACTGATTAACCTGATTATCGTAGTCATTATTGAGACTGCGCGGGGGCGAGTGGGAAAAAAGTAACCACGAATTAGAAAAAACCCCCGCACTGACAAGTCCGGGGGTTTTTTCTAATTTATAGATTCGAATTTTATATTTTTGAACATTTTCGGCTTTGCCGATTTACAGGAAGAATGGGAGCACAAGATGTGCAGAGACAAAGGAAAAAGTTACCAAAATAAAGGTAATACGGGAGAATTCCGATGAAAGGCGCAGAATTAGTCGTATCCGCACTAAAGCAGCAAGGAATAGAAACCGTATTCGGCTATCCAGGTGGTGCCATCATGCCAATCTACGATGCACTTTATGACGGCGGAGTTGAACATATCTTATGTCGCCATGAGCAAGGCGCAGCAATGGCAGCGATCGGTATGGCTCGTGCAACACAAAATGTGGCAGTGTGTATGGCAACCTCAGGCCCAGGTGCTACTAACTTAGTCACAGGCCTAGCCGATGCCTTTATGGACTCTATCCCACTGGTTGCAATCACAGGTCAAGTTGCAAGCTCCCACATAGGTACCGATGCATTCCAAGAGATGGATGTGATTGGTATGTCTCTGTCATGTACTAAACACAGCTACCTAGTCACCGACATTGAAGAGCTAGCTCCAACACTAGCCGAAGCGTTTGTGGTAGCAAAATCTGGCCGACCTGGCCCCGTTATCGTTGATATCGCCAAGGATGTTCAACTGGCTGAAGCTCCTGTTAACTCCCTTCCGGAATTTACTCCTCCTGCAATTCCGGTTGCGACAACCGATGCGATTGAGCAGGCACAATACTTCTTATCTCAAGCAACCCGCCCTGTTTTATACGTAGGTGGTGGTGTACAACTGGCAAAAGCTACCGGCGCAGTTCGTGAGTTTTTACGTCTAAACCCAATGCCAGCAGTAAGCACATTGAAAGGTTTAGGTACCATTGAGCGTGACGACCCACACTACTTAGGCATGTTAGGAATGCACGGCACCAAAGCCGCTAACCTAGTGGTTCAAGAGAGTGATTTATTGATTGTTGTTGGGGCTCGTTTTGATGACCGAGTAACTGGCAAGCTCGATACCTTTGCACCTCACGCTAAGGTTATCCATATCGATATCGATGCAGCTGAATTCAGCAAACTACGTCTGGCTAATGCGCCAATTCGTGGTGACATCAACAAGATCATGCCTCAACTAGAGCTTACTCAGGATATCTCTTCTTGGGTTCACCACTCAGAAGGCCTACGTAGCTCATTCAAGTGGCGCTATGACCACCCTGGCGATCTGATCTTTGCTCCACTGCTGTTGAAAAAGCTGTCAGACATGATGCCAGCAAGCTCTATCGTTTCAACGGATGTGGGCCAACACCAAATGTGGGCTGCACAGCATATTCAGCCTCGCGATCCACAGAACTTCATCACCTCTGCCGGTTTAGGCACCATGGGCTTTGGTTTACCTGCCGCGATGGGTGCTTCGGTTGGCCGTCCTGACGACCAATCTATCCTTATCTCTGGTGATGGCTCGTTCATGATGAACGTGCAAGAGCTTGGTACGCTAAAACGCCGCCAAATCCCAGTGAAGATGGTTCTGCTAAACAACTCTCGCTTAGGTATGGTTCGCCAATGGCAATCGCTGTTCTTTGATGGTCGCCACAGTGAAACCATCTTAGATGACAATCCTGACTTCGTGATGTTAGCGAAAGCCTTCGATATCCCTGGTAAGACCATCACTCGCAAAGAAGAAGTAGAACCCGCTCTAAAAGAGATGCTTGAGAGCAAGACGGCTTACCTACTTCATGTTCTTATCGATGAAGAAGAGAACGTATGGCCACTAGTACCGCCAGGTGCTTCAAACAGTGATATGTTGGAGAACACATAACATGAAAAGATACCTATTAGACATCAAAGCCGATGATAAGCCAGTACTACTAGAGCGTGTTCTTCGTGTTATTCGTCACCGTGGTTTCATCGTCAAGCAAGTAGCCGGCACTCAGAACCATGAAAGCAAAATCGCCAGCGTTGAGATCATTGTCGACAGTGAGCGTCCGATTTCCTTCTTGGTCAATCAAATCGAAAAACTGTGGGATGTACGTACCGTTGACGTTATCTCTATCAGTCGTAATGAATTACCAAACAACAACTTACAACAAAAGATAAGTGCATAAGGAACCGCAAACATGACAGCAAAAACGGCAGACTATATTTGGTTTAACGGTGAAATGGTTCCTTGGGCAGAAGCGAACGTTCACGTCTTAACCCACGCAATGCACTACGGTACTTCAGTGTTTGAAGGTGTACGTTGCTACGACACGCCAAAAGGTCCGGTGATCTTCCGTCACCCAGAGCACGCAAAGCGCCTGAAAGACTCAGCTAAAATATACCGCTTCCCGATTCCTTATACAGAGGAAGAAATTATGGAAGCGACTCGTGAAACACTACGTCAAAACAAGCTAGAGTCTGCGTACATCCGCCCTTTAGGCTTTGTTGGTAACGTTGGTTTGGGTGTATGCCCTCCAGAAAACACGGAGATGGACCTAATCATCGCCGCTTTCCCTTGGGGCTCTTACCTAGGTGAAGAAGCGCTAGAAAATGGCGTAGATGCGATGATCTCAAGCTGGAACCGTGCAGCTCCAAACACCATCCCAACGGCTGCGAAAGCGGGTGGTAACTACCTCTCGTCACTACTGGTTGGTGGTGAAGCACGTCGTCATGGTTATGATGAAGGTATCGCTCTTAGTGTCGATGGTTATCTTTCTGAAGGTGCAGGTGAAAACATCTTTGTAGTACGTAATGGCGTGCTATCCACACCACCAGCGACCAGTGCAATTCTGCCGGGTATCACGCGTGATTCAATCATGACGCTAGCAAAAGACATGGGTTATGAGATCCGTGAAGAGAACATTGCTCGCGAAGCGCTATATCTTGCCGACGAAGTCTTCATGACAGGCACAGCAGCGGAAATCGTTCCAGTTCGCAGTGTAGACAAAATTACAGTAGGTGAAGGCAAACGCGGTCCTATCACTGAAAAAGTTCAAGCGGCTTACTTTGGTCTTTTCAATGGTACCACTGAAGATAAGTGGGGCTGGCTAGACTATGTTTACCCAGAAAACCAAACTTCAGATAATCAGTAAGCAACAGCCAAATATTTTATAAGGATTTAAGCAATGCCAATCTATCGTTCAGCAACGACTACCCACGGACGCAACATGGCTGGTGCGCGCGCTTTATGGCGTGCAACTGGCGTTAAAGATGATGACTTCGGTAAGCCAATCATCGCAGTTGTAAACTCTTTCACTCAATTCGTACCAGGCCACGTTCACCTTAAAGATATGGGCCAATTAGTTGCAGGTGAAATCGAGAAAGCGGGCGGTATCGCTAAAGAATTCAACACCATAGCAGTTGATGATGGTATCGCAATGGGCCACGGCGGCATGCTGTACTCACTGCCATCACGTGAGCTTATCGCAGACTCAGTAGAGTACATGGTTAACGCTCACTGTGCGGATGCGATGGTATGTATCTCTAACTGTGACAAAATCACTCCGGGAATGATGATGGCAGCTATGCGCCTAAACATCCCAGTGATCTTTGTATCAGGCGGCCCAATGGAAGCAGGTAAAACCAAGCTTTCCGATCAAATCATCAAGCTAGACCTTGTTGATGCGATGATCCAAGGTGCCGATCCAACAATTTCAGATGAGCAAAGTGAGCAAGTAGAACGCTCTGCATGTCCAACATGTGGTTCATGTTCAGGTATGTTCACGGCTAACTCAATGAACTGTCTAACCGAAGCGCTTGGCCTGTCTCAGCCAGGTAACGGTTCTATGCTAGCAACCCACGCTGACCGTGAAGAGCTATTCATCAATGCCGGTAAACGTATCGTTGACCTGACTAAGCGTTACTACGAGCAAGATGACGCATCAGCACTGCCTCGCAATATCGCGAACCGCGCAGCCTTTGAAAATGCGATGGCTCTAGATATCGCGATGGGTGGTTCGAGTAACACTGTTCTTCACCTATTGGCAGCGGCTCAAGAGGGTGAAGTCGACTTTGATATGGGTGATATCGACGAGATGTCTCGCCGTGTTCCACACCTATGTAAAGTGGCTCCTTCAACACCGAAATACCACATGGAAGATGTTCACCGCGCTGGTGGTGTAATGGCTATCCTAGGTGAACTAGACCGTGCAGGCCTATTGAATAACCAAACTCGCACCGTGCTTGGCCTAAGTATGCAAGAGCAGCTTGCTCAATACGACATCATGCAGACAGAAGACGAAGCGGTACTTAAGTTCTTCCGCGCGGGCCCAGCAGGTATTCGTACAACTAAAGCCTTCTCGCAAGATTGTCGTTGGGATCGCCTTGATGACGACCGCAAAGAAGGTTGTATCCGTACTAAAGAGAATGCATTCAGCCAAGAAGGTGGCCTAGCGGTACTTTCAGGTAACATCGCCGTTGACGGTTGTATCGTAAAGACAGCAGGCGTTGATGAAGAGAACCTGAAATTCCAAGGTCCAGCTATCGTATTTGAAAGCCAAGACACAGCCGTAGAAGGCATCTTAGGCGGTAAAGTAAAAGCGGGTGAAGTCGTTGTTATCCGTTACGAAGGTCCTAAAGGTGGCCCGGGCATGCAAGAGATGCTTTACCCAACGACTTATCTAAAATCGATGGGCTTAGGTAAGTCTTGTGCACTACTAACGGATGGCCGTTTCTCTGGTGGTACATCGGGCCTATCTATCGGTCACGCTTCTCCAGAGGCAGCAAGTGGCGGTACTATCGGCCTGGTTCAAGATGGCGACATCATCACTATCGACATCCCTAGCCGTTCGATCACACTTGATGTGCCTGAAGCAGAACTAGAAGCACGTCGCGTTAAGCAGGATGCACTGGGCTGGAAACCAGCGGATCGTCAGCGTGAAGTCTCATTCGCGCTAAAGGCTTACGCAAGCATGGCAACCAGTGCTGATAAAGGCGCGGTGCGTGATAAGTCGAAGCTTGAGGGCTAATCTATGAGTGATGACACGGTCAGTTCCCAAAAACAAACTGGTGCAGATTACCTGCGTCAGATCCTGAGAGCACCAGTTTACGAAGCTGCAATCGTGACACCTCTGCAAGAGATGCCTCGCTTAAGTGCTCGTATTGGTAATCAGGTTCAGCTAAAGCGTGAGGACCGTCAGCCGGTCCACTCGTTCAAGCTACGTGGTGCCTACAACATGGTATCAAGCCTTTCAGAGCAGCAGAAGGCCGCAGGTGTGATTGCAGCATCGGCGGGTAACCATGCTCAAGGTATGGCGCTGTCCGGTTCTAAGCTTGGTATTCAAACCACGATTGTGATGCCAAAAACTACACCAGACATCAAGGTTGATGCTGTACGTGGCTTTGGCGGTAACGTAGTTCTACACGGCAGTAATTTTGATGAAGCGAAGGCTGAAGCAGAACGCCTTTCCGCTGAACATGGCTACACCTTTGTACCTCCTTTCGATCACCCATTAGTGATCGCGGGGCAAGGCACCATGGGTATGGAGATGCTTCAGCAAAATGGTCACATGGATTACATCTTTGTGCCAGTCGGTGGTGGTGGTTTAGCTGCTGGTGTTGCTGTGTTGGTTAAGCAGCTGATGCCAGAAATAAAAGTCATCGCGGTTGAACCCGAAGACTCATCTTGCTTGAAAGCAGCACTAGATGCAGGTGAACCAGTAGTATTGGATCAAGTCAGCATGTTTGCCGATGGCGTTGCAGTTAAGCGCATTGGTGAAGAGACCTTCCGTCTGTGTCAGCAGTACATCGATGGTCACATTGCTGTGTCTAGCGATGAGATCTGCTCTGCGGTGAAAGACATCTTTGAAGACACTCGTGCGATTGCTGAACCTTCAGGAGCGCTTGCTCTGGCAGGTTTGAAGAAGTTTGCTGAGCAGAACCAATTGCAAGGCAAACAACTGGCAACGGTATTATCTGGTGCTAATACCAACTTCCATGGTCTGCGCTATGTGTCTGAACGTTGTGAATTGGGTGAAAAGCGCGAAGGTCTACTTGCGGTTACGATTCCTGAGCGACAAGGTGCCTTCCTCGAGTTCTGTAATATCATTGGCGGCCGTGCTGTGACTGAGTTTAACTACCGTCATAACGATGACAGCCTAGCGAACATCTTCGTCGGTGTGCGTCTCAATGGTGGACAGGAAGAACTTGATCATATCATCGACGACCTGCGTGAAGGTGGCTATCCGGTTGTCGATCTGTCTGATGATGAGATGGCAAAACTGCACATTCGCTACATGATTGGTGGCAAGCCATCAAGACCATTGAAGGAGCGCCTGTACAGCTTTGAGTTTCCAGAATACCCAGGTGCATTGATTAAGTTCCTTGATACCTTAGGTACTCACTGGAATATCAGCTTGTTCAACTACCGTAACCACGGCGCTGATTACGGCCGTGTATTATGTGGCTTCGAACTGGATGATGATGATTTAGCTCAGTTCTCGACTCACCTCAGAGAGCTTGGTTACCAGTGTAAAGATGAAACCGATAACCCCTCTTACAAGTTCTTCTTGTCATAAGCGCGAGTTACCAAAACAAAAGAGCGAGTTTTCACTCGCTCTTTTTGATCTTACCGACAATGATCCTTCAACTAGATCGCTTTACGATGATCCAACCAATCTCGATGAAGTTGTTCACTGGATCCTAAATAGTTGACCATCCACTCGATCAACTTGTGGTTATCGTCTTTTCGCCACACCAAGCAGCACTGGCTCAACGGGCTCGGCTCTGGCAGGACTTTCTCCACCAGCAAACCTTGTTCGATAATCGGCGTGGCAATGTGTCTTGGCATGTACCCTACTCCAACACCGTTCTTCAAGCATTCAATAGCGCTATACCAATTGGGTAACAGCAAACGCCTTTGATTGGCGTAGTGGCCAGTGTGACGCTTAGGCAGCACGCTTGAGGTGTCATCCAAGCAGATGGCTGGATATTGGCTCACGAACTCTTCATTGAGATTCTGTTCGCGCACACACGGGTGACTTGGCGACGTTACAAACGCCCAATCTAATTGCCCCATGTCTTTGACCTCAAAATCGCCGCCCACAGGTACCGCAGAGGTAGCGCCAATCACGATATCGGCTCGACCTTGTGCTATTGCTTCCCAAGAGCCGTTAAACACTTCCATGTTGATCTGTAGCTCGGCAAACTCAAAGGTTTGATAAAACTCTTCAATCATCGGCTTCATCTTATCGAGCTTCACCACATTATCGAGCGTCAGACGCAAGGTCTTCTTCCAACCACGAGCTGCTCGACGAGTCTGGGCACTGACTTCTTCCATTTGCCTCAGTAGTGCACGCGCCTCTTCAATGAAGAGTTCACCTGCCGGAGTGAGCTCGACTTTTCTCGGTAAACGCCTGAAAAGTAAAACATCCAATTCTTGCTCGACCTGCCTAACACCGTAACTGATCGCCGAGGGCACTTTGTGCAACTGCTCAGCCGCCGCGGTAAAGCTACCCAAGCGCGCCACAGTATCGAGCATTTCTAAAGAGGATTTAGAGAACATAAGCCTTCAAATTTTTTGATTGATAACCACATATTTTAGCGTTTTATTTTATCAGATCCGAAAAATAGAATGTCAGCAATAATAAACAGGGACTTTAAGCTCTGTATATCAAACAATTTTTTTGATGTTAAAAACATCACTACTATTAGCGTAATGGCATCTTATGAATATTTCTAAATTTCAATTGGTCTACCTTGCAGTACTTTCAATGCTAGGTTTTATCGCGACCGATATGTACCTTCCTGCATTTAAGGCGATGGAGATTGATTTCGCAACCGGCCCTGAGCAGATCGCACTATCTCTTACTGTTTTCCTTGGCGGTATGGCAATGGGTCAACTGCTTTGGGGATTAGCGAGTGATAAATATGGTCACCGCAATACGCTGGCGGTTGGTCTTTTTATTTTCACTGCCGCTTCGTTCGGTTTGGCATTCTGTACTGAGGTATGGCATCTACTGACGCTGCGCTTCATTCAAGCCATTGGCGTATGTGCACCAGCGGTAATCTGGCAAGCTATGGTTATCAAGCGCTACTCTGAGAGCAGCAGCCAACAAATTTTTGCAACCATCATGCCTTTAGTGGCACTGTCCCCAGCTCTGGCACCTCAACTTGGTGTACTACTGGCAGATAACTTTGGCTGGCACAGTATCTTCGTGACGTTAACACTGATGGGGGCGCTGCTAGTGGCAACCACTATGGCTCAACCAAAAGAAGCGCCAGAAGTAAAACAAACATCAGTTAAGACTGATATCAAGATGCTGCTTAAATCGAAGCCTTACGTGGGCAACGTATTGATGTTTGCATCGGCTTCTGCAGCGTTCTTCGCTTACTTAACGGGTATGCCTGAGATCATGGCTCAGTTAGGCTACGAAGCAAAAGACATCGGTCTGAGTTTCATCCCACAGACGATCGCATTCATGGCGGGTGGTTACTTCGGTAAGCAAGCAGTGAAGAAATATGGCGATGGCGTGGTACTAAGAAACCTGATTGGTTTGTTCAGCGTTGCTGCAATGCTTATCTTTATCGCATCACAGTGGGAACTGACATCAATCTGGCCTCTACTTGCACCCTTCTGTCTGATTGCAGTAGCAAATGGCGCACTTTACCCAATCGTGGTAAACCGTGCTCTATCAAGTGCGAAACAAAGCCCAGCAACAGCAGCTGGTCTACAGAATAGCTTGCAAATCAGCATCAGCGGCCTATCAAGCGCATTGGTAGCAGCAATGGCAAGCCAAGCACTAAGTGCAACAGGTATTGCAGTTGTAATTTGTTTAGGCGCCCTGTGGATTGGCTACATTGTGTCGAACAAAGAGCTTTCAGAACACTTTGCAGCACCAGATAACTCTCGTGTTGTAGCAGAAGAGAAGCAAGACTAGCTTCTAGCTTTATAGAAAAGCCAGTAGCGTTGACCGCTACTGGCTTTGATAAGAGTCTCAGATAGGAGTTAAAGCTTATTTCTTCGTTGGGCGCTGCCAATCCGCAATCTTGCGCTCTTTAGCACGACTGATTACCAATTCATTTTCAGAAACATCGCGTGTTACCGTTGAACCCGCTCCTACTGTCGCGCCATTGCCGATAGTAACAGGGGCGATAAATTGGCTATCAGAACCAACGAATACGTCATCGCCGATGACGGTCTTAAACTTGTTCGCACCATCGTAGTTACAAGTAATAGCACCAGCACCAACGTTAACACGCTGACCAATCTCAGCATCGCCTAAATATGTTAGGTGGTTCGCTTTAGAACCCTCACCAAGACGAGTGTTCTTCACTTCCACAAAGTTACCAACGTGCGAATCATTACGCATATCAGCACCAGGACGTAGGCGAGTAAATGGACCAACTGTACAGTCTTCACCAACAGTTGCACCTTCAATTACGCTGTATGGACGAATAACCGTGTTGTCATCAATTTCACAGTCCTTTAAAACACAGCCAGTGCCGATAATTACGTTATCACCAATACTTACGCTGCCTTCAATAATAACGTTGGTGTCGATTTCAACATCCATACCACACTGCAGTTCACCACGTAGATCAAAGCGGCTAGGGTCGCGTAACATAACACCCTGCTTCAACAGTTTGTCTGCTTGTTCAGCTTGGTAAGCACGCTCTAGACGAGCCAGTTGAGAGCGATCGTTCACACCTTCAACTTCAATTGGGCTAACTGGATGTACCGCTTCTACCGCACGACCTTCATCATGAGCTGCAGCAATAACGTCAGTCAGGTAATATTCACCTTGCGCGTTGTCATTGCTTAGGCCTGACAACCAACGCTTAAGATCACCACCTGTCGCAACCATAACGCCAGTGTTGATCTCTTTGATAAGCTTCTGCTCATCCGTTGCATCTTTTTGTTCAACAATCGCCACAACTGGACCATTGCGACGAATAATACGGCCGTAACCCATTGGGTTATCCAGTACAACGGTAAGTAGTGCGATACCACCGTTTGGTTGAGCGTCTAATAGGTTTTCAATAGTTTCAGGCGAGATGAGGGGAACGTCACCGTACAGTACCAGTACTTTCTCATCGTCAGCAAAGTGCGCTGATGCCTGATCAACCGCGTGACCTGTACCTAACTGTTCTGCTTGCAGTGCCCAATTTACCGATTCCTCAGCCAAAGTAGCCTTCATCTGGTCACCACCATGGCCGTAAACCAAGTGGATATTTTGAGCGCCTAGACCATTACAGGTATCGATCACATGCTTCACCATTGGTTTGCCCGCAAGAGTATGCAGAACCTTTGGTGTGTTTGAGTACATGCGAGTACCTTTGCCCGCTGCAAGAATTACCGCGCTAAACTTCATTGTAAACCTATCCGACGTAATTTTTATTAAGCTGATATTGTAACCGTTTTGAGGCAAAAACTTAAATCGTAATAACCATTTAATCGGTAGCGATACGTAAACAAGCAATTATGAGAATGCAAAAAAACAAAAAGGCGACCCTTAGGTCGCCTTTAGCTCAGAACCAATAATCTTATAAAAGATTAGCGGCGCTGTTTTGTCAGTTCGATAACTCGTAACTGAGCAATGGCTTTAGCCAGTTCACCGGCCGCTTGTGCGAAGTCTATGTCGCCATGCTGATTTTGGATATTCTCCACAGCCTTGCGTTTAGCTTCTTCCGCCTTTGCTGCGTCTAGCTCTTCACCACGGATAGCTGTATCAGCCAGTACAGTCGCTGTACCAGGCTGAACTTCTACCATACCACCAGAAACATAAATGATTTCTTCGTGACCGTGCTGCTTAACAATACGCACCATACCAGGCTTGATAGCGGTCAGCAGTGGAGTATGACCATGGAAAATACCAAGCTCACCCTCACTACCGGTCACCTGAAACGTCTCAACAAGACCAGAGAAAAGCTTTTTCTCTGCACTTACTACGTCTAGGTGAAAGGTTATTGCTGCCATATCGCCTCCTAGTTAGCCTTATAGCTTCTTAGCATTCTCAATAGCTTCGTCGATAGTACCGCAGTACATGAACGCTTGCTCTGGAATGTCATCGTATTCACCAGATAGTAGACCTTGGAAGCCACGTAGAGTCTCTTTTAGAGGTACGTAAACACCAGGGTCACCAGTAAATACTTCCGCTACGTGGTAAGGCTGAGTAAGGAACTTCTCAATCTTACGAGCACGAGATACTACTTGCTTATCTTCTTCAGATAGCTCGTCCATACCTAGGATAGCAATGATATCTTTCAGCTCTTTATAGCGCTGAAGTGTAGACTGAACGCCACGAGCGATGTCGTAGTGCTCTTGTCCAACTACCAATGGATCCAGTTGGCGAGATGTAGAATCTAGCGGGTCGATCGCTGGGTATAGACCCATAGCTGCGATGTTACGGTTAAGTACAACCGTTGCATCCAAGTGCGCGAACGTTGTTGCTGGAGACGGGTCAGTCAAGTCATCCGCAGGTACGTATACCGCCTGTACAGACGTGATAGAACCTTGCTTAGTTGACGTGATACGCTCTTGTAGAACACCCATTTCTTCCGCAAGAGTAGGTTGGTAACCTACCGCAGAAGGCATACGGCCTAGAAGTGCTGATACCTCAGTACCTGCAAGCGTGTAACGGTAGATGTTATCTACGAATAGTAGAACGTCACGACCTTCGTCACGGAAACGCTCAGCCATTGTTAGACCAGTCAGTGCAACACGTAGACGGTTACCTGGTGGCTCGTTCATCTGACCATAAACCATCGCTACTTTTGATTCTTCAGGTTTTTCAACGTTTACAACGCCTGCTTCCTGCATCTCAAAGTAGAAATCGTTACCTTCACGAGTACGCTCACCTACACCTGCAAATACAGATAGGCCAGAGTGTTGAAGTGCGATGTTGTTGATAAGTTCCATCATGTTAACGGTCTTACCTACACCTGCACCACCGAATAGACCGATTTTACCACCCTTAGCGAATGGACAAACCAAGTCGATTACCTTAACACCCGTCTCTAGAAGAGCTGTCTCGTTAGACTGTTCTTCGTAGCTTGGAGCTGCACGGTGAATTGCGTAGTGCTCTTCTGCACCGATTTCACCACACTCATCAATCGCGTCACCTAGAACGTTCATGATACGACCTAAGGTCTTAGTACCTACTGGTACTGAGATTGGAGCGCCAGTATTTTCTACTGTCAAACCACGACGTAAACCATCAGAGCTACCCATTACGATTGCGCGAACTACGCCACCGCCAAGTTGTTGCTGAACCTCAAGAACTAGACGCTCTTTCACTTCATTAACATTCAGAGCATCGTATACACGAGGTACTTCGCCCTGTGGGAACTCTACGTCGACTACCGCACCGATGATCTGTACGATCTTACCTGTAGCCATCGTTAATCCTCTAACTATTTAGTTTTACCTAAGCTTAAAACGAATAAGCGATTAAACCGCTGCTGCGCCTGAAACGATTTCAGAAAGTTCTTGTGTAATAGCCGCTTGACGCGCCTTGTTGTACACAAGCTCTAAATCATCGATAAGGTCGCTAGCATTGTCGGTTGCAGCTTTCATTGCAATCATTCGAGCCGCTTGCTCACAAGCAAGGTTCTCTACCACACCTTGGTACACTTGAGATTCGACGTAACGAACCAATAGTGCATCTAGTAGTGGTTTTGGCTCAGGCTCATAAATGTAGTCCCAAGCATGATCGCGCTGCATGTCTTCGCTATCTGATTTAGGCAAAGGAAGTAATTGATCGATCGTTGGTTCTTGTACCATAGTGTTTTCAAATTTGTTAAACACTACGAACAGGCGATCCAATTCACCTTCATCATATTTCTTCAGCATGACGCTTACAGAGCCGATTAAGTCTTCAAGGCTTGGGCTATCGCCTAGGCCAGAAACTTGAGCTGCTACTTTCGCGCCGCTGTTGTTGAAAAATGCTGTTGCTTTTGAACCGATAATTGCCAGTTCAACTTCAGCACCTTTCTCAGACCAGTCTTTCATGTCTAACATAGCTTTTTTGAACAAGTTAATGTTCAAGCCGCCACATAGACCACGGTCTGTAGAAACGATGATGTAACCAACACGTTTGGCTTCACGTTCCTCAAGATAAGGATGCTTATACTCAAGGCTACCGTTAGCCAAATGACCGATCACTTTACGCATTGTTTCTGCATATGGACGAGTAGCTTCCATTGCGTCTTGAGAACGACGCATTTTTGAAGCTGCTACCATTTCCATTGCTTTCGTAATCTTCTGTGTGCTTTTAACACTACCGATTTTATTACGTATCTCTTTTGCGCCGGCCATCGTTACTCTCCGTTAATGGTATGAGGTGACCCGAAGGCCACCCACCAATTACCAGGTCTGGGTTGCTTTGAAATCGTCAACAAGCTTCTTGAGCTCAGCTTCGATATCATTGTTGTAAGCACCCGTTGTGTCGATCTGTGTAGCTAGATCGCCATATTGACCGCGAGCAAACGATAGTAAAGCAGCTTCAAAATCTAGCAGCTTATCAAGCGCTACATCTTGAAGGTAACCACGCTCTGCAGCGAAGATTACAAGTGCTTGGTCAAATACAGACATAGGAGCGTATTGCTTCTGCTTCATTAGCTCTGTAACTTTTTGACCATGGTCTAGCTGCTTCTTAGTCGCTTCATCAAGATCAGACGAGAACTGTGCGAATGCCGCTAGTTCACGGTACTGTGCTAGAGCTGTACGGATACCGCCAGATAGCTTCTTGATGATTTTAGTCTGCGCTGAACCACCTACACGAGATACTGAGATACCTGGGTCAACAGCTGGACGTACGCCCGCGTTGAATAGCTCAGTTTGTAGGAAGATCTGACCATCGGTAATCGAGATTACGTTCGTCGGTACGAATGCAGATACGTCACCAGCTTGCGTTTCAATGATAGGAAGAGCAGTTAAAGAACCAGTCTTGCCTTTCACTTCACCTTTAGTGAATGCTTCTACGTAGTGTTCGCTTACACGAGCAGCACGCTCTAGTAGACGAGAGTGAAGGTAGAAAACATCACCTGGGAATGCTTCACGACCTGGTGGACGCTTAAGTAGTAGCGAGATCTGACGGTAAGCTACCGCTTGCTTAGATAGATCATCATAAACAATCAGTGCATCTTCACCGCGATCACGGAAGTATTCACCCATCGCACAACCTGCGTATGGCGCTAGGTATTGTAGCGCTGCAGATTCAGAAGCAGATGCAACAACAACAATAGTGTTAGCTAGCGCGCCGTGCTCTTCTAGTTTGCGAACTACGTTAGCGATAGTCGATGCTTTCTGACCGATTGCTACGTAGATAGAGAAAATACCAGAATCTTTTTGGTTAATAATCGCATCGATCGCCATCGCTGTTTTACCAGTTTGACGGTCACCGATTACTAGTTCACGCTGACCACGACCGATTGGGATCATTGAGTCAACAGACTTGTAACCAGTTTGTACAGGTTGATCTACCGATTTACGGTCGATTACACCTGGTGCAATTACTTCTACAGGCGAAGTTAGTTTCGCTTCGATAGGACCTTTACCATCAATTGGCTCACCTAGTGTGTTTACAACACGACCAAGTAGTTCTGGACCTACTGGCACTTCAAGAATGCGGCCAGTACCTGTAACTTTCATGCCTTCCTGTAGGTCAGCATATGGGCCCATTACAACAGCACCAACCGAATCACGGTTCAAGTTAAGTGCTAGCGCGTAACGGCCACCCGGTAGTTCAATCATTTCACCTTGCATCACGTCCGCTAGGCCGTGAATGCTAAGGATGCCATCGCTTACCGAAACGATAGTACCTTCATTGCGAGCTTCACTAACAACGTCGAAAGATTCAATACGTTGTTTAATTAGATCGCTAATTTCAGTGGAATTAAGTTGCATGCTCCAATCCCCATTAAGACTGCAATGCATCGCTCAGGCGGTCTAGTCGACCACGCGCTGAGTTATCGATGACTAGGTCTCCGGCTCGAATAATAACTCCGCTAAGCAGAGTCTCATCTATACTGCAATTCAGCTGTACTTTGCGCGCTAGGCGCTGTTCCAATTTGCTGCTGATATCTGCGCGTTGTTCTTCAGAAAGTTCAACCGCTGAAGTCACTTCAACATCGATCTCTTTCTCGTGCTCTTGTTTGAGCAATAAGAACTCTTTGCAAACATCAGGAAAAGCCATTAATCGGCCATTCTCTGCCATCACTTTTATCAAGTTCTGGCCGAATTCATCAAATTGTTCGCCACAAACTGCAATGAATACTTCCGCTAATTTTTCAGCAGTTAGAGAACTGCTTAGTAGATTGTGGATATCATTGTTTTGTGCCACTTCGGCAGCAAAAGAGAGCATTTGACTCCATTGGTCAAGCTCACCTTTTTCTACCGCAAAGTCAAAAGCTGCTTTAGCATAGGGGCGTGCGATTGTTGTCAAATCAGACATATACAGCCCCTTGCTTTAAAGTTTTGCAGTAATGTTGTCAAGAAGGTCTTTGTGTACGTCTTTATCGATCGTACGCTCAAGGATCTTCTCAGCACCAGCTATAGCCAGAGTTGCGACTTGTTTGCGCAGGTCATCACGGGCACGTGTGCGCTCAGCTTCAAGTTCAGCTTCAGCTTGCGCTAAGATTTTCTGGCGTTCTGCCTGAGCTTCTTCGCGAGCTTCATCAATAATTTGAGCTTTACGTTTGTTTGCCTGTTCAATAACCTCAGTTGCAGTGCGCTTTGCTTCTTTCATTTGCTCAGAAGCGTTGGCTTGTGCCAGGCTCAAGTCTTTAGCAGCGCGCTCAGCGGCTACTAGACCGTCAGCAATTTTCTTCTGACGCTCCTCAATTGCTTGCATGATTGGTGGCCATACATATTTCATGCAGAACCAAACAAACAGTGAAAAAGCAATTGCTTGACCTAGCAGAGTTGCGTTCATATTCACAACAGCTACCCCTCGTTAAGAATCAACTACAAAAATTTAATTAACCTATTAAAGAGTTAATTAGCCTGCTAGTTGACCAACAAATGGGTTAGCAAACGTGAATAGTAGTGCGATTACGATACCGATCATTGGAACAGCATCCAATAGACCAGCGATGATGAACATCTTAACTTGTAGCATAGGAGCCATTTCAGGTTGACGCGCAGCGCCTTCTAGGAATTTACCACCAAGAATAGCAAAACCAATTGCAGTACCTACGGCACAAAGACCAACAATAATAGCAACAGCGATTGCTGAAAAACTTAGTACAGTTTCCATTTACGTTCTCCGATTAACATTAATAGTTAGAATAAAGCTTAAAAATTTTTTTAGTGATCACTATCTTCGTGAGCCATTGATAAGTAAACAATTGTCAACATCATGAAAACAAATGCTTGAATCAAAATAACCAAGATATGGAAGATAGCCCAAGGTAGTGCACCTACCCATTGTAAGTACCACGGTAGCATTGCCGCGATAAGAATAAACACCACCTCACCCGCAAACATATTACCAAATAAACGCATACCTAGAGATAGTGGCTTCGCCAGAAGCGAAATTACCTCAAGCACCAAGTTAAATGGAATCATGATTGGGTGATTAAATGGATGCAGTGCCAATTCTTTAGCAAATCCGCCCAAGCCTTTTACTTTGATGCTGTAGTAGATCATCAGAGCAAAAACACCTAGAGCCATTGCCATGGTTATATTTACATCAGCTGTAGGAACCACTTTCAAGTAAGGGATGCCTAACCAATGCTCTGCAGGATATGGTAAGAAATCGATTGGCACTAAGTCCATCAAGTTCATTAAAATAATCCAGCAGAATATAGTCAGTGCTAATGGGGCAATCAGCGGGTTGCGGCCATGGAAAGTTTCTTTAACGTTGTCGCCAACGAATTCCACTACCATTTCTACAAAACACTGAAGCTTACCAGGTACACCTACTGTTGCTTTCTTAGCGACTGAGCGAAAAACCCAAAGGAATAACATCCCTGTCAACACCGAAAAAAACAGACTGTCTATATGTACGTTCCAGAAACTTGTCTCCTCTACAAAACCTAACTTAGCTAAAGATAGATTCTGTAAGTGGTGTTCAATGTATCCGGATGCTGTTGCCGCAGCCATAACTCGTCCTATTTCTTATTGTTAATGAAAAGCACTGGCGCAAAGATATTAATACCAAGAACCAGTAAATAGGTCAGTTTGAGGGGAATTAACTCCACCTGCATATACATGTAGACAATAGAGAATAGTAGAACTGTGATTAGGATTTTTAGCGCTTCGCCAGCATAGAACGACGCCGCAACTAACTTAGTCGCGCGAGCTCCACAAAAAAGGAAAGCACACACACAAAAAACCACATTCGCGATGACAAAAATGCCGCCACCGATTAATGCAGCAAAACCCCAGTCAGGATTAACAGCTAAACCTAACCCTATCGCCACTAATATAACCGCGCTAAGCTCGATCAATAACATTTGCTTTGCAAGCACTCGTCCTGGTCTTGCTAACGCCGCTACCATGTATTCGTTCCTCTTTAAGCCCACTTTACCACTCGCTAAAAAGCGTGCTGAGAAATTGGCGAAAATTATACGTTCAGCCAAATCGATTGCAATAAGAACGCTGCAATCATTTACATTTTTGCATACAAACCGACAACTTTTGTACGAAATGACTTGTTTATTACATAATTGACCTAAATCAATTATCTCATTTAGTACTCTAATTTAGCAATAAGTTGATCTAATTTGTGAGGCTCATCAAGAGTAATTGTCACTTTTGACTTACCGCTAACAGAGCGAGTAACTGAAACGTTTGCTTGCAATTTTTCCGTGAGTCTTCGCGAAAGTTCGATAGCTTCTGTGTCTTCAGGCTTAGATTCAGGCTCAACGTCTGATTTTAAACACTTTTTAACGAGTTGTTCAGTTTGGCGCACGGTCATATTTTTGGTCGCTGCAGTGTTCGCTGCTTCAATCTGGGTATCCCCCTCGAGCGCAAGCAGTGCTCGAGCATGCCCCATTTCCAGTTGTTTATTGGAAACTAAACCTTTTACTTTATTTTCAAGCTGATTTAGACGTAATAAGTTACTAACCGTTGCTCTCGATTTGCCAATCACATCAGCGACTTGCTGATGTGTCAGTTCAAATTCATTCTGTAAGCGCTCTAGCGCTTGTGCTTCTTCAATAACATTCAGGTCTTCACGTTGAATATTCTCGATTAATGCCATCGCAATCGCGGCTTTATCTTCCACTCGCTTTACCAGACACGGGACTTGCTTGAGGCCCGCTTGACGAGCCGCTCTCCAACGACGCTCACCCGCAATAATCTCATACTGATCTTGTGCTAATGGACGTACAACGATTGGCTGGATAATGCCTTGAGATTGAATGGAAGCCGCTAGTTCTTCTAGCGCTTCAGACGCGATATCTTTACGCGGTTGATAAACACCTGACTTCAAGCTACCAACAGCTAATTCTGTTAGTTCTCCATCAGCCGATAACGCCTGACTATGAGAAGCTACCTGCTGTTTTTCACGAGCCAATGAGCTAGTTGCAAGTAATGCATCTAGCCCTTTTCCTAAACCACGCTTAGACATTGAGCGAATTCCTTTGGTTAGACCTATACTGGGACTTCTTCACGACGCAACATTTCGCCTGCAAGAGCAAGATATGCCTTAGCACCAGCGGAGTATTTGTCGTAGTACATTGCTGGTTTGCCGTGACTCGGCGCTTCAGCAAGACGTACATTTCTAGGGATCACAGTTCGGTAGACTTTGCTACCGAAGTGTTTTTTGAGTTGATCTGATACTTCGTTTGATAAGCGGTTGCGAGGATCATACATAGTACGCAGAAGACCTTCTATCTTCAGGTTCTCGTTAACCACCGCCGCAAGCTTGCTTATGGTATCCATCAACGCAGTCAAACCTTCAAGAGCAAAGTATTCACATTGCATTGGAACTAATACGGAATCGGCAGCAGCCATGGCATTAATTGTAAGAAGGTTTAATGAGGGTGGGCAATCAATAAAGATGAAATCATAATCATCTCGAATGGGTGCGAGTGCATTTTTAAGACGAACTTCGCGCGCAAACACTTCCATTAACTTGATTTCTGCCGCAGTAACATCACCGTTTGCGGCGATGAGGTCATAATTGCCAGATGTACTCCGGCAAACTACCTCATCAAATGGGGTATCTTCAACCAACAAATCGTAAGCAGTTGCTTCAACCTGATATTTGTCGACACCGCTCGCCATAGTAGCATTACCTTGAGGATCGAGGTCAACAACCAATATCTTGCGTTTAGTTGCCGCCATTGATGCTGCTAAGTTAATGCAAGTTGTTGTTTTTCCTACACCGCCCTTCTGGTTGGCAATTGCTACGATTCTACCCACTATGGCCTCGCTGATTATCCCTGACGCGATAAAGTTACTAGATGACGCTCTCCTTCAAGCTCTGGCACTCGCAAAGCTTTAATGTCTGTCACTGAACACCATTCAGGTAACAGGTCAATTTCGTCTCTAGGGTGTTGTCCCTTAAGAGCCAAAAATACACCGGATTGCTCTTTAGGTAAATGGTGACACCACTCTACCATGTCTGTCATTGACGCAAATGCGCGACTGAGCACTGCATCAAACTTTTCTTCAGGTTGAAACTCTTCAACACGGCTTTGAACTGGCACAACGTTGTCGATACCCAACTCATGAACCACCTGCTTAATGAAACGAATACGCTTACCTAAACTATCTAGCAAGTAAAACTCGCAGTCTGGGTTCATGATTGAGAGCGGAACCCCAGGTAAGCCAGGTCCAGTACCCACATCGATAAAGCGCTTACCCTGTAAGTGAGTGCTAACAATGATGCTATCTAAGATATGTTTCACCATCATTTCTAATGGGTCACGAACCGAAGTCAGGTTGTAAGCCTTGTTCCATTTGTTGAGTAACTCAACGTAGCCAACCAACTGGCTACGTTGTTTTTCAGATACTTCTAGGTCTGTCTGGCCAATCAGGTGATCCAGTTTTTCGCGTAATACGCTCATTATGCTTCCTCACCCTTTTTCAACAGGCCGTGTTTTTTCAAGTAAACCAGTAGAATTGAAATTGCCGCAGGTGTAATACCCGAAATACGAGAGGCAATACCAATTGAATCCGGTTTAGCGTTAGTTAGTTTTAGAACCACTTCGTTAGAAAGCCCTTTTACCTGGCTGTAATCAATATCAGCAGGCAGTTTGGTGTTTTCATGACGCAGTGATTTTTCAATTTCGTCTTGTTGACGCTGAATGTAGCCTTCGTACTTCACTTGGATCTCAACTTGTTCAGCCGCTTGTTGATCTTCCAGCGCAGGAGAAAAACGATCCAGAGCCGTCAACTGTGAATAAGTCATTTCAGGACGACGCAGAAGATCTTCACCGCTCGCTTCACGAGACATTGGTGTTTTTAGGATCTGGTTCAGCGCGCCAATATCTTCAGATTTTGGATTAATCCAAGTCTCTTTTAGACGTTGACGTTCTTTCTCCATGTTGTCCATCTTCTCGTTGAATCGAGCCCAACGTGCATCATCAACCAAACCAAGTTCACGAGATTTTTCTGTCAGACGGATATCGGCGTTATCTTCACGAAGCAACAGACGGTATTCCGCACGAGACGTAAACATACGGTACGGTTCTTTGGTGCCCATGGTTGATAGGTCATCGATAAGAACGCCCATGTAAGCTTGGTCACGACGTGGGCTCCAGCCTTCTTTGCCTTGAGTAAACAAGCTTGCGTTCAAACCAGCCATCAGGCCTTGCGCAGCTGCTTCTTCATAACCGGTTGTACCGTTAATTTGACCAGCAAAGAACAGACCTTTAATAAACTTCGTTTCGTAAGTCAGTTTTAGGTCGCGTGGATCGAAGAAATCATACTCAATCGCGTAGCCAGGGCGCACGATGTGAGCATTTTCGAAGCCCTTCATTGAGCGAACAATTTGAACCTGTACGTCAAACGGCAGACTAGTAGAAATACCATTCGGGTATAACTCATGTGTCGTAAGGCCTTCAGGCTCAATAAAAATTTGGTGGCTGTTTTTATCAGCAAAACGCATAACTTTGTCTTCAATCGAAGGACAGTAGCGAGGACCA
Organism: Pseudomonadota bacterium; assembly: GCA_036126475.1. GTDB lineage: Bacteria > Pseudomonadota > Gammaproteobacteria > Enterobacterales > Vibrionaceae > Vibrio. The sequence goes on along the minus strand of JAYYSE010000022.1, from coordinate 33,596 downwards.
ATACCCTCAATCACGCCAGCGTACATCGGGCTACGGTCAAGGTTGGCACGAATCACATCGTGCGTATTTTCATTGGTGTGCGTGATGTAACATGGGATTTGGCGTGGCTGTTGTGCTCGACTGCCCATGAATGAGAAAACCGGTGTTGGGTTGTCACCGTGTTGAACCTCAAGCTCAGAAAAATCAACACTACGCGCATCGATACGAGGAGGCGTGCCGGTTTTCAGGCGATCAACTCTAAATGGAAGATCACGAAGACGGTCAGCTAAAGCGATCGATGGTGGATCACCAGCACGACCACCAGAAGAACTTTCCATACCAATATGGATCTTACCGCCCAGGAATGTACCCACCGTCAACACCACAGCATCAGCACGGAACTTAAGGCCCATTTGGGTTACCACACCGACTACTTGATCCTGTTCAACGATCAGGTCATCAACCGATTGTTGGAACAAGGTTAGGTTTGGTGTGTTTTCAAGGACATTACGGACAAAGGCTTTGTAAAGCGCTCGGTCTGCTTGAGCGCGAGTTGCACGAACCGCAGGACCTTTTGACGCGTTTAGTGTTCTGAACTGAATACCTGCATGATCAATGGCTTGTGCCATCAAACCACCCATTGCATCGACCTCTTTCACCAAGTGGCCCTTACCGATACCACCGATAGCTGGGTTACAAGACATTTGTCCCAAGGTATCGATATTATGAGTAAGTAATAACGTACTTTGACCAGTACGTGCAGATGCGAGTGCGGCTTCCGTTCCTGCATGGCCGCCACCAACAACGATGACGTCAAATTTTTCGTGATAAAGCATGAACCGACCTCAGGTATTCAAACATTTTCTAGACTGATAAAAAGGAGCGATATTCTACCTGTTTTCATAGCTTGAGAAAACGTTTTTGGAATTTTTCGATTAAGCTGTTTTTAATTAATATAGATAAGATCTTTAAAGAGATCTTTTATTGGATCTATTATTAGGATCGAAGCAGTCTGTGGATAAGTCGGAAATGATCAATGAGATCATGGATCTTTTTTGGATCAAATGGTGTGATCTAACTTTGATCAGGATGAGGATTAGCTGGGATCAAAATAGCTACTTATTCACAGGGGGAAATAGGTGTAAAACTTGTTATTTGGATAACTATAGGTTAATCACCGAATATGTATGATCTTATCCACAACAGATCTTGAAAATAAATGGCTAATTTTTGGCTTTTACCCAAAAAAGTTATTCACAATCTCGATATTCAGGCACAAAAAAAAGCGGCAAAAGCCGCTTTTTTAAGAGAAGAGAGCGTTAAAATTGACCACGATGATCGTTAAACCACTCTTCAGCGGCGTCTTCAGGGACCGGAGTCTCCAAAACATCGATGGTAAAACAGTCAGAAATCGCCTGTCCGCCAAATTTTGTTAATAACTCATGAGCGGTTTGGCCTGCTGCGCAGAAGGTGTCGTAGCTTGAATCACCAATGGCAATGACTGCAAAGCGAACCTTATCGAGTTGAGGTGCGTGTTCTGTCAGCTCGGTAATGAATGGCTTGATATTGTCGGGGAATTCACCAGCGCCATGGGTCGAGGTCACCACTAACCAGAAGCCTTGCTGAGGAATATCATTGTATTCAGGCTGGTTGTGTAGCGTTATCTCATGGCCTTGTTCTTCTAGAAGATCATTAAGGTGATCGCCAACGTATTCAGCGCCACCTAAGGTGCTACCTGTAATAATGTGGATCATTAAGCTGTCCTTACTAAAGAAAAAGACCGGCATCAGCCAGCCTTCTTGGGTTATTTACCAATACAGAATGAAGAGAAGATACGGCCCAAGAGATCGTCTGAGCTGAACTCGCCTGTGATCTCATTAAGGTGTTGCTGAGTGATACGAAGCTCTTCCGCTAAGATTTCACCCGCCATGTAGCCTTCAAGTTGCTGCTGGCCAATATCGAGGTGCTCAGAGGCGCGTTCAAGCGCATCTAAGTGACGACGGCGGGCCATAAAGCCCCCCTCATGACCACCAGCAAAGCCCATACACTCTTTTAGATGACTGCGCAGGGCATCCACGCCTTGACCTGTTTTTGCGGACAAGCGAATCAGAGTTGGATCGTTTACGTGACAAATCCCGAGCTCTTCATTGGTTTGATCCGCTTTGTTACGAATGACGGTCATCCCAATGTTATCTGGCAAACGATCAACGAAATCTGGCCAGATATCTTTCGGGTCAGTGGCATCGGTTGTGGTGCCATCCACCATAAACAGGACTCGGTCTGCTTGAGCTATTTCTTCCCAAGCGCGCTCAATACCGATTTTTTCGACTTCATCAGACGCATCACGCAGGCCCGCGGTATCGATAATATGCAGTGGCATACCATCAATATGGATGTGTTCTCGCAGTACATCACGTGTGGTACCAGCAATATCAGTCACGATTGCCGACTCTTTGCCTGACAGCGCGTTCAGTAGGCTAGATTTACCGGCATTTGGGCGACCAGCGATCACCACTTTCATGCCTTCACGCATGATGGCACCTTGGTTGGCTTCTTGGCGTACTGCCTCTAGGTTGTCGATGATAGCCTGTAAGTCAGCACTTACTTTACCGTCTGCCAGAAAGTCGATTTCTTCTTCTGGGAAGTCGATAGCTGCTTCAACATAGATACGCAGGTGAATCAGTGAATCGACTAGGGTGTTAATGCGTTTTGAGAACTCACCTTGAAGAGATTGCAGTGCGGATTTAGCCGCTTCTTCTGAGCTTGCATCAATCAAATCAGCAATCGCTTCAGCTTGGGTCAAGTCCATCTTGTCGTTCAAGAACGCACGCTCAGAGAACTCACCAGGACGAGCTGCACGCACACCAGAGATCCCCAGGATGCGTTTGATGAGCATATCCATAACCACTGGGCCACCGTGACCTTGCAACTCTAGGACATCTTCACCGGTAAAAGAGTGCGGGTTAGGAAAGTAGAGCGCGATACCTTGATCGAGCTCGATGCCATCGGCAGATTTAAAAGGTAGGTACTCAGCGTAGCGAGGCTTAAGTGTTTTTCCCGTTACTTCTAGGGCAACCTGAGTCGCTAATGGGCCGGAAACGCGGATAATACCGACGCCACCACGGCCAGGCGCGGTCGCTTGAGCAACAATCGTATCTGTAGTCATAGTTGTGCCTGCTAGCATGTAAACGCCAAAAAGGGCATTCACGATTAATCAATTAGCTGAATTGTAATCAGCTAAAAACAAAAAGGCGACCTTTTGGTCGCCTTTCTTTAGCTCTTTCTATTATCGAACTTATTTAGAATGTAAGCCTTTCTTCTCCAGCGCGCGGTAGATAAGCGTTTGCTGAATCAGAGTTACGATGTTCGATACTAGCCAGTAAAGAACCAGACCCGAAGGGAAGAATAGGAAGAAGAATGTGAACATAACCGGCATAAAGGTCATGATCTTCTGCTGCATTGGATCCGTTACAGTTGTCGGGCTCATCTTCTGGATTAGGAACATTGAAGCACCCATCAGAAGTGGCAAGATGTAGTATGGGTCTTGCGCTGAAAGGTCAGTAATCCAACCGAAGAACGGTGAGTGACGCAGTTCAACAGACTCCATTAGTGCCCAGTATAGCGAAATGAAGATAGGCATTTGCAGAAGGATAGGTAAACAGCCACCTAGTGGGTTTACTTTCTCTTTCTTGTAAAGCTCCATCATTTCTTGGCTCATGCGTTGACGGTCGTCGCCGATACGCTCACGCATTGCAGTCAGCTTAGGCTGAAGCATACGCATTTTCGCCATAGACGTGTACTGAGCTTTCGTTAGTGGGTACATAGCACCACGAACGATGAAAGTTAGGATGATGATTGCCACACCCCAGTTCGATACGAAGCCTTGAATGAACGAAAGCAGAGTATGAAGTGGTTTAGCAATGAACCATAGCCAGCCGTAATCAACTACTAAGTCTAGGTTTGGTGCAGTTGCTGCCATTTGGTCTTGAAGTTTAGGGCCAACCCAAAGCGTTGCTTTAAAGCTTGCTTCGTCACCGTTAGCGATGGTTTTGTTCGGCATACGAACACCGATATCGCCTAGGTTACCGATTACACGAGTGTAAAGGTTGCTGCCTGCTTCGTCGCGTGGGATCCAAGCACTTGCAAAGTAGTGTTGAATCATTGCTGCCCAACCTTGACCGTCTGCTAGGTTAAGAGACAGGTTGCGATCTTGCATGTCGTCGAAGCTGTATTTCTTGTAACGCGTATCTTCCGTAGAGTAAGCACCACCACGGTAAGTTGGCATTGTTAGGCTACCGCCGTCATCCATAACGTTTTGGCGTAGGTGAGCGTACATACCGAATGTCGCGTTGTTGCCAGAGTTGTTGACTACATCGTATTCAACGTCAATCGCGTAGCTGCCGCGCTTAAGGATGAATGTTTTTGTGTAATCTAGGCCGTTCGCTTGGTAAGTCATTGGGATGCGTAGTTCATCCTGACCGTCAGCCAGCGTAAAGCTGTCTGCTGAAACCGTGTAGCTAGGGCGGTTTGTGCTGCTAAGGTCGATACCTTGAGGACCAACTAGACCGCTTTGAGCGATAAATTGGTGGCTTGGTTCATTCTTAAGAAGAACAAAGCTCTCTTTAGAATCGTACTCAGCTGAATAATCATTTAGGTCTGCTTTCACAACATCACCACCAACCGTATCAATTGACAGAGTCAGTACATCAGTGGTCACTGTGATAGTTTTTGCAGAAGAAGCAACTTGACCAGGAGCCGGGTCTAGATCATCTGCATAAGATGGCGCTGGTAGGGTGCTGCCAGATTGTGCCTGCTCAATCGCTTGTGGAGCTGGGTTCTTAGCTACATTCCATTGTTGGAAAAGTAGGAAAGAAACCAAAGCCAATGCGATCAACAGGATATTACGTTGAGAATCCATCGTTATTTATCTCTGTCTTGTTTTTGGACTGGTGGAACGGGGTCAAAGCCCCCATCGTTCAAAGGATGGCATTTTAATAGACGTTTGCCTGATAACCAACACCCTTTTACAAAACCGTGAGCTTTCAACGCTTCTATCGCATATAAAGAGCAGGTTGGAGTAAATCGGCAGCGTGGGCCGATGAGTGGACTAATAAACCATCTATAAAAATAGATGGGTATTAGCGCTATCCACGCGAAGGGCGAGACAGGCGAAGCCATAATTTATCGAGTAGCTTGAACATTTCTTCATTGCTTAAATCTTGCGCGCTCTTCTTAGCGATTACAACAAAATCTTTGTTAGGAAGTTTGTGCTGAGCGTTACGAAAGCTTTCACGAGTAAGACGCTTGAATCGATTACGACCCACGGCGGTTTTAATCTGTTTTTTCGGAACGGCTAATCCAAGACGAGGATTTGAAAGAGAATTATTTCGAGCAATGATGGTGAAATGAGGAGAGCCAGCTCGATGAGCTTGCTTGAAGACATTTTGATAATGTTCGGGAGTTAACAAGCGTAACTCCCGACCGAAGGCTAGCTTATTCAAAATAATCAAAGATTACTTAGAAAGACGCTTACGGCCTTTTGCACGACGTGCATTGATTGTTGCGCGACCGTTCTTAGTAGCCATGCGAGCACGGAAACCGTGAGTACGCTTACGCTTTAGAACTGTAGGTTGAAAAGTGCGTTTCATTGTAATTACCTTACTGATCAGTAGTTTTAGGTTTTTGTTAAACCCGGCGTGGGCATTTTTTCTCTTCTTTATATAAGAAAGGAAAACCGACGCCTCTCAACAAAGAGGCGGAATTGTAATCACTGTCACAAAAAGTGTCAATGATTGGGTTAACTAAAATTCCGGTCGGGGGATTATACGTAGAATAACTAAAATCACAAGGATCCTTAGTCGATCCCAACCTTATTTAGGAATTTTTTTAATTTAGGATCTTGTGGATTACCAAAAATATCCTGTGGAGATCCCTGCTCGACAATATGACCGTCAGCCATGAAGATCACTCGGTCTGCGACCTCTCTAGCGAACTGCATTTCATGGGTAACCACCAGCATAGTTTGATGTTGGTTTGCCAATTTTTTCATTAGGTTAAGTACTTCGCCAACCCACTCAGGATCCAGCGCAGAAGTTGGCTCATCAAACAGTAAAAGCTCTGGTTGGATTGCCATAGCACGGCCAATACCGACACGTTGCTGCTGACCACCAGAAAGCGCAGCTGGGTAGCTGTCTGCTTTGTCACCTAGGCCGATATCATCAAGTATTTGTTTTGCTTTTTCATAGGCTTGTTGCTTCTTCCAACCACGCACTGTAATCAAACCTTCAGCAATGTTCTGCTTGACGGTTTGGTGAGCAAATAGGGCATAGTTTTGGAAAACAAAGCCAGTCTTACGTCGCAGTGCTAATATCTCTGCTTTGGTGTGCTTTTGGGCATCGACTTTGATGTCATCAATCGAGATCGTGCCTTGGTCGGCTTGCTCAAGAAAGTTCACACAACGCAGTAGCGTCGACTTACCTGTACCACTCGAACCTATGATAACAATGATCTCACCTTGCTTGATTTCTAGGTCGATCCCTTTGAGAACTTCGGTGTCACCAAAGTGCTTGTGGATATTTTGTAATTTGATCATCGTACGTACGCCTTATTCAGTTTCACTTCGGCCCAGATTTGAATACGAGTTAGGATAACCACCACGCCCCAGTAAATCAGTGCTACTGCCAAGAAAGCCTCGAAGAAGCGGAAGCTTGAAGATGCCTCCATTTGAGCCTTAGCCATAATCTCAGCTACACCTAGCGTAAAGGCAAGTGAGGTCGACTTGATCATATCGATGAAGTAGTTCATCAAAGAAGGCAGAGCGACACGGGTCGCTTGCGGCAAGATCACTCGACGCATCGCTTGGCTCGTCGTCATGCCTACCGAAAGGCTCGCTTCCATCTGGCTGCGATCAATACCGATAATCGCGGCGCGAATACTCTCTGCCATGTAAGCGGCAAAATGCAGGGTTAAACCAATGACTGCAGCACTGAATGCATCTAAACCAACCATCCACGGGAACACCTGAGGTAAGCCGTAATAAAGGAGGAACAGCTGAACCAGAAGTGGGGTGCCACGGAAGAAGCTAATATAAAGCTGGCTGAGTTGGTCAAGTACTGGGATTTTGAACACACGAATGTTTGCCAGTATCACAGACAGGATCAGAGCAAAGAACAAGCCCCAAATCGCCATCTCCATGGTGGTGCCGAGATACTTCAACAGTATCGGTAGCAGCTCTAGCATGTAGTTAAAATCAAATCCCATAACCTATCTCGTATTTTTATTGGAAGCCGCGTGATATCAAGCGTTTTTATCAGTGATATGAAAGCAAAAGCCCACCGCTGTATAAAGCAGTGGGCCTTGAATGGAGAGTGAGTGATTACTTCTGAGTAATGTCCGCACCAAACCATTTCTGAGAGATACTTTCTAGCGTACCATCTGCGCGCATTGCTGCTAATGCTTCGTTTACTTCGGCTTGTAGTTTCTTACCGTTATCGTTGTCTACGAAAGGCCAAGCATTTTCAATCGTTTCGAATGGCTGACCTGCTAGCTGTAATGGTAGACCAGTCTTCTTGATAAGCTCTAGTGCAGATAAGCGATCCATAACAAATGCATCGGCACGGCCAAGAGCGACATCGTGTTCAATACCTGTGTCATAGGTTTTTACGTTGATCTTGCCATCTTTATCGTAGCTGCGTAGCAGTTGTTCGAAGTTTGAGCCTAGGTTTACCGCAACAGTTTTGCCTGCAAGGTCTTCGATACCTTTAATGCTGTCATTACCCTTACGAACGGTAATCTGTGCGCCGTCTACTACGTATGGGTCTGCGAATAGATACTTCGCTTTACGTGCATCCGTCATTGTAATTTGGTTAGAAATGGTATCGATTCGACCCGTTTCAAGAAGACCAAACAGACCAGAGAAGTTCGCTGTCACGTACTCAACTTTGTAGTCGTTACGTTTACCGATCTCATCCCATAAATCCACTTCAAAACCTTGCAGTTGGTCTTGTTTAACAAAAGTAAATGGGAAGTAGCGACCAGACATGCCGACTTTAACTTCAGTCGCAGCTTGAACAGTAGCTGCAGAGAGTGCGATAGCCGCAATTGCAGCCTTAATCCAGTTATTCATTTGGTAACTCCTTATATTTATGGGATTGGATGTTACTGGTAAATTGCTCGATAGAATAAATAACCAGATGTTATTAACCATAACTATATCGCATTCTCGTTTTGGGGATAACTAGCAAGGATCCGGGCATAAGTGGATCGTTGTGTGAGTAAATTAGGGGCAAGATGTGCGGATCCGCCGGTTAATTACAAATTTATTGTGAATAACTTGGATCTTATTCACTGGTTCTGTGATCAATTGCTGGTGATCTGACTTATCAACAGGTAAAATTAGCAGTCATTTCATATTACTTAAATAGAGTGGGGGCACCGTGTCATCTTCGCTTTGGTTGCAGTGTTTGCAACAGCTTCAAGAAGAGTTACCAGCTACAGAATTCAGTATGTGGGTTCGTCCGTTACAAGCGGAGCTCAATGACAATACTCTAACTCTATTTGCACCGAACCGTTTCGTACTCGATTGGGTTCGTGATAAGTACTTAAATAGCATTAACCGTCTGCTGCAAGAGTATTGCGGCAACGATATCCCGCATCTGCATTTTGAAGTAGGCAGCAAGCGTGTGTCGGCACCAAAGCCAGCAGCGCCAGCATCGGCTCCTGCGCCAGCTCGTACTGCTGCAGATGTAGCGGCAGAGTCGTCGGCGCCTGCACAGCTGCAAGCTCGTAAGCCTGTTCATAACACATGGCGCGATGAAGAGCCTGTTGATGTGGACATTAACCACCGTTCAAACGTCAACCCTAAGCACAAGTTCAATAACTTTGTTGAGGGTAAGTCGAACCAACTTGGCTTGGCAGCAGCACGTCAGGTGGCGGATAATCCAGGTGCGGCGTACAACCCACTATTTCTTTACGGTGGCACCGGCCTAGGTAAAACTCACTTATTGCATGCGGTAGGTAATGCTATTGTTGATGGTAAGCCGAATGCAAAAGTGGTGTACATGCACTCTGAGCGTTTTGTTCAGGATATGGTTAAAGCGCTACAAAACAACGCGATTGAAGAATTCAAACGTTACTATCGTAGTGTTGATGCATTGCTTATCGATGATATCCAATTCTTCGCTAATAAAGAGCGCTCTCAAGAAGAGTTCTTCCATACCTTTAATGCGCTGCTTGAAGGCAACCAACAGATCATCCTAACTTCTGACCGTTATCCAAAAGAGATCAACGGTGTAGAAGATCGTCTTAAATCTCGTTTCGGTTGGGGTTTGACGGTTGCGATCGAGCCACCTGAGCTTGAGACGCGTGTTGCGATCTTAATGAAGAAAGCAGAAGACCATCAAATCCACCTTGCAGATGAAGTGGCATTCTTTATTGCTAAGCGTCTGCGTTCTAACGTTCGTGAGCTCGAAGGCGCACTGAACCGTGTTATCGCGAATGCGAACTTCACTGGTCGTCCAATCACTATCGATTTCGTACGCGAAGCGCTACGTGATCTTCTGGCACTGCAAGAGAAGCTGGTTACTATCGATAATATTCAGAAGACTGTGGCGGAGTACTACAAAATCAAAGTCGCTGATCTGCTGTCTAAGCGTCGTTCTCGTTCTGTTGCTCGCCCACGTCAACTGGCGATGGCACTGGCGAAAGAGCTGACTAACCACAGCTTACCTGAGATTGGCGACGCATTTGGTGGTCGTGACCACACAACGGTACTGCATGCTTGCCGTAAGATTGCTCAGCTGCGTGAAGAGAGCCACGACATTAAAGAAGATTATTCTAACTTGATTCGTACCCTTTCTTCTTAATACACAGTATTCTTAACCTTAATAAGCAGAATCTTGGTCACGCACCTATGTTGCGTGCCATTTAGACCGTAAGAGCAAGATATGAAATTTACCATTGAACGTAGTCATCTGATTAAGCCGTTACAACAAGTGTCTGGTGCGCTAGGTGGCAGGCCAACACTTCCAATTCTAGGAAACCTACTGATTAAGGTAGAAGATAACGTGTTGTCGATGACAGCAACGGACCTAGAAGTTGAACTGATCAGCCGTGTAACGCTTGAAGGTGATTTCGAAGCGGGCTGCATCACAGTGCCTTCTCGTAAATTCCTAGATATCTGCCGTGGTTTACCAGACAGCTCAGTGATCACTGTGGTATTGGATGGCGACCGCGTTCAAGTACGCTCTGGGCGTAGCCGCTTCTCATTGGCAACCTTGCCAGCGGCCGATTTCCCTAATATTGAAGACTGGAGCAGTGAAGTTGAAGTGTCTGTGACACAAGCTGAACTGCGTGGTCTTATCGAAAAAACTCAATTCTCAATGGCAAACCAAGACGTTCGTTACTACCTCAACGGTATGTTGTTTGAGATTGAAGGCTCGACTCTACGCAGTGTGGCGACCGATGGTCACCGTATGGCGGTATCTCAAGCGCAGCTTGGTGCTGATTTTGCTCAAAAGCAGATCATTGTTCCTCGTAAAGGTGTGCAAGAGCTAGTGAAGCTATTGGATTCACCTGAACAACCAGTAACGCTGCAAATTGGTAACTCAAACGTGCGTGCTGAAGTGAACAACTATGTCTTTACTTCGAAGCTAGTTGATGGTCGTTTCCCTGATTATCGCCGCGTAATGCCGCAAAACACCACCAAGACACTAGAAGCGGGCTGTGATGAATTGCGTTCAGCGTTCTCTCGTGCAGCGATTCTATCGAATGAAAAATTCCGTGGTGTTCGCGTGAACCTTGCAGATAGCGAGATGCGCATTACTGCTAACAACCCAGAACAAGAAGAAGCCGAAGAGATGCTAGACGTGACTTATGATGGTGACGCGCTAGAGATCGGCTTCAATGTAAGCTATGTACTTGATGTATTAAATACACTGCGCTGTGAACAGGTTCGTATCTCAATGTCAGACGCGAACGCGAGTGCCTTGATTGAAAATGCACAAGATGACAGCGCAATGTACGTTGTTATGCCAATCCGTCTATAGAGTTGGTGCCATCGTTAATGATTAATATGATGATGCTATGCCACTCTCTCGTCTAATCGTTAAGCAGTTTAGAAATATTGAAGCCTGTGACATTCAACCGTCATCAGGCTTTAACTTTCTTATAGGGCCTAACGGAAGCGGTAAAACCAGTGTCCTTGAAGCGGTATATCTGCTCGGCCACGGTCGCTCATTTAAGAGTTCCCTAACGGGACGCATCATACAAAATGAGTGTAGCGAACTGTTTGTGCACGGCCGTTTTATGACCTCGGATCAATTTGAGCTGCCAGTTGGCATTAATAAGCAGCGCGATGGCACAACAGAGGTTAAAATAAGCGGTCAAACAGGGCAAAAACTCGCTCAGTTAGCGCAAGTCTTACCTTTGCAGTTGATTCACCCGGAAGGGTTTGATTTACTGACAGATGGACCTAAGCATCGCCGCGCATTCATTGATTGGGGAGTCTTCCACAGTGAGTCGGGTTTCTATGATGCATGGGGCAGGGTAAAGCGCCTCAATAAGCAGCGAAACGCCTTATTGAAAACGGCAACGCATTATCGAGAGCTGAGCTACTGGGACCAAGAACTGGCCCGTTTAGCGGAAAGCATCAGTGAGTGGCGTGCCACCTACGTCAATCAGCTCAAAGAAGTCGCCGAAGAGATCTGCGCGACCTTCCTACCAGAGTTTGAGATAAAGATTAACTATTATCGCGGCTGGGACAAAGACACCCCATACGCTGAGATATTAGAGAAGAATTTTGAAAGGGATCAGCAGCTTGGTTACACCTTTAGTGGACCAAACAAAGCGGACCTGAAGATAAAAGTGAACGGCACTCCAGTGGAAGATGTCTTGTCACGAGGTCAATTGAAGTTGATGGTGTGTGCGTTGCGAGTAGCACAAGGGCAACACCTCACTCAAATGACAGGTAAGCAGTGCATCTATTTAATAGATGATTTCGCTTCCGAATTAGATAGCCAACGCCGCGCACGTCTTGCTGAGTGTTTAAAGGCGACCGAGGCTCAAGTTTTTGTAAGCTCTATTACCGCTGATCAGATTGCAGATATGCATGATGAAAATAGCAGGATGTTTCATGTGGAACATGGCAAAATAGAGCAAGGATAATTAGTCAGAGAGTAACTATGTCAGATAATTACGATTCATCGAGTATTAAGGTACTGAAGGGTCTGGATGCGGTTCGTAAGCGTCCTGGAATGTACATTGGCGACACGGATGATGGTACCGGTCTGCACCACATGGTCTTCGAGGTAGTAGATAACTCTATTGATGAAGCGCTTGCTGGTCACTGTAATGACATCATTGTTACTATCCATGAAGACAATTCAGTATCGGTACGCGATGACGGCCGTGGTATTCCAACTGAAATTCACCCAGAAGAGAACGTGTCTGCTGCTGAAGTAATCATGACGGTTCTTCACGCTGGTGGTAAGTTCGATGATAACTCATACAAGGTATCAGGTGGCTTGCACGGTGTAGGTGTTTCAGTAGTTAACGCACTGTCTAAGCAGGTTACTCTGACTATCCACCGCGGTGGTCAAATCCATACTCAAACGTACCACCACGGTGAGCCTCAAGCGCCACTAACTGTGATTGGTGATACGGACAAAACGGGTACAGAAATCCGCTTCTGGCCAAGTGAAGAGACATTCTCAAACGTACTTTTCCACTACGATATTCTAGCTAAACGTCTACGCGAACTGTCGTTCCTAAATTCAGGCGTTTCTATCAAGCTAATTGATGAGCGTGAAGAAGATAAATCGGATCACTTCATGTTTGAAGGTGGTATTCAGGCGTTTGTTGAGCACCTAAACACCAACAAAACACCAATCATTCAAAAAATCTTCCACTTCGATAACGAGCGTGAAGATGGCATTACTGTGGAAGTAGCAATGCAATGGAATGATGGTTACCAAGAGAACATCTACTGTTTCACGAACAACATTCCTCAACGTGATGGTGGTACTCACCTTGCTGGTTTCCGTGCTGCGCTGACGCGTACTTTGAACAGCTTCATGGATAAGGAAGGCTTCTCTAAGAAAGCGAAGACAGCAACATCGGGTGATGATGCTCGTGAAGGTCTGACTGCAGTTATTTCGGTAAAAGTGCCAGATCCTAAGTTCTCTAGCCAAACTAAAGACAAGCTGGTTTCTTCTGAAGTGAAATCTGCCGTTGAACAAGCGATGGGTGAAAAACTGTCTGAGTTCCTTATCGAGAACCCAACAGAAGCGAAAACCGTTTGTACTAAAATTATCGATGCAGCACGAGCTCGTGATGCAGCGCGTAAAGCACGTGAAATGACCCGTCGTAAAGGTGCTTTAGACCTAGCTGGCCTTCCGGGCAAGCTTGCAGACTGTCAGGAAAAAGACCCTGCACTTTCTGAACTATACATAGTGGAGGGTGACTCGGCAGGCGGCTCCGCAAAACAAGGTCGTAACCGTAAGAACCAAGCGATTCTTCCACTAAAAGGTAAGATCCTAAACGTAGAGAAAGCACGTTTCGACAAGATGCTTTCTTCCCAAGAAGTGGCAACCCTAATCACAGCTCTTGGCTGTGGTATCGGCCGCGACGAATACAACCCAGATAAGCTGCGTTACCACAACATCATCATCATGACCGATGCCGATGTCGATGGTTCGCACATTCGTACGCTACTATTGACCTTCTTCTACCGTCAAATGCCAGAGCTTATTGAGCGTGGCTACATCTACATCGCTCAGCCACCGCTTTACAAAGTGAAGAAAGGTAAGCAAGAGCAGTACATCAAAGATGAAGATGCAATGAACCAGTACCAAGTGGCATTGGCTCTAGACAACGCAGCGCTACACGTAAACCCTGATGCACCTGCATTGGCAGGTGAAGCGCTAGAGAAGCTAGTTCAGCAATACAACTCTGGTATCAAGCTGGTGGAGCGTATGAGCCGCCGTTACCCACATGCTCTAATGCATGAAATGATCTACATGCCTCGTCTAACTGCTGAGCAGTGTCACGATGAGTCAGCAGTAGAAGCATGGGGCAAGCAGCTAGTAGAACAACTGAATGCGAAAGAGGTAGGTGCAAGCCAGTACTCTCTAGAAGTTGAGAAGCATGAAGAGTTAGGTCTAAGCCTACCTAAGATTGTGGTCCGTACTCACGGTGTGACACACGAACACGCACTAAGCGTTGATCTGTTCAACTCGAAAGAGTACGGCAAACTAGCAAGCCTATCAGAAGCGTTAGACGGTCTGATTGAAGAAGGCGCTTACATCAAACGTGGTGAGCGTACTCAAGCAGTATCAAACTTTGTTGAAGCGCTGAACTGGTTGATTAAAGAGTCTCGTCGTGGTCTAAGCCTACAACGATACAAAGGTCTAGGTGAGATGAACCCAGATCAGCTTTGGGAAACCACAATGGACCCAGAGACACGTCGCATGATGCAAGTAACGATTGAAGATGCAGTCGGTGCAGACCAGCTGTTCACGACGCTAATGGGTGACCAAGTTGAACCTCGTCGTAACTTCATCGAAGAAAACGCATTGAAGGTTGCTAACTTGGATGTGTAGATTGTCCCAAAAAGCAATCTAAGTTATTTAAAAGACTGCCAGAAATGGCAGTCTTTTTTGTTTTTAAGTGATTGAAAAATATTGAGTTGCAAAAATAATTGAAAATAATCCCTTGAAACTATTTTGCTCAATCCATATATCTATTTGTGAAGAGGATGACTGTCTTGCTCTACAAGAGAAGAAACAGAACCTTCATTACCGCTGACGAAGAATCGCTCAACAGAGGATAACTTTAGCAGCACACAACTTGAAAATTGATTCACTGTCATGTCCCAGTGTTGTCGCCAACAGAGGTGAAACCCGAGGAATGCGAATTGAATCTCTTAGCTGTTTACTTGGTCTTATACACAGGTTCGATCTAAGTAAAATTCGCAGCTAAGACTATTGCTTACTAAAAGGATAGCATTATGAGAACTGTAGATTTCACTCCACTTTACCGCAACGCAATCGGCTTCGATCGTCTATTCAACATGATGGAAGCGAACACATCGAAGAACACTTCTGGCGGTTACCCTCCATACAACATCGAGCAAAAAGACGAGAACAACTACCGTATCACTATGGCTGTTGCTGGGTTTGCTGATGACCAATTAGACCTGACTCAGAAAGAGAACATGCTAATTGTTAAAGGTGAGCGTAAACCTGAAGCAGAAAAAACCTATGTGTACCAAGGTATCGCAGAGCGTGATTTCGAGCGTAAATTCCAACTTGCAGACTACGTAAAAGTGGTAGGTGCGAGTATGGAAAATGGTCTTCTTCACATAGACCTAGAGCGCGAAATCCCAGAAGCGATGCAACCACGTAAAATTGCTATCAATGGTAATAGCCTACTAGAAGGTTAATTGCTGCTAGCTCCTTAGAGCTAAAAATTATCGGGAAGTAAAAGTGAAAGAGCACCTATGAGGTGCTCTTTTTGTTTGTTTCTCTAACGCCATTCCATAGTGGGAGGAACGACCGAGTAGAGAATCTCTATTTGCTCTCGCTATAAGCCTTTTTTACTTCTTCAGCAATGATCGCAATACCCTTCTGCATTGCTTCATCGTCTTGTACGTAGTTCATACGTAGGCACTGATGAGCATGAGCCCACTCGTCTTCTTGGCCGATAAAGAAATATTCACCCGGAACAATCAATACACCACGAGCTTTTACTCTGTCGTACAGTTCCATGGTGGTGATTGGCAGTTCATCAAACCATAGCCACAAGAAGATAGCGCCTTCAGGTTTATGAATACGGAAACGTGGATCATCAATTGCTTCTTGGAGCAGTTCAACGGCGCGCAAAGACTTCTCTTTATAGAAAGGCTTGATCACTTCGCTGCTTAAGCGCAGCAGGTCATCGTTTTCAATCATGTGGTTGGCGATAGCTGGGCCAACACTGTTTGGTGCTAAGCTGATGATGCCATTCATGTTGGTTAGCGCTTGGGTGACTTCTTCGCTCGCAATCACGATACCGCAGCGCACACCTGGTAAACCAAGCTTAGAAAGGCTCATGCACAGAATCGTGTTTTCATTCCAGAACGGTTCTACATCTTCAAAGATGATGTTTGGAAACGGTAGACCATAGGCGTTGTCGATTAGCAGTGGGATATTGTTGTCACGCGCTAGCTTATCCAACTTACGCACTTCCTCATCTGTCAGTACGTTACCGGTTGGGTTAGTTGGGCGAGACGCGCAGATAGCAGCGACTGAGTCATCTACTTTTAGTTGTTCGAAGTCGACGTGGTATTTGAACTGGCGGCTTTCTAGTAGTTCGATCTCAGGGTGGTAAGAGATAAAGATGTCGTCATCAATCCCTGCGTCACCGTAGCCGATGTATTCAGGTGCGATTGGTAGCAAGATTTTCTTGTGAGAACCGTCAGGCTGCTGGCCAGCTAGTAGATTGAACAGGTAGAAGAAGCCGCTTTGGCTGCCGTTAGTTAGGCTGATGTTCTTCTCGCTGATGTCCCAGCCATAGGTCTCTTTCAGCATAGCCGCTAAAGACTTAATAAAGCTGTCTTTGCCTTGTGGGCCATCGTAGTTGACGAGGGCGGCGATGAGTTCTCCACTGGCGAGCATGTCGGCACTGGCTTGGCTAAAGTAATCGAGCATGGCAGGGATAGCGGCTGGGTTGCCACCACCAAGCATGATTGCACCAGGAGTGCGCAGACCATCATTCAAATCATCCATTAAACGAGTGATTCCAGAGTAACGATTAAACTTTTCACCAAACTTAGAGAACTGCATTACTTATTTTACCTAATTCATTGTGATTGCTTGTTATGTGTCATTAAGGCAGACCTTATGTCTGCCATCAGTGTAATCCTTGAACATACCGCAATGTTTTTGCGACGCATAGCGCCAAATGCTCTAACACGTAAAAAACTTCTATAAAGTTTGGCTAATGAGTGACTGCTTGCTTATTGCACTGGTTTTTGAGATCAAAAAGGAGAAGCCGAAGCGTCTCCATGAGTTTTGAATGTTTAAACCCGCGGGCTTATTTCGATCCGGTATACACAACCAACACCTTGTCATCTTGGTATTGACGTTCGAAGGCGTAATAGCCCTTGCTGTTGCGGATGATGTTTTTACCTTGCGCGACAGCAGGGTGACGCTGGCGGAATTGGCCGAGAGCTTGCCAGTGCTTTAACAGCTCTGCTCGCTCTCCGGTTATTTGCTCCCAAGGCATGTCTGAACGAGTGCCCTGCATTGGATCTGATCCTGTTGGGCCAAAATCACGGGCGATTTCATCTCCGTAATAGATCTGGACTGCACCCGGAGCCAACATCAATGCGTTTGCCGCTTTGGTCTGTTTGGCAAAGTCACTGCCGTGCTGTGTCCAGAATAGCGATGTATCGTGAGACGAAAGGTAACTCAACATGTTGAACTCGCTGTCACTGTTGATCTTCTCTGCATAGCGAAGATAGTCGGCATCGATATCGGATAAGCATTTAAGCGCTTTAGGGGCGATGTCGCTCTGGAATTCAAAGTTGATGATCGAATCAAATCCGTTAGCGAAGTAATCTGATTTCACCACACTGTGCGCCCAGACTTCGCCGGTCATCCAGAAAGGTAAGTCATCTAAGGCTTTGTCAGGGTTGTTCTGTTTCCATTCAGCAAGAGCTTGGTTGGCGCTCTCTTTTAGCTCTGCCCAGGCTTCGAGCTCAACGTGTTTTGCGGTATCGACTCTAAAACCATCCACGCCGTATTCACGTACCCAGCCTGAAAGCCAAGTGATAAGGTGGTCACGAGGTGTTTTGAGTTCATCAGTCGCGTTGGTGGACTTGTTGCGATAGAAGTTTGGTAGCCCTGTGGTTTCTGTCGATTCTGTTTTGAAATCGGGCAGGTGCGCTAACGACATGGTCAGGTTGTTGTAACCCGGAGAGTCGTAAGCACCGATATCGCTGCGTAGCCAGGCTTTGCCCCACCATTTTTCCCACGCTTCTTTGTCGCCGTAAGAGATGTAGTTGTTGAAGTAGTGCCAGTTCTGACCTTTAGCGGGTTGCCAGTCTGTCCAGTTTTCGCCAAGTGTTTTTGTTGCTTCTTCATCATTCAGGTTGAGCTTACCAAAGTCGAACTCCTGCATATCGGCCAGGGTAGCGTAGCCAGTGTGGTTCATGACTATGTCCCAGATGACACGAATGCCTTTGCTGTGCGCCGTATCGATGAAGGTTTTTAGCTCGTCTTCGGTACCCATGTTGTCATCAAGTTTGGTCCAATCTTGATGGTAGTAACCATGGTAGCCATAGTGTTTGAAATCGCCACGGTCACCACCGCCAACCCAACCATGTATCTGCTCTAAGGGAGACGTAATCCAGATAGCATTAGCACCGAGCGATTCAATATAATCGAGCTTTTCAGTTAAGCCTGCTAGGTCACCGCCATGGAAGGTGCCAATTTCATCTTTTCCGTCTTGGCTACGGCCATAGCTATTGTCATTGTTAGGGTTACCATTGTAGAAGCGGTCGGTCATCACGAAGTAAACCGTGGCGTTCTCCCAACTAAAATCTGCTTTGGTTTCCGGTTCAATTTTTTCTAGTAACAAGACGCCTTGGCTACTTTCAGCGGGTTGCAAGCTGACACTGCCGTTAGTGACCGTTGTTTGTATTCCGGAAAGGGCATCTCTGACCAAGGTGCCATCATCAAAGGTTTGAGCAACATTGATGGTGGTTGGTCCGTCACTAGGGACCGGACAAGCAATACTTTGGACTTGTTGCTGTTTTGGCTTTATTTGAACCGTTAACTCATTGGTTTGCGGGTTGAGTGTAAATTGGTAGGTATTCGCACGAAAGACCTTAATAGCGAGCTCAGATTTCTCAGCGCAATCGTCTAGGCGAAGGGATTTATTGAACTTAATGCGACTCTCTTCCGCAAGTGCATAGTTGGTGCCACAGGTATTTTTACTGTCGCTGATGGAGAAGGTATAGCTACCTTTGGCGAGTTCCTGTTCTGCGATTACAGTGCCTTTGCCTGTTGATTCGAATACAACTGTGTCGTTATCAATCGTTAGTAATAGGTTGTTGTCGCTGGTTTGGCTGCATGCGCTGAGTGCAAGCATTGAAAGTGCGAGTACTGTTTTTTTCATTGTTCCCTTCCCCTGAATAAACAGGTCAGTTATAGCAAACAATGCCCTCTACAGTCTGAGTGCTGATTCATTCAGTTAATCAATAATACCTCTACAAACAAATGCTTGGTTCACAAAAACAAAAAGGGAAGCTTTCGCTTCCCTTTGGGTATTTACCTTTCGTTGCTCAGAGCATCGCTTTGAACAGCTTGCTCACTCGTACTTATTTTTGCAGTAGAGATATATCAGCAATCTGTAGGAACAGGTTACGTAGGTTATTCAGTAGCGTTAGACGGTTCTTCTTAAGTGCTTCGTCATCAGCCATAACCATTACGTTATCGAAGAACGCATCAACAGGCTCACGTAGAGCTGCTAGCTTGCTTAGGGCTTCTTGGTAGTTACCTGTCGCGAATGCTGGCTCTAGTGCTTCTGTCATTACAGCAACGTTTTCAGCCAGTGCTTTCTCTGCATCTTCTTGAAGAAGGGCTAAATCGATATCTGCTGCAAGCTCACCATCGAATTTCGCAAGGATGTTACCTACACGTTTGTTCGCTGCTGCTAGTGCTTCTGCCGCTTCTAGTTCACGGAAGTGAGAAACCGCTTTAACACGCTGGTCAAAATCAGTTGGCTTAGTTGGACGGTTAGCTAGTACTGCCTGGATGATATCCACGCTGAAGCCTGCATCTTGGTACCATGCACGGAAACGACCTAGCATGAAGTCGATAACGTCAGCCTCTACGTTGTCGTTGGTTAGCTTATCGCCTAGTAGTTCTTTCGCTTTTGCGATCAGATCCGTTAGGTCTAGGTTGTAGCCGTTTTCAACGATAATACGTAGCACACCTAGTGATGCACGACGTAGAGCGAATGGGTCAGAACCTTTTGGAGCTTGGCCAATACCGAAGATACCTACGATAGTGTCTAGCTTGTCTGCCATTGCTAATGCAGAAGAAATACCAGTGCTTGGTAGGTCATCACCAGCGAAACGAGGCATGTACTGCTCGTAAAGTGCTAGTGCAACTTGCTCGTCTTCACCATCGTGAGTCGCGTAGTGCATGCCCATTACACCTTGAGTATCCGTGAATTCGAATACCATAGAGGTCATGAGGTCACATTTAGCCAGTAGGCCTGCGCGCTTAGACTTCTCAACGTCAGCATCGATTTGCTCAGCGATGTAGCCAGCAAGCTCAGTGATGCGGTCTGTCTTGTCTTTAATAGTACCAAGTTGCTTCTGGAAGATAGCTTGGTCTAGTTCTGGTAGACGGTCGATCAGAGGACGCTTACGGTCTGTGTTGAAGAAGAACTCAGCATCAGCAAGACGTGGGCGTACCACTTTCTCGTTACCTTCGATAACGTAGCGAGGCTCTTTAGACTCGATGTTTGATACGAAGATAAAGTTAGGAAGTAGCTTCTTGTTTTCATCGTAAACAGGGAAGTATTTTTGGTCACCTTTCATAGTGTAAACCAATGCTTCAGAAGGTACTTTTAGGAACTCTTCTTCAAACTTCGCTGTTAGCACTACTGGCCATTCAACCAGAGATGTTACTTCTTCAACAAGATCATCTTCTAGGTCAGCTTTACCGCCAACCGCAGCAGCTGCTTTTTGCGAATCAGCTAGGATGATTGCTTTACGCGCTTCGTAATCTGCCATTACTTTACCGCGCTCTTCTAGGATTGCTGGGTATTGCTCTGCAGAATCAATATTGAACTCTTGCTCACCCATGAAGCGGTGACCACGGATAGTGCGGCCAGATGCTACGCCTAGGATCTCACCTTCGATAAGGTCAGCGCCCATTAGCATAGTCAGTGTTTTAACCGGGCGGATGAACTGAGTCGTTTTGTTACCCCAGCGCATTGGCTTAGCGATAGGCAGGTTACCTAGTGCTTTAGCCGCTAGCTCAACAACGATTTCAGACGTTGCTTGGCCTTTTACTTCTTGTTTGAAAAGAAGCCATTCGCCTTTGTCTGTTACTAGACGGTCAGCTTGCTCAACCGTGATGCCGTTACCACGAGCCCAGCCTTGAGCTGCTTTAGTTGCGTTGCCGTCAGCATCGAATGCTACAGAAACTGCAGGGCCGCGTTTTTCAACAACTTTGTCTTCTTGGCCTTCAGCCAGTGCTGCTACTTTTAGAGCAAGACGACGAGGTGCTGCGTACCACTTCACGCCTTCGTGCGCTAGGTTTGCGCCTTTAAGCTCAGCTTCGAAGTTTGCTGCGAATGCTTCTGCTAGAGTGCGAAGTTGCGTTGGTGGTAGCTCTTCAGTACCCAGTTCAATTAGAAATTCTTTAGCCATGATTACTTCTCCTCGTCCTTCTTGCACATTGGGAAGCCAAGTGCTTCACGTGATGCGTAGTATGCTTCAGCAACTGATTTAGTTAGGTTGCGAATACGAAGGATGTAACGTTGACGCTCTGTTACAGAGATAGCTTTGCGTGCATCAAGGATGTTGAATGCGTGGCCTGCTTTTAGAATGCGCTCGTAAGCTGGAAGCGGAAGTGGCTTCTCAAGCTCAAGTAGCTCTTTACACTCTTTTTCACACTGGTCGAAGAAACCGAATAGGAAATCTACGTCTGCGTGTTCGAAGTTGTACGTTGATTGCTCAACTTCGTTTTGGTGGAAGATGTCACCGTAAGTTACGTTAGAGCCGTCTGGTGCTACGTTCCATACTAGGTCGTAAACTGAGTCTACCTCCTGGATGTACATTGCTAGACGCTCGATACCGTAAGTGATCTCGCCTGTTACAGGCTTACACTCAAGGCCGCCAACCTGCTGGAAGTAAGTGAACTGAGTTACTTCCATGCCGTTTAGCCATACTTCCCAACCAAGACCCCATGCACCTAGTGTTGGGTTTTCCCAGTTATCTTCAACAAAGCGAATGTCGTGAACAAGTGGGTCAATACCAAGAACCTCTAGTGAGCCTAGGTACAACTCTTGGATATTGTCTGGCGATGGTTTTAGCGCTACTTGGAATTGGTAGTAGTGCTGCAGACGGTTAGGGTTTTCACCGTAACGGCCATCAGTAGGACGACGTGAAGGTTGTACGTAAGCTGTAGACATTGGCTCTGGGCCAAGTGCTCGTAGACATGTCATTGGGTGAGAGGTGCCTGCACCTACTTCCATATCTAGAGGTTGAACAATGGTACAACCGTTTTGAGCCCAGTAATCCTGCAGCGCGAGGATCATTCCCTGGAAGGTTTTGATATCGTATTTTTGCATAGTCAGGTTCGCGCGATTCTTTTAAATGAATGAGAAAAATAACCTCTGAGTATACCGAGATATTCGTAAAGCGAGTAGGGGTAATCTTGTTTAATTAGTGGTCTAAAATGTCGTTTAATGGATTTTTTTGCCTTTAATGTTTGTTTTTCGGTGCACGTAGATATTTTGATAAGTTTGACACTTGTTTTTGACTACGTGGGTGATTAGAATCTCGCGGTCTTTGGGGAGTAGCTTACTTATTCATATCTTATTGAATGAGTTCGTTCGTCAACATAATTGATGCAAAATCATCATGGCGTTCGAGGCAACCACCACCTTGGTGGCGCTTAGCAAGACCTTAGACAAGCATCGTGAACCGGGATGGGGCGCGAGGTTTGTCTTTGGTTAAATATAATAATCTCCATCCCAAATGAGCATGTCGTGAGCGTTTTAGTAATTTCAATTACAACTGTTGCCTTAGCCGAGATCGGTGATAAGACCCAGTTGCTATCTCTTTTATTAGCCAGTCGATATCGAAAACCGGTACCTATCATTGCGGCTATCTTCTTTGCCACTATAGCCAATCATGCTCTTGCAGCGTGGCTCGGTGTGGTTGTCGCTGATTACTTATCGCCAGAAGTTTTAAAGTGGGTGCTGGTGGTCAGTTTTATTGCAATGGCGGGCTGGATTCTGATTCCAGATAAGCTCGATGATGACGAACAGATCTCAAACCGTGGCCCTTTTGTTGCAAGTTTTATTGCGTTTTTTATCGCTGAAATTGGTGATAAGACCCAGATAGCAACTTCTATCCTGGGGGCGCAATACGCCGATGCTTTGGCGTGGGTGATTCTGGGTACAACCATAGGCATGTTGCTAGCGAATGTACCTGTAGTGATCATTGGTAAGCTGTCAGCAGACAAGATGCCACTCGATCTGATTCGTAAGATTACAGCCCTGTTATTTGTCGGTTTGGCTATCGCTGCTGCGTTTTACCGATGAGTGTTTTGAGTCTTATTATACTCAACCAGTAGAGTAGTTTGTTGTAGGTCATACTCTTACAGCATTGTGGAGTTTATCGAGCGAATGGACATATAACTGCCATACTTGTCATGATATTTTAATCTTGTGAGTTATCAACACGAGGGCATGATTATGTTGACGCGTTATATGGGTATTACTCCACAAAGCCAAAGCTATCTATTTACCTTTGGTCTTGCACTTACACTATTAGGCATGGTGCTGACGGACATGTGGCTACCCATGGTCGCCGGCGCTATGATCATGACTGGACTTGCGGTAGAGGCTTGGATTCGAGTCGCGCATATTATTCCGATTCGCAAAGACATCCGAGCGTTGCAACAACAGCTTGATTATCTGCAAACCAAGTCTAAAGATGAATAAACAAAAAGCCGCTGGTACTCTGAATTCTGCTTGAGAACATAAGGTACTAGCGGCTTTTTTGATGTTTGATTCTCGGTGGGGCGTTACGCCTCCAGTCCCTTTTTGATCAAATACAGGTATGGCAGCGTTTCTGTCTCTTGGCCTACCAACTGGTGATCCATGAATCGACAAAAGCTCGGGATATCTCGAGTGGTCGAAGGATCGTCAGCTTTTACCAGTAACACATCGCCATCCTGCATGTTTCTAATTGTCTTCCTAACCATCATTACTGGCTCTGGGCAACGCAGGCCTTCAGCTTCTAAAGTATGGGTTGCCAGTTCAGGTTTGAATGTCATGGTTTGTATCTCTATATCTATCTAACGTGTGAATAATACGTCTGCAGAAAAAATATGCAATAAGTGCTTGGCAAACAGAATCATTTCCTATAATTTAGTTAACAAGTTGGTAACAACTTGAGGCAAAGGCAACTAGCTAAGGAGTGGCGATGTTGACAGGATTAGATAGATTAACAATTTATTCGGTTCTCTGTTTTATTTCCTTTTGTGCGTTAGTTTTACGTTCATCGGCAGAGGCCTCACTTATGCCTATTTTTGGCATAGTAGCAACGATTATTGGTATTTGGGTTGAGATGCGCCGTTGGCAGGGTACAGCCGAAGAGCAAGAGCACTAACCTAAGTACAGCAAACAAATTCCTATACGACATTCCGACACTATCCCCAAATTTTCTTGGGCTTCCCCGCGCAATTGCGGGATTTTTTTTATCTAAAGCATGCTATAAACAAGTTAGTGAACAATGATCATTGTATTCAGCTAGGTAAGTGGCGTGGAACTAGAAGACATCTATCGTAGAGACCTTAATTTATTGGTCGCCTTAAAGGTATTGATTGAAGAGGGCAGCGTTAGCCAGGCCGCGCTTCGTCTCAACTTGAGCCAGTCGGCAACCAGTCGAGTGTTAGGGCGCTTAAGAGACCTACTCAACGATCCTCTGTTTACTCGTCAGGGCCAACACCTTATTCCAACCACAAAAGCGCTCGAGATCAGCCAGCGAATTGATCAGCCTCTAGAGTCATTCCGTCAACTACTTAGTCCTAGTGATTTCGACCCTTACTATTGCTGTGAACGTTTCCTAATTGCGACCACTGATTACGCGATGCAAACCATCTTGCCGTATGCGCTACCGAAGATTTATGAGCAAGCACCGAATATCTCTTTGGAGTTTGCCCCGCTGCAGCATGAACATTTGTTTAAGCAGCTCAGCACTGAACGCGTCGATATGGCGATCTGCCGACCAAGTGGCAGTGTTAAGCCACTTCATCAAGAGGTTCTTGGCCCAGTGGGTGTGTCATGCTTACTCTCTAAAAATCACCCTTTGGCAGACCGTTCGTTGAGCCTTGAGGATTATGTCTCTTTGCCTCATGCGATGATTGCGATCAGTGATGGTGTAAAGGCTTTACTGGACAATGCTTTAGCCAATCAACAACCGAGAAAAATGGTACTGCGTGCTTATCACCTTGAAGCGGCATTGGCGATTGTCGATAGAATGCCGTTAGTGATTACGGTACCGGCTGATTTGGCATACTTGGTTGCAGAACGCTATGACCTAGTCGTGAAGCCACTGCCATTCGAGTTTATGCCATTTGATTACTCGTTGATTTGGCACTCACGCTGCGACTCTTCTGCTTCACAGCAATGGTTGAGAAGAGTGGTCAAAGAAGAGTGTGGTGAGTTAATTCAAAAGCGGATTGCCGATGTCGGCTTGGGTTAGAGCCAATAACAGATAGTAGAAAGGGCTGATCATGATCAGCCCTTTTGTTTTATTACGTGTTGCTTTTAGAGTGCCAGCGATTACAGCTTGATGAGTACGCGACCAGTGATTTGACCGTTAGTGATGTCTTCTGCCGCTTGAATCGCGTCATCTAGAGATACTTCTTTTGTCGCGCTACCGTAGAAAGACTCAGGTAGCAATTCAGCCAGTTGTTCCCACGCTTTAATGCGTTTCTCACGAGGGCACATAACAGAATCAATACCTTGCAGGCGAACGTTACGTAGAATGAATGGCATTACTGTAGTTGGTAAGTCAAAACCACCTGCTAGACCACAGATTGCAACTGCACCGTTGTAATCAATTTGCGCCAATACTTTCGCAAGTACTTTGCTGCCTACAGTATCGATAGCACCAGCCCACATTTGTTTCTCAAGTGGTTTCGCTGGCTCTTCTAGTTCAGCACGCTCAACAATGCGAGTTGCACCTAGCGATTTTAGTAGCTCACCATTTTCGGAAGCTCGACCTGTTACTGCTGCTACTTTGTAGCCTAGTTGGTTTAGTAGAGTGATAGACACGCTACCTACACCGCCACTTGCGCCAGTCACTAGAATTTCACCGTCTTCAGGTTTGATGCCTGCATCGACAATAGCTTGAACACAAAGCATTGCTGTGAAGCCTGCTGTACCAATCGCCATTACTTTCTTAGCGTCTAGACCTTTAGGCATAGGCACTAACCAATTACCGTTTAGGCTCGCTTTCTCAGCCATGCCACCCCAGTGACCTTCACCAACACCCCAACCAGTTAGAACCACTTCGTCGCCTGCTTTGTAACGAGGGTCATCAGATTGTGAGACCACACCTGACAGGTCGATACCAGGAACCATAGGGAAGTTGCGAACAATGCGCCCTTTACCTGTAATCGCCAAACCATCTTTGTAGTTCAAAGAAGAGTAGCTTACATCGATCTTCACGTTACCTTCTGGTAATTGAGACTCTTCAATTTGAGAAACTGATGCGATAGTTTTTTTGTCTTCTTGGTTTAGTACAAGTGCTTTAAACATGATCTGCTCCATGGGAGAAATATTAGGAAACTGAAGTGACTTTAGTTGAATCGTTGGAGAAAAAATAATGAAACATCAACATTGAATATATGCGTTTTATGCATAGATACCGTTGGCTACTTTTCTCCGGATTCGGTTTGCTGAACGAACCTATCGTTTGTCTGATAGCTAGAAATAAAAAGTGCAGCTATATAAAGATAGCTGCACATAAGATTATCCGACAAATATTACTGTCGATGAGTGCTATGGGCGTTCAAATACCGTTGCAATACCTTGGCCTAAACCAATACACATGGTTGCTAATCCGTATTTCACGTCTTGCGCTTCCATTAGGTTGATTAGGGTTGTAGAGATACGAGAACCTGAACAGCCTAATGGGTGGCCTAGAGCAATGGCACCGCCATTAAGGTTCACTTTTTCGTCAACCACATCCAGTAGACCTAGGTCTTTAGCACAAGGTAGAGATTGCGCCGCGAACGCTTCGTTTAGTTCAATCACACCCATGTCTTCAATTGTTAAACCTGCGCGCTTTAACGCTTTTTGAGTTGCAGGTACTGGGCCGTAACCCATGATTGAAGGATCGCAGCCTGCGATAGCCATAGACTTAACGCGAGCACGAATCTTAAGACCTAGTGCGTTAGCCTTTTCTTCACTCATGATAAGCATTGCCGATGCACCATCAGATAGAGCTGATGAAGTACCTGCTGTTACTGTACCGTTAGCTGGGTCGAACACTGGGCGCAGTTGAGACAGGCCTTCAACCGTCGTTTCTGGACGAATAACTTCATCGTGATCCAGTGTAAAAAGCGATCCGTCAGCAGCGTGACCTTCTGTTGGTAGAATTTCGTTTTTGAAACGACCTTCAACCGTTGCCGCATGTGCACGGGCGTGTGAACGTGCGGCGAATGCATCTTGGTCTTCACGGCTAATACCGTGCAGTTTACCAAGCATTTCAGCGGTTAGGCCCATCATGCCAGCAGCTTTTGCTACGTTCTTTGACATGCCAGGGTGGAAATCAACACCGTGTGTCATTGGCACGTGACCCATGTGTTCCACACCACCGATTAGGCAGATTTCCGCATCACCAACCATGATTGAGCGAGTCGCATCATGCAGAGCTTGCATAGATGAACCACACAAACGGTTAACCGTGACAGCACCAATCTCAATTGGCAAACCAGCCAGTAGAGCTGCGTTACGTGCAACGTTGAAGCCTTGCTCTAGTGTTTGTTGTACACAGCCCCAGTAGATATCTTCTATCTCTGAAGGGTTAACTTCTGGGTTACGCTCTAAAATGCCTTTCATTAAATGTGCAGACAGATCTTCAGCACGAGTGTGACGGTAAGCTCCACCTTTGGAACGTCCCATTGGGGTGCGAAGGCAATCAACAACAACTACATTATTCATTTTGCTATTCCTTTTCCAAATGTGGGTTACAGAGAACTTGCTTGTTGAGCGTCGTAAAAGCTTTCGCCTTTCTCTGCCATATCAAGCAATAGTTGAGGAACTTGGTACATTGCACCTAAGTCTTGGTAGCCCTTCGCCATTTCTAAGAAGTTACCAATACCCACACTGTCTAAGTAGCGGAATACGCCGCCTCGGAATGGAGGGAAGCCTAAACCGTAAACCAGTGCCATATCCGCTTCTTGCGGTGTCGCGATTATGCCTTCTTCTAAACAAAGAACGACTTCGTTGATCATTGGAATCATCACACGTTGGATAATTGTTTGGTCATCAAAATCTTGTGGTGCTTGGCATACGTCAGCCAAGATAGGAAGAATGTCTTCAGAGAAGGTCTTCTTCGGACGACCACGTTTGTCTACGCTGTATGTGTAGAAACCGCTACCGTTTTTCTGACCGTATTTTTCAGCAACGTAAAGTGCATCAATCGCATCGCGACCTTCTTTGCCCATACGCTCTGGGAAACCTTGCGCCATTACAGCTTGTGCATGGTGTGCTGTGTCTAGGCCTACAACATCTAGTAGGTAAGCCGGACCCATTGGCCAACCGAACTTGCGTTCCATGACTTTATCGATCTTAGTGAAATCAGCACCGTCGCGTAGTAACATGCTGAAACCGCCAAAGTAAGGGAAAAGTACACGGTTAACGAAGAAGCCTGGACAATCATTTACCACTATAGGGGATTTGCCCATCTTCGCCGCGTAAGCCACAACGCGATTAATCGTCTCTTCTGAAGTGTGCTCGCCACGGATGATCTCAACTAAAGGCATTCGATGCACTGGGTTAAAGAAGTGCATACCACAGAAGTTTTCGGGACGTTTCAGAGATTTCGCTAGCAGATTGATAGGAATCGTAGAAGTGTTTGACGTCAGTACAGTGTCTTCACTAACTAGGCCTTCCACTTCGCTCAGTACCGCTGCTTTTACTTTTGGATTCTCGACCACGGCTTCTACGACAACGTCTGATTGCTCAACACCAGCGTAATGCAGGCTTGGAGTAATCGAAGACAGGATACCTGCCATCTTGAAGCCATCTAGGCGACCGCGAGATAGACGCTTATTCAATAGCTTAGACGCTTCATTCATACCAAGGTCAAGCGATGCTTGTGCGATATCTTTCATCATCACTGGCACGCCTTTCAGTGCAGATTGGTAAGCAATGCCGCCACCCATGATGCCTGCACCTAGTACAGCAGCACGTTGAGTGTCTTTGGTTGCTGACTTACCCGCTTTTTTAGCAAGACCTTTGATGTATTGGTCATTTAGGAATAGACCAACCAGTGCTTTGGCTTCTTCAGATTTTGCCAGCTTGATGAAGTGTTTACGTTCTATATCGAGTGCTGCATCACGATCGCTGCGTGCTGCTTCTTCAATAGCAATGACTGAAGTAATTGGAGCTGGGTAGTGAGGGCCAGCTTTTTGAGCAACGAGGCCTTTCGCCATGGTAAAGCTCATCATCGCTTCGAGTTTGCTTAGCGATAATGCTGATGTTTTCTGTTTGCGGCGTAATTGCCAGTCTAGTTTTTCATTGGCAGCCAGAGAAACGGTGTTGATTGCCGACTCTAGCAGTTGGTCTGTTTCTACAATCGCGTCTAACAAGCCAATTTTTAGTGCCTCATCAGCTCGGCATGCTTTGCCTTGAGTGATGACTTCCATTGCACTGTCAGCACCGATAACGCGAGGCAGGCGCACACAACCACCAAAGCCAGGCATGATGCCAAGTTTGGTTTCAGGTAAGCCAATGCTGGTGGTCTTGTCACCGATACGGAAGTCAGTTGCCAATACACATTCACAACCGCCGCCTAGGGCATGGCCGCGCATCATTGAAAGAGTTGGAACAGGAAGGTCTTCTAGCTTGCTGAAGATGGAGTTTGCAAATCTTAACCATTCATCAAGTTCTGCTTCTGGCTTAGCAAATAGGCCAAGAAATTCAGTGATGTCTGCGCCTACAATGAATGCGTCTTTGTTTGAAGTTAAGATTAAACCACGTAGTCCTGCGTGAGCTTTAAGAGCGTCTAACGCTTTGTCTAGTGATTCTAAAGTAGCAAGGTCGAGTTTGTTTACAGAGGCTGGAGCACAGAAGCTTAATTCTGCAATGCCATCTTGTAATTCCTTTACCTGTAGGGTGTTAGCTTGGTAAATCATTGTCTATCTCCATGACATACAATCCACGATTGTTTGAGAGAATCTTGTTGTCTTTCTATTATTGTAGAATACCTGGTAAGACCAGTTATTCTAGTCTGTACCTCTGCAAGATGAATTTCAATACATTTTTTAAACAATTGTTTAACATTGTGCGATAGCACAGATCCTCTAACCCTTATTATTCACGCGTGATACACTTCGCAGCTCTTATTAATTAAGTTAACGATATGAATGAACAGCCTTATTTAATACCGTCAGCTCCGGCTCTGTTTGAAGAAGAGATCAAGAAGAGCATCTTTATTACTCACCTTGCGCATACTCCAAGTGTAGAAGCCGCGAAGCAGTTCGTAGAGCAGGTAAAAAAAGAGCACGCTTCAGCGAGGCATAATTGTTGGGGCTTTGTTGCTGGTCGACCTGAAGATTCAATGCTTTGGGGCTTCAGTGATGATGGAGAACCATCGGGCACGGCAGGTAAACCTATCTTGGCGCAATTGTCTGGATCGGGTGTGGGTGAATTAACGGCTGTCGTCACGCGTTACTCTGGTGGAATTAAGCTTGGAACCGGTGGTTTGGTCAAAGCTTATGGTGGTGGAGTACAACAAGCTCTCAAGCTGCTTCAAACTATCAAGAAAAAAATAACCACAAAATTACGGCTAGAGTTAGACTATGGTTTTGTGCCAATCGCACAATCCATCATGGCTCAGCATCAGGCTGTTGAGGTCCAAGCGGATTATGGTGTGCAAGTTGAGCTTATTATTGAGATAGAGCTCCTTCAGGTAGATGCGTTTACCCAAACCATGATCAATAAAAGCGGTGCCAAGGCACTGGTAACGAAAGTAAAAGACAACTAGGAAGTGTGAAGCATTTCGCTTCGTTCAATAGCTCATGCAATTTCGCTCAATTATTCGAATCGTCGGATTATTATTAGCACTTTTTAGTGTATCAATGCTCGCACCTGCGTTAGTCGCCCTGATCTATCGAGATGGAGCGGGTGTGCCATTTGTGACGACTTTCTTTGTTCTGTTCTTTTGTGGTGCGACGTGTTGGTTTCCAAACCGACGTTATAAGCATGAGTTAAAAGCGCGCGATGGCTTTTTGATCGTAGTTCTTTTTTGGACGGTAATCGGTAGTGCCGGTGCGTTACCGTTTTTGATCGCTGATAATCCTAACATTTCAGTAACCGATGCCTTCTTCGAATCTTTTTCTGCACTGACCACTACCGGTGCGACGGTGATCGTTGGCCTTGATGACCTACCTAAAGCGATCTTGTTTTATCGCCAGTTTCTGCAATGGTTCGGTGGTATGGGTATCATCGTATTGGCGGTAGCCATTCTTCCTGTTCTGGGCATCGGTGGCATGCAGCTATACCGAGCTGAGATACCAGGGCCCGTAAAAGACAGTAAAATGACCCCGCGTATCGCTGAAACAGCAAAAGCACTATGGTACATCTATCTCAGCCTAACAATTGCCTGTGCGGTGGCGTTTTGGCTCGCCGGCATGAGCTTCTTTGATGCAATCAGTCATAGCTTCTCTACTATTGCTATTGGTGGCTTCTCTACTCACGATGCAAGCATGGGTTATTTCAACAGTCCGGCTATCAACATAATTACCGTGGTCTTCCTTCTTATATCTGCGTGTAATTACTCTCTTCACTTTGCAGCATTTGCTTCAGGTGGTGTGCATCCTAAGTATTATTGGAAAGATCCTGAGTTCCGTGCCTTTATCTTTATTCAGGCAGTACTATTCTTGGTTTGTTTCTTATTACTGCTCAATCATCACTCTTACGACTCATACTACGATGCTTTCGACCAGGCCTTGTTCCAAACCGTATCTATATCTACGACCGCTGGTTTTACAACAACAGGTTTCTCTGAGTGGCCTCTGTTCTTACCCGTACTGCTTTTGTTCTCTTCTTTTATAGGGGGATGTGCAGGTTCTACGGGTGGTGGTATGAAAGTGATTCGAATCTTGCTACTTACTCTGCAAGGTGCTCGTGAAATGAAGCGTCTTGTTCACCCACGTGCTGTGTATACCATCAAGGTTGGCGGTTCTGCACTACCACAACGTGTAGTAGATGCGGTTTGGGGCTTCTTTTCTGCATATGCATTAGTATTTGTGGTTTGTATGCTAGCTCTTATTGCAACCGGTATGGACGAGTTGAGTGCTTTCTCTGCCGTAGCGGCAACGTTAAATAACCTTGGCCCTGGCCTTGGTGAAGTCGCGGTGCACTTTGGCTATGTGAACGATAAAGCAAAATGGATACTTATCGTATCTATGCTGTTTGGCCGATTAGAAATCTTCACTTTATTAATCTTATTGACCCCTACGTTTTGGCGTAGCTAAGGACAACATTGTGGCAAAAGCTCTATTTTTATATTCAAGCCGTGAAGGGCAGACCAAGAAAATCTTGAACTATATAAAAGAAGAAATGAGTGAGTTCGAGTGTGAGCTTCAAGATCTGCACACTATTGGCAAGGTGGACTTTGCTCAGTACGACAGAGTGTTGATTGGCGCATCGATTCGTTATGGCCATCTTAATAAGAAGCTATATCAGTTTATTGATGCCAACCTTACTCAGTTGCAATCAAGCAAAGTTGCCTTCTTTTGCGTGAACTTAACGGCGCGTAAAGAAGACCAAGGCAAAGATACACCAGAAGGCAGTGCTTACATTAAGAAGTTTCTTATCAAGTCTCCATGGCAGCCGACCTTAATCGGTGTCTTTGCAGGTGCCCTCTATTACCCACGCTATAACTGGTTTGATAGAACCATGATCCGCTTTATTATGAATATGACAGGCGGTGAAACCGATACAACGAAGGAAGTTGAGTACACAAATTGGAAAAAAGTCTCTTTGTTCACTGAAAAACTGAAGAATATGTAAGAGAAAAGCCTACTTTTGAGGCGTTTTGGCTTCTTTTTAATCGAACGAATAAAAAAACGAAAAAAACTTAAAAAAGGGCTTGCCAGTGTGATCGAAATCTCTATAATGCCACCTCGCTGACACGGGATGGCTTCTTAGGAAACCAAACCAAATCAGCGAGCCAAATTAGCCAAGCCAAGCGCTTGAAAAAAGTTTTGAAAATAGTGGTTGACACTAAAACTTAAATCGCTAAAATGGCCGTCCGATTTGAGCGAGGCTCAAAAAGGAAAAGCTCTTTAACAATTTAAACCTATCAATCTGTGTGGGCACTCGTTGATGAATATCAAAAATGAAACCTTGGTTTCAACTTGATTTCAATGAACTGAGTGACCAATTCGAATCGTAAGATTCGGCACAGTCAATTCAACATTACTTAGCTTTTTATTAAGCGAAGAGAATGTAATCAGTATTCATTGAGTCACCAAAATCTTAAATTGAAGAGTTTGATCATGGCTCAGATTGAACGCTGGCGGCAGGCCTAACACATGCAAGTCGAGCGGAAACGAGTTATCTGAACCTTCGGGGAACGATAACGG
>JAYYSE010000021.1:0-5231 GCA_036126475.1 Pseudomonadota bacterium | reverse complement strand
CCTACGTAGATCAGTGGCACTGGTAGGTTAGTGTGTGCAGTATGGACACCGCCCGTTTCTGGGTTAACCATCATTTCTGCGTTACCGTGGTCTGCGGTGATAAGCAGTTGGCCGTCCGCTTCTTTGATTGCTTCAACCACTTTACCAAGACACTCGTCGAGAGACTCTACGGCTTTCACTGCTGCATCGTAAACGCCAGTATGACCAACCATGTCACAGTTAGGGAAGTTACAAACGATAGCGTCGTATTTGCCGCCTTTGATTGCTGCAACGAGCTTTTCTGTTAGCTCTGGTGCGCTCATTTCAGGCTGTAGGTCGTAAGTGGCTACTTTTGGAGAAGCAACAAGTTGACGCTCTTCGCCTTCAAACTCGTCTTCGATACCGCCATTGAAGAAGAAAGTCACGTGCGCGTATTTCTCTGTTTCTGAAATACGTAACTGCGTTTTACCTTGCTTAGATAACCACTCACCGTAAGTGTTCTCTAGAGAAGCCGGTGGGAATGCACATAACAATGGGATATCAGCCGCGTATTGAGTCAGCATCACGAAGTCGATGGCTGGGAATACATTACGCTCAAAACCAGCAAAATCCGTCACGAATGTGCGAGTGATTTGACGAGCACGGTCGGCACGGTAGTTCATGAAGATAACGGCATCGCCATCTACAATCGCAGCAGACTCTTCACCTTCAGCCTTAATTTCAGTCGCTTTTACAAACTCATCGTTTTCGTCACGAGCGTAAGCAGCTTCTAGGCCAGCAACTGCGGTGTCGAATGTGAACTCTGCTTTTGCTTCCGTTAGCAACTCGTATGCAGTTTGAACGCGATCCCAGTTGTTATCACGGTCCATTGCGTAGTAACGACCCACCAAAGAAGCCACACGACCTTTGCCCAGTTTAGCGAACAGGTCTTGGAAACGTTGTAGAGAGTTTTCTGCGCTACGTGGCGGCGTATCACGGCCATCTAGGAATGCGTGTAAATAGATTTTCTCTGCGCCACGCTCTGCTGCCATTTCAACGGCTGCGTAGATGTGATCTTCATGAGAGTGAACACCACCTGGTGACATAAGACCCATGATGTGAACCGCTTTCTCAGCCTTCACCGCTTTATCGATAGCATTCACTAGCGCTTCAGTTTGACCGAATTCACCATCGGCAATTGACTTGGTGATACGAGTAAGATCTTGGTATACCACACGACCAGCACCGATGTTAGTGTGACCCACTTCAGAGTTACCCATTTGGCCATCAGGTAGGCCGACATCCATGCCTGAAGCAGAGATTAGCGTGTTAGGTTGGTTAGCAATAAGACCGTCTAATACAGGTGTCTTAGCGTTCGCGATAGCGTTGTCTTGGTTGTCTTCACGGTAACCGTAACCGTCAAGGATCACTAGAGCCATTGGCTTCTTAGCTGACATAGGACTGTCCTCGTTCAATTCAAAATAAATCGGTATAGAAACAAATTAGCGTAATTTTACTACAGTTTACAATCAAAACTGTAGCGGAAGATCAAGAAACATTCCGACAAGGCTTATCCAATATGAAACAAAGTATCATTTGTAAATAATTAAAACTTTGTGGAAAGTCACCTTAGTCTGCAGGCTTTAAGATACAGTGTGATGCACTCGCTCACTGCTCTTCAGTCACGAACTGCTGTTCGACAATCCTTTTTTTGCCTCCGAATAGATCCCCTCATATTCGATGTTTTGCAACGCCTCATCAGAACTGAACGCCCGGATAACACGGTTACTTTTCTCGACAATAGATTCAACTTGATGCCTACCGTAACCTTGCGGCCAAGTGACATTTAATAATTTAAGGATCTCAACTCTCAGTGACAGTAACGTCGGATAGGTATGCGCCAACGAAATAAGATTCGTAAGTAATGTTACCTTGTCGGGCTGTTTCATTGTCATGTTGGCATCAGACAAAGCTTGCTGTTTATTCAAGTAATACTGATGCGACTTTTCATGCAACAACTCAAGGGAGTCGATCAACAAATCAGAATGATGTTTTGCAGACTTACCTTTAATGGTTTGCATAAACACGCCCTGCATCCGGTTTGAAATACCTTGATAGGTAGAATCATAAGAGAGGTAAATCAACAGCCAGTAAAGATACAACAAGTCATAAAATACAATATTGTCTAATGCCATAACGCGATGGAATGCTTGATTAAGCAGAGAGCCGGCTTCTTTGTACTCGCCTTTGATGAACAAAAAGTGAGACATCAATATATCCACATTTAAACGGCAAGCCGTCGACAGCGATTTCGCTTGGTGGAGATAGGCGAACAACTCTTGGCAACGATGCACCTCCGCATCGTCCTCCTCAAAAGACAGATACATTAACGCCCTTCTTAGGTAGTTAACATCTAACCAGCGGTTTTCTCGGTAGGTATCTTTATTGGCTTCTCGGTATTTGGCGTAATAGAGTTTAGCCTGATAGAAATCATCGATATAGAGACACAGGTTCGAGATAATCAGGTTTCTTTCTGAGTTATCCCGGGTGATTTTATTGATATCCACTAAATGGCCTATCGAAGCCGTGATATTACCTTCAGCCACCTCAATGCTCGAGATTTCTTTCATGGCATCAATATGATGAGGCTGGTCTTCGAGTAGCGTTTGAACCAAGATACGCGCCTTTCTTAACTCACCGTTATTTTTTAACGCGTTCACTAACCCCAGGGTCACCCAATCCGCTGGTTCTGAAAAATGCAGCTCGGTGTAAAAACGTTGTGCCTTACCCCAACGTTTGAGCAGCCTTAAAAAGTGCCCCTTTTCTCTTTTAAAAAAGCCACTGTACTGGCTATCATTACTTAACCCTTGCTCACAGATCTCTAGCGCTTCGCTATAGCGCCCTAAACGCTTGAGCCTATACAGCGGCTCTAAATCCTTTCTCTTTTTAAGGCATCGAACCACGCGCTTTTTAAAACAGTTATAGTTGAATGGTTTAAGAAGATAATCGTCTAGGGTGATCTCAAATAAGCTATTGAAGGTTTGTGTACTGCTGTCAGCGGTAATCATAATGAAAGCACAGCGGTCAAGGAGACATTGATAATGGATCAGCTCTTCCAATACTTGTTTGCCATTTATCTGTGGACCAAAATTAAAATCACAGAGCACGACATCAAAGGCGATCCTCTTAGAGAGAGTAATCCCCACCTTCGGATCCTGAGAGAAATAAATGTTCTCTTCTCTGACGCCCATTCTCGATAGCATCCTAGAGACACTACTCAGTATCACGGACGAATCATCCAGAATAAGCACATTTATCTCTTGAAGATTCATCTCCCCTCCCTGGGTATATTGGCTACATCAACATCATTGCATCACACAAAACCTATGTGTCATACAAGCCCTATGCATCATACAAACCATATGCAATAAGCGCAATATTAGCACCCAGCATTATGCGTATGGCACCCCTTAATTTACATACCGAGTGGACTCATGCGTGAGATCTCAAATTTTATAAATCCAGTCATATGCATCACAATATATATTCACATTATTTAATATTCTTTTAATATGTAACACTTCATTTTTCCAAACACATTGTTTAGATATAGGGAGCTGTAGCTTTATCCTTGTATTAACCCAAGAGCTACCTTTCATTAATGGTTGTATAAGAAAAATGATTGCGTTTATAAACTTAACAAGTAGGAAGTTCAATCAATGAGAAAGACGTTAGCAGCGCTAATACTTAGTAGCACATTATTTGGTTGCGGTGGCAGTAATACCGGTAATGGAGTTCCTGTAGCAGATGGCAGTAATACCGAAAATGGTATTCCTTCGGCAGATGTTAGTGAAAAAGCAAGTTTCACATATCGAGCTATAGATGGGTATTTAGGTTCAGCAGAGGTTTACGTCGATCGCAATAGCAACATGGAAGCCGATAACGATGAGTACATCGGATTGACAAGTAACTCGGGAGAAATCTTGATTAAAAAGTCCGATAGTGATTATGACATCATTGTTAGGATAATTGCTGGTCAAACAACCGACTCAGATATAAATTCGACCGTAAACTACTCAAAAGAAATGATATCCGATCGAGGTCAGCGCACTATCACACCGTTTAGCACATTAGCAAAACTCCAAGGTTTAACACTTAAAGAAATGGCAGATATTTTAAACCTTGACTACGAAGATATCTCAACCGACTACGTCGCTAATGATGCCGCACTGGTTCACGCAGTAGCACGTTCACTACAGATT
Source organism: Pseudomonadota bacterium (assembly GCA_036126475.1). Lineage (GTDB taxonomy): Bacteria > Pseudomonadota > Gammaproteobacteria > Enterobacterales > Vibrionaceae > Vibrio. Next base: position 1,011 of record JAYYSE010000021.1, on the reverse strand, counting down.
CTACTTCAAACAAAGCTTGCGGATAACATGGATGAGATTGCTGGTATTCAATCGAAAGCCACTCAAATTTCAGACTATCTGAAAAATGTAAAACCTGAAGATATGACGAACATCGTTATAGAGATAGACAGTGATGGTCAACTGATTGAAAGCACTATCGACCAAGTTCATCGCAAACCGTTTAATATTGGTGAACTCTCGGTAGCATGGGAGCAGAAGGATTTCTCGCAATTGATTTACGAACAAGGAAATAGCCCACAGGGGTTCCATCCTTGCTATATGCAAAAGTGGGGGGATGTACTACTCGTATCCAATTGCCGTAGTTCAAAACTAATTACGTTAGATATAAAAACGGGTACTATCGTCAGTGAATCCGCCATGCTAATTGATATGGACCAACCTCAAACATTATATTGGTTTTTAGACGGGCAGTATGTTGGCTTGATGCACTCGGATAAATCTGTTTCTTACTTAGACAAGTCTCTTCAACCAATATTACCGGCTAAATCCGAATTGAAGTATACCGAAAATAGTCTCATCGCACTTGGTGAGCGAGGAGTTCTCAACAACGGTTACCACTTCTCTGTTGAATACGGAACACAAATTAATCAAGAACATATCTTGGGTGAAGCTTCATTTTACGATGAACAAAATGGCCAAATTATCACCTTCCAATCTGATGCTAGTTCATCAGAAACTGAATCCGTCACAGCAGAAACTATCCTTCAAGCTATCGATGCTGTATCTGGTAACTTTGAAGGTGGCTGGGTGCCAAAGTCTGATATGAAAATCACTTGGATCACCGATGATAGTTTTATCGTAAGACTTGATACATCAGGTTCTAACGGCTACGTCAGTAAAGACTATCATTACTTATATAAAAGTGGAGAGATAAGCTACTTGGGTCATTTCTTTCAAGGTGATTGGAGAATCGGTCTTGATAACAGTACCGTCGTTCATTATTCAAGCTATAAGGCTAGCGATGCACCAGACCATGAAATGCGCCAATTT
>JAYYSE010000020.1:0-7786 GCA_036126475.1 Pseudomonadota bacterium | reverse complement strand
TACGCTCTTAGCTGACGATCAATTAACTGTATGACTGCTGAAGCTGGTGGTTACATGAAAGTGCAACGGGTTGTAAGCCGCGATTGATCGTGGTGATAAATTTGGGTGATGTTTTGCAGCTTTGCTAATTTTGGTGTAGTAGTTCACTCAAGTAGCTATTTCGCTTATGTGAGTTACTGTGGGCTTCTGTAATAACCCTTAGTTCATCCGAGCTACCAACTATATGGATCTCAACCTCGGCTCTGGTAATCGCGGTATACAGCCACGCTCTATCAACGATTTTGCCTTTCTGTAGTGCAATAATGATTCTAGGAAACTGCGATCCTTGAGCTTTATGTAGGGTTATTGCATAACCCAACTCCATGCAATCGAGCACGGATTGTGTGACCTCAACTTTATCCCCCGTATCCAGCGTTACTTCACCATAACTTTCACCTGATGAGTCAATGCTGGTAAGCGTACCAAGAGAGCCGTTTTGAATGCCTTTATCATAGTGGTTTTGCGTAAATAGAATCGCATCATTCAATCTGAGGTTTTGAAAGAATCTCTCACCGTGCATTTCAAACTCAAGCCTTCTACCGCTTGGGTTAACAGCCTCTTGGGTCAGTTTATTAATTTCAGCAACGAGTGCCTTGGTCGGTGCCATGACGCGACTATTTTCAGGTGATTGCTGATACAACTCACAACAGGCTTGAGCAATGTCGCTCTTTGCCGTTTCGTGGAAGTGAATAGCCCCCGTACTTAGTTTTTCAGGCACGATACCTTGATTAATGAGCTTGGAGTATTCAGGAATACCCGTTGAGCCTTTCTGACGCTTAACGATATCTAGCATAGTATTAGCAATGGCTTTAGATAGAACGATATCAGCCAAAACCTTGCCGCAACCTATAGGTGGTAACTGGTCAGGGTCGCCAGTAAAGATAATACGAACCGATGGGTGAATATGGTTGACCAGGCGATACATGGTTGGCAAGTCAATCATACTGGCTTCATCTATTACCAGTAAATGCTTTGGCTGGTCTGAACTTGGCTCAATAGGCTCTCTACGTAATAACTTAGCGATAGTTGAGGTGATAAAGCCAATTGACTCATGCAAGCGCATAGCGGCTCTGCCACTCAGCGCGACCGCATGTATTTCAAATCCCATTTGATGGTAGGCTCGAAGTGCGGTTCTAAGTACCGTCGTTTTACCTGTGCCAGCTCCGCCCGTAATACAGCTCACGGCGTTATCCAAACACGTTGTCACTGCTTCAATCTGTTTCTTGGTTAGCTCGTATGGTAATTCACCAACCGAAGAGCAATATGCAGAATTTGCAACTTCGTCATAAAGGTTGTTTTGATTAGCTAGTGCTTTAAGTCGTTTGGCAACGACATTTTCCATCAACAACTGGGCGGTTGGATGATAAGAGCCAGTGTCGGGGTTTAGGATGTATTGCGCTTTGTTGTGACCTGCTTTAAACGCTTCCGTCACCAGTTCCTTATCTTTGAGTAATTTGGTTAGGTATGGGCGTAAACACGCTTGAGTTGTATAGGTGTGGCCTTTCTCAATCTCTTTGCGAATCGCGGTTTCAAGTGCGGCACTTAGTCTGCGGTGATCACAGGCTGTGATCTTAAACTGGTCAAAATTAACCAGTTTATCGACATCCGTAAACGACATCCCAAACCCAATAAGGACATACGGATTTTGTTTAATAGCCTCAATGGACTCTTCTCCATGATGCTTCAATAAGCGCTGCTGAATACTTGCTGGTATCTTGTGTTCGGTCATCCAGTTGCAGTAGGCCAGATTTTTATATTTTGCGTAACCCTCAAATAACGCATTGATAGAATCTTCACTCAGGACACTTCTAAGGCGATCTCTTGATTCATGAGTGTCTTTTCTAACCGTTGGGTGAAAATCCTTTCCTAACAGTTCCCAGAGTGCTCTAGCTTTACTTTCACCGATACCTTTGAAATCACTTTCTCTTGCAATAAAGCGAATAAGCTGTTCACCCGTTTCTGGCAGGCTGCATTCGATGTACTCTGGTGATTCATAGGTATGCTGCTGCATCACGTAATCACCCGTTTCCATTTCTTCTATTAAACGATGGCCTTTAACCGACCAGTGTTGGCCGAGGGCTGGTTGAACGGGGATGGCATCTGGATCAGCTTTGATGGTGACGTAATACTTGCCGCTATTGGTTTTGTGTGAGTTTTTTTCCAGTGGCACGCCACTGAATATCACCATTTTGGTAGAGCTGTAAGGAATGCTCGTGACACGCATTTGGTCTTGATGGAGTGTAAATTTCATCGTGGCATGAACCCCATTTCTGACAAGGTTTCATTCAGTTCGCCAAACCGCTCTAGTTTACCTTCCAGCTCTTTAACTTTGGCTTTTAGCTCAATGTTTTCAGCTTCTAAGGTCGATACTCGTTTAGCGTCGAGCAGCTTGCGATTAGCTGTGTTGTCGTATTGCTTTGGCTTGTCAGCATTGCTCTTTGCAGATTCGGTCAGTGGCGGGAGTATACCTTTATCACGCAGTTTGTCTTCTAATGCCTTGAGCGCTTTTCTAAGCGTAGGATTTTGGTTAAGGGCAGACTTGCCGCAACCAACCCCTTTTGCTACTTCGATGCGGTTGAGCTTGCCTTTAAAGGCGATTTGCTTAAAGTCATCATCAGTTTGAGTGGCTTGCCATACTTCAAATGCTTCGAGGTTCTGCTGCGCTCTTTGCTGACCGTTCGCCATTAATCATCTACCTCACCTAACAACTTGCGTAGACCTGTCGCAAAACCTCTAGGGAATATTTCTGTGTTGTATTCCATGTCTTTTACTTGGCCTGCTTGTGTGGTTTGCCAGTTATGTTTTTCCATACATTCGTCAGAGATAGCGTAGGCTAAGGCTTTCTTCTCAGATTCGGTCAAGATGCCAGATAGTGAAGGCAAGACTTCAACACTCGGCTCTGCGCTTGCATCAAACTGACGTACAGGACGCTTATCAATGGTAATATTCGCGTGCTGTTTTAGCAGATTAACCTCTTTGCGATAACGGTTGCGCTCGGCAATAATCTGACCAAACAAAGCCCGTACCGCAGGGTCTGGAATACGCTCAAGTAGCTTGTTATCCTGTGGAACAGACTTAGAGCGTGAGGTTGGCGATAACGGCTTTTTGGTGGTTGTTTTGCACTTTGCTGCCCATGCTTCAATCAAGGTGCGGTAGTGCTTGTTTTTGGTTGCTCGTAACGCTTCGTAACCTGGGCCACCCTCTGCTGCTGATACTCGCCCCATTTGTGCAATGGAGAAATCACGCTGCCCCGATCCTGCATAGGCTTTCAGGATGTCGTTAAGCTTATCTAGGTTTTTTTGGGTTCTTGGCACTTTGTCGTCTTTTAGGTCAGCCAAGATGATATCAATATTAATGTCCATTAACCCTCCAATAGCGCAGGTTGGGTGAGATTTTCTAAGCGTAAGGCTTTATCCGACAGTGCTTTCATGCCAGCGTTAAATAGCTTGTGATTAGACAGGTATTCACCCGCTTCGATGTAATTAGCCACTTTACGGTAGCCTTCCATTTTATCGTCAGGGTCGGCTATCTTTGCCATTTGGCGTAGCATGGCATTACCAGCGATTAGCTGCTGTTTCTCATCCATTTCCATAAAGATAGGCTCAAAGCCTTTCTTCATCAGAGCACGACTAAGTTTGCGGGAGCGCTTTTCAATAGCAGGCGTCTTACGCAATTCATCCTGCAAGTCAGGAAAGAATTCGGCATCGTCACATAGCAAGGAGAGGTGTAAGAGCTCTGAGTCGGTTTCGATAAACCTCAAGGCATGGCTAATATCTTGTTCATTTCCTACTGCAATCAATTTATCTTTGGTGTCGTCATCGTTTCGGGCTTCCTCGACGCGAATGATTTTGCTGATTAGCTCGAAGCACGCTATCCAGTCTTTAGTGTATTCATCGGCCTCTACTTGTTGCTTTTCATAGCGGCGCTGTAGAACCTGCATGTCATTATGTTTGGTAAAAGGCGCACCTTGCTCTTCACAGAAGAACTGCTCGTCTTTGAGTGCTTCTAACTCACCCTCGATTTCAACCGATAGGTTAGCCGCTTGGTGCGCCTTGTAACTAAGTTGATTAAACTGAGCGTTAAGCGCTGGCAGGTATCGCGCCTCGGTAATAAACCAACGGCAACGAATGCAGTTTTCAGGGCCATGCGGCACGCTGCTATAGATACGCTGAGCGGCAGCACTTGCATCTCTAATCAACTCACCACCGTTCCAACACCCGCCCAGCGTACTGACTTCATCGGATTTTACGGTGTTGCCTCCGACCAAACATAGGCCAGATGAACGCTCCTCCCAGCCGATGGGATTACGGTTAACTAATGCCGCCAGAATGCTATCTTCTTTGTGGTAGACCATTTTGCATTGAATTTGCGCTAGTGAGGCATCTTTGAGGAAGTTGCGCACTGACTGCTTGGCTTTACCCTCAAGCTCCCCTTCGGCTTCACTCATTTTTTCCGCCATCACGGACGGGGTGATTTTGTTGTAGTAGATGGTCATTAGGATACGTGAGTGCCCTGCCAGTAGTTTGGATATGACAGGTAGTGGCAATTGGGTATCCATCGTGTAGCATGTTATCAAGGATACACGCAAGCTGTGCAGGGGGTGGTTCGTGGCAGCCTTAGCGCGTCCTGGGGTGCCTTCTGGGTAATCCACAACCAGTTTAAGTCGCTCTCCATTATCAAGCGTATTACCTTGCTCAGCGAGCTGATTTTCCAGTGTTAGCAAGAGTTGATACCAGAAATAATTCGTAGCCCCACATCTAATTGTTTTAGAACGGTCACCCCCTTTCGCTGACGCATCCCGAAACAGAAAGGCGATTTCACCCATGCTTTCTAACTGGGTTTGTGACTTCTGATTCTTAGTATGTTTAATTGACAGCGTGGTGCAGTCTGTCGGTTTCGCTATAGGGTTATATTTTTCCTGCCAGTTACGCAGTTTTTCCAGCCAATATAATACTTCTTCATTCTGCCAAGGGATGATGTAGCCGCGTTCTAGTTCATCTTTATTCTGGTCGGCGGTTTTGTTGGTGTTGATATACAAGCCTGTGGAATATTGCCCTGTCGTGGTGTCGTGTATGCGACGAAAGATGCCTTTACCAAAAGGGCGTTTTTCGCTACCGAGCGCAAAGTCATGCTTGTCATTGAGCTTCCAATGACCGCTTTCATAACGCCACGTATCCGCCTCACCACTGTCTAACATCCGCACTTGATAGGTGCGCAGTGGCAGATGCAGCTTCATAAATATAACCATCGCTTTGACAGGTGACCAGATTTGGTGGAGGGTGATTCTTTTACCATCCCTGGTCACTTCTTTGGTACGCCACACGCAATCGGGGTCGGTTTTATCAATCAAGTCAGGCTCAACTTCAAACCAATCGCCACTCTTATTGCCTTGCCCTGTCTGCTCTTGTGCCCATGCCCAATGCTTGAAATGGCGGTAGTGATAGCTAGGCAGTAACGACTCGCCTTGTGGTAGGTTTTGCTCAATCACCGTCAGTTCCGCTTTATCTGGCAATGGACACAGAATTTGGCGCAGGTCTTGGATGTAACGATACGGAAGTGGGTTACGCACGGTTTCAGTGTGTGATTGTTGGGTCTTAATTTTGCTCAGCGGATTGCGAACCAGTGGCATTAAGTTGCCGCTATCATCTTCTTCAGATAGATGATGTTCAATGACGTAATTAATGAAGTCACTGGGGTGGTTGATAGATTTTGATACTTTGACGGGGTCGTTAATAGTTTTTCTCACAGTAGCTTCTAGCTCTTCAGTGGAGCAGATATGGCCATTGTAGCCCTTGAAAAACAGACTAATATCAGTTGCATAGGGAGCGCACTCCAACAGGTAGGACTCAAAAAAACGGCCCAACGCTTCACGCTTGTCGTTAACTCCCGCATGCTGTGTCGCCATCCACTCAGCGGCTAATTCCTGCCATTGCTGCCACTCAGGGCCAAGGGTGGTGAGCATCCATTTAAACGTTAAGTCCGATGAGCGCCCGTCATATTTCTTGACTTTTTTTGCCATTATTTACCTCGTAATTTCGGATGCTTGCCTGTGAAATAGCCTTGCGGGTCAATATCGTCAAAACCGTGCTCGACCAACTCTTTCCAATCTAGCGATTTTACTTTGGACTCAGGATTTGCCAGTTGTAGCGTGGCCTTGTTGAGTTCATCGGAGATTTCCTGCTGCCCTTTACCTGTGTAGGGAACTTGAGACTCCAGTGATTTATGGTGCATACATCGTCGTATCACCAACGGGTTAAGCCCTGAACGCTCTAAGCGTCTGCCATAGCTATGACGATGACCGTGCGGGTCTAACCCTTCCGATTTGTTTGGCTCTAAGCCAATGCGCCTTAATCCCGCCGCATAGCTTTGGTGAAACGCATTCAAAGTGTATGGGTTTCCAAGGGCGCTGTGATGGAATGAAATGAACGCATAGGGGTGATGGCAGTCAATACTGGCTCGATATTTTTGGTAGCTCTTCCACAGTGACATAAAAACCTTGCCATAATCCGCTGGAAACCACTGAACTTGTATGTAGTTATCTCGATGGTCTACAACTCTTGTTTTCCAACCAACGTATGCCGTGCCTTTCATTCGTTTGCGTGGTATACGAGCGTATTTTTCTTGTAAATAGGCTTCTCTGGTTTTTGTGCCTGAGCGACTACGCCAACCTTCGGGTGCTTTACCATCGACTTCGTTGTAAATTCGAACTATCGATTTTTCAGGGTCATACGGATCTTCAAATACATCAGTCACCCACAGCATAATAGCTTCGCTTTCACGCAAACCGCCACCCTGCATTAAGAGCAACATAAGCTTATCTCTCAGCGCAACTCGTGGATCTTTTGCTCCGCCAATACCATCTTTATAGAATGATTCCCAATGCTTATCTGGGAATGCTAAAGCATCGTCTTCGGCTTTCGTCAATGGAGTACGTCCTTTCATTGTGCGAGCTTTACGGATGGTTTTGTTAACGGTTTTATCTTCAATATGTCCAAGGAAGTCATTTTGGTTTTTTCGATACCATGCCGCATAATTCAAGCGTTGCTCATGAGGTGTGGCATCTCGCAAAGGGTTCATTGGCTCTGCGCCATGCTTGTTAGCCAGCCAATCAGTAAATGCCGTTAATCGATGAATATGTTTATTGACGTTATCAGTTGAGCTTGGCACCCAGTACAAGCCAGAGGGATCTAAACCATCTTCACCGATGGTGCCTGTGTAAAGACGCTTAGCAAAGGTTTGGAATAGCATTTTAGGATCTTCAAATAATCCTTTGTTGGCTTCCATGTAATCCAAGAGCAAAGAAGTGGCTTGTATAAAACCATTCATTAAAGCATTACTAGCACCATCAGCTTCCATCTTTAGCAAGTAATCGGTAACTGAACCAACTTCACCTTGTTCGGTGATCAAGATGGGGAGCTGACTTTTAATGCCAGTATTATCTTCTACGATAGTTGCTTTGACTTTAACCGATGACAAGGTTCATTCCTTTATACACATTAAACATACAATACACTATAATGCTAAAGTGTTTGTTGTCAAATAAAAAGGCAGATTTCTCTGCCTTAATACACAATATACATAGTTCAAGGTACTATATATAAAAAAATTGCTGGCCTTTTCTATTTAATTGGTGCGGAAAGCGGGACTTGAACCCGCACGAGCTATGCTCACCACCCCCTCAAGATGGCGTGTCTACCAATTCCACCACTTCCGCGAAAACTATTTTAGTTTGAACCTTCAGTATCGT
>JAYYSE010000019.1:0-38702 GCA_036126475.1 Pseudomonadota bacterium | reverse complement strand
AAGGCAAGCCTTGATGAAACTTGGCTACAGTTATTTGAAGCCTTTGAGTGGGATACAAATTTAGTCGATGCGCAAGCACGATCGCCTAAATAAAAGTTCGATAAAACAAAGGGCTGATAGTGATATCAGCCCTTTTTATTGTCCGTATAATCTAAACAGACCAACTAATAATGAGCACTAGTTGTCTAGTATCGGGATCATTTTAGTTTTTCTAGATCCGCTTCGATCTCAGCGATCTTGCTAGACACCACTTTTTCTAAATGACGTAGGTCGGTCAGGATCTTCTGTTTTACATCGATCTCAGTCGTTGGCGTAGGTTTAGTGATCTTATTAAGCTCATCAATCACAAGCGTGAGGTTGCGGTTAATCTCAGTCACTTCTTTGTATTGATTATTGCCACCACTAACAAGCACACTTTTTACTTGTCGTGGGTACTTAAACTTAACGCTTTTCGCGAACAGCTCGCCTTTCTGCTTACGAAAATAAATTTTAAGGATATCTTTGTGTGCTTCTTGGCGAAGGGAGTAACGTTCAATCTGTTTAGGCTCGTGGATACCTAAGCCAGTGAGGTTTGGATACATAAGCGACCTCTAGTTTATGAATGTAATACTTTTATGTAATTGACTTAATCAATGTAGCAGCCTAACGACGAGCTAGATAGTTGATATCTGTGAATTGATTGTAAGTTGTGGGCAAGATCGCTCTCTATCTTCACCCACACTTATTTGTTCATTAAACCGGCGAGTTGTGCTCCATTCGCGTTCTAAGGCGCAAGCTCGGAAACATGCTCGGTCAGTCTTTCCCTGAGCGCCTGTTCTTGCTCTTCAGAAAGTCGCCCTCCTGTGTCACTGGTCAGAATAAATAAATCCTCTGCACGTTCGCCAATGGTCGTAATTTTAGCGCCATGTAGGTTGATACCTAACTCTGCGAAGGTTGCACCAACTTGTGCCAGTAGCCCTGGTGTATCAAGTGCTCTTAGTTCCATCAAGGTGCGTTTTTTACTCTTAGTTGGTAAGAATTCAACCAGAGTCTTGACCTTAAAGTGCTGTAAGTTACGTGGCGTGCGACGAGTCTTAATCTTCGTTGGGCGACCATCGGCTAGAACATGGGTCAGATGTTTTGCGACAGCCTTGTGTCTTGCTTCGTCAATCGCATTGCCATGCTGGTCTAGCACGATGAAGGTATCAAGAACATGACCATCTTTGCTCGCCATAACCTGAGCGTCATGAACGTTGAAGTTACGTCTGTCGAGCTCGGCAACCACGGTAGCAAACAGTGCTGCTTGGTCTTTGCAGTAAACAAAGACTTCTGTTCCGCCACGTGTCGCTTTTTTGCTGATCAAAACTAAAGGCTGACTTGGATCTTCTAGGCGTAGTAAATGCTCACAATGCCATGCGATCTGCTTGTGTGTATGACGTAAGAAGTAGTCGGCTTTAAAACGTTGCCACAACACCTCAATTTCACGAGCGGTGAAGCCTTCTTTACGCAGTAGGGCGGATGCCATTTGTTGGTTGTGACGAATACGATCTCGAACGTCGACCGGGTTTTCTAGGCCGCGGCGCAGTGCACGCTGAGTTGAATGGAATAGCTCTGCAAGTAGAGTTCGTTTCCAACTGTTCCATAGCTCTGGGTTGGTTGCACAGATGTCGGCGACGGTTAGGCAAACCAGTAGCTCTAGTGACTCTTCGTCACGGACCTTTTTGGCGAATTCGGTTATCACTTCTGGATCGTAGATATCGCGACGCTGAGCGGTAACAGACATCAACAAGTGGTTTTGTACTAGCCATGCCACTTGCTTGGCTTCTGGTTTTGATAAGCCATGCTCAATACAGAAAGAGTAAGCTTCGACCGCACCAATTTCGGAGTGATCACCGCCACGGCCTTTACCGATATCGTGGAAGATGGCCGCTAGGATCAGCAGTTCTTTCTTCTGCACTCGTGGGTAGACTTCACAACAGATAGGGTGCTTGTCGTGGTTTTCAATTTGACTAAAGCGATTGATGTGCTTGAGCAGTCGAATACTGTGTTCATCGACGGTGTAAACATGGAACAGGTCGAATTGCATCTGGCCGACGATCTGGCTCCACTGCGGTAGATACGCTGAGAGCACGCCCAATTTGTGCATCAAGCTAAACGCTTTGTGCAGTGCATTGGGGTGGCGAACCAGAGTCATAAACTTCTCACGCGCTTCTGGAATGGTATGCAGGAAGCGGTTGAGCCTGCGACGTGCTGTACGCAGTTGTCGTAATGTTGGCGGGCTAACTCCTTCGATGGAAGAGTCATTGGCGATATGGATAAACATATCGAGAATGGTCTCCGGCCTTGCTTGGAATAGGGCAGGCTTGCGCGCTTCTATCAATGAACCTCGGCGTTGGAAGTCATTGTCGAGAATTTCAGCTTCTTCTGTCTCACCACCATTAATGATCGCTTGGTCGAATAGCTTGAGCAGCATTTTGTTGAGCTCTGCCACGCGGCGAAGGGTTCGATAAAACTCCTTCATCATCATCTCGACACCACGGTTGCCTTCACCTGTGTAGCCAAGGTGTTCGGCGACTTGTGCTTGATGGGCAAACGTCAGGCGATTGTCGTAGCGGCGCAACTCAATATGCAGTGCGAAGCGAACGCGCCATAAGAAGTCTTGGCATTCCACGAGCTCACGATATTCGGCATCGGTAAGGAAGCCGTATTTGCTCATTTCAAGTAGAGAGGTCGCACCGAAGTGGCGGCGTGCGACCCAGCTGAGAGTGTGGATGTCTCGTAGGCCGCCTGGCGTAGACTTGATATCAGGTTCAAGGTTGTAAGTGGTATCGTGGTAGCGCGCATGACGCTCCCTTTGTTCTTGAATCTTTGCCTTGTAGAAGGTCTCGCTTGGCCAAAATGAATCGGAATGAGTCTTCAGTTTAAGTTCTTGAAAGGTATCTTCACTGCCACACAACAAGCGTGATTCTTGTAAGTTGGTGGCAACGGTTAGATCATCGAAACCAATATCAATACACTCAGCAATGGTACGCACCGCGTGGCCAACTTCGAGCCTTAAATCCCACAGCAAGGTGATGAACTGACTGACTTTTTCACCAAGGGCTGGTGGTAATGTTTTTTGAGATACGATTAAGATATCAATGTCCGACAGCGGGTGAAGTTCACCACGACCATAACCGCCCACAGCAACTAGAGAGATATTAGGTAGGTTGCTAAAACCGAAGTGCTCCCACAAGCGTCTGAGTAACAAGTCCATGTATTCAGAGCGGAGCAATACCAAGTCAGTAACAGGGTGGTGATTTAGGAATTCATTTTTTTGGTACTGCGTGAAGATCTCGAGCTGATTTTTTAATTCGCAGATTTCAATTTGTTCGTCATTGAACGTAAGAGGGCATTGATAAGGCATAGTCTGCTATCCGTGCAAGCAAATGAGAATATTAAACAATTTACCAGAAGCTGGTGGAAAATCGAAATTGAGCGGATAAAAAAATATCCTCGACAATGCGAGGATATTTTAAAGGTTTGATGCGTTTAGCTCAGTGAACTAAGCGTTTTTCATGATACGTGGAATAGTATCATCGCTACGCAGTGTTAGAACTTCACAACCTGTGTCTGTTACAACTAGTGTGTGCTCCCATTGAGCCGAGTTCTTGCTGTCTGCTGTGTACACTGTCCAGCTATCTTCGTCATCAAGACGGCAGCCAAACTTACCGGCGTTGATCATTGGCTCGATAGTGAAACACATGCCCGCTTTCAGTACTGTGCGGTCGTTGTTTTTGTAGTGTACAACTTGCGGATCTTCGTGGAACTCAGAGCCGATACCGTGACCACAGTAATCTTTAACAATAGAGAACTTAGCGCGAGGGTTGTTCTTGTTGTTGGTCTTGATGTACTTCTCAATCGCCGTACCGATTTGACCAAGTTGAACACCTGGCTTCACTTGGCGCATACCTTCGTAAAGTGCTTCTTGAGCAACCATGCACAGACGCTTGTTTGCAGGTGATACTTCACCCACAAGGAACATCTTAGACGTATCACCGTGGTAGCCTTGAGGACGAGTGCTTAGATCTGCATTTTCGTCGTCAGGGATGATTACTGTGATATCTACGTTAAGGATGTCGCCATCTTTAAGTACAGCAGGCTTAAATTGACCTGTGCTACCAGTTTCGTCTTGTGATGCTGGGATACCGTGACACACGATGTGGTTGATAGACGTACAGATAGACTTAGGGAAACCGTGGTAATCAAGTGGTGCTGAGTATGCGCCTCTTTCTAGAGCGTAGTCATGACAGATTTGGTTTAGCTCTTCTGTCGTCGTACCTACTTGGATGTGAGGTTCGATCATCTCTAGAATTTCAGCAGCCAGTTTGCCGGCGACGCGCATTTTTTCGATTTCTTCAGCAGTTTTAATTTTTACAGCCATTGCATATCTCTTAATTTGGTAGCACCTAAGTGTGCATATTGGGGGTATTCTATCAGTGCAGCAATTTAGCGCAACATTACCATGTCCGTACAATACCGGTGGATACTGTTAACGTGATTAAATAATGCTCGGCTAACGGATGCAGAAGCCGTTTGATATAGACACTATTTTATAGAGGAAAATCACCTTCAGAGATCAGTATAGCAGTCGCCATTTTTCGATTTTTTTCTAGCCATAGATAGACAAAATATGGTATAAAGCGCGCCGGACATCAGGACTGTTTTCTCCAACTGGCGAAACAGGCTTTGGTATCCACTAACTTATATCTTTAAATCACACACATTCCGTCACATGTTCCGGGGTGCTTCAACAACACAGATAACGGCTGAAAAGTGGTTAGTTGTTAGGGGTCGGATTCATGGGGGATGTGGAGGCCTAACCCCATAGAGGATTTTAAAATGGCAACTGTATCAATGCGCGATATGCTTAAAGCTGGTGTTCACTTCGGTCACCAAACTCGTTACTGGAACCCAAAAATGAAGCCATTCATCTTTGGTGCTCGTAACAAAGTACATATCATCAACCTAGAAAAAACTGTACCAATGTTCAACGAAGCTCTAGCAGAAATCGCTAAAGTTGGTGAGAAAAAAGGTAAAGTTCTTTTCGTTGGTACTAAGCGCGCTGCATCTGAAGCTGTTAAAGAAGCTGCTGTAAACAGCAACCAGTTCTACGTTAACAACCGCTGGTTAGGCGGTATGCTAACGAACTACAAAACTGTTCGTCAGTCTATCAAGCGTCTGAAAGAACTTGAAGCGCAAGCTCAAGACGGTACTTTCGACAAGCTAACTAAGAAAGAAGCTCTAATGCGCACTCGTGAAATGGAGAAGCTAGAGAAGTCTCTTGGTGGTATCAAGAACATGGGCGGCCTACCAGACGCTCTATTCGTAATCGATGCTGATCACGAACACATCGCAGTTAAAGAAGCAAACAACCTAGGTATCCCAGTTTACGCTGTTGTTGATACTAACTCTAACCCAGACGGTGTTGACTTCGTTATCCCAGGTAACGACGATGCAATCCGTGCAGTACAGCTTTACCTAAACGCTGCTGCAGAAGCGGTTAAAGAAGGTCGTAACAAAGACGTTGCTGCTGTAGCTGCTGAAAAAGATGGTTTTGTAGAAGCTGAATAATAGCGGCTCTGAATCACGCTTGGCTTAGCTAATATAGATTTTGAAATCTTTATTAAATGTAAGCTAAGTTATAGTTAGATCGGGGGCCTCATTTTGGCCCCTGATTTTTACCTTATTTTCGAATCAACCGAGGAATAGAGAATGGCAACTGTAACTGCTGCTCTAGTTAAAGAACTTCGCGAGCGCACTGGCGCTGGCATGATGGAATGTAAGAAAGCGCTTGTAGAAGCAAACGCTGACATCGAACTAGCAATTGAAAACATGCGTAAATCTGGCGCAGCGAAAGCAGCTAAGAAAGCTGGTAACGTTGCTGCTGAAGGCGCAATCATCATCAAAGAAGAGAACGGCGTAGCTGCTCTTCTTGAAGTTAACTGTCAAACTGACTTCGTAGCAAAAGATGCTAGCTTCACTGCATTCGCAGAAGAAGTAGCAGCTGAAGCAGTAGCTACTCAAGCTTCTGTAGAAGAGCTACAAGCTAAGTTCGAAGAAACTCGCGTTGCTCTAGTTGCAAAAATCGGCGAAAACATCAACATCCGTCGCGTAGCATACGTACAAGGTGCTGCTCTAGCTTCTTACCGTCACGGTGAGAAAATCGGTGTTGTTGTAGCTGGTGAAGGCGAAGCTGAAACTCTTAAGCACGTTGCAATGCACGTTGCTGCATCTCGTCCTGAGTTCGTTAACCCAGAAGACGTACCTGCAGACGTAGTAGCTAAAGAGAAAGCTGTTCAAGTTGAAATCGCTATGAACGAAGGTAAGCCTCAAGAGATCGCTGAGAAAATGGTTATCGGCCGTATGAAGAAATTCACGGGCGAAATCTCTCTAACAGGTCAAGCTTTCATCATGGAACCTAAGAAAACTGTTGGCGAAATCCTTAAAGAAAAAGGTGCTGCAGTATCTAACTTCGTACGTCTAGAAGTTGGTGAAGGTATCGAGAAAGCTGCTGAAATGAGCTTCGCTGACGAAGTTGCAGCGGTACAAAAAGGTTAATCCTTAGCGTATTGTTTGAAAAAAGACCGTGGCAAATGCTGCGGTCTTTTTATGAATAGTGAACTATTTTTGAAGGCAACGTTAGTGGTTATGAATACAAACTGACTTACTCAGTTTTTATCCATGACTGTTAATCATCAACTCTTTGGAAGGTAAACTCCATGACTACGAACCCTAAACCAGCGTATCAACGTATTCTGTTAAAACTTAGCGGCGAAGCGCTACAAGGCGAAGAAGGTTTTGGTATTGACCCAACGATCCTTGATCGTATGGCTCAAGAAGTAAAAGAATTGGTTGAACTAGGCGTTCAAGTTGGTGTTGTTATCGGTGGCGGTAACCTGTTCCGTGGTGCTGGTCTTGCTGAAGCTGGCATGAACCGCGTTGTTGGCGACCACATGGGTATGCTTGCAACAGTAATGAACGGCCTTGCCATGCGTGACGCTCTGCACCGTGCTTACGTAAACGCACGTGTAATGTCTGCAATCCCTCTAAAAGGCGTGTGTGACGACTACAACTGGGCAGATGCAATCAGCCAACTACGTCAAGGTCGCGTTGTGATCTTCTCTGCTGGTACTGGTAACCCATTCTTCACTACTGATTCTGCTGCATGTCTACGTGGTATCGAAATTGAAGCTGACGTAGTTCTAAAAGCGACAAAAGTAGATGGTGTATTTACTGCTGACCCAGTAGCAAACCCAGACGCAGAGCTGTATGATACTTTGTCTTACAACACAGTTCTTGAGAAAGAGCTTAAAGTAATGGACTTGGCTGCATTTACGCTAGCACGTGATCACAAAATGCCAATCCGTGTATTTAACATGAATAAGCCAGGCGCACTACGCCGCGTGGTTATGGGTGAAACTGAAGGTACATTAATCAGCGACGCTGACTAATTTTTCGGGCTTACTAGGGGCTACACTTTGGTAAGCTTTATCCTTATCACTCCAAATAAAAAGCTTTCTTGAAGAAAGAACATAATCAAGGTGAAATTGTGATTAACGAAATCAAAAAAGACGCTCAAGAGCGCATGGAAAAAAGTGTTGATGCACTAAGAAACAGCCTGCAAAAGATTCGTACAGGTCGTGCACACCCAAGCCTACTTTCTGGCCTTACAGTAGAGTACTACGGTGCACCAACGCCTTTGACTCAAGTTGCTAACGTTATTGCTGAAGACGCTCGTACTCTAGCAATCACAGTGTTTGATAAAACATTAACGCCTTTAGTTGAAAAAGCGATCATGACATCTGACCTAGGTCTAAATCCTATGTCTGCGGGTACGGTTATCCGTGTTCCACTTCCACCGCTAACGGAAGAGCGTCGTAAAGACCTAGTTAAAATCGTTCGTGGCGAAGCTGAAGGTGGTCGTGTTGCTATCCGTAACATCCGTCGTGACGCGAATGGCGATCTAAAAGCACTTCTTAAAGACAAAGAAATCTCTGAAGATGAAGATCGTAAAGCACAAGACGAAATTCAAAAGCTAACTGACGCTGCGGTTAAGAACGTAGACGAAGTCCTAGCAACTAAAGAAAAAGAGTTGATGGAAGTTTAATTTTCCATATTCTTTTCTTTCCGGAAAAACGCTGTACTCACTGTTCAGCGTTTTTTTATGCTACTCTGTTCGACTATTTGAATTTGATTCACTCTTTTATGCATAATTCTCAAGCGTTCACAGACTCTCTTCCTAAACACATTGCTGTCATTATGGATGGTAATGGTCGCTGGGCAAAAGCTCAGGGTAAGCCTCGCGTCTTTGGTCATAAAAACGGTGTTCAAGCCGTTCGCAAAACCATCTCTTCTGCTGCCAGACTCGGCATTAAAGCCGTTACACTTTTCGCATTCAGTAGCGAGAACTGGCGTCGACCAGAAGAGGAAGTGGGTATTTTGATGGAACTCTTTATCTCCGTGCTTTCAAGTGAAGTGAAAAAGCTCCATAAAAATAATCTACAACTGCGTGTTATTGGTGATAAAAGTCGTTTCAATGATCGACTACAAAAGAAAATCGAAGAAGCAGAAGCTTTGACTAGCACCAATACCGGTATGGTTATCAATATCGCCGCGAACTACGGTGGTAAGTGGGATATTCAGCAAGCGATGACTTCCATCGCTCAACAGGTAAAGTCTGGCGATATTAATGTAGAGGACATTGATGAAGCTATGATTACACAGCACCTGACGATGGCGGATATTCCAGAAGTTGATCTACTGATCCGTACCAGTGGTGAATGCCGCATTAGTAACTTCATGCTTTGGCAGTTGGCTTACGCCGAAATGTACTTTACTGAACAATTCTGGCCAGACTTTAATGAAGACAGCTTAGTAGAAGCTGTGACTTGGTTTGTAAACCGTGAGCGCCGTTTTGGCTGCACCGGTGAGCAGATTAAAGCTCTGATGGACAGTTAATAAGGATTTTTTGGTTTGAAACAACGAATTATTACAGCGTTGATTTTAGCTCCCCTAGTTATTCTAGGAATTTTCGAGTTATCACTTCCTACGTTTATCCTTTCATTAGCGGTTATCTCGCTATTGGGTTACTGGGAGTGGACTCAATTTGTTGAAAGCAAATCGCGTTATTTAGCGTTGATTCCAACGGTTGTGGTAAGTGCTGCAAGTTTTGCTTTTATTCCTTTTGATGCATTTCGCCTAAATAACTTATCGAGTGCTCACTACGCCATTCTAACGATTGGTTCTATTTGGTGGGTAATCGCAAGTGGTATGGCAGTGACTTATCCTAAGTCTATGCCAGCATGGAAAGACTCATCGTTTCTTCGTCATGGTTTTGGTGTACTAACTCTGCTGCCATTCTTTTGGAGTGTAGTGATTTTGCGCGCTAACGGTATTGACGTTGATCCTTACCATGGCGCAAAACTCGTGATGTTTGTGTGTCTACTTGTGTGGGCTGCAGACAGTGGCGCTTACTTCTCTGGTAAGAGCTTCGGTAAGCGTAAAATGGCGCCAGCCGTTAGCCCGAACAAGACAATTGAAGGCCTGATTGGCGGTATCATCACCGCGGTGATTGTGGCTTGGATTTTTGCTGACTTGTTCAATATCCAATTCTCAAGCCCTCTACACATGATTGTGACTACACTTGTGACCGTTGTTATCTCTGTTCTTGGTGACCTTGTCGAAAGCATGTTCAAGCGTGTTTCTGGGGTCAAAGACAGCAGTAATCTTATTCCTGGTCATGGTGGTATACTAGATAGAATCGATAGCTTAACGGCTGCATTCCCTGTCTTTGCTCTGCTTTACTTAGTATTCTAATTAAAAGGGCTGTGAATCTGCCCTTTATTACATTTCTACGGTCATATGTGATGCGAAATCTAACTATCCTAGGCGCAACTGGCTCAATTGGTGCAAGTACACTAAAAGTCGTTGAGCAAAACCCAGATCTTTATTCAGTCGTTGCGCTGGCTGCTGGCTCGAATGTTGAAAAGATGCTGGCGTTAGTAGAAAAGTGGCAACCAAGCTATGTTGCTATGGCTTGTCCTGATGCTGCATCTCAGCTAGCTGACACCTTGTCTATCAATCACCCTAACGTCCAAGTGCTCTCAGGCTCTGAAGGCATATGCAAGGTTGCTTCTTTGGGTGAAGTGGATACTGTGATGGCTGCGATTGTTGGCGCGGCAGGTCTACTTCCTACTATGTCAGCAGTTAAAGCGGGTAAACGTATTCTGCTGGCAAATAAAGAAGCCTTGGTGATGTCCGGACAGCTATTTATCGATGCTGTAGAAAAGTATGGCGCTGAACTTCTTCCTGTAGATAGTGAACACAATGCTATCTTCCAATGCTTACCACAAAACGTCCAAACCATTCTAGGTCGCTGTGATTTAGAAGCTAATGGTATTAACCATATCCTATTAACTGGTTCTGGTGGCCCTTTCCGTTATACCGACGTGGCTGAACTGGAGTCAGTGACTCCTGAACGCGCTATCGCACACCCTAACTGGTCTATGGGACCTAAGATCTCAGTCGATTCTGCGACTATGATGAATAAAGGTCTTGAGTACATTGAGGCGAAGTGGCTATTTAATGCGTCTCAAGAGCAGTTAAAGGTGATCATCCACCCTCAATCTGTGATTCATTCTATGGTTCAGTACAAGGATGGTTCAGTTCTTGCTCAATTGGTTGAACCAGATATGGCGACACCTATCGCATTGACGATGTCGTATCCTGAACGCACTGAAGCGGGTGTTAAGCCTCTGGATTTCACTAAAGTCGGTGAACTGACTTTCTTAGAACCAGACTTCAAGCGCTACCCTTGTTTGAAATTAGCCATTGAAGCGTGTTACTTAGGCCAGCATGCAACGACAGCGATTAACGCAGCAAACGAAATTGCGGTCGACGCTTTCTTGAACAATCAGGTTAAATTTACCGATATTGCTGTCATTAATGAACATGTTATGAGCAAAGTATGTGAACAACATAACTCTGAAGGCTTAGATAGCTTGGAAAGCCTGCTTGAGCTAGATAATATGTCTCGTCAAATAGCCATTCAATTTATTAAAGAGCAGCTAGCATGAGTGGAATTCTGTGGAACTTCGCATCTTTTATCATAGCGCTTGGCATTCTGGTCGCGGTTCACGAGTTTGGACATTTCTGGGTTGCTCGTCGTTGCGGTGTAAAAGTTGAAAAATTCTCGATTGGTTTTGGTAAATCAATCTGGAGCAAAGTTGGCCGTGATGGTACGGAATACAGCTTGTCTGTGATTCCACTGGGCGGCTACGTAAAAATGCTCGATGGTCGTGTCGATGACCTATCAGAAGACGATCAGCAGTATGCGTTTGATAAAAAGCCACTGTGGAAGCGAACTGCGATTGTTGGCGCTGGTCCTGCGTTCAACTTCATTTTTGCTGTGTTTGCATATTGGTTAGTATTTTTGATCGGTGTGCCAGCTGTTAAGCCCGTGATTGGTGAAGTAACTCCACAATCTATTGCTGCACAAGCCGGAATTGAAACTGGAATGGAACTTAAATCTATTTCGGGAATCAAAACCGCAGATTGGGAATCAGTCAATATGGGTTTAATATCGCATATTGGTGATCAATCGATGACAGTAACTGTGTCTTCGCAAGATGATATCGGCTTTGAGCAGCAATTGACGTTGGATATTTCAGACTGGTCGTTCAACCCAGAAACTGAATCTGCAATGACAACGCTTGGCTTTAGACCATACTCTCCAAAGATCTCGACAGTGCTGGCTCAAGTGATTGATGATGGTGCTGCTTACTCTGCTGGTCTCGAAGCGGGCGATCAAATTGTTGAAATTAATGGTCAACCAATTGAGTTGTGGCAATCAGTGGTTGAGTTAATTCGCTCAAGCCCAATGACACCTTTAGATGTTGTCGTATCAAGAAACGGCAGTGAGCAATCACTCGTTATGACACCGAAAAGCCGCGAGCTTTCTGATGGTTCAACAATCGGCTATGCGGGTATTGCTCCGGAAGTCGCAGAATGGCCAGAAGATTATCGCTTTGAGTTACAATTTGGTGTAATTGAGTCTGTAGGAAAAGCATTTGATAAAACAGGTCAAATCATTGGTCTGACGCTTACTATGCTGAAGAAGCTCATCGTTGGTGATGTTGGCTTAAACAACTTAAGTGGCCCGATTTCAATTGCTAAAGGTGCAGGTACAACCGCCGATTACGGTTTGGTTTACTTCCTAGGCTTTTTAGCTCTGATCAGTGTTAATTTAGGTATTATTAATTTGGTTCCGCTGCCTATGCTTGATGGCGGACATTTGCTCTTTTTCGCTATTGAGGCTGTTACTCGTAAACCAGTCCCTGAGAAAGTCCAGGAGATGGGATACAGAGTGGGAGGGGCGATTCTCTTCTCTTTAATGGCTCTGGCAATATTTAACGATTTTACTCGTCTGTGAATGGTTTCTCACAGGCATTGGTAGTAGCAAGGAATAATTAGAAAAAGTATGGCGATTAAGCAAATTCTGTTCGCAAGTCTATTAGCCACCAGTGTGGCTGCGAATGGAGCACAAAACTTTGTAGTTCAAGATATCAAGATCGAAGGTTTACAGCGTGTTGCACTTGGTGCAGCTCTACTGAAAATGCCAGTACGTATTGGCGATGAAGTAGATGAAAGCGATGTTTCTGAGATCATTCGAGCATTGTACGCTTCGGGTAACTTTGAAGACGTTAAAGTGCTTCGCGATGAAGGTGTCTTGATTGTTCAAGTGAAAGAACGACCAACCATCGCAAATATCTCTTTCTCAGGCAATAAAGCGATCAAAGAAGAACAACTTCAACAGAACCTAGATGCATCTGGTGTTCGTGAAGGTGAAGCTCTTGACCGTACTACGCTAAGTAACATTGAGAAAGGCCTTGAAGATTTTTACTACAGTGTTGGTAAGTACAACGCGACAGTAAAAGCGGTTGTAACACCTCTGCCACGTAACCGTTCTGACCTTAAATTTGTCTTTACTGAAGGCGTTTCAGCTAAGATTCAGCAAATTAACTTTATCGGTAACGAAGTGTTTACTGATGAAGAACTGCTTAGCCGCTTCAACCTCAATGTAGATGTGGCTTGGTGGAACTTCCTAGCGGATGAAAAATACCAGAAGCAAGTGCTTGCTGGTGATATTGAAGCGCTTAAATCATACTACCTTGACCGTGGTTACCTGAAATTTAAGGTTGACTCTACGCAGGTGGCGATCTCTCCTGATAAGAAAGGTGTTTACATTACGCTTGGTCTAGATGAAGGCGAAGCTTACACAGTTAAAGACGTATCATTCCGTGGTGAGCTTATTGGCCGCGAAGCTGATTTTGAAGCGCTTGTGCCATTTGAAGACGGTGATATTTATAACGGTTCTTCTGTGACATCACTGGAAGAAGGCGTTAAGCGTATTCTTGGTGAGTCAGGTTATGCGTATCCGCAAGTTCGTACGATTCCAGAATTCAATGACGAAACCAAAGAGGTTTCATTGGTTATTAACGTAGAAGCGGGTAGCCGTATCTACGTGCGCGACATTCGTTTTACTGGTAACAACTCGACAAAAGACGAGGTGTTACGTCGTGAATTGCGTCAAATGGAAGGCAGCTGGCTTAACTCTAAATCGATTGATACTGGTAAGAGCCGTCTTAACCGTCTAGGTTTCTTCGAAACAGTTGACGTACAAACCGTTCGTGTACCAGGCAGCGAAGATCAAGTTGATTTGGTTTACAACGTAAAAGAAGCAAACTCGGGTAGCATTAACTTTGGTGTCGGCTACGGTAATGAATCTGGTGTGAGCTTCCAGGTTGGTCTTCAACAAGACAACTTTGCGGGCTCTGGTAACCGTGTTGGCGTAAGTGCCATGATGAACGATTCCCAAAAGAACGTGAGCTTAGACTATCGTGACCCCTACTGGAACCTAGATGGTGTGAGCTTGGGTGGTAAGATCTTCTACAACGAGTTTGAAGCATCTCAAGCGGGTATCGTCGACTATACCAACCAAAGTTATGGCACGAGCTTAACATGGGGCTTCCCTATGGATGAGCTGAATCGCATGGAGTTTGGTGTTGGCTATACACACAACAAGATCGGTAACGTTCCGACTTATATCCAGGTTGATCAGTTTGCGAGAAGTATCGACCAATACGGTGATGATCACATCTTAACTGATGACTTCGATATCAATATTTCTTGGACACGTAACAACTTGAACCGTGGTTTCTTCCCAACAGAGGGTAACCATCAGCGCGCGTTTGCTAAAGTGACGGTACCAGGCTCTGATGCTCAGTACTTCAAAATGCAGTACGATGTAAAACATTACATCCCGCTGACCAAAAAGCATGAGTTCACACTATTGATGCGTGGCCGATTAGGCTATGGTAATGGTTATGGTCAAACGGATGGTAACGATAACTTGTTCCCATTCTACGAGAACTACTATGCGGGTGGCTTTACAACCCTACGTGGTTTTAGCTCTAACTCGGCAGGTCCGAAAGCCGTTTACGGAAGCAGCACAGGTAACAACCCAACCTACGACAACACTACGGATGATTCAGTAGGTGGTAACGCAGTTGCTTTGGCAAGTTTAGAGCTAATCGTACCTACACCGTTTGCGTCTGATGAAGCACGCAGCCAGATTCGTACCAGTGTCTTCTTCGACATGGCAAGTGTTTGGGATACCGAGTTCGTAGACCGTGGCGCACCTAATAGTGGCAGTCAGTATTACTACGATTACTCTGATCCAACGAATTACCGTTCATCTTATGGTGTTGCCCTTCAATGGATGTCACCGATGGCCCCACTGGTTTTTTCTCTAGCGAAACCAATTAAAATTTACGAAGGTGATGATGAGGAATTCTTCACATTCACCATTGGTAGAACTTTCTAATATTTAAAGGACAATATTTTGAAAAATATGATTAAAGCAGCAGGTCTAGGCCTTGTAGTTCTTAGCTCTTCTTTCTTTGCAACAGCAGCTGAAGCTGCGCAAAAGGTGGGTTATGTAAACACTGCACAAGTATTCCAGGCTCTACCTCAGCGTGAAGTTGTTCTTCAAAAAATGCAGGAAGAGTTCAAAGACAAAGCTGCTGAGCTGCAAAGCATTCAAGCGGAAGCTAAGACTAAGATTGAAAAGCTTAAGCGTGATGGCGAGCTATTAGGTCCAGACGAAGTTGAGAAGCTTCGTATCGAAGTTGGTCAACTAGACAGCAAGTACAAAATCAAAGCTCAAGCTCTAGAAAAAGCAAGCCAACGTCGTGAAGCACAAGAAAAGCAGAAGCTCTTCAAAGTGATTCAAGATGCTGTAACGAAAGTTGCAGAGAAAGAAGGCTACGACATGATCGTTGATATTCAAGCACTACAATACAGTAAGCCTGAATTCAACATCTCTGAGAAAGTAATTAAAGAACTAAAATAAGTTTTATGAAGACACTGACTTTAGCCGAATTGGCAACCATTACCGGGGGGGAGCTACATGGTGACGGTGCTGTAACCGTTTCTGCTGTTGCTCCTATGGATAAAGCGCAAGAAGGCAACATTACGTTCCTTTCTAACGTTAAGTACAGCAAGCACCTAGGTGACTGTAAAGCATCAGCTATTATGGTTAAAGAGAGTGAGCGCGAACTGTGTAAGACTAACGTGATTGTGGTCGGTGACCCTTACGTTGCTTTTGCTAAGGTTGCTCAAGCGCTTGATACTACTCCTGTACCTGCTGTGGATATTGCTGATTCAGCTTCGATTGCGAGCGATGCAACACTTGGACAAAATGTGTCTATTGGTGCTAACGCCGTGATTGAGTCTGGTGTTGTTCTTGGTGACGATGTGATCATCGGTGCTGGTTGCTTTATCGGTAAAAACGCAAAGATTGGAGCTGGCACTAAGCTTTGGGCTAACGTAAGCATTTACCATGAAGTGGTAATTGGTGAAGCTTGTTTGGTTCAATCAAGTACTGTGATTGGTTCTGATGGCTTTGGCTATGCGAATGAGAAAGGCGAGTGGATCAAGATCCCTCAAGTTGGTTCTGTTCGCATTGGTAATCGCGCAGAGATCGGTGCATGTACTACGATTGACCGTGGTGCGCTAGATGACACGGTTATTGAAGACAACGTTATCATCGATAATCAAATACAAATCGCACACAATGTTCACATCGGATATGGTTCTGCTTT
Source organism: Pseudomonadota bacterium (assembly GCA_036126475.1). GTDB lineage: Bacteria > Pseudomonadota > Gammaproteobacteria > Enterobacterales > Vibrionaceae > Vibrio. The sequence continues at coordinate 22,518 of JAYYSE010000019.1, read as the reverse complement.
GGCGGGTGGTACTATCATCGCAGGCAGCACAACGATAGGTAAGTACTGTATTATTGGTGGTGGTAGCGTTATCAATGGTCACATTGAGATCGCAGACGGCGTGACGATTACCGGTATGGGAATGGTTATGCGCAGCATCACTGAGAAAGGCATGTACTCTTCGGGTATTCCTTTACAGCCAAACAAAGAATGGCGTAAAACAGCAACGCGTGTTCATCGTATTGATGAAATGAACAAGCGCTTGAAAGCCGTTGAAAAACTTATCGAGAAGAGCGCGGAATCATAATTCCAGCATTTCTAATAAAAGGCTCGCGTACAGCGAGTCTTTTTCGTTTATAATCTTTCTAATTAAATAAAGAATACATATAGGAATACGACTTTGACTACTGAACAGACAACGATGAACATTACTGAAATTCAGGAACTATTACCTCATCGCTACCCATTCTTAATGGTTGATCGTGTGACTAGCTTTGAAAAAGAAAAAACATTGACTGCAATTAAGAATGTTTCTGTTAACGAGCCTCAGTTTACTGGCCACTTCCCTCAACTTCCTGTATTTCCAGGTGTGCTGATCCTAGAAGCGATGGCGCAAGCAACAGGCCTTCTTGCATTTAAATCTTTTGGTGCACCTTCTGGTAACGAGCTTTACTACTTCGCAAGTGTTGATAAAGCGAAATTCCGTAAGCCAGTAGTTCCTGGTGACCAGCTGGTTATCGATGTTGAATTCCTAAAAGAGCGTCGTGGCATCGCGTCATTTAACGGCGTTGCGAAAGTTGACGGCGAAGTAGTATGTTCAGCTGAACTTAAATGTGCTCGTAGAGAGTTTTAATATGATTCATGAAACAGCAAAAATTCACCCGGCTGCAGTTATTGAAGGTGATGTAACGATTGGTGCGAACGTAACAGTTGGCCCTTTTACTTACATTGTTGGTAATGTAACCATTGGTGACGACACAGAAATCATGTCGCATGTTGTGATCAAGGGTCACACAACTATTGGTAAAGAAAACCGCATTTTCCCACACGCTGTGATTGGTGAAGAGAACCAAGACAAGAAGTACGGTGGCGAAGACACTACGGTTGTGATCGGTGATCGCAACGTGATTCGTGAAGCGGTTCAAATCCACCGTGGTACGGTTCAAGATAAAGCAACCACGGTGATTGGTGATGACAACCTGCTTTGTGTTAACGCTCACGTAGCGCACGACGTTATTGTTGGTAACCACACTCACATTGGTAACAATGCTATCTTAGGTGGTCACGTAACAGTTGGTGATTACGCTGGTGTTATGGCGCTTTCTGCGATTCACCCGTTTTGTTCAATCGGTGCTTACGCTTACATTGGTGGTTGTTCTGCCGTTGTTCAAGATGTACTTCCGTATGTACTTGCACAAGGTAACCATGCAGCACCATTCGGCCTTAACCTTGTAGGTCTGAAACGTAACGGGTTCGAGAAACCAGAGATTCGCGCTTTGCAAAAAGCGTACAAAGAGCTTTACCGCTCTGGCAAAACACTTGAAGAAGCGAAAGCGGCTTTAGTTGAAATGGCGAAAGAGTTTGCTTCGGTAACTCCTATGCTAGAGATGCTAGAGAATTCTGAGCGCGGTATTATTCGTTAATACCAGGTGTGATTGATATAAAAAAGATCGCTACTTTTAAGGCGATCTTTTTTGTTTTAGGCGAGAAGGGAATTGGAAAAATATGGCACAGCAAGACGCACAAACCAATAACTCAGGCTTTGTTTCCAACGAGCCACTGCGTGTAGGTATTGTTGTTGGAGAACTCTCTGGCGATACCCTTGGCGAAGGTTTTATTAAAGCGATAAAAGCTCAGTACCCGAATGCAGAATTTGTCGGTATTGGCGGGCCAAAAATGAAAGCGCTAGGCTGTGAATCTTTGTTTGAGATGGAAGAGCTTGCCGTAATGGGCCTTGTTGAAGTTCTTGGTCGCTTGCCTCGTTTGTTAAAAGTAAAAGCAGAGCTGGTTAAATATTTTACTCAGAACCCACCAGATGTGTTCGTTGGTATTGATGCTCCCGACTTTAACTTGAGACTGGAGCTAGACCTTAAGAACGCCGGTATAAAAACGGTTCATTACGTTAGCCCTTCAGTATGGGCATGGCGTCCAAAACGTATTTTTAAGATCGACAAAGCAACCGACCTGGTACTAGCGTTCTTACCATTTGAAAAAGCGTTCTACGACAAATACAACGTTGCCTGTGAATTTGTTGGTCATACACTAGCAGATGCCATTCCACTCGAGCCAAATCAAGCGGAAGCACGAGAACTGCTTGGCCTAAAGCAAGACAAGCAGTGGCTGGCGGTTCTACCGGGCAGTCGTGGTGGTGAAATGAAGCTTATCGCGCAACCGTTCATTGAAACCTGTAAGCGTATCAAACAAAAGTACCCAGACATCGGTTTTGTGGTGGCTGCTGTTAACGAAACCCGCAAGCAACAGTTTATCGAAATTTGGAAGGCGACAGCACCAGAATTGGATTTTGTCATTGTGCAGGATACAGCTCGTAACGTGATCACTGCAGCGGACTCCGTACTATTGGCATCGGGCACGGTCGCTCTTGAGTGCATGCTGCTTAAGCGTCCAATGGTTGTGGGCTACAAAGTGAATAAGTTGACTGGCTACATTGTGAAGAAGCTGGCTATCACTGAGTTTGTGTCACTGCCGAATATTCTGGCAGGTGAAGAAATCGTCAAAGAGCACATCTTGGAAGAGTGCCATCCAGATTTCTTATTCCCTTCAGTTGATAAGATGTTAGCTGCAGATAACAGTGCATTGATTGAACGCTTTACTGAAATGCATCACTGGATCCGTAAAGATGCAGACGAACAAGCCGCCAACGCGGTGCTGAAATTGATCGGCCTAGAGTTTGTTGAATCCTAACGTGCTAGTTTCAAAGGCACGGGCTTAAAAGTTACAAAGAGAATTGTCATGGCAGTAAAAGAGAAAAAAGAGCTTCCACCTTTCGAATACCCTCAAGGCTACCACCTATTTGCTGGCGTCGATGAAGTAGGGCGTGGACCATTGGTTGGCGATGTAGTGACAGCTGCGGTTATCTTAGACCCGAATAACCCCATTGAAGGCTTGAACGACTCAAAGCAACTATCTGAGAAAAAGCGCCTCGCTCTTCTTCCTGAAATTAAAGAAAAAGCATTGGCGTGGTCGGTTGGTCGTTGCTCACCGCAAGAAATTGATGAACTCAATATTTTACAAGCGACTATGGTTGCGATGCAGCGCGCGATTGCTGGATTAAGTGTTCAGCCAGATATGGCTTTGATTGATGGCAACCGTGTACCTGAGCTGCCAATGGCTGGTATTGCAGTTGTTAAAGGAGACTTGCGCGTCGCTGAAATTAGTGCTGCGTCTATTATTGCTAAAGTCGTACGTGACCAAGAGATGGAAGAGCTTGATAAGCTTCATCCGGAGTTTGGTTTTGCTAAGCACAAAGGTTACCCGACTAAGGCGCATTTCGAGGCAATTGAAAAGCACGGTGTTACCGAGCACTACCGTAAGAGCTTCAAGCCAGTAAAACGTATTTTAGGTATTGATTAAGTGCTACATAGATAAGCGTTCATCTTTGAATAAATTTGCTAACTAGCAGTAGAAAAAAATAGAATACACTCAGTTGTAATCCTAGGCTCCGGTCTAGAACTCAGGAAAAATAATGTCAGATCCAAAATTTGTTCACCTACGCGTACACAGTGACTTTTCTATGGTGGATGGCCTGTCTAAGGTGCCACCATTAGTTAAAAAAGTCGCTGAAATGGGTATGCCAGCTCTAGCACTTACCGACTTCACCAACCTATGTGGTTTGGTGAAATTTTACGGTACTGCCCATGGGTGCGGGGTTAAACCAATTATTGGCGCTGATTTTTTGATGCAATCTCCAGGATTTGGAGATGAGCTGACGAAACTGACGGTTTTAGCGTCTGATAACAAAGGTTATAACAACCTTACCTTGCTGATTTCAAAAGCTTACTTGCGTGGTCACATACAGCATCAACCTGTGATCGACAAAGAGTGGTTAATCGAAAACGCTGAAGGGTTGATTATCTTATCGGGCGCCAAAGAAGGCGAGATCGGTAAGGCATTACTGAAAGGTAACCGTGATCTCGTCGCGAGTGGTGTCGAGTTTTACAAGACTCACTTCCCCGATCGCTTTTACTTAGAGCTGATTCGTACCGGACGTGCCGATGAAGAGTCTTACCTGCACTTTGCATTAGAGCTTGCTGAGCAACAAGACTTACCGGTTGTGGCAACCAATGAAGTAGTGTTCTTAACCGAAGATTTGTTTGATGCCCATGAAATCCGCGTAGCGATCCACGATGGTTACACCATGGTCGATCCACGTCGCCCTAAAAACTACAGCGCGCAACAGTATCTTCGTAGCGAAGAGGAGATGTGTGAGCTGTTTTCAGATATCCCAGAAGCGCTTGAAAACAGCGTTGAGATTGCTAAGCGTTGTAACGTTACTGTTCGTCTTGGTGAGTACTTCCTCCCTAACTTCCCGACCGAAGGTTTAGCGATCGAAGATTTCTTGATTAAGAAATCAGAAGAGGGCCTTGAACGTCGTTTAGCATTCTTGTTCCCAGATGAGCAAGTTCGATCTGAGCGCCGTCCTGAATACGATGAGCGCCTTAAAGTCGAACTGGAAGTTATCAACAACATGGGTTTCCCGGGGTACTTCTTGATCGTAATGGAGTTCATCCAATGGTCTAAAGATAACGATGTGCCAGTTGGCCCAGGTCGTGGTTCGGGTGCGGGTTCATTGGTGGCGTACGCATTGGATATCACCGATCTCGACCCACTTGAATACGATCTACTGTTCGAACGTTTCTTGAACCCAGAACGTGTCTCGATGCCCGATTTCGATATCGACTTCTGTATGGACAAGCGTGACCAAGTAATTGATCACGTTGCCGAAATGTATGGTCGTGATGCGGTATCTCAGATCATCACCTTTGGTACAATGGCGGCAAAAGCGGTAATCCGTGACGTAGGCCGTGTACTGGGCCACCCGTTTGGTTTTGTAGACCGAATTTCTAAGCTTGTACCGCCAGATCCGGGTATGACACTTGAGAAAGCTTTTCTTGCCGAGCCAGCATTACCAGAGCTTTATGATGGCGATGAAGAGGTTCGCGAACTGATCGATAAGTGCCGTATTCTTGAAGGTTGTACGCGAAACGCCGGTAAACACGCGGGTGGTGTTGTAATCTCACCAACCACGATCACGGACTTCGCGCCTATCTATGCGGATGCAGAAGGTAACTTCCCAGTAACGCAATTTGATAAGAATGACGTAGAAACCGCTGGTTTGGTTAAGTTTGACTTCTTGGGGCTGCGTACTCTAACGATCATTGACTGGGCATTAGGGCTAGTAAACCCAAGACTTGAACGCGAAGGCAAAGATCCAGTTCGTATCGAATCGATTCCTTTAGATGATCAAGCGTCGTTCAACCTGTTACAAAATTCAGAAACTACCGCGGTATTCCAGCTGGAATCTCGTGGTATGAAAGATCTAATCAAACGTCTTCAACCTGACTGTTTCGAAGATATTATCGCATTGGTAGCCTTGTTCCGTCCGGGTCCACTGCAATCGGGAATGGTAGATAACTTTATCGACCGTAAGCACGGCCGGGAAGCGATCTCATACCCAGATGAAACATGGCAACACGAATCGTTAAAAGAGACGCTTGAGCCAACATACGGCATTATCTTATATCAAGAACAGGTAATGCAGATTGCCCAAATCCTAGCGGGTTATACGTTGGGTGGCGCAGATATGTTGCGTCGTGCGATGGGTAAGAAAAAGCCAGAAGAAATGGCGAAGCAGCGCGGCACCTTTAAAGAAGGTGCAGAAGCCAACGGAGTGGATGGCGAACTGGCCATGAAAATCTTCGACTTGGTAGAGAAGTTTGCAGGCTACGGCTTTAACAAATCTCACTCTGCTGCCTATGCTCTGGTTTCTTATCAAACTCTATGGCTGAAAACGCACTATCCTGCGGAATTTATGGCTGCGGTAATGACAGCGGATATGGATAACACTGAGAAGGTCATCGGCCTTGTTGATGAGTGTTTCCGTATGAAGTTGAAGCTGCTGCCGCCTGATATCAACTCAGGCCTCTACCGATTTAATGTTGATGACGACGGTGCGATCGTTTACGGCATTGGCGCGATTAAAGGGGTAGGTGAGGGCCCGATTGAAGCGATCATTGAGGCGCGAAATAAGGGCGGTTACTTCAAAGATTTATTCGACTTCTGTGCACGTATTGATTTAAAGAAAGTTAACAAGCGTGTTATCGAAAAGTTGATTCTATCGGGTGCGTTAGATAGATTAGGCCCTCACCGTGCAGCGATGATGGCTTCATTGGCTGATGCGGTTAAAGCGGCAAGCCAATATCACCATGCCGAGTCCTTTGGGCAATCCGACATGTTTGGTGTATTGACGGATGCTCCGGAAGAAGTCGAGCACAAGTATACCCAAGTACCGAGATGGCCTGAAAAGGTTTGGCTTGAAGGTGAACGTGAAACGCTAGGTTTGTACCTGACGGGTCACCCAGTTAACTCGTATATCAAAGAGTTAGCGAAATACACCAGCTGCCGTTTGAAAGATGCGACGCCAACACGCCGTGACCAATCATTAACGATTGCTGGCTTGGTGATTGCAGCACGAGTTATGACCACCAAGCGTGGTACTCGAATTGGTTTGATGACCATCGACGATCGATCTGGGCGTATGGAAGTGATGTTGTTCTCAGATGCGCTCGATCGTTACGCAGAATTGCTCGAAAAAGACAAAATTGTGGTCGTTTCTGGACAGGTCAGCTTTGATGACTTCAACGGTGGGCTTAAAATGTCCGCGCGCGAGGTCATGGACTTAGGAAGCGCCCGTGAAAAATATGCTCGCGGGGTATCGATATCTATCGATGAATCCCAAATTAATGGTCAATTTTTTGAACGATTTAGTCAAATCTTAGAGCCTTATAGAGCCGGAACGGTCCCAGTCAATGTATACTACCAGCGTGCCGACGCTAGAGCGCGGTTAACCTTGGGCACAGAATGGCGCGTGACGCCAAGTGATACATTACTAGACGAATTAAAACAGCTGCTTGGAAATAGCCAAGTAGAACTCGAATTTAACTAAAATTTAGCTTCGCAAATGCGGAGCTGAATCAACAAGGATTCATAGATGAGCCTGAACTTTCTAGAATTTGAAAAGCCTATCGCTGAACTTGAAGCAAAAATCGAAGCGCTACGTGACGTTTCGCGTCACGGTGGTGACACTGCGGTAGATCTAGACAGAGAAATCGAACAACTAGAGAAAAAAAGCTTAGAGCTTAAACAGAAAATCTTTAGCGACTTAGGTGCATGGCAGGTAGCTCAACTTGCTCGTCACCCACAACGTCCTTACACAAAAGATTATCTGGAGCATGCATTCACAGAGTTTGAAGAGATGGCGGGCGATCGTGCTTACGCTGACGACAAAGCAATCGTGGGTGGTATGGCTCGTCTAAATGGCCGTCCTGTTATGGTTATTGGTCACCAGAAAGGTCGCGAGACTAAAGAAAAAGTACTTCGCAACTTTGGTATGCCAAAGCCTGAAGGTTACCGTAAGGCACTTCGCTTAATGGAAACTGCTGAGCGTTTCAACATGCCTATCATTACTTTCATCGATACGGCTGGCGCATACCCGGGTGTTGGCGCGGAAGAACGTGGTCAGTCTGAAGCTATCGCTAAAAACCTTAAGGTTATGGCTGGCCTTTCTGTTCCAGTTATTTGTAACGTTGTTGGTGAAGGCGGTTCTGGTGGTGCACTAGCAATTGGTGTTGGTGACTACGTGAACATGCTTCAGTACTCTACGTACTCAGTAATCTCTCCAGAAGGTTGTGCTTCGATCCTATGGCGTGACTCAGATAAAGCACCACAAGCTGCTGAAGCGATGGGCCTAATTGCTCCTCGTCTTAAAGAGCTTGAGCTTATCGACGAAATAATCCCTGAGCCGCTAGGTGGCGCACACCGTGATCCAGTGCAAACTGCTCAGAACATGAAAGACCTTTTAGTTAAACAACTAGAAGAGCTAGAGCAGTTTGATAACGAAACGCTTCTTGAGCGTCGTTACCAGCGTCTAATGAGCTATGGTTACTGCTGATAAGCTGCCTCATTCGAAGGCGGACTTTATGTAACGAGATGATGAAAGGGTTGGACTCAGTGCCAACCCTTTTTTATTATTCAAACATTACCTTTCAAATACCTTCTTGGTTTATTAGGCCTCATGACTCACTTAATCGAAACGTTTACCTCTGTATTTGACCAAAGCGTAACTAAGCCTCACCGGCTGGTGGTTGCCTTTAGTGGTGGGGTTGATTCACGAGTGCTGTTGGAGTTGGCTGCCCAATACACCAAAGATCATGGTATCGATTGCCAGGCAATCCATGTTCATCATGGCTTGAGTGAGAATGCGGACCAATGGGCCGAGCAATGCCAAGCGTGGTGCGATGATTTATCAGTGCCTTTGACAGTGGAGTGTGTCTCACTGGATGTTCATAGTGGTGAAAGTATTGAAAAGCTCGCTCGAGATGCCAGATATAACGCCTTCAAATCGCATCTTCGACAAGGGGATGTGCTGGTTACTGGTCAACACATAGACGATCAAGTCGAGACTTTTCTATTAGCGTTAAAGCGCGGCAGTGGTCCTAAAGGCCTCTCATCGATGGCGAAAGTGATGCCATTTTCAGAGGCTCATATTGTTCGCCCTATGCTGTCAGTGACCAGAACCGAAATCGAGGCGTTCGCTCGCCGTATGGGGTTAACTTGGGTTGAAGATGAAAGTAATCAGGACGTGCGTTTCGACCGTAATTTTATTCGCCACCAAGTGACTCCGGTGCTGACCGAGCGTTGGCCTAGTTTTCGAGAGTCTGTTAGTCGCAGTGCTCAGCTTTGTGCCGATCAAGAGATGTTGCTAGACGAGTTGCTAGCTTCTCACTTGCAACTCGCCCTCGGTGAGGACCAGAGCTTGAGCATTGAGGTGTTATCTGAGCAATCTGCTTTACTAAGGTCGCGTTTGTTAAGAATGTGGTTAGGTCATTGCCAGCAAGCGATGCCGAGCCAAAAGCAACTCCAGCTTATCTGGGAGGAAGTGGCGTGTGCTCAGCGTGATGCTAACCCTAAGCTGGTGTTAAACGGCGTTGAAATTAGGCGTTTTAATCAAAAACTCTATTTGGTTCGAGAGACTAAAGATCTATCGGTCTGGCAAGGTGATATTGCTGTTGGCGGAAAGTTGCTTCTGCCTGATGGCTTGGGAGATGTCAGCTTACACGCGGGGGTATCTGAATCCGAACCTGGTCGTCGGGTACAAACGTTCAGTTTACCAGACCAAAACGCGGTATTACGTGTTACCTTTAATCCTGAAGGTTTATCGGCGCACCCAGTTGGGCGTGGACATAGCAGGAAGCTCAAGAAGCTGTTTCAAGAGTACCAAGTGCCTAGCTGGCTGAGGCGCAGAACGCCTATATTAATGGATGGTGATCGAGTGATCGCTGTTTTAGGGCTATTCGTAGATAAAAACTACGATGGTCAAGATTGTGAAGCACTTTGGAGCAACTAGAAAAAGTTTGTGTCACAATTCTATGTCACTTGAATAAAAATAATTAATGGAATATGCAATGAAGAAAATTACACTAGGATTAGTTCTTGGACTTGGACTATTGAGTGGTAACGCTCTGGCAGGTGATGTTGCTGCAGGACAAGCAAAAGCAGCAGTATGTGCAGCTTGTCACGGTGCTGACGGTATCGCAGTGATCCCGGGTTACCCAAACCTTAAAGGTCAAAACGAGCAATACATTGTTTCATCTATCAACGCATACAAGAATGGCCAGCGTACCGGCGGTTTGGCTGCTGTCATGCAGGCTCAAGCTTCAATGCTGAATGATGAAGATATCGCAAATCTAGCTGCTTACTACGCAAGCCTTAAGTAAACCCTTCTTAAAGCACAGATTAAACAATACGATGACTTTCGAGCCAGAGCTTTAAAGCTCTGGCTTTTTTGATTGAATGTTTACTATAGCTATCCGATAATGAGCCATTCGCACAGTTTAAGGGATGAACATGAAAAAGATTGAAGCCATTATCAAGCCATTCAAACTTGATGATGTACGTGAGGCGCTTGCAGAAGTGGGCATTACGGGTATGACGGTCTCTGAAGTTAAAGGTTTCGGACGCCAAAAGGGTCATACTGAGCTATACCGTGGCGCAGAGTACATGGTCGACTTTTTGCCTAAAGTTAAGTTAGAGATCGTTGTTACTGATGAAGTCGCAGACCAATGTGTTGATACCATTATTGAGACGGCTCAAACTGGTAAAATTGGCGATGGTAAGATCTTCATCACTGACGTTGAACGTGTGGTACGTATTCGTACTGGCGAAGAAGACGAAGACGCCGTATAAAAAAACTATTACCCTGAATGGAGCGTTTATCGCTCCTTTTTCATTTCTGGTAGGGTGCTTTATGTTCAAGAAAACCATCATAGTTATCACATTACTGATAACACTAACTGTTGTTAGTTTTCACTTTATTTTTGTGATCCCAAATAAGCCAAATCTTATTACGTCTTCTCCAAACACCAGTAATGACATCTACAGTTGCTACCAAAACTCTGAATCTAAAGCGCTGGATGTGTCTGACGGCTTAAGCCTCACAGTATGGAATATTTATAAGCAAAATCGCAGTCATTGGCAGACTGAACTCAATAAGCTGACAGCGGGAAGTGATTTAGTACTGCTGCAAGAAGCCAGTATGACGGATGGACTTCGTCAGTGGGTAACGAGTGGTCAATGGGGAAGTACTCGAGTCAATGCGTTTGAGGCATTCGAAAAAAGTGCTGGCGTGCTCAATCTTGCGACTCACTTGCCTATTGAGGCTTGTGCTTATACTCATGAAGAGCCTTGGTTGCAGTTACCTAAGTCTGCTCTTTGGTCACGTTACAAGTTGAATAATGGTGAAGAGTTGGCGGTGATCAATATTCACGCCGTGAACTTTACTTTTGGTACCGAAGATTATAAAGCTCAACTCAAGAGCTTAACTGACAATCTACAAAATTATCGTGGGTCAATTATTTTTGCCGGTGACTTTAACAGCTGGAGTGAGGCTCGTTTTACAGTATTGACAGAGGAATTGGAAAAGGTAGGTTTGGCTGAGGTCGCTTTTGAGCCGGATAATCGCACACAGTTCATAACGGGGCTAGTGTTAGATCATGTGTTTTATCGAGGACTAGAGGTCGAAAAAGCAAAAGCGCCCATGACGGACGCTTCTGATCATAATCCAATGTTAGTCACTTTTAAGGCTAAATAGCGTAAAGCTAAGACTCAGTAACGGCTATCTACGAAACTAAAATGTAGATAGCCCAGATTAGGTAATAGCCAATCCACGGCAAGCCTGAAATCACCAGTGCTTGTCCACGCTCAAACTCTGTCCACGTTAATACCGCCGCGTAACCAAGTACGATGTACCAAGGCAGTAGCAGTGGTAAAGAGCTAGCAAATTGTGACCAATCACTGGTAAGCGGTAACTTGATTAAGCCGTTTAAGCTGTTCAAGTCAGCGGCGAAGTTCATCACATGACCGTGCTTTAGGATTAGACTTGCGTAGCTCGCAATATCGCCTAAAACTGCTGGGAAGATGATAACTGACGCTGCTGCAAACCATCGCCAAAAGCTATGCTGATGTTGGCTTGGTTTGGTTGCAAGGTTAAGCCAAAATGCCAAAAGAACGATAGTGAGCGTGCGGCTAAACACATCGCTGATGATTTCACTGGCGAGTAGGGTATTACTATCAAGTAACGCCAACTGGTCTGGGTTTGTTTGAGCTAATTGCTTAGATAGCTCTGCACTTAACCAAGCAAAATCCACGTTCGAAAAATAAGCACCCCAAAATAAAAATGGGCTAAGCATTAATACGACGTAGGGTTGCCATCCCCAAGCACTTCGCTGATAAAGCGCTAAGAAACAAGCTGTTGGTGAACGGAATATATCCAACAGCATGACGAGTGGGTTACTTGATGGGTTCATACACTTACCTTAGTTACATCAACATACAGCTTAAGCTTTTGTCCTGGCTGTAAGTATTTCTGGTTCTGTAAAGTGTTCCATTTTACAACATCTGAACTCTTTACCTTGAACTTTGATGCAATACCGCTGACTGTGTCACCTGATCTTACGTTGTAAAAGATGGTACGGATGATGGCGCCGTCAGAACCGTTCTTCCAGATGACCAGTTCTTGACCAATTCGTAAGGTGTCACGTGGTCCCATGCCATTCCACTTCGCAAGCGACTGGTGAGATACCTTGTTGGCGCGTGCAATGGTCCATAAGCTGTCACCACTTTTCACTTTGTGGGTTAGCTTGTATTGACCGCGACTCTTTGACTGTGTGCTTGCTAGGCGGTTTGAAGCGCTTAGCGCGTATGCCTTATCGTCTTTGGTCGAAGTAGGGATCAGTAGGTGTTGACCGATACGAATGTTGTTGTTGGTCAAACCATTGGCAGTGCGGATCACCTTGCTGGTGGTGTTGTATTTGCTTGCCAGTACGCTGATACTGTCACCAGACTGAACCTTGTAACGAACCAGCTTCATGCCTTTGCCTTTATTGGCCGCTACTTCTTTGTTGAATTTTTCAACTGATTCTAGAGGAAGTAATAGCTTCTGATACTTTTCTGGTGCTGTCGCCCACTGGTTATATGCAGGGTTATAGCCTTGTAGCTCTTTTACTGGAATGCCTGCGTAGTTCGCAGCAATAGCCAAATCCAGTTGCTCTTCTGGATTAACCAGAGTCAGTAAAGGCTTGTTTGGGATTGTAGGAATATCAATACCGTACTTTTCTTGGTTGGCAATCACGTCTGCCAGTGCCAGCAGTTTAGGTACGTAGCTACTGGTCTCTTTCGGCAGGTCTAGTGAGAAGAAGTCGATTGGTTTGCCAAGCTTCTTATTCTTACGGATTGCACTGTTTACACGACCACCGCCACTGTTGTATGCCGCGATTGCGTGTTGCCAGTCGCCATCAAAACGTCTGTTTAAGTCGGTTAGAAAATCTAACGCAGCATCGGTTGAAGCGGCAACATCTCGGCGGCCGTCATACCAGAAGTTCTGCTCAAGTCCGTAGTCTTTACCAGTGCCTGCGAGGAATTGCCATAGGCCAGCGGCACTGCCGTGAGAGTAGGCAAATGCGTCGAATGAGCTTTCAACAACCGGTAGCAGTGCCAGCTCTAAAGGTAGGTCTCTTTCTTCGATCTTGGTGGTGATCAAGTAAAGGAAAGGTTCAGCTCGCTTGGAGACGGTTTTTAGATGACTAGGGTGTTTTAAATACCAAGTTCGGTAGTAGTCGACCTTCTTTTGGTCTGGTACTTCCATTTCAAGTTGCATCGCAATACGTTTCCAAACATCTTCTTGTGCTTGTGGAGTGACGACAGGTGCTTCAACTTTTTGTTCTTCTTTGGTCGCTTCAGGTGAAACGTTCACTTGAGAAACTTCTGTAGGAGGTGTGTTGGTTTGCTCGGAAGCTTGGTCTGGATTCTCTGACTGAGTTAATTGGCAACCAGATAGTAGTAATACCAAAGCCCAGCTGTACTTAACTCGCATGTTACAGCCTTTTTAATAAACGGCCGATGATAATACTTGCCACTCCCTGTAAGTGACAAGTCTGTATTTGTTAAAATTCGTTCTTCCACGCACGTAGAGCGGTAAATACTGACAAAGGATCGGTCTGTTCCGTGCGGTTAGATACTGATTTCACTACACTTGGTTCGGTGTAGCGCAAGAAAGGGTTCACAAACTTCTCTTGTCTCAAATTTGTGGGAATGGTCGACTTATTTTGTGCGCGAAGTCGGTTCACTTGGTCGCGATATTGCTGCAAATGTTGGTTATCTGGCTCAACTGCAAGTGCGAAAGCGATATTGGCTGCTGTGTACTCATGTGCACAATAGACCTCGGTTTCTTGAGGAAGCGCCGTAATCTTATTTAATGCATCAAACATCTGTTGTGGAGTGCCTTCCATGATGCGACCACAGCCCGCTGAGAACAGTACATCGCCACAGAATAGCTTTGCATCACCAACGTAACCGATATGGCCCGCCGTGTGCCCGCTTAACCCAAGAACCAAGAATATTTCGCCAAACAACTCCAGTTGGTCTCCATCATCCACTGGGTGTGTCAATGTTGGGATAGGCTCATTCATCGGACCCACGACATCAACACCTGGGAATTGTCTAACTAACTCTGGAACGCCACCAATGTGATCGTGGTGGTGGTGCGTAATCAAGATTGCATCTAAAGTTAGCTCATGGTGTGCTAAGTACTCTAATACTGGAGCTGCATCGCCGGGGTCGACGACAGCACAACGGCGATCGCTATTTTCAATCAGCCAGATGTAATTGTCGTTAAATGCAGGTATGCTTTTGATATGTAACATTATTGGTTCTCCAGTCACTTTCAATGCGACAGAATAAGTGAGACAGATTATTGATGAAGCCAGCACGTAGCAGAAAGAAGTTTGAGCGTCCTTACACTTGGGCACAATTGCACAATGGGGACTGGTTGAGAGAATCAATTCAAACTCGACTCGATGAGTGGTGCCCAAAGTTATTTGGTTACCATATGCTCAAGCTCGGCGGTCTCAGCAGTGAGATTTCCAGCTGCACATGCAACATTCAACATCAAGTAAACCTAGATATCCAGAACCCATTACATAATGTGATAGCGGATGGCTATAATTTGCCCTTTTTGGAGAAAAGTTTTGATGTCGTGGTACTTAGTCATCAATTAGATTATAGCAATGACCCACATCGGTTATTAAGAGAAGTCGACCGAGTGATGATGGACGATGGCTACATTATCATCACCGGCTTTAACCCATTCAGTGTCACCGGGCTTGCCAGCTTAATGCCGTGGCGTAAGAACAGTTTACCGTGGAGTGGGCGAATGTATACGCCAAGTCGCGTCAAAGACTGGTTGGGCGTTCTGAATTATGAAGTGATTCATTGTGATACTTATGCATTGTTCCCTATGAGTAAGTATCAAGCGATGTGGACTTGGCTTGAGAACGCATTAGGCAGCTGTGCCTCGTTTGCTGGAAGCCAATACTTTATCGTTGCTCGCAAGCGTACTTATCCACTCAAGCCTATTAAGCCACACTGGCATCTCAAGCGACGCTTCTCTCCGGTTGGTGCTAGCTTTAGGACAGATACTCGCTGCACGTTGCATTCCATTCGTGCGCTGCGCCCGCTAAAAACAGAAAAAGCCGACTCGTAGTCGGCTTTTTGCTATCGGATACCCTTATCCGCTCCCAATATCAGCTTGGCTGATAGCCCGTGTCTTCTTGGGTTGGGTTTTCTGCGGCGGTACGAGCTAGCTCATCACACATCTCATTCTCTCGGTGACCTGCGTGTCCTTTCACCCAACGCCAATCGACAGTGTGACGTGCTGTCTCTTTATCGAGCTTTTGCCAAAGATCGGCATTTTTCACCGGCTTTTTGTCGGCGGTTTTCCAGTCGCGCTTTTTCCAGTTATGTATCCACTGTGTAATGCCTTGACGAACATATTGGCTATCGGTAGTCAGAATCACTGAGCACGGCTCTTTGAGGGTTTGTAGTGCTACAACAGCAGCGAGCATTTCCATCCGGTTGTTGGTCGTTAGGGTATAGCCCTGCGCGAGCGTCTTCTCTATTTTCTTGTAGCGAAGTACGATGCCATAGCCGCCAGGCCCTGGATTGCCTAAACAAGAACCGTCAGTGAAAATTTCAACTTGTTTCGTCATGATTTGATACTATTACCTCAAGCACATTATCGGCATAGTCTGACACAGTTATCCTTATGAATACCAGTAGCACTCCAGAACAAACCGCGAACGAAAAAAACAGTTCGAATGAAAACAAGCGTATCGTCGTACTCGATACCGAAACAACCGGTATGAATACCGAAGGTGGTCCTCATTACATGGGTCACCGCATCGTAGAGATCGGTGCCGTAGAGATCATCAACCGTAAGTTAACTGGGCGCCACTTTCACGTTTACATCAAGCCAGATCGCGCTATTCAAGAAGAGGCGATTGGCGTTCACGGTATCACTGATGAATTCTTGGTTGATAAGCCTGAATACCAAGACATCCATAAAGAGTTTCTCGACTTCATCAAAGGCGCTGAGCTGGTGGCTCACAACGCGCCCTTCGATACCGGCTTCATGGACTATGAGTTTGAGAAACTGGACCCTACGATCGGTAAGACAGACGATTACTGTAAAGTTACCGATACCCTGGACATGGCGAAAAAGATATTCCCAGGTAAAAGAAACAACCTAGATATCTTATGTGAACGTTATGGCATCGATAACTCGCACCGTACTCTCCACGGCGCTTTGCTCGATGCGGAGATCCTAGCTGACGTCTATTTATTGATGACGGGTGGACAAACGTCACTGCAATTTAACGCTGATCAGCAAGAAGGTGGCGTAGAAAATGTCCGAAGAGTAGAAAGTGGTCGAAAATCCCTAAAGGTTTTACGAGCAACGGCCGATGAAGTAGAAGCGCATCAAAGTCGTTTAGATCTCGTCGAGAAAAGCGGAAGTTGCCTCTGGCGTCAATAGGGAGAAAGTATGTTAAGGGTATTGGCTACCGGTTGTTTGCTGCTGTTAAGCTTTAGCTTGCACGCGGCAACAGAATCCGTAATGAGTTTATTGGACAACCGATTCCGAGTTGATCCAAGCATAGAACAAATTACCTTTATAATTTATCGAGCCGATAACTCTAAACCTGTCGTCTTAGTTCGTCCTGACGGCAAGAAATACTACTCTTGGCGTAACGCTGATAATGTCCGTTGGTATGAAGAATCCTCAATGGACATTGTCTCTATTGATAAGCCGATGCCAGGCCCATGGCAAGCGGTAGGTAAGGTATCTCCTAAGAACAATATCAAGCTACTGTCTCACCTTGTTTTGGATGCTAATGAGTTTCCAGGTAAGTTGTACCAAACCGAGCGCATCAAGTTTACCGCCCGTCTCACCTCTGACGGTAAGCCTTTGGTGCTACGTGATTTCCTTGATCGTGTAAAACTAAAGGTAACGTTTACCAAGTTTGTCGAAAACGAAGAATCCCTAGTGAGAGAAGCGCGCCCAGTTCCAGTTGTGATGGGCGAGTTCGCTGACGATGGCGTTGATCTTGATGAGAAAGCAGGGGACGGCGTCTTCACTGTCGCTTTGCCTATCGATATCGAGCCGGGCAAATACCGTGCGCGCATCACTTCCGGTAACGGTGTGTTTTTGCGAGCGCAAGAGCAAGAAGTCTTGGTTTACCCAACACCAATCACGACTACCTTTATTCAATCTCGTAAAGAAGGTTTATCTCATACAATTGTGGTCTCTGGTGAGCAAGGCATGATAGCACCGAGTTCGTTAGCGGTGCACGTTGAGCACAAAGCACCAGATGAGTATGTGATGTATAAGCAAGGCCAAGCGGATGTCGATGCGATGAAGGTGCCTTTGGAGATCCCTTACAATGGTGAAATTGGGATTTATAACTGGTCGGGAATGGTATATGCCACCGATGCTTCTAGCCAGCGTGCACTGACGTTTCCGATTACTGAGCACTCTTACAGCGTGGTTCAAGATATTGATTTAGCGGAATCCCGCCGTTTTCAAGAAGAGGCATTAGCTGAGCAGAAGCGAATTGCCACTGAAATGATGATACTGAAGAAGCGAGAAGAAGATAGAAAACGCAGTTTGATCATTATTGGGGTTGGTAATGTGGTTGCGATTATTTTGGGCTTGTTGATTTGGTTTGTGGTTCGCAAGGTGACTGCTAAGAAAAGAGCTCAACCAGAGATGCAACTTAAGGCACCCAAGTAATTCCCAACGTGATAGAGTTGTTCTAAGAGCTACTTAATACCTGACTTGGGTCAAATACAAGCACCTATATTTTGAACAAAAAAACGGGACTCAAATGAGTCCCGTTTTTGTTTCTAAAACAAAATCTAAGCTACGTTATCAATCGATTGGTCTGGATACTCTGGCTTTGCTGCCAGCTCCTCTGGTGAGAAGTCATCAACATTGATGGTGTACAGTCGATGTTGCTCTGCACTCTCTAACAGTGCCGCTTCTTTCTCTGTCAGAATACCTTTCTCAAGACCTAATTGAGCGACCAAATCCAGTCGTAGGAAGGCGCGTTTCTGATGCGTCTCTTTACAGACTTTATCGAACAGAGGCTCAGCTTGAAGAATGACCTCCAATGCTTTCTCAACTTTACCTACCGCGTTGTATTGAGTATCCGCTAAGTATTGACCACGGCCGATACGTGAGCGTGTTGCACTCGGTGTTTGTAGGATGTGTGCTACTTGGCTATCCAGTTTGTCGTTTGGTGCACGACGGATACGGCCAAATGGCATCAATACAACACGCAGAAGGCGTCCAACCACTGGGTTTGGGAAGTTTGCTAAGAACTCATCAATTGCTACTTCAGTTTGACGCAAGCTGTCTTGCATACCCCAGTGTACTAGTGGTAGGTCTTCTGCATTGCTGCCTTCGCTTTCAAAGCGTTTTAGTGTCGCAGAACCTAGGTATAGTTGGCTCAGGATATCACCTAGACGAGCAGATAGGCGCTCTCTACGTTTTAGTGAGCCGCCTAATACAGCCATTGAAATGTCAGACAGTAGCGCTAGGTTAGCACTGTAACGGTTCAGCTGTTGGTAGTAGCGTTTTGTCTGTTTATCTGTGCTATTGGCTGGTGTTGGCGTGTCTGAACCACGGCCATCAGTTAAACCAAACCACAAACTACGAACTAGGTTACTTAGTGTAAAGCTAACGTGTCCTGCTAACGCTGAATCAAACTTATCAAGCGCATCGCTGCTTTCTGAGTATGCTGCTTCCATTTCATTAAGAACGTAAGGGTGGCAACGAATCGCACCTTGACCATAGATGATCATTGAACGAGTCAGGATGTTTGCACCTTCAACGGTAATCGCAATTGGCGAGCCTTGGTAGCCACGAGCTAGGAAGTTTGATGGGCCTAAGCAAATACCCTTACCACCTACGATGTCCATTGCATCGATGATGCTGCGTTGACCACGGTGCGTACAGTGATACTTCACGATTGCAGAGATAACTGAAGGTTTTTCACCAAGGTCGATACCTGCAACGGTCAGGTTGCTCGCTGCATCCATGACATAAGCATTACCACCTAGACGTGCCAGCGGCTCTTCAACCCCTTCCATGCGACCAATTGGTTGCTTAAATTGACGGCGGATACGAGCGTAAGCACCAGTTGCAAGCGCTGCTGTTTTGATGCCACCGGTTGAGTTTGATGGCAGTGTGATACCACGACCCACTGACAGACATTCAACCAGCATTCTCCAACCTTGGCCTGCCATTTTCTGACCGCCAATGATGAAATCGATAGGAACGAAAATATCGTCACCTCGCGTTGGGCCGTTTTGGAAAGGAACGTTCAGTGGGAAGTGGCGGTTGCCAATCTCCACGCCTTTCAAATCGGTTGGGATAAGAGCACAGGTGATACCAAGATCTTGCTGGTCGCCCAGTAAGCCTTCTGGATCGCGCAGTTTAAAGGCCAAACCCAATACGGTCGCAATCGGTGCCAGAGTGATGTAGCGTTTGTTCCAAGTCAGGCGCATACCAAGAACTTCTTCGCCTTGCCATTCACCTTTACAAACCACACCGTAATCTGGGATTGAACCCGCATCAGAACCTGCTTCTGGGCTAGTTAGAGCAAAACACGGGATCTCTTTACCTTCAGCCAAGCGCGGAAGATAGTGGTTTCTCTGCTCTTCAGTACCGTAGTGTTGCAGCAGTTCACCTGGCCCTAACGAGTTCGGTACACCAACGGTTGATGACAGTACGCTAGATACGCCCGTTAGTTTTTGTAGAACCAAAGACTGAGCATAAGCTGAGAATTCTAAGCCACCGTATTTTTTCTTGATGATCATCGCGAAGAACTTGTGGTCTTTCAGGTATTGCCATACTTCTGGTGGTAAATCAGCAAGCTCATGAGTGACCTGGTAATCATTGACCATTTCACACACTGTGTTTACTGGACCATCGAGGAACGCTTGTTCGGCTTCAGATAGTTTTGGGGCAGCGATGTTCTGTAGTTTTTTCCATTCAGGTTTGCCTTTGAATAGCTCTGCTTCCCACCAAACAGTACCTGCTTCCAGTGCTTCTTTTTCTGTCTGAGACATCGCCGGCAGTACTTTCTTAAATACAGAAAGTGCTTTTTGGCTGATGAGAGTTTGTCGAATGGTTGGTACAGCCAAAATAGCAACCGCTAATAGGTAACAAAGCCAGCCAGTAACCGCTACGTCGCCGAATAGTGTTAAAGCTACCATTGCGCCAGTTAGTGCGATTAATGTGCGTACCAAGCTAACTCTGTGGTAGAGACAGACACCTAAGATAGCTGTCATGCCGAGTAGTGAGAGCAATATATTCATGATCGATTTCCTTTTCAGAGATCACTTATTGTTATTAAGTTTTAGGTAAGAGGTCTAACCAGTTAAGTGTAAACAAAACATTAAATATTTGTAAAACTCAAAATTGAGTAAAAAGTGATCTGAGTAGAGTTAAAGTTCCAATTGTGAGAGGTTGGTGGTGATTATTTGGACGGATTTGCAGTGGCTGGCTAAATAAGGTGACAATCTTTCTGCTTAACTGTCGACACTATTTCATGTTTGTGGGTAAACTTAGATAAAAGAGGGGACAAACCTCAGCTCTCATATCGCGCACGCTAAACTGCGTCACAAAAATAAGAGATAAGCCTTATGTACCAAGACCTAATCAAAAGAGAATTGAACGAAGCTGCTGACGTTCTTAACAAGTTTTTGAGTGATGATCATAATATTGCTCAAATTGAAGCAGCGGCAAAAATGATTGCTGACTCATTCAAACAGGAAGGTAAAGTGCTTTCTTGTGGTAACGGTGGTTCACACTGTGATGCAATGCACTTCGCAGAAGAGCTGACTGGCCGATACCGTGAAAACCGTCCAGGTTACGCTGGTATTGCGATTTCTGACCCTAGCCACTTATCTTGTGTAAGTAATGACTTCGGCTACGACCACGTATTTTCTCGTTATGTAGAAGCGGTTGGCCGTAAAGGAGATGTGCTATTCGGTCTATCAACGTCTGGTAACTCAGGCAATATCCTAAAAGCCATTGAGGCAGCTCAAGCGAAAGGCATGAAGACGATTGCTCTGACTGGTAAAGACGGCGGTAAAATGGCGGGTTGTGCGGATATCGAAATTCGAGTACCACATTTTGGTTACGCAGATCGTATCCAAGAGATTCATATCAAGATCATCCATATTGTGATTCAGCTTGTTGAAAAAGAGATGGAATAACAGTTTTACAGACATATAGAGCCTAGGTTTGTGGCTGTATTGGTTTTAATAGGGAGTAGATTAAACCATGTGTGAATTGCTCGGTATGAGCGCGAATGTGCCAACGGATATTTGTTTTAGCTTCACTGGTCTTATGCAGCGCGGTGGCAATACTGGTCCACATCGTGATGGTTGGGGGATTACCTTTTATGAGGGTAAGGGCTTTCGTACCTTTAAAGACCCTAACCCTAGCTGTGAGTCTAAGATCGCTGAATTGGTTCAAAACTACCCAATAAAAAGCCAAGCTGTTGTCAGCCACATCCGTCAAGCCAACCGTGGTGGCGTTAATCTAGAGAATACACACCCTTTCACTCGTGAGCTTTGGGGAAGATACTGGACCTTTGCTCACAATGGCCAACTATCAGATTACGATGACTTAGTGAGTGGGCGTTTTAGATCTGTTGGTGAAACTGACAGCGAGCGTTCATTCTGTTGGTTACTTAAGCAACTAGAAGAGCGTTTTCCTGAACCACCACAAGACATGGAAGGCATGTTCCGCTTTGTTGCTGAGTGTTGCGATAAGCTGCGAGAGAAAGGCGTTTTCAACATGTTGTTGAGCGATGGTGAGTATGTAATGACATACTGTACCAATCACTTGTACTGGATTACGAGACGCGCGCCTTTTGGTAACGCGAGCTTGATCGATGAAGACGTCGAGATTAACTTTCAAGAAGAAACCACACCGAATGATGTGGTGACGGTAGTGGCTACTCAACCCCTTACTGGTAATGAAGAGTGGTTTAGAATGAAGCCGGGTGAATACGCCTTGTTCCATTCTGGTGAATTGATTGGAAATAACCACAAAGAGTTGGAAGATGTCGCTTATGCCCCTAAAAAGGTTGCAAGCCAAGCGCCTACTGAACCATTGAGCTAAACGTCTCATTACTTGATTCGATAAAATTGGCCATTAACTGCGCTTGTCAGTTAACGGCCTTTTTGTATTCTCTGTCTCGTCCTGAAATGTGTTTACACATTGAGGACGAATTATGACTACTTCAAATAATACCTACGTTAAGCGCACTCAGCGTGATTACACACTAGGCTTTAAATTACAGGTCGTCGCAGCTGTAGAAAGAGGCGATATGA
>JAYYSE010000018.1:0-77985 GCA_036126475.1 Pseudomonadota bacterium | reverse complement strand
CTAGCAGCATCAAGCGCCACCTTAGCTTTAAACACAGGTGAGTGGTTTCTACGTATTCTACGTCATAACCTGTTCCAGTATTTTTAGGTACTATACAAATAGATCAATCACTTAAGTCATGACCGAAAATTGGGGGCCACTTCTATACTTAATTACACGACAAATTTTTGTACCTTCATTTCAATGTCTTTTGACACAAGCGATATTAATTCGTTAATTCGTTGGACTTCGTCAAACCCTTGAACGTTATTTTTTACTAGTGTGTTGATTGCCTCTAAACGCTTCGAGATTTCTGATGTAACAACAGCCTGCTCTTCTGATGCTGATACAACAAGCGTGTTTATATTAGAGATTGATGTTGCTTCTCCTACAATCTCTTCAAATCCAGTTTGAATTTCGCTTATTGAAGATATGGACTTTCCTACAGAGGTTGAATTATCGACAGTAACACATTGAGCTTTTCCGCAAAGATCTTGAAGGTCAACAATATTATCTGAAATGCTCTCCGTAGAAGACTGCGTTTTTTCGGCTAATGACCTAACTTCATCAGCAACGACAGCAAAGCCTCGTCCTAAGTCACCCGCTCTAGCTGCTTCTATAGCTGCATTTAATGCTAATAAGTTTGTTTGATCGGATATGTTTCTTATGACGTCAATCACATAGCCAATCTCCTCCGAGTGTTTTCTCAAAACTTTCATAATTTCTCGAGACTCCTCCATTGACATTCCCATTTTTTGGATAACATCTTCAGAAGAAACCAGAACATTTCTGCATGAATTAATTGTCTCAAGTGTCGTCATGACCGCTGACTCTGTGTCGTTAACTCTATATGCAACATTTTTAGTTATTGCTGCTAACTCCACTGCAGCTGTAGCTGCATTATCTACTTCAGAAGCCTCTATTTTTGAATTTTCTGAAACAATACTGATAGCATTGGATATATCTTTCTGTGCTAGACCTAGTTTGTAGACACTATCATTGCATAAAGAAGAAATAAGGCTATGGATTGGTTCCCTAAACGACTTTAACTTATGTGCAAGGTCTGAAAACTCATCACACCTATGTGGGTTGCAATTTAGCCAATCACAAACCGGCCCTGGCCTAATGTCAAATTTATTTAATTGTTCCATATGTTTGCTAAAAACAGCTATCGGCTTGACCACTCTATGCATAGTAAATAAGCTAATAATTAAATTACAGCTGATAAAGAACGTCATTGTAACTTCAGCGTATAAGCTTGATAAAAAGCTCATTTTTATTAGCCCTATGTTATTCATGATTATTCCTATTGAAAACAAGAAAATAAACATCATAATAAGAGAAAGTAGGATAAATAGATTTTTTACTTTCATGTTTTCACCTATAATTATTTATTTTGATTTGAAAAAAAATACTGTTAACTATGTTGCAAAGCATTATATGGTGATTTATCTACTCCATTTTATATTTAGTACTGATGGCATCCGTCATCGAACTAAAAAGAATATAGTAATAGGATGTTTATAAACCTTTAACGCATTTAATCCTGAGTATAATCAAGATTTGAAATCTATTATCATCGTTGATTTGATAAATATTACCCCAATTTTTATCGTGTATGTGAAACATAAAAATCAAAACAGTTAAAGAAACTTTAACGGTAAACTTATCATTTGTTGATAAGTATTTAGAGTAATCCTAGTTAAGGGACTTTAAACTATGTTGAATGTGGCGTTTTCCGGGGCGTTGTTGCCTAAATTAGTTGAACCTTTTCCAAGTCCTTCGATCTTATCATTTGAAACGATTAAAATGGTGGTGATGTGGGTAAAGCAAACAAGAAGATAACTAGCTGGTCGGAGTACAATAAGGCTCTTTGTAAACGTGGTTCGGTTACATTCTGGATAGAGGATTCAGCCGTAGATGCCTGGCGATGCAAAACCCATCATGGTAAACGTGGGAGAGGCTTTCAGTACTCAGATACAGCGATTGAAACCGCCTTGATGTTTAAGGGCATCTTCTCTCTGCCTTTACGTGCTCTTCATGGCTTTATCGACTCTATCTTTGAGCTATTAGATGACCCACTAACGCCCCTAACTAAACCTGTATCAATAAACGCTCGAAGACAGTTCAGGTCAAATATCGCAATAAATCGAGAGGGGCTTCTCGCCATATAGCCACTGATTCTACTGGCCTCAAAGTCTTTCGTCAGGGTGAGTGGAAAGTGAAAAAGCATGGAGCAGAAAAACGTAGGACATGGCGTAAACTGCACTTAGCTGTAGATGTGGATACTCACGAAGCGATGAGTGCGGAAGTCAGCCTTGTAAATATGGGCGATAGTGAAGTGTTACCGACGTTACTCAACCCACTACGTTGAAAGGTCGCTGCCGTATCCGCCGATGGAGCATATGACACAAAAATGGCTACGAGACTCTGAAAAATAAAGACTGTACTTCGTTAATACCGCCTCGAAAGAATGCAGCTCTTTGGGAAGACGGTCATCCCAGAAACAAAGCGGTCGTGGCTCTGAGAGGTGGAACAATATCGGAATGGAGAACACAGTCTGGTTATCACTATCGTTCAATATCTGAAACTGTTATGTCCCGATATAAAGGACTAACAAGCGGTAATTGAGCTTGAGATGTTACAACGCTCAGTGGGTGAAATCATGGCGAATGTTAAAGCGATTAACAAAGTCATAGAACTAGGTATGCCCGTTAGAAGCTAACGGCTAGCTACATATGGTGTCGTTGATCTTCAAGCTGATTCGATCAACAACGCCACTACAAACTAGCGAGTACTACTTAAGCAACTTATTATAGGCTTCAATCAAATTTTGCATCTTAATTTTGGCTTCCTTGGGGCATGATATTACTTCCTGACTGGGTATCAAGCCCATTAGAACCGCTAAATATGTATCGTAATCTGTCAATTTAATATCACTACATAACTTAAAGCAAGAATATACAACTTCATGTATATCATGCTTGGCATCGCGATTAGAAGAAGCAACCTCACTAATTGATGCAGAGAACTTATAGTTTTCCAGAAAAACTGATGTATACAATAACACTAACTTCTTAAAAGTGAGCTTACTAACCGACTTTACTCTTTGATTGATAATATGAGCGTAAGACTCTACAAATAAGTGCTCTTTATTTTCATAATAATAATAAATCAAGGATGGCGAAACACCTGCCGAGTTTGCGATTGCGTTTACTTTTACATTTCTATAACTAGTTTTTGAAAAATGGGCTATTGCACTTTGAAGTATTTTTTTCTTTTTGCCGCTTCACTTGAGTTCATGTTTTTGTACGATTCAATATTGACTTATTTAAATCAACTATGGTTTTCAATGAAAAGCTAGATTTATGTAAACTCACCCTAACTATTCACTTAGAAAATACATAATTAACGCCATGTTCACTTAACTAAACACTTTAAATTATATTGCTGTAGATAAAAGCATGACAATTAAGAGTCTTTACCATCGCACACCGAATTGCCTATCAAACCATCGCCCCACACTGCATTACTTTCGTCATCAAGGCTATTGGTTAAACCAATAATCACTGCAATAAAAACTAAGAGTAATGCTGATGTACTGTCTATCCACCTTAATGATCAGACCAGTTTTAGAACGTTTAAATGATAAGCTCTTCATTAGGTACTTTGTTAGTTAAAAACGGAGCGCATTAACCTCTAAATCAAACAAAAAAAACTAATTAAAATATAACAAAAACCTAAAAATATATAAAAAAAGTCACAAGCTACTGATAACAATATCAAAATAAAATCATAAATATTTACAGAAAGGCCATAACAACTTCAACGCCTATTCTCTGACTGGCCTAACTAGCTATGGCTTAGTTTCATATCAAACAACCAACTTATGCCGCTTTATATTAATATATCTCAATATGATCGTTTTTAGTTTCTGGAGGAAAGCCTCTTTTCATCCTTTAGTCATTTTGATTAAGTCTCTCCTTTCCCCTTTAAAAAAAATACTTTAAGTGTCATAGCTCTGTATTTTACTTATATAAGGTAGCACTGGGATTAATATTTACTATAATTGCTTATTCTTAATATTTTGCAATGCCCGTAGTTAATCACAACAAACGGTTTTTATACTGCTCAGGAGTTTGACCTGAATACTTCTTGAACATACTGATAAAAGGGCTGGCTTGATTATAGCCTAGCGTAAGCGCAACTTCTTTAACCGATTGTCCATTTCTTAGCAGCTCCATTGAGTATAAATAACGAACACGCAGTCGCCATTCAGTAAAACTCATGCCCAGTTCACTTTGGCAATGGCGCGACAAAGTGCGCTCGGTAGTATGGACTTTCTCCGCCCAATCTTTCAACGAAACTGCATCCGTTGGGTTTTCTTCTATCGCCGCTAAAATAGGCGCAAGATATTTGTTGTCGGTTGAAGGTAAGAAGTGGTGTTCAACTTGACGCTCTGCGAGTTGATCCAATAAGACCTGAACCAGTCTCTTATCTGGTTCGGTTTGTGCCACGTTAATATCACGCTGACGAAAGTCATCAATGATCGAAGAGACTATCGGCGTAATCTTAATTAGGCTGGTCTTTTCTGGCAGATGCTGAGTTAACTCAGGGGCGATATTCAGTGAGCAGTAATCAAGAGGTTTACGGTTATAACTGCAGTGCCTAACCCCTGCGGGCACCCAAATTGCGAGATGCGGCGGCGCCAAGAAACGAGTTCCCTCTGCCTCCATTTCAAGAATCCCACCACTGATCAACTGAACCTGTCCCCAAGGGTGACTGTGGACACGCGTTTCAGTATTCGATAAGAACGCTTCAAAATTCATAAATACGTTGGATGGTGCCTTATCAATTGATAAGGATGGATGAAGGTTTCTTCGGTGTTTTTTCAAACTTGTCTTCCTATCGCGCCTGATGTCTTTTTAAAGATATCTGTAAGTATAACGACCTGTCAAACTAGCCGCATCAACTCATTTTGCGATGGAATTCACATGCATTATCTTTTACCTTTTTTCACAGTCTGTATCTGGGGTGCCAATGCGATAGTCAACAAGCTCGCAGCAAGCACTATCGAACCAAGCGCGATGAGTTTTTACCGTTGGTTTATTGCGATGTTAATTCTGACTCCTTTCTGCATTCGCTCGGTTATTAAACAGTGGCCAATCATTAAACCTAACTTATCAAAGCTAGCTTTCCTTGGCTTTCTAGGCATGGTGTTGAACCAATCTTTAGGTTACTACGCAGGCTTAACGACTTCCGCTTCGAACATGGCTTTGATTACATCATTAGTGCCATTGATCAGCGTATTCCTTAGCGTTCCACTGCTTAACAAGTCGATTTCAAGTTTGAGTATTGTAGGCGGTGTGTTGTCTCTTTCAGGCCTAGCATTAATGCTTGGCAAAGGCGATCCTCTATTCTTCATCCACCAGGAGTTAACGCAGGGTGATGGCTACATGTTAATCGCAGCTTGCGTGTATGCTTCTTACTGCGTGTTGCTAAAACGTTGGAAAATGCCTATAAGTAATTGGGTAGTCATCTACATGCAAGGGATATTCGCGGTCGCGATGCTGGCACCACTTTGGCTAACGAGCGAGCAGCTAGTGCCTTCACAACAAGCCATTCCTTTGATTGCTTACGCAGCTGTAGCGGCTTCTATTTTGGCCCCTTGGATGTGGGTTAAAGCAATTGATACGATTGGTGCTGATTCAAGCGCGATGTTCATGAACTTAATGCCTGTAGTCGCGATTGTATTGGCATCGACATGGTTAGGCGAAGAGATCAACCAGTTCCATATCATTGGCGGTATCATGGTCGTTTCTGGTGTTATCCTTGCTCAAGTAAAAAGAAAGCCAAGGCTGGAAGCGCCACTACCTCAACAAAGTTAGGGCTAACTTCCCATGCTTTGAGCTATCTACACAAGAACAAGTTCTACTTAAGAATGCCTGCGCAATCCCGCAGGCATTTCTACCTAGGTTTATCATCTCAAAACGCTGAGCTTATTCGTTATCAGTCTGGTGAGATTGATATGACCAATCGCGTACAGTTTGAGTACTACCAAAATTTGTCAAAGAGAGCCCTGAGCAAATTAAAGCGCAAGCTTTGCTGGGTTCTTATGTCTACTGATTCAACACGCGTCAGGCACCATTTGATGATGTCAGAGTACGTCAAGCACTAAGCATGGCCGTCGACCGTGAGATATTAGTAGATAAGGTAACAGGACAAGGTGAACCCGAAGCCTACCGCATGACACCGAATAATATTCCTAACTACACTGCCCCGACATCCTTATTTGAAGCATTAAATAGTGTCGAACGCCAAGCCAAAGCGCATAGCTACTTGAAGAAGCTGGATACAACAAAGCAAATCCTCTGAAATTCACACTCACCTATAACACCAGCGAGAACCCAAAAAATGTCCATCGCAATTGCCTCAATGTGGAAGCCTCTTGGGGTAAACGTTGAATTACAAAACATGGAATGGAAAGGATACGTCGCAGCGAAAGGAACTGGAGACTATCAACTTGCTCGTTCATGGGCATTTGGCGATTACCCTGAACCCTCTGCTCTTCTAGAAGCATTAACTTGCGTTCATACAGCAAACGAAAGTGGTTTCTGTAATCCAGAATACGATGAGCTTTTACAGCAAGCAAAACGGAAGATCAGGCAAATCGCTCTGCTTTATAACAGCATGCTGAGCCGATATTAAACGAACCTGCAGGAGTTATGCCTCTTTATCACTACAATCACACCCGATTAGTGCGAAACACCCTCAAAGGCTTCCCAAACAACAATCCGAAGGGAAATATCTACACCAAGGATCTATACTTCATACAAAAGTAAAAGTGAGCTCAACAACAAAGACATTTAACTACCACTTTAGTGGTAATAAATATAGAATCACTTTAACGAACCAGATACAACAACGGTTAGTTGGCTAATATTATAAAGGTACCGCGATGAGTACCTAGCGGCTTAAAACACCTAGCATTACGCTAGGTGTTTTTTCAGTATTAAACTCCATGCTCCCTATTCCAGTGCCTCATAAGCACAACAAACAACAATCTTCATCTGCTTGTCATCCGTTTGAAAAAATACTCGTAACCTTTTGAATATCCGCTTTAAATTATGTCGTCTTAAGTATATTGTTATTAGCAAGTAACACGTATGTTATGCAATAAAATAATAATGAAGGAAGACACATGAGCAGTAACAATAGCCGACAAGATGGTAAACGAGACGTTACTCTGCGTTTTTTAGCTGAACCTGGGGATGTGAACTTTGGTGGTAAGGTTCATGGTGGCGCAGCAATGAAATGGATCGATTTAGCGGCCTATGCTTGCTCTGCAGGATGGAGTGGCAAATATTGCATTACAGCCTACGCTGGTGGTATTCGATTTGTTGCCCCAATCCATGTAGGTAACTTGGTAGAAGTAAGTGCTAAAGTCATCTATACCGGTTCCTCTTCTATGCATATTGCTATCGATGTACAAGCCAGCGACCCTAAAGAATTGAATAACCGACTAACCACTCACTGTATTGTTATTATGGTTGCGGTGGATGAAAATGGTAACCCAACTAAAGTCCCAGAATGGATTCCAGAAACACCAGAAGACATCGAACTAAGAAATTCAGCTATTCGCCTCATGAACATGCGAAAGCAGATTGGTGAAGAGATGGAAGCGCATGTGAAGTACCTGAAATAAGGTCGATCATTAGGGCTACAGCATCCTTTAATAACTAGCCTTTCAGCCCTCAAACTGTTTCAATGCCAAGCACTCGCTTGGCATTCGTTTATCTAACCCTACCTTCCTATCTAATAAGCCCCAAAAGCACTCTGTTTCGCTCATAGAACGTGATTATCAGCCAACACTTAGGAATGAATTGCCCTAAGCTCAATGATTTATTTTGACTGTAATAAAGTCTTCATTTTGCTCTGGTTAAATACCGCCAATCATAATGGATGTATTAAATTTCCCGGAGCCACACTTGAGCGTCACACGCCCCACTCTTAGCGAAGCTACACTGAACAATTTGAAGGCTGTTGAGTACCAATGGGTTAGAACTTTGTACGTCGAAGGCTACGACAGTAATGAGATCAACCACTACATCCAAACCTGTTTCGGCGGTGACTCGACGTTTGCGGACCTGTTTCGTCGCGTGGCCTTGGATCAAACAAGTATCTATGTATTGCTGCAACACCTTGGATGTGCTCCTTCAAGTAAAGAGTTCTAACTCAATACTCAACCAAACACCTCACAAAACCAATACCCAAAGCACCTTATATAAGCGCATAAAATAACGAGCAAAAAATCTAAAAGGCACAGTTGTGTCTATGTCCTTTTTTTATGCAATATCTATAGTTGTTGCATACAAATCATTGAAGTTTCACGCAATGGAATATTTGCAATATATCAATAGACTAATCGCCCCATATACTGAATGTCTGATTTGTTAGACTAGTTCATTTCCTCAAGTAACCGAGATGATGCAATCAATGTTTAGGAAAGAAGTGACTCGAAACTTTGAATACTTAAGCCGTTGTAAACATAACAACCGCGCTGGTTAGACTGTTAACGAGTAAAGCTGACACAAAGGTAAGATTAAAAAACAGCAGGCATAAAAAAACCCAAGTAAATACCTGGGTTAGAGTTACAAAAACCACTAATCATTAATAGCGTAAGGAACCTGATTAGTAGCCAGCTATGCGTAACCTGAGGGTTATTTTTATTACTGATCGGCGGCCAAACCAAATGATGTAATAAAAATGCCAATATAGAGCGACCTTATGGTCGCTCTTTTTCTTTCTTATAGGATACAGCTTATCCTTTTACACCACCAGCAGTCAAACCACCAACTAACCAACGTTGCGCAAGTAAGAACACAATAGTGATAGGAAGCGCTGAAAGCACAGCCGCTGCCGCAAAGTCACCCCATAAGTAGTTCTGAGGGTATAGGTATTGCTGCATACCTACTGCTAGCGTGTAAGAGTTCACATCAGTAAGTAGGATAGACGCTACTGGAACCTCACCAACTGTCGCAATGAAAGATAGGATAAACACCACCGCTAGAATTGGCACAGACAGCGGCAGTAGAACCAGTCTGAATGCTTGCCATGGCGTAGCACCGTCTAGTGCTGCCGCTTCTTCTAGAGAGTTATCAATCGTCTCAAAGTAGCCTTTAATCGTCCATACGTGCAATGCAATACCGCCTAAGTAAGAGAAGATCAAACCACCATGCGTATTCAAGCCTAAGAACGGTACGTATTGTCCAAGTTTGTCGAACAGCGCGTAAATCGCTACAAGAGCCAATACCGCAGGGAACATTTGGAAAATCATCATCGCTTTCAGGATTGTATTTTTACCTTTAAAGCGCATACGAGCAAACGCGTAAGCTGATGTCGTAGACAGTGCCACAATCAGAATCGATGTAATACCCGCCACTTTCACTGAGTTCCACAACCAAGTCAGAACTGGGAATGGCGGTGTTGTTACCGAACCATCCGCGTTTGTTACTGAGATACCTAGTGCAAGTTTCCAGTGCTCCAGCGATGGATTATCTGGAATCAAGCTACCCGTTGCGAAGTTACCTTCACGGAACGAGATCGCGATGATCATCAGTAGTGGGAAGATAATCATTGCCAGGAAGCAGCACAACAGTGCATGTGTTGCCCACACTCGGTATTTAAGGCCTTTACCTTGTACCATAGCCATTGTCGTGCTCCTTAATCTTGAGACAGTTTAGTGAAACGAAGGTTGAGTAACGCTAGTGCACCAACTAATAGGAAAATAAGCGTCGCGATAGCACTTGCTAGACCAAAGTCTTGACCGCCGCCGCCTTCGAATGCGATTCGGTAGGTGTAGCTTACAAGCAAGTCTGTGTAACCCGCTGGCTCAGAAGTACCAATCATGTTCGGGCCACCATTCGTTAATAGTTGAATCATTACGAAGTTATTGAAGTTAAAGGCGAACGCTGCAATCAATAGCGGTGTTAGCGGCTTAATCATCAATGGGAAAGTAATTCGCTTGAAGTTATCAAGGAAGTTCGCGCCATCAATTGCTGACGCTTCGTATAGGTCATCAGGAATCGCTTTAAGCAGCCCCATACATAGAATCATCATGTAAGGGAAACCTAGCCATGTGTTTACAATCAACACCATGGTTTTCGCAAGAATCGGGTCAGAGAACCAGTTCGGGCTTAGGCCGAAGATACTCTCAAGTACCATGTTGATCTCACCAAAGCTCTGGTTGAATAGACCTTTAAAGATCAGAATCGAGATGAACGCTGGTACCGCGTAAGGCAAAATAAGCAGAACTCGGTAAATAGAACGACCTTTCAGCTCTTCCCACTGTACGATGTTTGCAAGTACAAGACCGATAATCAGTGTGAACGCCACCGTACATACAGAGAAAATAACCGTCCAGATGAAGATGCTGATGAAAGGTTCTTTAATACCGTCATCTTTCCATACACGTTCGAAGTTGTGCGTACCGATACCAACAACGAAGCCCGGAGAGATAGTGTCACCAGTAAACTCACCGTTTGCATCAACAGGTTGGTAGAAACCGACTTCCATGTTTGGCTTTAATACATCACCGGTTTCATTGTTAAACAGTGTTTCACCATCTTCTTGTAGTGTGTAAAGTGGAGCAACAGAGGCAAACTTACGCAAACCGCTCATGCGGATGTCATCGCCGTTTGGCAGATGGAAATCTACGCCACTGATCGCTGCTCGGTTTTGAATGATCGCTTTGATCTTCTCTTTTTCACCTTGAGTCGACTCGATAACCGAAAGGTCCATATCTGTCGCTGTCATACCTTCTAGCGAAAATACTTCAGTCGCTAACAGCTGCTCGCCATCTTTAACCACGATTTGGTGGCCGTTATCTGTTTTGTACAAAGTGAATGGGTAGCTTTCGCCGCTTTGGAAAGAGCGGTCTAAAAGAACGGTTTGAGTACGTTCTAGAGAGAGTTGGTTTTTTGCGCTGTAGTTAGTAAACGCTAGCCCAACGGTGTATGCCAATGGGAAAAGAATGAACAAGATCATTCCGGCAATACCCGGGTAAATATAACGGTGGGCGTAAGTTTTCTTACTACCAAAAATGTATAGAGCTAAAGCCGTTAAGATCACTGTAAGCAGCGCAAAAGCGAGCTCACCGCGAGAATACATTAGAATTGTAGCGTAGCCGTTAATTAAGCCAACGGTGCCAAGCACCCCCCATTTAATGAAGACGCTTTTACTGCCTGGAAGGCTTGATGGTACTGGGATAGCATCTGTACCTTGAACTGACTGCATAGAGGAACCTGCTAGCGATATAGATAAAAAAATAGAAAAGTAAGGAGAGGTTTCCCTCTCCTTAAAAGGTAGTGCTTAGTTATTACTTAGTCATGCGAGCTTCAGCACCTTTCAGCGCTTGGTCTACTGTTTGACGACCATCAACTACGTTGCCGATCGCTTCTTCCATGCTGTACCAGAACGTTGTGAACTGAGGGATGTTAGGCATGATTTCGCCGTTCATCGCGTTGTCCATTGTTGCTGCGATACGAGTATCACTGTCTAGTTGACGTTGGAAAGAGTTTAGAGCAACAGCGCCAAGTGGTTTGTCGTCGTTCAGGCTCTTCATACCTTCATCAGTTAGTAGGTAGTTTTCCATGAACTCAACCGCTAGGTCACGGTTGGGAGAAGCTGTGCTGATACCACCAGCCCATACGCCAACGAAAGGTTTCGATGCTTTACCGTTGAACTTAGGTAGCGTTGCTACGCCATAGTCTACGCCAGCTTTCTCGATGTTTGCCCAGCCCCAAGGACCGTTGATTGTCATTGCAACGTTACCTGCAACGAACTCAGACTCCGCTACTGAGTAGTCCATATCTGCAGAGATAACTTTGTCTTGTACCATCTTCTCGATGAAACCTAGTGACTTCTGAACACCTTCAGTCGCTACGCCTGCATCTTTAATGTCGTAACCTTCAGCAACCTGTTTGAATGCGTAACCGTCGTCAGCTGCTAGTAGAGGCCATGTGAAGTATGCGCCACCACGTAGAGGCCACATGATCGCTTTCTTGCCTTCTTTTTGAAGTTCAGCGTTAAGTGCTGGGATTTCTTCCCAAGACTTAGGTGGGTTAGGAACAAGTGCTTTGTTGTAGATTAGAGAAACTGACTCAACAGCTACTGGGTAAGCGATTGTTTTACCTTTGTAAGAAACTGCATCCCATGCGAAGTCTACGATACCTTCTTTAGTTTCTTTAGAAGGTTTGATATCAACAAGAAGACCCGCTTCTGCAAAACCACCAAAACGGTCGTGTGCGTAGAAAATCATGTCTGGGCCGTCACCAGCTGCTGCAACTTGAGAGAACTTCTCTTCTAGTTTGTCAGGGAAAGCTATTGTTACTTTAACGCCAGTGTCTTCTTCAAAGCGTTTACCTACTTCAGCCATGCCTTCGTAAGCTTTGTCACCACCTACCCAGATTGTTAGTTGCCCTTCTTCGATACCAGCGTTTGCACCAAAAGAACCCAGAGCAACTAATGTACCTAGAGCTACAGCGCTTAGAGCGTTTTTCATGTGAATATCCTTTTTATATTTATACGTAGGGCACATCAACCAAGACGAGCCAGTTCTCGACGGTTATGATCTGAGAAAACAACGTACAGCTCATCATCCTAGCCACTACGCCCTAGCTATTATGGCTTAAATTCGTGATCACCATCCGGTCAGATTAGAGACTAAAATCACAAAACACACACTCATCGTGATCGGCATCACCGTTACGCGATGGATTTATTTGAACTGGATCGCTAATTATTATTGGGCTCATTTATCTACTCCTCCCCTTCTACTCCCCCTAGTTAATTTTCCATTAGGAGGATGTACGCTTACGCTAATTCACCGAAACTGCATTCATCCAAGAGTGGATAGTAAGAACCCTTTACCAGCGAGTATTATGTGTATCGCATGATCCATTAAGTTGGCTTAACTGCCCGCTGTTGTCTTTATTAAGCATCAAGCTAAATCTGTGATGGAATCACGGGGGAGGTTTAGCTTGTTGCGGGGGAAATAAGCACCAGTTTGGCAATGACGGGTGGGCTTGGGTAAAGAATCCAAGTCCCACCCACTTTTTTCTTACTCGCTCAGTACTTACCAATTCCTACAGTTACTGCTGACCCAAAAGTTTCTTATAATGATAAGCAGTAAAACTTAAAATTTGATCGATCGAGGACAAGCTAGATGGCGAGTGTCACTTTAAAAAACGTTTATAAATCATATGGCGATGTACAGATTTCTAAGGACGTAAACTTAGAGATCAACGAAGGTGAATTCGTCGTATTCGTTGGACCATCAGGCTGTGGTAAATCGACGCTGTTACGTTGTATCGCAGGTCTAGAAGACATCACTTCAGGTGATTTATACATTGGCGACGAGCGTATGAACGACGTTGAGCCATCGAAGCGTGGCGTAGGTATGGTATTCCAATCATACGCGCTATACCCTCACCTAAACCTTTACGACAACATGTCTTTTGGCCTTAAGCTAGCGAAAGCGGATAAAGTTGAGATTGATAAGCGTGTTGAACATGCAGCTGAAATCCTGCAGCTTGGTCACCTACTAGAGCGTCAACCTAAAGCGCTTTCTGGTGGTCAACGTCAGCGTGTTGCGATTGGTCGTACACTGGTTTCTCAACCAAACGTATTCCTACTTGATGAGCCGCTATCTAACCTAGATGCTGCACTTCGTGTTCAAATGCGTTCACAAATCACGAAACTACAGCGTCAGCTTGGCTGCACCATGATCTACGTTACCCACGACCAAGTGGAAGCGATGACAATGGCTGACAAAATCGTTGTTCTTGATGGCGGTTACGTATCTCAAGTTGGTAAGCCACTGGACCTTTACCACTACCCTCAAAATCGTTTTGTTGCAGGCTTCATTGGCTCACCTAAGATTAACTTTATGTCAGTTCATATCGAGCAAGCTGAAACAGAGCGCGTACTGGTTCAACTTTCAAACGGCACGACTTTCTGGATTCCAGTTGATGGCACAACCGTTAACGTTGGTGACCGTATGTCTCTGGGGGTTCGTCCTGAGCACTTGATGTCTGCTGACCAAGGCGACGCAACGATCGAAGGCGAAGTGATGATCGTTGAGAAACTAGGTAACGAAACTCAGGTTTACCTAAACCTTGAAAGTGCTGATGCAGACGTTATCTACCGTCAACCAGATACTCTAACAGTTGAGCCTGGCGACAAGCTTGCTATCGGTATCCCAGCGCACCGTTGTCACCTGTTCCACAGCGATGGTAAAGCATGTCGTCGCCTGTACAAAGAGTACGGCACTGAATAAGCGCTAAGCTTTTAAGATATAACTTGCCCAATTCAAATCCCTCTTACGCTGTAAGGGGGGTATTTTCTTTAGATTCGACCTATTTCAGTAAACAATAAAGATCAGTAAACAATAAAAAAGGCCTAGCGAGTGCTAGACCTTTATCTGTTCTGTTTGAGCCTTAGCCCAACCAATCACTTAACAGTTTCACCTAAAAGTAGGTTGATTTTAAGCTTAGTGGATTGGCGTATCATTCTTTTTGTTGTACTGACCAAAGTGCGCTTCTAATACTTCAGGTGTCAGTTTGCCTTCCGCTTCTAGTCGCTTAAATTCAGCAACGATCGCTTTTTGCTCTTCAAGTGATGGCAGTTTTACCTCAGGCTCATCGCCCATCTCTTGAGTCATCTGCTCTAGTTCTTTTTCAAAATCGCTCATGATACTTACCTAAATATTAAACCTAATCAGATTTTACTCATTTCCGCTCTATGATGCTAGGTTGATTGAAAGTAAAGCCCGAAACCAGATCAAGCTAAATGCAGTTAGAAACAAATGAGCCCACCAATAAAAAGAGCTGGATTCACGATGAAATGAATCCAGCTCTTCGTCTATGTCACTTTCTAAACCATATTACAGCTTGAAAGGATTAAAGCTTAAATGAGCCAACCATTTTATCTAAGCGAGAAGACAAGTCACGAAGCTCTTGGCTCGCTTCAGCAAGTTGCTCAGCTGTGCCTGTTGTGACTTCGTTGATTGCGTTGATCTCTTCGATGTTTTGGTTAATGGTGTGAACCACCGTTGATTGCTCTTCAGTTGCTGTCGCGACTTGCGTGTTACGGTCAGAGATATCAACGATACGGTCAGAAATACCGCCCAATACATCGACCGCTTCATCTGATGCTGATACACCTTCAAGCGTAATCACTTTGCCCGCACTCATCGCCGTTACCGCATCTTTTGCATCGCTTTGCAGTTGGTTGATCATCTTCTGAATCTCTTCCGTTGAATCCGCAGTACGACTTGCTAGATTGCGAACTTCATCCGCTACTACCGCAAAACCACGACCTTGCTCACCAGCACGCGCAGCTTCAATCGCAGCGTTCAATGCAAGTAAGTTGGTTTGCTCTGAAATATCACGGATAACACCCAGAATAGAGCCTATATCTTGAGTAGTAGAAGCCAGTTGCTCAACTACTTGGCCTGTACTTTCGATGTCTTGTGCCAAACGGCTAATCGCATCTTTTGCTTTATTCACAACAGAACGGCCAACTTCTGTATTGCCGGAAGCCTGTGTTGCCGTTTCAGCAGCGGTTGCCGCGTTCGATGCAATCTCGCTGATGGTCATACCCATCTGGTTGATTGCAGCCACTACTTGAAGGGTCTGGTCACGTTGCTCTTGGCTGTTGTCATGGGTGATGTGTGCTTTGTTAGAAACACTCTCTGCCGCCACTTGAAGCGCTTGGCTTGTAGAGCATACTTCTTTCATCGACTCGTGAATCTTCTCAATGAAGCCGTTGAATCCTTTTGAAAGCTGGGCGATTTCATCATTGCCTTCCACTTCGATACGCTGTGCGAGGTCACCGTCACCTTCACCAAGGTCACTGAAACGCTTAGCAAGTAGCTTAATTGGCTGAGTAATGCTGTTTGCTAGCACTACGCCCATGAGGATAAATGCTAATGCTACAACCGCAGTCATGATAAGCATCTTTTGTGCTGTCTCATCGAGCTCAGCAAACACTTCACCCGTTGGTACCACGCCAACAACAAACCAGTCCATTGAAGACACATACAAACTTGCAACAAACAGTTCTTGGCCTTGGCTTTCCGTTGTGATCAGGTTAAAGCTTGATTTATTCAAAAGTTGGCTAGCTTGAGGACCGTAAAGTTGTTGAAGAGAAGAATCACTACGAGAACGCTCACGGTGAATCTGCACATCACCTTGGCTATCAGTCAAGAATACAAAACCAGTATTCTCAATTTTGAAGCCATTAAGCAAGCTCACCATGTCATCCATCGATTTTGAGAGACCAGACATCGCCAAACCAGAAGGCTGTTGGTAGTTAGCGAACATCTTCACTTCACCGTTCGCTTCTTGGAACATGCTTACCATGGTTGGCTGCCCAGATTGAGTAAAGCCAAAGAACCAACCATCTTGTTGTTGGTTAAGCTGGCGTAGGAAGCCATTTTGGTTCCAGTAATACGCCGTTTGACGGTTCGCTACTGAAGCATCATTTAAGTTGTATTGGTTACGCACATTATTCAGTTGTTTAACCAACTTACTCTCTAACGCTTGATCGCGCTCTGTAGACTCGATTACATCGGAAATGAATTCATTTGAAGCAATTTGCTCAGCGGCTAGCAATAGCTGAGAAACTTCACGGTCAATCTCACCATTGATTCGCTCTAGCATTCCAGGAAGTTCAATATCGACCAGTCGATGACTCAGTACATCTCGTGCTTGTTGCTGCGCCATCGCGCCAACAATAACCGTAGAGGCAAGAACCGCAAAAGTAATACCCAGTACTACCTTTTGCTTAATACTCAGAGAGTTAGCTTTAAACATATTTGGACCTTTAAAAAGAATCGCTCTTAATTTATATCCCCAAAACAGGGCTTTTTCGTGCATTCTTAGGCTGGAATGCACAATCTGAGTTATGTATCGGCAGGGGTTGATAAAACTAGAGACTTTTCTCACAAAAAAACGCAAACACAATGCAACAAGACAAATCATTTAACATAGACATCAAATGAAACAGAAAAAATCTAGCAAATATTTTTATTAATCATAAAATTCAACACGTTAAATTAAGATGTGTTGAACAAAAATATGAGAATCACTACGGCTTTATTACATAAATATCGGCCAATGTGATAAAAATCACCTGATAAACGGGTTGCTCGCTAAGCGCTTGTAATTCATTCCAAATTTGCAAAGATAAATTACGTGGATGTACCGGAACTTTTTGCTTTCAAGAAGTGACCAATACTCACAATATAAAATCAAATGGCTACCCAGAGAGTCCAAAATGCACAAAACGAATTTCGAAGTCCTTCAAAACTATTTAGAGTCTCAAATCATTGGTCAGCAAGAGCTCGTCAAACAACTGATGATCGCACTTCTTGCTGATGGTCATATTCTGGTTGAAGGTCCTCCGGGGTTAGCGAAGACCCGTGCAGTCAAATCACTGGCTGATTGTGTTGAAGGGGATTTCCACCGCATTCAATTTACCCCAGACTTACTGCCTGCCGACTTAACGGGCACCGATATCTTCAGACCAGAAACAGGAGAATTTACGTTCCAATCTGGGCCGATCTTTAACTCACTTATCCTAGCGGATGAGATCAACCGTGCTCCTGCAAAAGTGCAAGCAGCGATGCTAGAAGCGATGGCGGAGAAGCAAGTCACTGCTGGCCGAAAAACCTACGCCCTACCAGACCTGTTTTTGGTGATGGCGACACAAAACCCGATTGAGCAAGAAGGCACATACCCACTTCCAGAAGCTCAATTAGACCGTTTCCTGCTGCACTTAGAAGTTGAATACCCAGACATGGAAAGCGAGCTTGAGATCCTGCGACTCAACCGCGGTGAAGCTCAAGGTAACGAATCGGTACAGCCACAAGAGATCT
Organism: Pseudomonadota bacterium; assembly: GCA_036126475.1. Taxonomy (GTDB): domain Bacteria; phylum Pseudomonadota; class Gammaproteobacteria; order Enterobacterales; family Vibrionaceae; genus Vibrio. The sequence continues at coordinate 60,065 of JAYYSE010000018.1, read as the reverse complement.
CTCAACAGACTATCTTTGAAGCGCGCCAAGAAGTACTCAATATCCACATGGCAGACACCATTGAGCAGTACATCATTAGACTGGTAATGGCGACTCGCCAACCCAAGCAGTACAGCGATCAACTTGATCAGTGGTTAGATATGGGCGTGAGTCCGCGTGCGACTATCGCTCTCGACCGCTGCGCTCGAGCACATGCTTGGCTTGCAGGTCGCGACTATGTCACACCACAAGATGTTCAAACGATGGCATTTCCGGTCTTACGTCACCGCCTGCTTCGTAGCTACCACGCACAAGCTGAAGGTGTCACAGCAAACCAAGTGATTGCACACCTGATTTCGTTGGTTGGTAGCGCATAAGGACACGCGCATGAATAATTTATTACCTAACCACAGTGACGGCGTGATGCTGAACCTGGACGAACTGCTGCAGTACAAAGCGCATTCTGTTCGATGGTTGCCTCCAGCGAAAAGCCTCTGGTCACAGCTTAATGGTCAACACGAAAGCAACCGCAAAGGTCGCGGGATGAATTTCTCAGAAGTTCGCCAGTACCAAGCGGGCGATGACATACGCAGCATTGACTGGCGAGTAACGGCAAGAACAGGCAAGGCGCACACTAAGCTGTTCTCTGAAGAGAGAGAGCAGCCTGTCATCTTGTTCTTGGATCTATCAAGCAGCATGATTTTTGGCTCAACCTTATTGCTGAAATCGGTTCAACTTGCGCACTTTGCTAGTCAGGTGTGCTGGCTAACTGTCGCTCAAAAAGACCGAATTGGTGCAGTCATCGATACCGGTAAAGAGATCATAGAAATCAAACCAAGTGGCAGTAACCATGCACCTTTTCGTATTTTGCAAAAAGTCATAGAAATCAATAACGCAGCGCTAAATAACCACGATAATCGTTGCGATACTACCTTAGAGCATGGATTGAAGTCTCTTCATCAACTTTGCCCAAAAGGAAGCGATATTATCCTCCTCAGTGACTTTGTACGTTACCAAGAAAGTGATTACTCACTTATCAGTCAAATTCGCCGACACAACAGAGTACGTCTGGTACATTTTTATGACCCGCTAGAGCAAGGTCAAACGGCCTATAAAGGCTCAAAACAAATCACCGATGGCAGTAAAACGCAGTGGTTTAACTTCTCCTCCAATAAAGAGAAGCAAAAACTCAACCACGCGTTCTCACAAAAAAAGCAGCAGCTACAACAGTTGGGGTTATCTCTCGCGATTCCCTATAGTTCGTTGTCGAGTGCACAGCCATTGATGAGCCAGATATCAGGAGCTCAGTCATGAAGCAGCCCTTAGATTTAAGTCCTGTGATTACACCAGATTCGCCAACATGGTGGCCTCTGGCGTGGGGTTGGTGGGCAGTAATTGTCACATCAATCATCCTGATTGCCTTGATGGTTTTTATTGCTAAGCGAAGAAGAAAAAACAACCAACAGCCAAAGCAAGAAGCGCTGTCTTACTTCACTACTAGTCAGTCTTCAGAACGCTTGTCCCCGAGTGAAGCACAACGCATTCTTCGTCAAGCCGCATTGAGCTACTTTCCACGTGAAAAAGTGGCCGGCCTAGCTGGTGATGATTGGTTGAAGTTCTTAGATGCGCAACTTAAAAAGCCGTTGTTTGTAGTGAAACAAGCTCAGTGGCAACAGTCGCTCTATCAAGATACAACTTCGATGAATGACGAACAGCGTCAAAGCCAACAGCAATTGGTTGACGACTGCGAAACTTGGCTTCGTAAAGCCCTGCCCCCAAAGCGAGGTAGTCATGACTAATCTTCTAAGTACTAACTGGTTAAACATTGAGTTCGTTTGGTGGTGGATGTTTTTCCTCGCACCACTGCCGCTTCTCATTTACTTATTCTCGCCTAAAGCAGAATCAAGCAGCGCTCTTAAGCTTCCCTTTCTGCCAGAAGACAGTAATACCAAAACACCAAGTTCTCGCTTACCAAAGGCGTTGTCAGTGATTATTTGGCTGCTGCTAGTAACGGCGAGTGCTCGTCCAGTCTGGTATGGCGAACCAGTTGAGTTTCAGCCGAAGCACCGCGATTTGATGTTGGTAGTTGACCTCTCTTATTCAATGAGCCAAGAGGACATGCGATTCAATGGCGAGTACATCGACCGCTTATCAGCCGTAAAACATGTATTGAGTAATTTCATTGAACGTCGCAAAGGTGACCGGGTTGGTTTGGTACTCTTTGCCGATCATGCCTACCTACAAACACCTTTGACGTTGGATAGAGACACGCTGTCACAACAACTCAATCAAGCGGTTCTAAGACTGATCGGTAATCAAACCGCGATTGGTGACGGCATTGGCCTAGCGACCAAGACCTTTGTAGATAGTGATGCGCCTCAACGTGTGATGGTACTTCTCAGCGACGGCAGTAATACCGCCGGAGTGTTAGACCCATTAGAGGCTGCAGATATTGCCAAGAAGTACAACACAACCATCTACACCGTTGGTGTTGGCGCAGGCGAAATGATGGTTAAAGAGTTCTTCATGACTCGTAAAGTAAACACCGCTCAAGATTTAGATGAACGCACACTAATGGAAATTGCTAAACGCACAGGTGGTCAATACTTCCGAGCGCGTGACAGCAAAGAGCTGGCAACGATTTACGACACTATCAACCAGTTAGAACCCGTGACAAATGCCACCAAAATATGGCGACCACAACAAGAGTGGTTTGTATGGCCTTTGTCGGCTGCCATGTTCTTCGCATTTTTGCTGTTAGCCATTAGGAGAAACAATGTCTAACTTTACTTTTATCTACCCATATTGGTTGTTAGCACTTGCTGCCCTGCCCGCTATTTGGTGGCTCAGCAAGAGACAATCAAAACAAGGGCTACTAGCGTCTCATATCGCGCGATATTTAGCTCCAGAATCAAGCAAACCCTCTAAAAACCGCAGCACTTACTTTGGTATCTGGTGGTTGGTTGGTGTTATTGCGCTAGCCGGACCAAGCTTTCAAAACAATAAGCAGCCTAGCTTTGAAAAAGCGCAGGCACGAGTTGTGATGATGGATATGTCGATGTCGCTCTACGCTACCGACATAAAACCAAACCGTTTGACACAAGTGCGATATAAAGCGCTCGATCTGCTCTCATTGTGGAAAGAGGGCTTAACCGGAATGGTGGCTTACGCTGGCGATGCTTATACCATTAGCCCGTTAACATCAGACATCAATACCATTAAGAGCCAAGTACCGAACTTATCTCCAGATATCATGCCTTACCAAGGCAGTAACGCCCCCGCAGCAGTTAAGCTTGCGATTGAAATGATGACTCGCGCGAAGATCTACCAAGGTGATTTGGTACTCATTGCCGATGACATCGATGACCAAGAGAAGAAAGAGATCGACTCGCTACTATCTAGTGGCGATTGGACGCTATCTATCTTGGCAGTGGGCAGTGAAAGTGGCGCACCAATCTCGCTGCCAACTGGCTCGATGATGCAAACCGACTCAGGGCAGACGGTGGTAGCAAGAACCAATTTAAAGAACATGCGCGATCTTACACGCAGCTATGGTGGCACCTTTACTGAGGTTCAATTTGATAATTCAGATGTTGAACACATTGCGAGCTACCTCGACCACATAGCAACAACGACGGAAGTAACCAAAACCAATAACTCACTCAACACCAGAGTCAACAATGGCTTTTGGCTACTGCCATTCCTCTTGCTACCTGCACTTGGGCTTTTCAGAAAAGGCGTTATTTGGTGCGGACTAGCTGTGGCTTTATCATTTAGCCAACCGAATGCTGCGTTTGCAAGCCCATGGAAAACCGACGACCAAGTAGGTTATCAGTTTTATCAAGATGAAGATTTCCAGCAAGCTGCGGAACAATTCAAACAGCAAGAGTGGAAAGGCATCTCACAATACAAAGCGGGTAACTTCGAAGAGGCAGAGCAAACACTACAAGGTTTGACTGACGAAAGTGCTCGTTACAACCTTGCGAATGCTCAAGCACAACAAGGTAAGTACGATCAAGCGATCGAAGAGTATCAACGCATCCTCGAAAGCAACCCAGACCATCAGTATGCGAAAAACAACCTAGAAGTCGTCAAGCAAGCCCAGAAGCAACAGCAACAGCAACAGCAACAGCAAGATGATTCTGAATCCAAAGACCAAGACCAACAGAATCAGCAAGGTCAGCAAGGTCAGCAAGGTCAGCAAGGTCAGCAAGGTCAGCAAGGTCAGCAAGGTCAGCAAGGTCAGCAAGGTCAGCAAAATGATTCTTCGCAAAGCTCAAAGGATCAACAGCAAAACTCTGCAGACGCTGAAAATTCGCTGAGCAAAGCCGATAGCCAATCTCAAAACACAAACCAAGAGCAAGCCAAAGACCAATCGAGTGCGAACGCAGGCGACCAAGAGAGCGAGCAATCTAAGCAGCCAAGCACAGCAAACCAGTCTGAAGAAAAAGAGCAGAATAAGCCGCAACCTCAAGGTGCAAGTGCACAGCAAACTTCAAACGAGAAAGGTGATAAAGATGGCCCACAAGCTTTAGCACAAGCCTCAGAGAAGCCGCTATCAAGTGACCCAGATATGCGAAAGCTTGAGCAAGTAGAGAGCGTCCGAGACCCAAGCCAGCTGCTTAAAGCACAAATGATTTTACAAGCACAACAAAAAAGTGCTCCTAACAACCAGAACAAAAAGTGGTAACCATGCAATTTCTAAATAAGCCATTTTTATCTATAGCCCTAACGCTGCTGTTGGGCGCTTTCTCGTCATTTTCAGCATTGGCGGCTAATGCCGTGGCTAGTGTTTCACAGAACAGTGTCACCAAAGATGAGGTATTCCTACTTAAAGTGACCACCGACGAGAAGGTCTCTTCTAATGCTCTGGATCTCACTGCGCTTCAGAAAGACTTCTATGTCGGTACACCAAGCTTTGGATCATCAATGCGAATCATTAATGGTAGCCGTTCGGTGTCTAGTGAATGGAATATCACCCTTGCTCCACTGCGCTTAGGCCAAATACAGATCCCAAGCTTTGATATTGAAGGGGCTAAAACCAAGCCTATCACCATCAATGTGGCCGTTAATAAATCGGCGCCAACTCAACATGATATGGCTGAGTTTCAACTTAATCTAAGTAAGAGCTCACTATATCCACAAGAGACCGCAGAGCTTGATGTAAAGCTGATCATTAAAGCCGATCCAAGAAGGCTGCAAGATCCGAAAATCGCGCCACCAAGCTCTTCTGGCTTAGACGTAGAACCGATTGGGGAATCGAAGCAGTTTCAAGATGTTCTCAATGGAAAGGAGGTGACGGTAGTCCAACAGTCATTCCGTATCTCGTCACAAAAGGCTGGTCAATTTAAGCTGAACGGGCCGAAGCTAACAGGAGCAGTCGTCTACTCAACCAACAACTCCCGTGCAACACGTTTGTTCCAACTAGACACACCCATTGAAACCATAGATGTCACCGTAAAGGATGTGCCACAAGGTTACAAGGGTGAGTGGTTACCAACATCGAACTTCAAATTGATTCAACAATGGTCGGATAGCCAAGGTAACGAATTCACCAGTACCAATGGGTTAGAAGGCAACAAGCAAGCTATCGAAATGGAAGCGGGGGATTCTTTAACTCGTACTATTACCATGACGGCGAGTAACTTAACGCAGCACCAACTACCGATACTGAATATCACCTACCCTAAATCGGTTCGTGTTTATGAAGAAAAGCCGCAATTTGGTACCACAAAGTCCGGCGATGCAGTTGTAGTGTACAAACAGGTTCTAATCCCAAAAGAAACAGGAAACATCTCGCTTCCTGACGTTTCCCAAGCTTGGTTCAATACTAATGCTCAATCAGAACAAACCAGTAAAGCTCTGGGCTTAGAGCTAGCAGTAACAGCAAGTGATCGTGTTGTATCAAGCGCACCTCCAGTTGCTAGCGCGCCGCTCCAACAAACAGCGCCAACGGTGATTAATGTCGATAACCCTGGTTTCTGGCCTTATCTCACCACCCTATTTGCTGCTTTGTGGCTAGTCAGCTCAGCGATGGCATTCTACTTCTGGTCAAGCCTTGGAAAAATCACACAATCGAAGCGTCCAGAACAAGGGGCTTCCAATACCGAAGAGGCGCTAGTCACCGCTCTAAAAGCGCACGACGGTGTGATGATCAGAAGTTTGTTTGAGCGATGGAAATCTGAAAATGCTGATCTAAGTAACGAGGCGTTGCAAACCGTTGAAACCGAACTGACCAAGCTAAACCAAAGTCTTTACGGTGAAGCCGGTTCATCAGCCCAAACATGGAGTCCTGAGCTGGCAATCAAAACGGTGAAGAAGCCCAAGAGAGTCGCGAGTAAAAAGCATAATAGCTCGCTAGAAAAGCTTTAGTCGACACTACTCATCAGGAACAGTAAATCACAAAGGCCGTTGATCATATGAAGATCAACGGCCTTTATTTTAAGAAAGAGAGGATGTGACTTTTTTACGTTTTAATGCAGAAACAACTCGGTTTCGTCCTGAGCCTTTAGCTTGATATAAGGCTTTATCTGCCTTGCTATATAGCAAATCAAAATCGAATTGGCGTTTGTCAGAAGTTATCGAGGCATAACCAATGGATGCGGTTAAATAAGGGCTAGTGCTACTTTCACAATGCAGGATTTTTGCCTCTTCAATGCATTTTCTAATAGACTCTGCACGTTTCTTTGTCTCTGAGTGGTTCGTACCAATCATCAACAACATAAACTCCTCTCCGCCAATACGACAGAAGGTTTCTTTGTCATTGTGAACATGAGCATTCAATATCTCGCCTACCGCCCTCAGAGCCACATCCCCTTCAGTATGGCCATAGACACTGTTGTACAAACCAAAATGATCAAGGTCAACGAGAATCAACCCAAATGTGATTTCATGCTGTGAGGCAAACGGACCTTGATCATTGCAGTTCAAGTCCTCTAAAACCTGCGACAGCATACGGCGATTTCCAAGACGTGTCAGAGGATCCAGCTTAGAGATGATGTCTAATTGCTCATTCGCCAACTCTAGCTCTTGAGTACGTTTACTGACTTCTTGCTCCAGTGTTTCATTGAGCTTTTTAAGTTCTTCTTGAGCCATAGTTCTTTGCAGCACCTCAGCAAGGCTTGAAGCAAAGATACGTATTACCTCACTAAGCTGTGAGGTTAAAGGGCTGCGAGTCAACAAGTTATCGGCAGCGATAAACGCAATAGGCTCACCCGTATTTGTGGTGAGCATAGTCATGGCCGTCCAACCAACGCCAACAATATTGAAATCGTGGTAAATAGGGACCGACTCTTCGAAAGCGACTTGATTCGGACAAGCACGTGCTGCCGCGACAATGTCACGCTCCACTAGCTCAGAGCGATAATAAGACTCATCAACAATATCACCTTTGATGTCAGTGCCCCAAGTACCCTGCATGTAACTGCATTTTTTGTCTGTTAGGAAAACAGCCAGTCGATCGATACCTAGATGTTGAATCGCAAAACTAACAGCGGACTTACATACTTCACTGACGCTATCGCATCGAGACAGCTCAACCATACTCGAGTGCAACATACGTATGTTCTGCTCTTGGCGCTTGCGAATATAAATCTGAGAGAGCAAGGAGCCAAAAGACTCAAGCATCTGCTTTTGATAGTTAGTAATCGGAGAACGATGAATGTTGTTATCCATGGCGATCCAGCCAACAGGTTTGTCCCCTTCACGCAAGATAAGCATGCCATTCCACCCCTGCCCGACCACGTTACCTTCTGTATACAGAGGCACATTGTCGATGATGACTAGATTAGTATGGTTATCAGATAACGCTTCAATATATTCCGCTTCAAGTTGATGCAAATCGTATTGAGTGTGGTGTTCACTGCTGGTTTTACCCGCTTCGTCGGTGCCATAAGTCCCAATGAAACAAAGCTTTTTCATATCAAGCAACATAAAGATCGCTCGATCAAATCCTAGCCTATCTCGAACAGCCTCAACCGAGGCTTTATACAAAGCATCTAATGATTCGGGATTGGAAAGCTCAAGCGCGACCTGATGAACCAACTTCATGTTCTCAACAAACAGTTCACGTAGCTTTATCTCATCTAAGTATTGAGCTTCACGTGTGTCTCTATGTTTGATTTCTAGCGCAGCGTTCTTCTCTGCCCGAATGCACTGCCAACGGGCTGCGGCTAACTGAAGTACATCAAGGTCTTGATCAAAAGTCTGGTTTATCTGCTCTGTACAACAATTTTGAACAATTAAATAAGTTCTTGAGGCAGGCGCATTGTCGAGCATCATGATATATGACTCGCCACCAAGTACCTTTATGTGTTCCCACTTACAGGTGTTGATAGCCATAGGCAAAACCCCGTCCGCGGTATCAAACTGGGCAACCCAAGGCCAAAATGTAGCAGGATAGTTCGCCAATGGAGAAAGTTCGCCGTGAGAGAATAGCGGTAATGCATCGCTCTCTTGCGTCGGCTCAGCAAATATTCCTATCCCTTTGGGGGCTAACACGTTAACCAGATAGTCAAAAAGAGATTCAGCCAACAGACGATGGTCGCGGGTCGCAGATATTTGTTTTGCAAAGGCTTTAACAGGCACAGCTTCCTTCCATTGGTGATTAAGAATAAAGCAAAAATACAGAAGCCTTGATATGCAATCAATATAACTAAAAATGAGATGTTAAGCGGGTCGCAGTTTCACCCTTAACATTATCACAAGCATGAGAAGGACGACAAAAATGGGATTCTCTGCCCAAAATTACATCGATATTGGGTCTTTTTTAGACACATAAAAAAGCCCCACCTAAAGTGGGGCAAAACTTCCATCGCTTGTAGTTATAGTGATAATTCTGTTGTTCTATTCGATTATCTAACCTGCGTTTCAGTTAGTGTGTAAAGGTATCTAATCGTTTAAATACCGCACGTAAATGGTCGATTAACCAAAGTCACCATTAACGTAACCTTTAGTTCGATCATCTTTTGGCTCACTGAAGATAACACTGGTTTCGTTATGCTCTACAAGCTCTCCCATTAGGAAGAAAGCAGTACGGTCTGAGATACGACGCGCTTGCTGCATTGAGTGCGTTACGATAACAATAGTGAAGTCTTTCTTCAGATCTTCCATCAATTCTTCAATCTTGTGTGTCGCGATTGGGTCTAGAGCCGATGTTGGTTCATCCATCAGGATTACATCTGGTTCCATTGCAATGGTACGAGCGATACATAGACGCTGTTGCTGACCACCAGACAAACCAAATGCGTGAGCTTTAAGACGATCTTTTACTTCATCCCACAGTGCTGCACTGCGTAGCGAGCGCTCAACCACCTCATCGATGTGCTTTTTATCTTTGATACCTTGAGCACGGAGTCCGTATGCCACGTTCTCGTAGATACTCATTGGGAACGGGTTTGGCTTTTGGAATACCATGCCTACACGGATACGTAGGTCAGCTACATCGATATTGCCGTAGATGTCAGTGCCATCCATATCCAGCTTACCTTTAATAGTAACGCCTTCAATTAGGTCATTCATGCGGTTCAAACAACGCAATAGTGTTGACTTACCACAGCCAGACGGGCCAATCAGAGCAGTCACCTGACGAGTTGGAATCGGCAGGTTGATAGATTTAAGCGCTTGGTTGTCGCCGTAAAACAGATCTAGGTTCTCAATATCAAATTTGTTCATGTTCGTAATCTCTAAATTCTTAAATTCGTGTCTAACTTGATGCTTTCTTTATCACGGGGCTCTCTTTATTGTTGAGCCAGTAGCTAGTGAGCTTAGTAAGTTGCCGTGTTGAAGCGTCTCGCAATCAGTTTTGTAACCATGTTGATCAAGAGAACCAATACAATTAGGACTGTCGCCGTGCCGTAGGCTTGGTTCCACTCATCGATAGTAAATAGCTCTGTTGTCAGCTTATATAAGTGAACCGTTAGTGTACGGCCAGAATCGAATACCGACTCAGGAACTCGTGCCACCATACCTGCTGTTAAGAACACAGGTGCTGATTCACCAATGACACGACCAATACTGAGAATGACCGAAGTTAAGATACCTGGCATTGCGCTTGGTAAGATCAAACGCCAGATAGTGTAGATTTTTGAAGCGCCAAGGCCGTATGAACCTTCACGGTAAGTTTGTGGTACTGCCATCAATGCTTCTTCTGTAGTACGAATGATTACAGGAAGAATCAGAATACTTAGCGTTAGTGCGCCCGATAAAATCGAGAAGCCAAGACCAAGAATCGAAACAAAGAAGGTCATACCGAATAGACCGAAGATAATCGACGGAATACCCGCTAGAGACTCAGTACAGAATCGAATCGCTTTAACCAGTCGGCTACCAACTTTCGCATATTCGGTTAGGTAGATTGCCGTCATGATGCCCAGTGGTGCTGCAACGGCGATCGATGCAATTACCATGTAGATCGTGGCGATGATCATTGGGAAAATACCACGTTCTTCACCAGTACGAGTGTAATCGTCAGTGATGAAGTTCCAATCTACGTATTGCAGACCGTTCGATAGGATGTACCAAATAATCCAGAATAAGAAACCAACAGTGACTGCTGCTGCCGCCCAGATAAAACCTTTTAGAATGTTATCTTTAGTTTGACGGGCTTGTTTTAGTTTTACGAGATCCATATTACTCATCCCCGCTTACTTCGATTTTTCACGGTTAAGATAAAGTAGAGCACCATTTAAAATCATGATGAACACTAGAAGTACAACACCGGTTGCGTAGAGTGCATTTGCGTGAACGCCACTTGCGTAAGACATCTCAATCGCAATGTTTGCTGTTAGTGTACGAGCCGAGTCCAAAATACCTTCTGGCATTGCTGGAGCGTTACCCATCACCATGATGATTGCCATGGTTTCACCAAGTGCACGACCGATACCTAGAATCACACCAGTCATAATGCCAGAGCGAGCAGCAGGAACGAGCAGCTTAAAAATCGTATAGATTTTAGAAGCCCCCAGTGCAAGCGAACCTTCTTTATAAGTGCGTGGTACTGCACGAATCGAAGTTTCAGAAACCGTAATAACGGTAGGAAGAATCATGATACCCAGAACGATGATACCTGCCAGAATGGTGTTACCCGCTGGTACAGAGAAAATGTTCTGAATCATTGGAACGATAATTACCAGACCAAAGAAGCCGTATACTACTGACGGGATACCCGCTAGAAGTTCAACTGCTGGACGAATAATATCTGCAAGACGCTTAGGAGCAATCTCGGCAATAAAAATAGCGGTTAATACACCTACTGGTACACCAACAACTACAGCGCCTAGTGTCGACACAATCGATGCAACAATCATGGTTGCAACACCGAATAGAGCTGAAGGTAACCAGTCAACACCCAAAACGATGCCAGAAACACCAGCCTCTTGGAATGCAGGGATACTCTCTGCAACGATAAAGTAAGCGATAACGGCTAGTGATACGATGCCGATTACAGCACTCGATAAGAACAAGCCGTGGAAGATTCTTTCTCTCCAATCAATGCGCTTTTTAGTACGCAGACTCGGCTTATTGATTTGAGTCGCTTCAGTATTCATAAGCTTTTCACTATGTGCGATGGTCATATATAAAATCTCAAACTTTGTGGCTCAAAAAGAGCTCGAAATAACCAAAGTTGAAAGAAAAGGCTCAGCCTAAAGTCAGGCTGAGCAATAATTTAAAGTGATTCAGTTAAGATTAGTTAACTGTGATGTAGCCTTTCTTACCAGCGATAGCTTGAGCTTCGTCTGCAACCATCCAGTCTAGGAACTGTTGAGTTTCAGCTGTTGGAGCGCCAGACTTGTAAAGGACTAGGAAAGGACGAGCAACTTTATAAGAACCATTCTTAACGTTATCTACAGTCGCTTCAGCGCCGTCGATAGTTAGAGCTTGAACAGATTCGTCAACTGTACCTAGAGAGATAAAGCCGATTGCGTATGGGTTGCTTGCTACAGAAACTTTAAGTGCGCCGTTACCGTTTGCAACTTGTGCACGTTGAGAGATAGCCGATACTTTCTTATCGCCGATCTTCTTCTTAAGCTTCATGATGTCTTCGAATGCACCACGTGTACCAGATGCAGTATCACGAGTGATTGCTACGATTGGCTTGTCTGCACCACCAACATCTTTCCAGTTAGTGATGTCGCCTTTGTAGATTGAAGTGATTTGCTCAGAAGTAAGAGCAGATACTTCGTTATTTGGGTTTACAACTACTGCGATACCGTCACGAGCGATAACTAGCTCTTTCAGGTCAGCAGATTTCTCTTCTTCTTTAAGGTCACGAGAAGAGATACCTAGGTCAGCACTTCCATTTTTTGCTGCTTTGATGCCAGCAGAAGAACCTGGAGCTTGAATTTCGATGAACACTGGTTCGCCTTTATTCATGTAGGTTTCTGCAAAAACTTCAACCAGTGGAGAAGCACTGTTAGAGCCAACTACAGAGATAGTTTCTTTAGCTGAAGCTGTATTCACTGTTAGAGCACCTAGAAGTGCGATTGCACCGATAACTGTCTTTTTCATCACAAATTTCCTTTAGTGGCGTTATTGCCGTAATGTTGTGTTTGCTTGAACGGTGCCCACTTTAGAATCCAAATGTGACAGTTGTGTTTCACTAAATTGAAGCCTATATGACAGCTGCAATGTATTTTCTCGTTTCTCCTTATTAGATGCCTTCAAAGTAATACGCTGCCTTGTTCTACAAGCACTAAGTATTCACTCCAACCAAATGAAAACAACCTGCTCAATTAACCATCACTGCTCATATTTAGATAGGACATGGACAACTCCCCCCCTTATTGTCCTTATTTTTATAAAGATAAATAAGCTCAATTGGAATAATTAATAACCAAAAACATATCAAATAGCCATCACACATATCCAAATTAAATCCATTACTGATTGAATTGTCATTCTCAGAAGTTAGAATGACCCGCTAATAACAATAATAACAATGGCTTCTGCTCATTTATTTATTCAAAGAGGGACATTACATGCGCCAACTTCTCAGTGGCTTATCTATAAAAATACAAATACTAATACCTGTACTCTTTTCCGTTGTATTGCTTTTGGCGGGGGTTATTATCGGTGGTGACAAACTAGAAAATGCCTTTAAAGAGGTATCTATCGCAACAGACCAACTGATCCTACATAAAGAGGAGCTCAGCGAAATCGTCGACAACAGCTACGGGATGCGCATCAAAGCGATCTACAGCTTGTTCAATGCAGATGATGTGAAAACCTTGGTTCAAACTCTTAATGAGAAGCGTGACCTGAATACTCGTCTGTTGAACTCCTTAAATACTGTGCCGGGGATGCAAGACGAAGTAGCAGCGATGAGTAAGGCGATGAATCATTATGTCGACTTTTCTCGTACAACAATGCTTCCTTTATTAAAGGTAAAACATGGTAATTCAGCTCTGTCTTCTGACTTCAATGCACGTTACCAAGTGGCCATTGACCAATACCGTCATGCAGGCAACGAGATGGTACAAGCCATCAATAGCCTATCTAAAAAGCTTAACTTACTTGCAACGCAAGAAGTGGACATCAATGGTCAGCAACACACCAACACACTTGATACGGCAACGGTAGCTCTGTTGGTTATCCTTTCAGTCGCACTGGGCATCAGCTGGATACTCGCAAGCATCATTGTTAAACCAATAAGCAATATTCAAGCAACCATGCGTGAAGTTGCTAAAGGTAACTTGTTAGTCAAAGCAGAAGAATACGGCGATAACGAAATCTCTCGCCTAGCAAAAGACGTTAACCAATCGGTAGACCAACTGCGTGACACCGTAAGTTCACTTTCTCGAATCAGTATTGAAGTCGCTTCTGCTTCCACAGAGCTAGCAGCAGTAATGACGCAATCAAGCGTGAACTCAGATCAAGAGAAGCAAGAAGTTGAACAAGTTGCTTCAGCAGTGAATCAATTGGAGAGCACAGCTTCTCATGTTAACGAGAATGCAGTTCAAGCAGATTCGGCGTCTAAGCAAGCTGACGAGATGGCAACGCACAGCATGAGTTTGTTTAACGAAAGCAACAAAGCCAATGAGCAAATGGCTATTCAGCTTAGTAAAGCAGCGAATGTGGTAGGAACACTGAAAGAGCACTCAGAACAGATTGGTAAAGTAATTGAAGTGATTCAAAGCATCTCTGAACAAACTAATCTACTTGCGCTTAACGCGGCCATTGAAGCGGCGCGTGCGGGAGAAAGCGGTCGTGGTTTTGCGGTAGTTGCCGATGAAGTTCGAATGCTAGCGGCACGTACTCAAGACTCAACCAAAGAGATCCAAACCATTATCGAAGGTTTGCAAATCCAATCTGGCAACGCCAATGAAAGTATGAGCAACTCACTGGCGATGCTAGAGCAAAACCAAGCGCTTGCTAGTGAAGTGAGCATCGCCCTTTCTGGTATCGCTAACTCGGTAACGGACATGACGGAGGTCAACACTCAAGTAGCCTCTGCAGCCGAAGAGCAAAGCCAAGTGACGTCAGACATCAACCGTAATATCTCAAACATCTACAGCTTAGTAAGCCAGAACGTAACCGGCATTACCCAAGCTGCTGCTGCCAGCCATGAGTTGTCTAACCTTGCAGAGCAACAGAAGCAACAGTTGGGTTTCTTCAAGGTGTAAAGTTTAAGGTTTAATATTCGATCTTATAGTCAAAGCACCCCACCTAATAACAAAAAGCCAGTAACTCGTGACTGGCTTTTCACTAATAAGCTCTTTCGTTGAACAAACTTCGTTACTCAAGCTCTGCATCCCACATTCGTTCTATCGCTTCGACTCTTCGGATCTGCTTTAAAGAAAAGTGGGCAACTCTGAGCTCCGCAATTGTCTCTTGTCGTTCGGCTTGTGATAGTCCTGTGTCGTCTAAAATATCTTTTCGTTCTGCTAAGTAAATCTCCAAAGCACCTTCAAAATCCGCTCTTTGCTGGTCAAGTATTTCAAGCCTTTGCGCTGCTTCATCACCCACTAGCTCATGTCGCTTCAAATATTTCTCTTGCTGATCAAGCCCTTCAGAGTTGGATAATTGTTGAAGCAGCACCTGATTCTTGTGACTCGTTTGAACATAATCGGCTTGCTCAGAGATTAAAGAGTCTAACCGTTGTTGGTACTCCAACTCATTCAACCCTTCTTGCTTCAATCGAAGCTTTTCTAGGGCAATTTCCCTCATTTGGTTATCGTGAGTAAATAAAATACTTATCTCGCTCGGGCTAAAAAACTGAGCCTGAAGCTCGAGTAAGGCTAGGTTTAAGCGTTGTAGATCATCGACAGAGATCGAGGAGGGGTCGAACTGAACGTCCAATGACGTCAATGCCGATTTGTAATCAAGGTATTTGGCAAACAAGGCCTCGTCGACAATCGCACCTTGTGATTGAGCATAATGTTGAGCAACGTTGCTACGAATATCTTCAAGGGTAAGCTCTGTTTGTCCAGAGACAAAGTAATCCATTGTGTCTTTAGCCGATGCATTATCAATATCGGTGTCTTGTTGAGAGCTCACTTTCAACGAGGAGATACTTTGTTGTTTGCTATTGCTTGGGTTTAAGCCCTCTTCCACTGGATATAAAAGAAAGACCGCCGCTGCACTCATCAGGGCTATCGTGGTTGTCGAAAAAATGGCGGCCTTAATCATTATATTTCCTTATGGTATTAATGAATCTTCAAAACAGTCTACAAGCCTGCCAACTTCAATCGGTTAGCGTGCTGGCGATACAACGTCACCGGATCAGTCTCAAACAAATGATGGATGCCTAGCAAACCATTGATCTCATCCAGATGGTTCATTTTGTAATCATCACCAATCACTTTACCTAGGTGAGAACTGCAGGCTCCAACAAGCCCATCATTTGGTTCGTTAAACGCTAAACCTAGCACTGTCATCGCCGCATCGGTCGGGTCCAGAAGGTTAGTAAAAGTGGAAGACCCTGTCCATGAGTAGTAATAAACACCGTTGCTGGCTTGCCACTCACCATCACCGCACGCAGAGGTTGGAACCCCTTCAGGGTAAAACTGATTGAAAACAAGAGAGCCTTCTGTGGTCAGCGCTTCTAATGATGCCAAGCCATCTTGTTCTAGCTCAGAACCGCCGGACAGTAGGTTGATGAGTGTCGTCAAACCACCAGCCAACTTAACTGCAATCCCTTCTGAAACTGAACCCTCAGGTACCGTTCCACGGACTAAATCCGCTACTTTTGAGCCTTTATGAACGCCGCCTATACTCGTTACCGATGCGACAAGGTCTGGTCTCACTGAGGCCACATACCGTGCAGTGGGGCCACCATGACTATGCCCGACAAGGTTGACTTTTTTTGCTCCGGTTGCTGCTAGAAGTGTCTCAACTTGAGCCAATAACTGCTCTCCCCTAACCTCTGAGCTATTCGTCGCTGATACCTGTGTAACGTATACGCTCGCACCATCTTTGGTTAAGGATTCAGGTACTCCGTAGAAGTAATCCACACCCGCTAACGTATCGAACCCAAATAAGCCGTGCACCAACACAATGGGATATTTGGTTTCAGTGTATCCACTGACTTCTAACGCCGATGCGCTTGTTCCTGCATAGACCCCCATGCTCGATAGGCAGGCGATTGTCCAAATTAATATCTTTTTCAATGCTCTCTCCTTAAACAAGTTAGACCTCTGATGAGTATCAAAACTTAGGTGATAATTTTATAAAACTAAAAAGGGTGGCTCGATATTTGTGATTTTGAACAGGAAATAAATAAAAGGAATGAACATTTGGTAGGCGAATGACAATCAACAAAAATAACAATAAGATACTGATTAAATTAATATTTAACCAAGATGACGGGGTAATTGTGACTCTTAAGCTCCGAGAATAAGAACCAAAAAGTCGTTGGTAATTTGTTTACTCTGTTCATCAAAGCGCAGGCCGAGTATTACCAAAACATGGGGAAAAATGTGGTACTGTTCGATGCAAGTGCATTGTTCGCAAGCATCACCGACAACCCACAACAGCATGGCTTTAGAAATGCAAGTGATGCTTGCCTAGATATCAATAGAAGCTCCGCTGCTGACTACTTATGAAGCCATAGATTAACCAATGACTGTGCGACCTATGGCTCAGATAACTATGTATTTTGGGGCTTAACACACCCTACTACCGCTACTCATAAATATATTGCCAACCATATCTTGGCCTATTCGCTCTCTACATTTAATTTCTAGTGAATTAACGACAGCTCTGTATCTTCAAATACCAAATGAAAAACTAAGTATCAGTGGTTTACATAAACTGCAGATACAAAAAAACCGCCTATTTAGGCGGTTTTTATTTATCTAAACTTTATCAATAAAGCTTTTAAACTGGCTAGTGATTACTCGTCGTCCACTTTTGGCGCGACTTTCTTCTTAGGAATAAACACGCTATCACCCACAGCCACATTTTGGTGAAAACTCTTATCGCGTTTAACTGGCTTCTTCGCTGTCTTCTTCGCTTGAGGTTTGCCCGCTTTCTTAGCTGGACCGCCCTTCTTGAAGGCTGGCTTACGAGGCTTGATGCCTTTGAACTTACCTTTAAGGCCTTCAAGGACTGAGAAGTTAAGATCTTGCTGCAGGTAAAGCTCAACGCGCTTGAAGCTGTCCCAGTCTTTTGGACCGACCAAAGAGATTGCATCACCTTTATTACCAGCACGACCGGTACGACCAACACGGTGAACGTACTCTTCAGTGTGCTTAGGCATATCGAAGTTGATAACATGGCTCACGTTTGGAATATCAATACCACGTGACGCAACATCTGTTGTTACTAGAATCTTGTAAACCGCACGCTCGAACTGGCTCATGATGGCATTACGTTGCGTTTGGTTTAGGTTACCACTCAGTGCAACCGCTTTTAGCTTCTTCTCATTAAGCTTATCGGTTAGACGATCAGTATCAGCACGAGTTGCCGTGAAGATCATAACCTGGCGGTACTCAGCCTCTTCCAGTACTCGGTCTAGAATCGCTTCTTTATGATCCAAGTGGTCACACAGGTAGAATTTCTGCGTGATATCAAGGTGCTGCTCATTCGATACACCCACAGAAATACGCTTAGGAGCGTCTAGCATCTCATTAGCAATATCGTTCACTTCTGCGTGATCAAGCGTTGCTGAGAACATCAAGGTTTGACGGCGACGGTGCTTCGCAGCATTAGCAATACGGCGCAGTTCAGGCGCAAAGCCTAGATCAAGCATTCGGTCAGCTTCATCAAGGATCAGTGTTTCAACACCATCTAGAAACAGCGAACGGTGCTCTAGGTGATCGGCTAAACGGCCAGGAGTCGCTACGATAAAACGAGGGTATTTACGTAGTGCTTTAACTTGATCATTAAAGTTCTCGCCACCTAGGATAAGAGTCGCTTCGTAAGACAGACCACCCAGCATGCTACGCAATTCGCCATATACCTGCTTAGCCAACTCACGAGTAGGAGCCAAGATTACACCACGAGGATCACGAGCAGAAAACGCTTTGGTTTTTAATGCTTTGTGAATCATTGGCAAAACAAACGCCAATGTTTTACCTGAACCCGTTTTTGATGAAGCCAATAGATCCTTACCGGCAATAGCAACAGGGATCGCTTTCGATTGGATCTCTGTCGCTTTCTTAAAGTCGTAATGTTTTAAGTTCTTCAGTAAGCGGTTATCTAAGCCTAAATCTTTAAAGTGCAAAGGACTCTCCAGTCATGATGGTATTGAATAAGTTTATTTTAACGCGACATGATACCGCGAAAATGCTTTATAAGGATAGAGATCACAGTAAATTTATCCTTACTAACAAAGTTATTTAGAGCATTGTATGCGTTGACACCAAAGTGCTGCCTCTATTAAACCAGAGGCAAAGTTCTTCAAAATAAGCTATCTCATAAGTGAGACAGAACGTGATGCTCAGCTAATTACCTCAAAAATTTAGCAATTTCTTTAGTTGTTGTTTTTGCGCTTAAAAAATTAGTCGCTACAATCATTAATGAAGCGACTATATGGTAAAGAATGTATAGCGCATCTTTTGATGTTAAATAAGCAAGGAGTTCTCATGAATAAGACGCTAATCGGCGCTGCAGCCTCAGTTTTCATTCTAGCTGGTTGTTCTTCAGAACCAGAAGAAGCTGCAGTGTCAAAAATGGATCAACTAACGAATCAAGTCGCTCAGCTTACAAGTGAAGTTGAAGCACTTAAGAGTGATAAAGCAGCAGCAGAAATGAAAGCTCAAGAAGCTTCTGAAGCCGCTATGGCAGCAAAAGAAGAAGCGGATCGTGCTAACGACCGTATCGACAACATCGCTGAGTCTTACACTAAGTAGTTTGATATTTAAGCGCGATTAAGCTATCAGTTAAATAAGTCGCAAAAGCAGTAAATTGATAGCACCACCTATTCATAAATGTGGTGCTTTTGTTTTTTTGGGAGAATTGGCGAGTCTAGTAGAGCGAACTGCCTCATGTCTGAGGAAATACCTTAGAACTCAATCACAGGCGGAGCGATTTCAACAGGTACACCATTTTGCGCAAAGATAACCGCTTTGGCTTTTGAATTAGGCAAATCTGCATCTTCCAGCCACCACTTCAGCTCAACAGGAATTTGTAGTGATTTCTTAGAACCGTCACTTCGAGTTAATGGCTCATGCGCTTCAACAAACACGCTTCGATCTGGTTCCAGTGACACCTTGATCGGCTCATTAATAATCGTCACTTGCTCACCGAGGATCACCTGCTCAAAAAGCCACTCGATATCTTTAGGTTCCATACGGATACAACCAGAGCTAACCCGCAGGCCAATCCCAAAGTCCTTATTAGTACCATGTATCAGGTAATCCCCCGCTCCATACGCAAGTCGCAGCGCGTACTCACCTAGAGGGTTGTCTGGCCCTGCAGGAACAACTTTCGGCAACTCAATGCCTTTCTCTAGATACTCTTCACGGATTGACTTAGGCGGCGTCCAGGTCGGGTTTGGTCTCTTTTGGCTGATTTTAGTAATCATCTCAGGAGTATCACGTCCAATCCGGCCAATACCGACAGGGAATACATGAACCTGATTTTTCTCTGGCTCAAAGTAGTACAACCTAAGCTCAGCCAAGTTAATCACTATCCCTTTTCTTGGGATATCAGGAAGAATGAGGCTGCTAGGAATACTTAACACGTAACCTTCAGGAGGAAGAAAAGGATCAACGCCTTTATTTGCCGCCATTAAAGAAAGAAAACCGATATCGTATTGCTTGGCAATGATGGCTAATGTTTCACCTGCAGCAACGTCATGCTGTTGTATCCGACCAACAATACGGCTGTCTTTCGGAGGAAGCTCAAAAGTTGCCGCAGAGGCCCACGACGACGCAATTCCTGCAGCAATCAAAGCCCCTTTCACACTGCACTTAGTCGTTCGCTGTGCGAGCAAAGCGATCTTACCTATATATGTTTTCATGGAGTACATAAGCGTCGAGTTAGGGCAATATAACATACCATTCCTTGGGTTGACGTTTTTATCAAAGTTTAGATTATCGCTGATCAAACATCTCTACAATGTATTGTTACCTCAAACACCATATGCAATTGCTCTTTCGTATAAGCGCTGCCTTTATCTGACCTTTAATTTATCGATACAAAATCGATTGCCTTTACACTTTCAACAGATTTAGTTATTAATATTAACGAAATTATAGCAGCAGACCCATTTTGTGACTGACATCTCATGGAGGCTCTACTTAACTCGCTAGTATTGCTTCAACAAAAAGAATTCAATTCAACAGAATCGGTAATTAATTAAACACAATTCCTATAATTACCGCTTAAACTTTGGAGAACGATCATGGCTACACCACATATTAACGCTCAAGCTGGTGATTTTGCTGAAACCGTACTGATGCCGGGTGACCCACTTCGCGCAAAATTAATCGCAGAAACCTTCCTTGATGATGCAAAGCAAGTTTGTGACGTTCGTAACATGTTTGGCTATACTGGTACTTACAAAGGTAAGAGAATTTCTGTAATGGGCCACGGCATGGGTATCCCATCAGCTTGCATCTACACACATGAGCTGATCGCGGAGTACGGTGTAAAAAACATAATCCGTATAGGTAGCTGTGGCGCTGTGCGTGACGACGTTAAACTAATGGACGTTGTCATTGGTATGGGTGCGTCAACAGACTCAAAAGTGAACCGTATTCGTTTCAATAATCACGACTTCGCGGCAATAGCTGATTTCGGTCTTTTAGAAGAAGCGGTAAAACAAGCGCGTGTACAGGAAGTTCCCGTTAAAGTTGGTAACGTATTCACTTCCGACCTTTTCTACACTCCAGAAGCTGACATTTTCGAAAAAATGGAAAAGCTAGGCGTCCTTGGCGTTGATATGGAAGCAGCAGGTATATATGGCGTTGCAGCAGATCTAGGTGCGAAAGCACTTGCTATCCTAACAGTATCTGACCACATCATTCGTGGTGAAAAACTAAGCTCAGAAGAGCGTCAAAAATCGTTCAATGAGATGATGAAAGTCGCTCTAGAGACTGCAATCAACATCTAACAATTTGATAAAAGATCCATTGAAAGGCGTCACCCCGCAGCCAAGTTCACTTGGCTGCTCAAATAATCCCGAGGGGGAGATCGTGTCTAACGACAAGCTGCCAAAAGATGCAGATGGTTTGCAACTCAACTTTTGTAAAACATTGGCGTGTGACAACTTTGGCTTGAGCGATGCAAAACGTTATGTTTTGCAACATGCTAACCCTAAGCGTCCAGCGATGGTTTGTCGTGAATGTGGAGCTTTCCCCCCCTTACTTAACAACCGTGGAGTGTTAAGCGAACTTCATCGCCTGAGACAACTTCACAGCGATGGGCTCCCCGCCTGTCGAAATGATGATTGCGATAACTTCGGCTTATCGGTTCATACTCACAAACACCTTTACCATGCCTTTGGCTACAGTGGCGACAGGCAACGTTATCGATGCAAAGACTGCCAATCTACCTTCGTTGATAAGTGGTCTGGCTCCAATAAAAAACTCCAGTTCCAAGAGAACCTCATGGGCTTATTGTTCATGGGATATTCTGTTCGTGAAATCTGCAGAAAATTAGAGATCAATCCAAAGACTTTCTATGATCATGTTGACCATATCGCTAGCCGTTGTCGTCGCAAACTCGCGATGATTGATGCTCGATGGGTTAACCATGCCAAAGATTACCAGCTCGCCTCTCACTATCAGTGTTTGCAACCGCAAAGTAACAACGGCGTAGTTTGGATCGCCACTGGTGAAGCACACTCTGGATACATCCTTTGCCAACATGTGAATTACTCACAAAATGAAGAGCCTTCAGGTAACGTTGACCACAACCCTTATGATGATGTGGCACGCTTTGTATCCAAAGAGCACTCTTCTGAGGCAAACCTTGAGCTACCGCAACGCTCTGACAAGCTTAAAGAGCGTATCGAGCAACAATACCAAGTTATTTTGGCGCGAGGCAACGTTGAGGACCCAATGGGGAACCTCACTGTATTTAGTTACCCGTCAAAAGGGGCGCTAATTCGACCGCCTTATACGTCTTATGCTCACTTCCTGCATGTATTAGACATGTGTGATGAAACTAAGCACGTAGCGATCTATATGCCACAAGATCCATTACTAAGGTCTGCCGCTCTAAGCGTGTGTTTGCCGCGTATACAGAGTCAAAATATTGACCTTATGTACGTAGAAGAAGATACCGGCTGGCAAGACGATCACATTTTTGAAAAGATCGACATCGTTCATATGAGTTGGTGGCGCGATCGTTGGGCTATTGCTAATCAAGGTGATAAGCAGAAAGGTATCTGCTATCTAACGGGTAACAATCCAGAGCCAAAACAGTGGTTTAATACCGCTTCAATTCAACAAACTAAGTTTTATCAAGAGCGTTTTCAGATGCTATTTGATAGCTTTATTAATGAACCTAGACGTAAGCTTCGTCCTGGTGGCATTCTTCCATTACTCGACATATTTAGAGCTTGGCACAATCTGTGCTACCAAGATAAGCAAGGGCTTACTGCTGCGCAGCGCTTAGGTGTAGCGGAACAACCATTGACCCTAAAACAGCTACTTTCATAGAAACGTACCTCTAGATGATTATTCGGGAACTCATTGATTTTTAAGTAACAACATGAGGTAACACCCATAATTAGAAAAGGTACGTGTTTCTTTAGTACTCTAAGAAAGATAATTGGTGCTTATCCTAAATCACACTCTTGTAATGATTGTGTTATCAATATGTTCGATAATGACGGATCTAAGCATTGGACGAAAATCAGTACCTTCTTGAAACAGAACTAGAACAACTCAAAACTCGTGTCGACTCTGAACCACTGGTGATCCTTGAGATTGCTCAGCAATGCCTCGTCAGATCTGAGCAAGTTTTGTTTGAAGAAAGAGCAATCCAATCGCTTATATTGATGGCAAGGTGTTGCTGGAACCTGATGGATTACCAAAAAGGTTTAAAGTACGTCAAAGAAGCCTACAAGCGCCAAAGCCGATTAGACACCGACCTTTTTCTTCCTGAAATCCTTCACTTACATGCGCTCCAATATTGGGGACAAGCCAAATACTACTCTGCACAACAGTTCTGGATCAATGCATTAGAGCAATCTGCACTAGGAGATGAAGTTCAAATCCAGATCGAATGCCTCATTGGTCTGGGCAACATCTGGAGAGTGACTCACGAATATAAGCTGGCTCATTCAACACACCAACTCGCGGTAAAAGTGGCAAACAACAGCCGTATTGGTTGACTTGAAGGCAAAGCAAGAATCCTGCTCGCGTGGGATTACTACTTGCTCAACGACTATGTTGAAATGCTGTCGGTGTTAGATAGTGCGGAAGATGCGTTAAAAGGACACAAAGACAACACTTGGCACGCTGAAGTGTGGGACTTCAGAGGACTTGCACTACTTAGGCTTGAGCGCTTAGATGACGCTGAGCGTACCACAGCCAAAGCGCATAAACTTGCGGTTGAACACAACCTAGTGTGGATTAAGGCCCACTCTTATATAAGCCGTGCGCGCTTAGAGTTACTCAGAAAAAGACCAGAGCAAGCTGCGGAGTTACTTAGGCTTGCGGAAGAGTCATCAAACGAATTTGATAATGGTGAACTGCTCAGCCAAATCTATTATCAGAAATCTTTGGTCGCAGAAGAAAACCAAGATTTTAAAGCCGCTTTGATCGCCTTTAAGAAGTACCGTCAATATTCTATCGGTATGCTTCGAGAACAAACCACCCGCGTGGGTTTAGATAAAGCGCGCAGTTCAAAACGCCAGCTCGAACAGAGAGCGAGAAAACTCATCAACCGTATTCGAGGCCAACACGAGTATGACACTGAAAAACATCTCTCTTATGTTGTGTCTGAAACCTTTTGGTGGGAGCAGCTGGTTCTCTTCAAAACAGAGCTTAAGCGTTCAAACTACAGCATTATCATGTTTCAACATGTCGATCCCGATTACTTAGATGTCTGTACCGAAATTTCTCACACCTTTTGTAATCAAGATGACTTCATTGCGCGGCTCAGTTCCGCGCGTGTTGCATTCATGTTCTCTGAAAAAAGGCAAAGCCGCAGAGCGAACCTTCTATCGAGCAGACAAAGCCTTGTATCGTGCAAAAGCAAACGCTCGAAACCAAGTCTGCACCGAATAATGAGGTAGTTAAAGTAATGCCGAACCACTCATGCTCGGCACTATCCGATAGCAACATAAAACTTGCTTCGAGCTTTATCTATTCATAAAAAGACGTTATTGATAGAAGAACAAAGATATTCCCCCTACTGCGGCAAGCGTGCCCATCAGACTCTGCTTCGAGACCTTTTCCCCCTTCAACGCATAGATCACCAGAATAAAGACAGGACTGGTCGCTATCAATGTTTGAGCTATCGCGGGATTGGCATTTTTTAAAGCAATTTGTTGTAACCAAAGCGCGAGAAATGTCCCAACAAAAATGGCACTGAGTAACCATAGCTTGTCGAGTTTAGTCATACCCCATAAATCCCTTTTGATTAATGAATAAGGTTTACGCTCGACAAAAGGAATAATCATCATCACCGCAAATACCCCGATTGTCAGGCGAATCAAAGCCCCCAACAATGGTGGGATATCACCGCTAACCAAAGCGTAGTGAGAAATGACTACACCTGAAGCTTGGCACACACTTGCTACTAGCCCGTATCCAATGCCGCTCCATTGCGTTTGGTTAGTTGAATCATCACTCACCGAATTAGATGGCTGAAACACCACAAAGGTCACCGCTAACGTTGTGATGACGACACCGAGCCAACTTTGAAGTGTCAACGCAGCACCCAAGAACATCAACGCCAGTACGCCAGAAAGAGGCGGGGCTAAAGACTCAAGCAGCAGTGTCTTGTTGGCACCGATTCTTTTCAAAGCAGCAAAGTACGCGCTGTCACCAATTGCGATTCCAATAAAGCCTGAAATCGCCAATATCCAAAAGTGATTAGCACTCAGTTCAAAATCGGGCATTGGGATAAGCGGCATCACAAGCAGCATCAAGACTGAAGCAACCAAGCCCTTGACGATATTGAGCTGCATTGCTGAGAAACGATGCCCAAATTGCCCATAAATCCAAGTCGCACACGCCCACACGATAGCAGCACCGATCGCCGCTATTTCACCTATATACATTTGTATTTATCCTTGTGGTTATGTGCATCATGCATATTTTAACGATCACTATTAAGTCTGTATGACAAATAAGATAACAGAAATAACTCAATACATTAGAGATGTGATTTTATAGGTTCCAATAATGACATCGCTCACATTAGAAGCAAAAACACATTATTTATAACTCGTTAAATCACATTGATAACAATTACTTGGATGATAGCCTACTATATTTATAACTAATATCTAACATCACAAGGATTTGTTATGTTTTTAGACTACTTTGCGCTCGGTCTGCTGATTTTCGTAGCCTTAGTCATCTTCTACGGCATCATAGTCATTCACGATATTCCTTATGAAATTGCGAAAGGACGCAATCATCCTCATCAAGATGCAATTCATGTCTCTGGCTGGGTTAGTCTTTTCACTCTACACACTATCTGGCCGTTTCTTTGGATCTGGGCGACGTTATGGCGTAAAGATCGTGGGTGGGGCTTTGCCAAGCTCGAAGAAGAACAGCACGATATTCACCACCGCGTTGATACCTTAATCGACCAAGTGAGCACTCTTCAGGAAGAAATATCACAGCTCAAGAAAGCAAAACCAGAGCAAAGCAAGCAAGATAACGACCAAAATAAAGCTCAAGATCAGGAGGTTAAGTAATGGATTTACTGCTGATAATGACCTATGCGGCACTGTGTATCACCATTTTTAAGGTGTTCAACATTCCGCTAAATAAATGGACTGTCCCTACTGCCGTTCTTGGCGGTGTGATCATCATCGGTACCTTGATCTTACTGATGAACTACAACCACCCTTTCACTCAGATTGGTAACCAAGTCTACTCAACAACTCCTGTCGTTTCCGGTGTTAGAGGTAAAGTAATAAAAGTGGCAGTAGAGGCAAATAAGCCTCTGAAAAAGGGCGATATCCTCTTTAAAATCGATCCTATTCCGTTCGAGGCTGAAGTCGCAAGGTTAGAGGCGAAAGTAAAAGAAGCGAGCCAAGGTGCGCTTGGAATGGAATCTGATGTTGCTGAAGCAGAAGCAACAAGAATCAAAGCCATTGCTGAGAGAGACAAAGCCCAACGTGAGTTCTCTCGTTACAAACGCGGTTACGACAGTGGCGCCTTTACTGAGCAACAACTGGATACTCGCAGACAAGCTTATAAAGCATCAGAAGCTGCGGTTAAAGTGGCAGATGCGACCTTAGAAAGAGCAAGAGTTACTTTGGATTCTGAGATCGGTGGCGAAAACACAGCAGTATTAAGCCTATTAGCAGAATTGCGTAGAGCTCAATTTAACTTAGAACAGACTGTGGTTAGAGCGCCTACAGATGGCTACGTTACTCAATTAGCTCTGCGTCCAGGTGTTATGGCGGTACCACTTCCACTGGCTCCGGTGATGACCTTTGTTCACACAGAAGAGCAGTTCTACACTGCAGCCTTTAGACAAAACTCTTTGCAGCGCTTACAACCAGGCTACGAGGCGGAGTTCCTGTTTAGAGCATTACCAGGCAAAGTATTCAAAGGACGCATCGAAGAAGTGATTCCAGCCATCGGTGAGAGCCAATTCCAAGCGAGAGGTGCGCTACTGGGTACTGAGGCATTACGCACTAATGGCCGTGTGTTCGTTAAATTGACCATTACTGATGACCTATCTGATTTCCAATTGCCTATGGGTACAGCAGTAGAAGTTGCAGTTTATTCAGATAGCTTCACTCATGTATCTATCATGCGGAAAGTACTTATCCGCATGAAGAGTTGGCAGAACTACCTATACCTAGATCACTAAGCCAGATATAGGTTGTTCAAGAATTGACTTAACACACTGTTAATTTGAATGAAAAAGCCAGACCTACTCTGGTTTTTTTGTTGCTTGATTAACCACAAACCACCGCTTTTTACATCATATAAACGTATCTGGATGGAATTTTAGACATCTAGACACTTACCTTCCCTTATGGAAGGGTTCTACTGTATAATGCGCGCCTTATTTTTTATATTTGCCTAAAAAACGATCTCGATGAGATACCTATTAAAAATGGCGAATATACGTTCTTTGTTATTTTTATCTTTCAGTATTTGAGGTTACCTATGAACTTTTCAGCGAAAACAGTGGTTGTCATTGCCATTGGTGCAGCACTGTATGGCATTGGTGGTTTACCTATGTTTGGTGTCCCAGTGTTCGCTAATACAACATTAAAACCAGCAATGGCGGTGTTAGCACTGTTTTCTGTTTTGTTCGGCCCAATTGTAGGTTTCTTAGTAGGCTTCATTGGCCACTGGGTAACAGACCTATTCGCAGGCTGGGGTGTATGGTTAACTTGGGTATTAGGCTCAGGTATTGTGGGTATGATCATCGGTTTATTCCCGATGTTGACCAAAAACCGCCTTCAGCAAGGTGACTTGCCTATGAAAGACTTCGCGCTGTTTGTGGTACTTGCCCTTGCCGGTAATGTGGTCGGTTACGGCTGTTCTGCATTCCTAGATACCATCCTTTATGCAGAACCGTTTACTAAAGTCTTCACTCAACTGTCTATCATTGCAGCGGGTAACGCTGTTCTGATCGCTGTTGTTGGCTTACTGATCCTAAAATCAGTCGCTAACCGCAACAAACAAAGCCGTAACCTGACTGAGGCATAAGCGATAATGACTATAGCATTTTCGAACTTCTCTTTTAGATATGAGTCGCTGGATAAACCGACGCTAAAAAATATCAATCTAAGGATAGAGAAAGGAGAGAAAATCGTCATTATTGGACCAAGTGGTAGTGGTAAATCTACCCTAGGTCAATGCCTTAACGGTCTGATTCCTCATGCTATCAAAGGTGAGGTGACTGGGTCTCTAGAGATCAACGGCAAGAACATCTCTAATTTTTCTATGCACGACTATACCGAGCAAGTCGGCACAGTATTACAAGATACTGATAGCCAATTTGTCGGTTTGAGTATTGGCGAAGACATCGCATTCGCGCTGGAAAATCAGTTAGTGTCGAACATTGATATGTACCCTCTGGTTAAGTCGACAGCAAAAATGGTCGACTTAGCAGATATGCTTGATCGCTCGCCACATGATTTATCCGGCGGTCAGAAACAACGCGTGTCATTAGCGGGCATCTTAGTTGATGACGTTGACATCCTGTTGTTTGATGAACCTTTGGCTAGCCTTGACCCGAAAACGGGTAAAGCGACTATCGAAATCATCGACCAGCTTCATAAAGAAACTAACAAGACCATCGTAATCATCGAGCATCGCCTTGAGGATGTTCTACACCGCGATATAGACCGGGTGATCTTGATGGAGCGCGGTGAAATTGTCGCGGACATGACACCCGATGAAATCTTAGCTTCTGAACTGCTTGAAACACATGGTATTCGTGAACCACTTTATTTATCTGCTCTGAAGGCAGCGAAAGCACCTTTGACCAGTGAAGATAAGCTATCAAACCTGAAAGCTCTCGATTACAAGAGGTTCCGTCCTGCAGTTCAAACTTGGTTTGCAGAACGCCCGACTCCAGTTGCCGAGAAACAGTACCAACCTTTGCTTGAGGTCCACGGTCTGAGTTACTCCTACGATGGTGAGAAGAACGCTCTAGAAGATGTTAGTTTTAAGATCGGCAAAGGTGAGTTCGTTTCAATCTTAGGCAAAAATGGCTCAGGTAAATCGACTATCACAAAGATTATCATGGGTGTGATTGACGCAGATTCTGGCTCTTCGTACCTCAACGGTGAAGATCTGTCAGAGCTTTCTATCTTCGAAAGAAGCCAGAAAGTCGGCGTTGTGATGCAGAACCCAAATCATATGATCTCTCATCATATGATCTTTGATGAAGTTGCATTCGGTCTGCGTAATCGTGGGGTTGCAGAGCAGGAAATCAAAGAGAAAGTTGAGAGCGTTCTTGAGCTGTGTGGCTTGAGTAAGTTCCGCCATTGGCCAATCGAAGCGCTGAGTTACGGTCAGAAAAAACGCGTCACGATTGCTTCTATCTTAGTATTGGAACCTGAACTTCTGATCTTGGATGAACCAACTGCGGGTCAAGATTACCGTAATTACACCTCAATGCTGGCGTTTATCCAAAAGCTTAACCGCGAGTTAGGTATCACCGTCGTAATCATTTCACACGACATGCACTTAGTTCTAGAGTACACCACACGCTCAATCGTAATTGCTGACAGCAAGCTGATTGCTAACGCAGACATGACTGAGGTGTTCAGCCAACCATCGCTTCTAGAGCGGGCAAACCTCTGTACCACCAGTATTTATGAACTCGCGACCATGATGAAAATCGACGACACCAATGCATTTATGCAGTACTTCATCGACTACGAGAGAAACTCGCTATGAATGCATCAAAAGTAAAATTCGGCATCAACTACATTGATACCAAATCACCGCTGCATGCGTTAAACGGTATCACTAAATTTGCTCTTTTCTTAGCTTGGGTGACTGTTGTCTTAACGACATTCGACCTACGGTTAATCACATTACTCATCCTAACGGGGCTTTATCTACTCAAACTAACCAGAGTGCCTGTTAGGGTGTATAAGCCTCTGTTGTTGGGTACGGCTAGTGTGCTAAGCCTAAACGCTTTGTTCATGTATCTGTTGGCCCCACAGCAAGGTACTGAGCTCATCGGCAGCGAAACTTTATTATTAACGTTACCAGGTAACTACTCTTTGAGCCAAGAGACATTGTTTTACTTGGTGACCGTAACTCTTAAGTACATGAGTATGTTTCCGATTGCGCTGATCTTTGTATTCACAACGCACCCGACTGAGTTTGCTGCTAGTCTAAACCGCATTGGGGTTCCTTACAAGATTGCCTACGCGGTGAGCTTAACGCTACGTTACTTGCCAGAAGTTAAGAAGGATTTCGTCAACATCATGCATGACCAACAAGCTCGTGGTGTTGAACTTTCCAAGAAAGCACCACTTCTAGTACGCATTAAAAATGTTGCTAAAGTGTTAGGACCATTGATTTTCTCAAGCCTAGATAGAGCAGATGAAATATCGAACGCTATGACGCTGCGTGGCTTTGGCAGACACAAGTCTCGCACTTGGTATAGCTACGCAACATTAAAATGTATCGATTTTATTTGTTTATTTATCATCGGTTTAATCGTGATATTGGCTATCGCAAAACGCATTCTTGAACCAGCATTGTTTTGGTATCCATTTTAGTATCAAGCTAAACAATCAGTTAAAATGATACACCGCCCAATAGAGCGGTGTTTTTTGTTTTTCCCATCCATTTTTCAGCAAAACTTAACCGAACAAACCACAGCCATCGGATTTTGACGATAAACTGACCATTGCCTCACATCTTTGGTTTGAATTCTAGTTTAGAAGATCTTAATATACACATTTACAGAATGTTGCACTCAATAGAGATTTGTAATGGCTCGAATTACCCAAGTACAGAAACTAGAAAACCAAAAGCACTACGATAAGATCGTACTAAGCCTTTTTTCTAGCTGAAGGACATGAAGCACTAACTTATGCAAGGATTGCTCAAGAAATTGGCATTAGTTTAACGACGCTTCAGGGCTACTACCCATCAACTCGTGCTATCCGCTCCGTGTTACACCAACACATGCTATCGATTGTTATTGAGAGTCTAGACTTCTCATCTGAGGAAGCGTTTGTTCAATCATGGCAAAACGCTCTCGATGATGAACAATTCCGATACGTGATCAAGTTGATGTTCTTTCACGCGTCTCAGGTCAAAAGCCCTGAAGAATTCGATATCAGCTCTGATGGTGTATTCCGAGATAAAATGCTTGGGAGCTTTGGAACTGACTCCATTAGGATTATTGAAACCGTAGTAGGACGTTCCATGCTCTACCTTACGAACTTCAAGCAGCACTAAACGAGATACTGTCAAATAGAAAAAGGGAACCATAAGGTTCCCTTTTGTGCTATCAAAGCTCACATTGTGTCGGATTACATTACGGGTTCAGCTTGTAAAAAATAGTCGACAATGGCGGTAGGCGCAGCTCAATCGAGGTACCCAGCCCTTCACTCTGAACGGCTTCGATCTCGACAACTTCTTTCACGCCATAACCACTGCCGTTATATTTAACATCATCAGTATTGAGCAATAGGCTGTACTTACCTTGTGCCGAAGCACCTAGGCGGAAATGCTCATGTGGTACTGGCGTAAAGTTCGAAACCACTAGCACGCGTTCACCTGATTCACTGATACGCTCATGAGCCAGGATACTCGCCTCTGCAGAGTCTTGAAGACGCCATTCAAAACCTCGTGGGTCGAAGTCCAAATCATGCATCGCAGCTTCATTACGGTAAAGATAGTTCAGATCTTTCGTTAGCTTTTGGATACCTTGGTGACGTTCGTAGTCTAATAAAAACCACTGCAGTTGGTCATCATGGTTCCACTCTGCTGTCTGGCCAAACTCAGCCCCCATGAAGTTAAGCTTCTTACCCGGTTGTGCGTACATGTAACCCATGTATGCGCGTAGGTTAGCCGTTTGCTGCCACTCATCACCTGGCATTTTGTTATGGATAGAACCTTTACCATAAACCACCTCATCGTGAGACAGTGACAATACGTAATTTTCGCTGTGTGCGTAAACCAGTGGGAAAGTAATCGTATCGTGGTGGTATTTGCGGTTAATTGGATCTTCTTGAATATAAGACAAGCTATCGTGCATCCAACCCATGTTCCACTTAAAGCCGAAGCCTAAGCCCCCCATAAAGGTCGGTGCAGAAACACCAGGGAAAGCCGTCGATTCTTCCGCAATGGTCATCGCATTCGGGAAGTGTTTGTACACCTCTTCGTTCATCCATTTCAATGTCGCGATGGCGTCGTAGTTCTCATTGCCGCCATCAACATTCGGAATCCATTGATCGTGGCTACGCGAGTAATCGAGGTACAGCATTGAAGCTACGGCATCCACACGAATACCATCAATATGGAATTGCTCGAACCAGTACAGCGCGTTTGCCACTAGGAAACGACGTACGTGTTCGCGACCTAAGTCATAGATGTACGAGTTCCAATCCTGATGCCAACCACGACGTGGATCTGGGTCGTGGAACAACGGTGTTCCATCGAAGTTAGCTAAGCCGTGGTCATCACTTGGGAAGTGTGCTGGAACCCAGTCAAGTACAACACCAAGACCAGCTTGGTGACATTGGTCGACAAAGTATTTGAAATCATCCGGAGAACCAAAGCGGCTCGTTGGTGCGAAAAGACCAACAGGCTGGTAGCCCCATGAACCATAGAAAGGGTGTTCTGAAACTGGCATCAACTCGACGTGAGTGTAACCAAGCTCGGTGAGGTAAGGGATCAGCTCTGCTGCTAACTCGCGGTAGTTTAGAAAATCACCTTCAGCATTGCGCTTCCAAGAACCAGCATGTAATTCATAGAACGACAGTGCTTCTTTACGTTTCTCTGTCACTGGGCGGTTTTGCCATTTGGCATCTTGCCACTCATAACGAGCGTGATCGTAAGTCACAGAAGAGAAAGAAGGGTACTGCTCAGAGTAGAAACCCCATGGGTCAGCCTTATGAGGTAAGCCTTCACCATTTGGTCCTTTTAATTCGAACTTATATTGAGCGCCCTCTTCCAAGTCTGGAATGAATAAGCCCCAAATACCGTAGTCTAAACGTTGCATTGGGTGGCGACGACCATCCCACGAGTTGAAGTTACCGACTAAGCTAGCCGCTGTTGCATGCGGTGCATAAACCAAGAAGCGAGTACCAGAAATTGTCTGACCATCACGCTCTAGCGTAACAAACTGAGCCCCCATCTGATGGTACATATCTTTAGGTGTGTGAAGGTCTTCATAGCTCGCGTACAACTCATGATACTGGTATGGATCATCTATGATCTGCTCTACTCCCGCCCAATCAACTGCGAGCTTGTAGTGAGTAAAACGCAAGTCTCTTTTTTGCTTAAGAATGAATCCACTTTCATCCTCTCGCTCTAACGCAATACGAGGTTCCTTTCCAACAATCAACTCAACTTTGTCTGCGCCCGGGATCCATACGCGCAATGCACCTTCATCAGAAGAAAGATACGGACCTAAACATGAGAATGGGTCAGCAAACGAAGCCTGTGATAGTTGGGTATATATTTGTTCTTGCTTTGAAATTGAACTCATTTCCAAAACCTTTCTCCCTAACCAAACATCCAAAAAATATAAAATAAAAATGCCCGCTATGGATGCGGGCAATATAACGACGATCTATTGTACCTGACGTACAGAAACGTTTGAGTGACCAAGATTATAGTTTCTTATGCAACAAGCAAAAACCTCAGTATTATCAGGCCACTCAAGCATATTAGTTACCCGCTTTTTCACGAACTTCGGTCAAACGAGAAGCAATACGGTTAACACCATCGTGAGCAAAAATCTCATCAAGGTTCATCGATAGCTTACGACGCCAGTTCGGGTATTCGTCTACCGTACCTGGAATGTTTACTGGCTGATCCATTTCTAGCCAGTCTTCCAATTGAACACTTAGAAGCGTTGAAGAACCTGCTGCAACGTGAAGTTGTAGCGCTTCAGCTAGGTAAGAGTCCATTGGCACTTGGCTCGCATCACGACCTACACCATCCGGTAGGAAACCATGCCATGCAACAGAATCTAGAATGCCCTGCTTACACTCAAGACGGTCATCAAACAGACCATTTAGCTGTTCTTGATTTGGGTACAGGCCAATCTCTTGACCCATCTTCAGATCATCACAGTGCCAGAAGCCACGTAGCGTCGGCATATCGTGCGTACACAGCGTCGCCATTGATTGTGATGCGTAGTGTTTTGGTGAAATGAAGCCACCGTCATCCTCAGATGTTTCGAAGAAGAATACCTTGTATGAGTGAACGCCAGCATCCGCTAGGATATCGACGATTTCATCAGGCACAGTACCCAAGTCTTCACCGATTACAGAACATTGGTAGCGGTGTGATTCAAGCGCTAAGATCGCTAGCATGTCTTGAACTGGGTAGTAGATGTAAGCACCCTGTGTTGCATCTTCACCTTTTGGAATCCACCACAAACGTAGTAGGCCCAGTACGTGGTCGATACGTAATGCACCACAGTGCTTCATGTTTGCGCGTAATAGCTTGATGTAAGCATCGTAACCCGTCGCCTGAAGTACTTCTGGGTTTAGCGGTGGAAGCCCCCAGTTTTGACCGAGTGGACCAAGAATATCTGGTGGAGCACCGATGCTTGCATCCATCACTAGGTTGCCTTCGTCAGCCCAAGTTTCACTGCCAGAATCCGCAACGCCTACCGCTAGATCTCGGTACAGGCCAACCGCCATGCCTTTTTCTTCAGCCAATGACTGAGCATCGTTGATTTGGCAGTCAGCTAGCCATTGTAGGTACATGTAAAGATGTACTTTATCTAGGTTGTCTTTGATATATTTTTGAGTCGCAGGGCTTTCAAATGTGCGGTATTTCTCAGGGAATACCGGCCATCCCCACATACCAGAATCTTCAGCATGCAATTCACCGTGCAGAGCATCAAATGCTGCTTGGTGCATCAGGCTATCACCGCCCTCTTCAACAAACGCTAAGAATGCTTGTGCGCGATCGCTGTTTTTGTCGAGGTGACGAGTTTTGAATTCTGTGAATAGCAGAGGCAAGATGCTCATCTTCAGCTCAGACACTTCGGTGTAGTTCACCCAGTGTGCATCACGCGCTTTCTGAAGGCGCTGTTGGAACTCTGCACTGCCTACTGTTTGTTGCGCTTCAGCGCTCAGTGCAAACTCAGGTACTGAGCTCACATCAATGTATAGGATGTTCAACCAACGACGTGAAGACGGGCTGTATGGACTCGCACCTTCAGGGTTCGCAGGGAACAGAGAGTGAATCGGGTTTAGACCAACGAAGTCACCGCCGCGAGACGCGATATCAGCCACCAACTGTTTCAGGTCACCGAAATCACCAATACCCCAGTTATGCTGAGTCCTTAGCGTGTAAAGCTGAACACTTGGCCCCCAAAGCTTTTTGCCTTCTTCGATTGGCGACTGCTTAAAGCACGCTTTTGGCGTAATGATTAGCGTCATTTTGTAAGGCTTTTTACGGCGTTTACGGCTCACAATTAACTTGTGATAACCCCATGCCAGATCATTTGGCAATGCAAACACTAAAGGGCCACCCTCTGCACGCTCATCACGAACGACTTGAGATTGAAGATAGCCTTCAAGTACCTCTCCTTGCTCGGTCTCTAAACGCCAGCTGAACTCACTCTCACGAGCGCTCACACCGAGATTCAGCACCACCTCTACTGGCTCACCATCACGCAAGACAAGAACTGGGGCTAGTACATCTTTTTTGTGTTTTCTTTCTGCTGACTTAAGCAGTGCATCATCGCTGCTTGTATCGTAGCCCAATGAAGCCAGTAGAGATGTAATTGTCTCATCTGATACCTGTGCTTCATCGCCCCACGCACTAACGTAACTGTCGGCAATGTTTGCCATTTCTGCGATTTGTTTTAATACGGTCTGTTCTTTCATCGCTCTCTCCGAAAACGTTCTGACGCTTTCAATTTTGTAGGGTTGTTATTTTATCTGTTACTAATCAATTAGCTTGTGGCAATCAGATTGTGAGCATTGTTATCGGTAAATCCATCTGTTTGCTCACAAGCTAATTGAGCCAAGGCAGAAACTGCCTTGGCTACATTTAATCTATTAACGGTTAACCGCTTCCAGTTTCCAAATGTTGTTCACGTAATCGCGGATAGAGCGATCCGATGTGAACTTTCCAACGAGTGCTGTGTTAAGAATCGCTTTCTTAGCCCAACCCGCTTGGTCTTTGTATTGCATGCCCATGTCTTCATGCGCCTTCACGTAAGAAGCAAAGTCAGCAAGACATAGGTATGGGTCACCGCCGTCTAGCAGGCTATCAAACGTTGCACGTAGAAGGCCTGGTTGACCTGGTGTGAACTCTTCACCCGTTAGTAGATCAAGTGACGCTTTCAGAAGTGGGTCTGCGTTGTAGTAGTCGTATGGGTTGTAACCCTGAGCTATCAGTGCTTGTACGCCATCAACTTCTAGACCGAAGATGTAGATGTTCTCATCACCCACTTCTTCACGGATCTCAACGTTCGCACCATCCATCGTACCGATAGTCAGAGCGCCGTTTAGAGCCATCTTCATGTTACCCGTACCTGATGCTTCTTTACCCGCTAGCGAGATTTGTTGAGAAACGTCAGCTGCCGGAATGATGATTTCCGCCATGCTTACACGGTAGTCAGGGATGAATACCACTTTAAGCTTGTTGCCAATGCGAGGATCGTTGTTGATCTTCTCTGCAATCTTGTTAACCGCGAAGATGATTTCTTTCGCTAGGTGGTAGCCCGGTGCTGCTTTCGCTGCGAAGAAGCAAACACGTGGCTCACACTCAAAACCAGGCTCGTTCAGGATACGGTGGTACAGAGATAAAATGTGTAGCAGGTCTAGGTGTTGACGCTTGTATTCGTGCAAACGCTTGATTTGCACGTCGAAGATAGCGTTAATATCTAGCTCGATACCCATGTTCTCTTGAACCCAATCAGCAAGGCGCTGTTTGTTTTCTTTCTTAACCGCCATGAATTCTTTTTGAAATTTCGCGTCTGTCGCGTACTTAGCAATACCTTCTAGCTGCTCAAGTTTTGCAGGCCACTCTGTACCAATCTTGCCAGTGATTAGCTTAGATAGACCTGGGTTACAGAACTTCAACCAACGACGAGGCGTGATACCGTTTGTTACGTTAGTCAGTTTGCCTGGGAAGATTTCGTTAAACTCTGGGAACAGGTCTTTCTTAACCAATTGAGAGTGAAGTGCTGCTACACCGTTTACTTTGTAAGAGCCAATCACACATAGGTTTGCCATGCGAACCATGCGGTGGAAACCTTCTTGGATGATAGAAAGCTTCGCTTGCTTCTCACCGTCACCAGGCCACATCTTGCGAACTTCTTGTAGGAAGCGGTGGTTGATTTCAAAAATGATTTCCATGTGACGTGGAAGTAGACGCTGGATTAGCGACTCAGACCAAGTCTCAAGTGCTTCAGGAAGCAGTGTGTGGTTTGTGTAAGCGAACGTGTTTGCACTGATGTCCCATGCCGTATCCCAATCTAGACCTTTCTCATCGATTAGGATGCGCATTAGTTCAGGAATCGCGATTGTTGGATGCGTATCGTTAAGCTGGATAGTTTCTTGCTTAGGTAGGTCAGCTAGAGCAAAACCTGCTGCTTCGTGACGACGTAGGATATCGCGAACAGACGCTGCAGAGTGGAAGTACTGCTGCATTAGACGAAGCGTTTTACCTTTTTCATGGTTGTCGTTCGGGTATAGAACCTTAGTAATGTTACCCGCATCGATAAGCGCATGTTGTGCTTCGAAGTAGTCACCGTTGTTGAAGCTTGCTAGTGAGAATGGTGCGATAGCCTGACATTCCCAAAGACGTAGTGGGTAAACCGTATTTGACTCGTAACCTACGATTGGCAGATCCCAAGGCATTGCTTTTACTTCCATACCTGGAACCCAAGTGCGCACTTCTTTACCGTCAATGTATTCAACTTCAACATGACCGTAAAAACCAATGTGTTGCGCAAGTTCAGGACGAGCCACTTCCCATGGGTAACCTTCAACACCTCGCCATGCGTCTGGCGCTTCTTGTTGACGACCGTCTTGAAAAGATTGCTTGAATAGGCCGTATTCGTAGTGAAGACCGTAGCCTACCGTTGGGTATTCTTGAGCGGCACAAGAATCCATGAAACAAGCCGCTAGACGACCAAGACCACCATTACCTAGTGATGGGTCACGTTCTTCTTCTAAAAGGTCAGTCAGGTTTTGACCTAACTCTTCCATTGCATGCGTGATCTGCTCGTACAGACCCATGCTGATTAGGTTGTTACCTGTTAGACGACCAATCAAGAATTCTAGCGAAAGGTAGTTCACGCTCTTCGCATTTTTGATTTTCTCGTCATTTTCAGTTTCTAACAGGTCAAATGTTGTCAGTTCGGCTAGCGCGCGACCCATAGCTAGGTACCATGCGCGGCTATCTGCGTTTTCTATTGTAGTTGCGTAGGTTGAAGATAGATGTTTCTTAACGCTTTCTTGGAACGACACCTTATCGAAAGTTTTTTGCTGAGTTGGTTTCATTTCAGAAATCTCGCTTTTAATAGTTCTAATTCATCTGTGACATATCGTGCATGGTCACCAGAAACTAAACATCCTCCCGCTAACGCACCAAACAAGGAGTAGATGGGAGGGCGTAGGGGGCGTACCGACATAGGGTTAGTGATCTGACTCTCATGTTCTGACTTCGAACAAAAACTTGGAGTGACTAAGATCACAAGCTCCCGTTTGATAACTTAACTTCGGTTGATGTGATTTTTATTTGACCTAATTACAGTCATTGTCAAATCTGAGTTTCAGATCACAAAAATATTTTCCGGGTATCATCTTTTGCATTAAATACAGTGCAAAAAGAAACAAAGTCACATTATCGAACCACCACGCTTTGTGATAAAAATCACAAATAAAGGGCGTAGAGACTCAAAAACATGCAGGAGTGCAAGGTTTCTGCGGAGGATCATAGTCGGTGTCGTTTTGCTTCACGTAACATGAGTAAAAACTTAAGTAATTAGGCTAGTGTCATTGGACTGCACTTTATTCGTGCTTGATAGATTCCAGACCATAGCCACGGAATAGGTGTAATACTTCCACATGTGGATCCCTTCGAAACTGACTCGTCCCGGCCGCTTACACAATGCAATTCTGCGTCCTAGGGTTCTCGATCTGCTTCAGAATGCAGATTGCTATAAACTCGTACTGTTCCGCTCTCCAGCTGGATACGGCAAGACCACCATGGCTGCCCAGTGGTTGGTAGATAAACCCAACGTAGGTTGGTATAGCATCGATGACAGTGACAACGATGCCTTCCGTTTTATCAACTACCTACTTCAATCACTCAATAAAGCGACGCAAAACGCCTGTCCTAATGCGCAAAAGCTGGCAGAGAAAAGACAATTTTCATCGCTGCATTCTCTATTAAGCGAAGTGTTCGCCGAGATGTCTGAATTCCATCAGGAATGTTTCCTTGTATTGGATGACTATCACTTGGTTAACAATGACGACCTCCACGAAGCCATGCGCTTTTTCCTAAAGCACATGCCTGACAACCTAACGCTTGTTGTGACCAGCCGCGGCACACCGCCACTGGGTACAGCAAACCTTCGCGTTCGTGACTTAATGATTGAATTAGGCAATGACTCTTTGGCATTCGATACCGAAGAGACCACACGCTTCTTTAATCAACGCGTTGCCGATGGTATTGATGACACAACCGCCGATAGTATTTGTAGTTATGTCGAAGGTTGGCCTTCTGCACTACAACTTATCGCGCTTCAAGCACAGCACCAAAAACGCACACTGGCGCAGTCTGCTGAGTCATTCTCTCACTTCAATCATGCTCATTTGTGGGATTACTTGGTTGAAGAAGTCTTCGACCTGCTAGACAAAGAAACCCGCCAGTTCTTGATGCAATGTTCTGTACTTGATCACTTTAATGATGGACTGGTATGTGCGCTAACTCAGCGCGAAGATGCGCTTGGAATGATCGAGTCTCTCAACCGATTTGGTCTGTTCATCTACCCTCTTGAGGGTGAGAAAAACTGGTATCGCTTCCATAATCTGTTTGGTGAGTTCCTTGCCCATGAACGCCAAGCTCGCATTCCACAACAAGAAGCTGAACTGCACCGCAGTGCGGCAAAAGCGTGGATCAAACAGAAAACACCGCATCAAGCACTACGTCACGCACAGCGCGCCGATGATCCTGATTTGATTATTCAAATCCTCAGCGAACACGGCTGGCAGATGTTCAACCAAGGTGAGTTATCATCACTAGAGATGGCAATTAAGCAGCTCACGACCGATCAGCTCTACAGCGAACCAAAGCTGTCGATGCTACGCGCATGGTTGGCGCAAAGTCAGCATCGTTATGATCAAGTGGGTACCTTGTTAGAAGAGGCAGAAACTCAGTATCAAGCACGAAACATTGAACTCGATACTCAGCAGCAAGGCCAATACAACGCACTACGTGCACAAGTTGCTATCAACAGTAATGAACCTGAAAAAGCGCTCGAACTCGCAGAGCTTTCTCTAAGCCAGCTTAATACCACGGTTTACCGCAGCCGCATTGTGGCAACCTCGGTTGTTGGCGAAGTGAATCACGTAATGGGTAACCTAAGCCGTGCTCTACCAATGATGCAGCAAACTGAGAAGTTGGCTCGCCAGTATCAGGTTTACCATCAGGCACTGTGGGCGATTCTTCAGCAGAGTGAAATCTTGATAGCTCAAGGCTACGTTCAAGCTGCATTTGAATTGCAAGACAGCGCGTTCAAATTGATTGAAGAGCACCAACTGCAATATGTACCTCTGCATGAATTCTTGCTACGCGTACGAGCACAGATCTTCTGGTGTTGGAACCGTTTAGATGAAGCGGAAGAGTGTTGCTACAAAGGCTTAGATATCCTTGGTCACCACTCTCCAAGCAAACACCTTCATAGTTACTCAATGCTGGCTCGTATTTCACTGAGCCGCGGTGAGTTCGACAAAGCATCGAAGTTTATCGACCAGATCCAACACTTACTCCGCCAATCAACCTACCACGTTGATTGGACGGCAAACGCTTCACTGTCTCTGATCTTGTTCTGGCAAGTGAAAGGCGATAAAGATGCTATCCGCGACTGGTTAAACGTTGCGGTAAGACCGGAATCTGCGAGCAACCATTTCTGTCAGCTTCAGTGGCGTAACATAGTGCGTGCTCACATCATCCTTGATCAATATGAAGAAGCAGAAGAGGCGCTAGCATTCTTGAAGAGCGAAGCACAGTGTTCACAATTGGTCACTGACACCAACCGTAACTTGATTGTTGAGGCGGTGCTGCGTACACAAATCAATGATGAAGACAGCGCGCGTGTATTGCTTGAAGAAGCCCTACACATGACCAACCAAACAGGCATGGTCGGTAACTTCTTGGTCGATGGTGGCACTATCGGGCATATTCTAGATAAGTTGAGCAACAAACCTGGCTTGGGTGATTTAGAACGTCACCGAGCACAGCAAATCATGAAGGATATCTCGACCACGCAGCGCAGCCGATCCGTTCACTTTGATGAAGACTTTGTTGAAAACTTGGTTAACCACCCGAATATTCCTGAGCTCGTGCGCACTAGCCCACTTACTCAACGTGAATGGCAAGTACTAGGCTTGATCTACTCTGGCTTCAGTAACGAGCAAATCGCTCAAGAGCTGGATGTGGCAGGGACAACGATCAAAACTCACATTCGAAACCTTTATCAGAAGCTCAACATCGCTAACCGTAAACAAGCGATCAGCACAGCAGAGAATTTGTTGCAGTTGATGGGTTACTAAACAGATTCGAGAAAAAACATAAGCTGGTCACCGATGGTGGCTGGCTTTTTTTCATCTGAAATTCAGAGCCTAAAAGTATCAGAGCGGGAGTAGAAAAAGGAGAACACCAAATGACAGGAAAAAAATAGCCAATCGCAATAATCGCGATTGGCTCTATATATTTGTGAACAAATCATAGGTTCACTAACAACGT
The DNA here is from genome assembly GCA_036126475.1 of Pseudomonadota bacterium. Classification (GTDB taxonomy): domain Bacteria; phylum Pseudomonadota; class Gammaproteobacteria; order Enterobacterales; family Vibrionaceae; genus Vibrio. The sequence goes on along the minus strand of JAYYSE010000018.1, from coordinate 17,895 downwards.
CAGTTGGCTAGGTGACCCTCGGCTTAAGAAGGGTCATTTGACTCTTAGCAGTTAACGTGCCAACTTTAATTAGGCATTTTATAAGTCCTGCATCGCATAAAAACGGTTAATTTCACATGTGAATTGCAAAGTGCATTTGCATAATGCAATCAAAGTGCAACATTGATAAGAGACCAGTTTCAACCCTAGCGTTAATGATAAATTACTAAGTGATTGTATTTTAAATGTTAGGCAGATATTCAAACCAACGTATTGCCTTACAATTAAGAGAGCAAGAAAAGCACCTTCTCAGTAGCATGTTCATACTTTTTTGACAGCAAAGTTTGTATACTGCACGAAATCACCCTCAACTCTATGAAGCAATGAACTACTTAAGTACTTTTTTCAAAGGCATGGCCATGGGCGCAGCTGACGTTGTCCCAGGCGTTTCAGGCGGCACCATCGCATTCATCACAGGTATCTACGATACGCTATTAGAAAGCATTCGTAGAATTAACCCTAGCGTACTTGGTTTATGGAAACGCGAAGGCTTCAAAGCTGCGTTTAGCCATATTAATGGCTTTTTCTTAATTTCTTTGTTCGCAGGCGTATTTACCAGCATTGCGACATTAGCAAAACTGATTTCTTGGTTATTAGTCACTCACCCAGTACCTCTATGGTCGTTCTTCTTTGGCCTGATTTTGGTGTCGGTTTTCCATATTCTTAAACAAGTAGAAAAGCGCGATATCATTCGATTCGTGTTTTTACTGCTTGGTGTTGCCTTTGCTTATAGCATTACAGTGCTTAAACCACTGCAAATGGAGCCAACCAGCATCAACATCCTAATTGCAGGTGCGATCGCGATCTGTGCGATGATCTTACCTGGTATATCAGGCAGCTTCATTTTGCTGTTAATTGGTATGTACGGCCCCGTACTTAGCGCCGTGAAGGAATTCCAAATTGACGTGCTTGCCCTATTCCTTGCGGGCTGTGTGATCGGTCTGCTGACTTTCTCACATGTACTTTCTTGGCTATTACGTTCATTCCGCGACTTCACGCTTGTGTTCTTAACCGGTTTGATGATTGGTACGCTGCCTAAGATCTGGCCTTGGAAAGAGACCATCAGCTGGCGCATCAATTCTAAAGGTGAGCAAGTGCCTCTCATTCAAGAGAACTTATCGCCGTTTAACTTCGAAGCCGTCACCTCTCAGCCTTCTCAACTGACCTTGGCTGTGATCATGATGCTGGTTGCCATCGCATTAGTTCTTGGCTTAGAAAAGTTCGCTGAGCGCAATGCTGACTAACCTCTAACAATCGAGCGGCATTTCGCATGTAGGGTGCTTTCCTTAAATAGCGACGTGTCAGTAAATTGAATCAAAGCGAAGCTACTGGCTTCGCTTTTTTATATCTACCATACGCACAAAATTGCTTTTTGATACAAGCACGTATTGAGTGGTGTGATACCATCGCCGTTCTTAAAAAATCAATTGAGAACAAGACATGCACCCAGCATTAAAGGTTGCTGCGCTCTGTATCGCGCTGGTCGCTGGCTTTTATGGACCACAGGCAGTCGAGCAATTTAAATCGGTAGTAGAGAGCCACTCTCCTGACGTCAACTTAGATGACTACTGCATGCTTTCAACAACATCGTGTGAGCAAGACAGCGTTGCTATGACCCTTGAGCACGAAACAGCTCAACCTCTAGTCCCAACAAAAATTAAAGTGGTTTGGGAAGGCGCAGCCTCTGATACCTTGATGCTATCGCTGGAGGGTTTAGAGATGGAAATGGGCTCAGCACGTTTCCAATTAAAAAATACTGGTAACAACATCTATGAAGGTAATGTCATTTTACCCGTGTGTACCATGGATCACATGACTTGGCTTGGTGAGCTTACCGATGGAGTTGAAACCGTAAAACCTGCAATAAGGATGACAAGATGAGTAAGAATTGGTCGCTAGCGTTGGTTGTAGCGTTTGTACTTGGCTTTGGAGTTAAAAGCTATCTCGATGATCAAACAGAGGCTCAAGAGCAACACGCTGAAAAACAACAATTCTCCGAAACGACGCTTTTTGGAAAAGACAACCAACCCATAAAACTCTTTGACGAAACCGATGACAGAATTCGTATCGTTTATTTTGGCTTCACGCGCTGTCCTGACGTTTGCCCAACGTCACTAGCGATGCTAGCTGGAGCTCTCAACCAAATCTCTGATGAATCGAAGGCTAAGATTCGCCCGATGTTTGTTTCTCTTGATCCAGAGCGCGATGCCGCGGAAGCGTCATATGAATACGCGCAGTACTTCAACCCAATGATTGAAGGTATGAGTGGTCCATTGGATATAACCACAAATCTGGCGCATAAATACGGTGTTATTTTCAGAAAGACACAGCTTGAAGATTCAGAGCTAGGATACACACTTGACCACAGCTCATATTTCTACTTTTTAAAGCCCAATGGTACCTTGATTACTAAAGTACCGCACACGTTGACGCCTGCGCCAATTGTTGAAGCGATCAACACATTGACGCGTTAGAGTGCTAAGAAACTCTAGGAACAGCGTGTACAAAAATAAAGAACTCAACCAATAGAGTTCGAAACGTAAAGTCAGGTCCCAGACCAACACATAAAACAATAAGGACAACAACATGAAGTTAAAAGCACTTGCTCTAGCAGGCTTATTGCTCACTCCTCTTGCTCACGCAAAAAGCGACATCATGGTTCATGACGCGTACGCTCGTGCGACACCGCCAACCGCAGTAAACAGCGCAGTATTTACGACCCTGATGAACCATAGTGACAAAGATCGCGCTATCGTTTCTGCGACGACACCTGCAGCAGGTAAGGTAGAGCTTCATGATGTTATCGTTGAAGGTGACGTGATGAAAATGCGTCAGGTTCAACAGATCACAATCCCAGCAAATGGTGAAGCCGTACTAAAGCCTGGCAGCCTGCACATTATGTTGTTTGACCTAAAAAATGGTCTAAAAGAGGGTGAGCAGATCGAAATGACACTGACTTTCGCGAATGGCGAAAAACAAACTTTCGAAGCACCCGTTAAGAAAGTGATGAGTGGCATGAAAAAGATGAATCACGATCATCACTAATTCGAGAAACTGATGCTCACGAGTCTTATTAAGAGTCGCAACACACATCGGTAAAAATTAGACAAAATAAGCCACGATGACCTCTCGCCATCGTGGCTTTTTGTTTCAATTAAATAAGAAAGCGACTTTTTACGCACACAATGTTCTTACCAATCGCCATTTACATCTTCAAATTTACAGTATATTAGCTCCATAAAATATGGATTTGCAGATTTACAACCCATTCAAAATACATTTATTTAACATTTACCTCTAAAAACACCACGTAGTGCAAACAATCACACTAAAAGTAAACTATTCCTAGACACCCGCTACGATCCCGCTAATATGACCGCCCATTCCACTAGTGTATAGTTGGATTCGGTACAACTTTATAAAAGATACATCACTATAATAAATTAACAATTGCAGGTATTTTATGCAAAATCACAACATGCTCGCCCGCATCGCTCGTGGGAATCTTGTCCTACAGATCCTTGCTGGTATTGTTTTCGGTGTCGTTCTCGCCATGGTTTCTCCTTCAGCAGCTCAAGATGCAGGCCTTTTAGGTAGTCTGTTTGTTGGCGCTCTGAAAGCTGTAGCCCCAATTTTAGTATTCATTCTTGTTGCAGCTTCTATCGCAAACCAAAAGAAAGGTCAGCATACTCATATGCGTCCAATCATCGTACTTTACCTGATTGGTACCTTCTCAGCTGCACTCACAGCAGTAGTACTTAGCTTCATGTTCCCAACCACTTTGACACTGGTTGCTGGCGCAGAAGGTGCTACTCCTCCTCAAGGTATCGGTGAAGTTCTTCACACGCTTCTATTTAAACTTGTAGACAACCCAGTAAGCGCGCTAATGAACGCAAACTACATCGGTATTCTTGCTTGGGCTATCGGTCTTGGCCTTGCTCTGCACCACGCATCTGCGACAACAAAAGCGGTTTTCGAAGATTTAAGCCACAGTGTTTCACACATTGTTCGCTTCATCATTCGCTTAGCGCCATTTGGCATCTTCGGTCTAGTTTCAGCGACTTTCGCAACCACTGGTTTTGAGGCGCTAGCAAGCTACGGTCAACTTCTAGCAGTACTACTAGGTTCAATGCTAATCATTGCTCTAGTGGTTAACCCACTGCTTGTTTTCGTTAAAACAAAGCAGAACCCATACCCTCTAGTATTCCAATGTATTCGTGAATCAGGTGTAACGGCATTCTTCACTCGTTCAAGTGCTGCAAACATCCCAGTAAACATGAACCTTTGTAAGAAACTAAACCTAGACGAAGACACTTACTCTGTTTCTATCCCACTAGGTGCAACCATCAACATGGCTGGCGCTGCAATCACTATCACTGTGTTAACGCTGGCTGCTGTACACACGATGGGGATTGAGATTGATATCTTCACTGCAATCCTACTAAGCCTTGTTGCTGCGGTATCTGCATGTGGCGCATCTGGTGTTGCCGGTGGCTCACTGCTACTTATCCCTCTTGCATGTGGCCTATTTGGTATCTCAAACGATGTTGCAATGCAGGTAGTAGCGGTAGGTTTCATCATCGGTGTGATTCAAGACTCTGCTGAAACAGCGCTTAACAGCTCGACAGACGTAGTGTTCACAGCTGCAGTATGTAAAGCTGAGCAGAACAAAGCTTAATATGCCTTTATTGGCTCTCAAGCCAAAAGCTATATAAAGAAAAAGGGAAGCATCTGCTTCCCTTTTTTGTTATCCAAATTTCATTATAACCACTCGAGCTGTATTCAACTTATCACGATGGATAACATGTCCCATGGATAATCCAATGAACACCGCTCACTAGCTTCTGCTCCAATTAGACTGACTAAAATCTAGAGGGTCACTAGTCAGGTTAGCTTGCTTATCTGTTGGTGCTTGTTCTCTATTCAATTGATCTGTATTCGATTGCTGGCTGTAATCGGCATTCGCTTCTTGTACATTCGATAGCGACGTTTCTATATGGCTAGCTTCTACATTTGATGACTCACCCTCTTCATCAGACGCTTCTTTCACTTTCTTTGGAATCGGTATATTGCGTTTGTAGAGCTTATTGAGCGCTTTGATTATTGAATGCTTGGTGATCGCTTGTTGGGTAAGTTTCGTCATGATCGGTTTAGTCAGCGCTTGTAAGCCCACAATCGCATCGACACCCAGCTCACCACCTACTTTATCTCTCTGCGACTTAGCTTCTGAATAGCCAAAGTGAGCAGATAGGAATAGCCAGATATAAGCAATCGCATTACCGTTTTCACCATGGTCTATCCATGCTTCACCCGCTCTAAACATCGCCTCTGCACTATTCTTTTCGGCTGCAGTTTCAAACCAGTACACAGCCTCACCATGGTTAGGTTCTACGCCAACGCCATTTAAGTAACTCATACCGAGTTTGATTTTGCCGTCTAGGTTGTTTTTCTCTGCCGCTTTGCGATACCAATCAACAGAGCTTTCTGCAGAGTAGTCTGGGTTTTCTTTGTCTAAGCACCAGTCACCCATGAACAGCATCGCTTCGGTATTACCACCAGCAGCAGATTCCTCAATATAGGTGTAACCCTTTGGAATGTTCTTTACGGTCCCGCGCCCATGAACCATCGCTTTACCCATCTCAAATTTCGCCGACATATCGTTGTCTAAGGCTGCGATCGCGAGCTGCCAAAAGTTAGCTTGTTCTCTTAAGATCAAGTCTTCTTTGCGCTTCATACTTATGCGAACAATGCCGTACATACCGTTGACGTTATCCAAATGTGCCGCTTTATCGTACCAATATAACGCTTCCTTGATATTGTTACGCTCCGCTTCTTTCGCTAAAAAAAGAATCGACGGGACATGCCCAGTTTCTGCTTTAAAGTGGCGCTCTTTTTGCTCTTGGATACGTGCTTTTTCAATCGCCTTTCGGTAAGCAACAGCACGAGCTTTACGCTCTTGTTCCAAGCGCTGTTTTCTCAGTGATAAAGAAATCAGCCACACGGCAACAAGTATTAACGAAAGAGCAGTCGCACCAATTGCGATTCCCATTGTACTCATAAAATGTTTAACCTAATTCGGTTTCGTTCTGCCTTGTATCGGCCACGAGTAGCCTATATTGAGTAGTTATTTTCTGGGCCTATTAACCCTGATGGTGACAAGAGGCGCAGTCTCTAAACGCGCCAGCTTAAACTTGATTCAGTATCTCAGGAATACATAACAATAAGAAGTCTGCAAAGACTAACCCGTACGCAACCCATAAATCGTGTGATCTTGCTTCAATAAGGATTGTTCTCTCCAATTTACATTTCATCAAGTTAGGCTCAACCGCTCACCAAAAACCGATGGTTCAAGACCTGTACCTGAAAGCAGCGATGATGCATGCACCCCACCAACAGTGACAACGTCACGCATGCGTGAAATATTAAGATCTAGGAAGCGGCCCTGATCGTCGATCTGGAAGTAGAAATTGATGGCCGTATTGTAACTACAAAAGCTCACCGAATTGGTAAAGAGGTGATTCACGTTCACTAAATTCGATTAAAGAAGCACTCTTTGTGAGAAATAAAAGCGCTCAGGTATGCTATAACTGAACTTTACATTGTAAATTAGTGAGTGTTAGAAAAGTAAAAAGCAGCCAGTTCGTGTGATGTTCTGGCTTCTTTTTTGATTTGATATGGCAGGAAACCGTTAGTCTTGCTGCATCTTCTCCCAAATCGTCGGCGACCCAATATAATCTTGCACAGAGGTAATGAACTCTTTCACTAGCTTGGTCTGCTTACGGTGCGGGTAGACAGCGTAAATGGCAGTATCTGCTGTTGAAATGGTGTAATCAGGAAGCAGTGTCACTAAGCCCAACTCTTTCATCGAGGCGTACAGATTTGATTTATCAAGAAAACCATAACCTAAGCCATCTATCACACAAGACACCATAGTACGAACATCACTCACCTTGTAGTTCCCGCGAATCGTCAGGCTCTGGAAAGTGTTGCCATGTGGATCTTCACTAATACGCAGATGATCCACCGTCATATCACCATTGGTATAAATCACCGCAGGCAGAGACAACAGATCTTGTGGCGTTTTCGGCTCACCATGCTGCTTCACAAAGTCATTCGAGGCGACCAGCATGAAGTTACTGTCAGCTATCTTCTTCGCAATTAGATTCGATTCCACCAACTTACTGAAGCGAAAGGCGATATCAAACTGCCCTGCGATGATATTAGCGATCTTGTCATCTAGTGAAAGTACGATCTGGACATCCGGGTACTTTCTCATGAACTGCGTGATGATAGGTTGCAGATATTGCTGACCAAAATAGATGGGCGACGTAATTCGCAGCACACCTTTAGGTTCAGATTGGTACGAATCTGCAATACCTTGAATCTGATTGATGGTGTCTTTCAACACGTAGGTCTGCGCGAGAATATCTTCCCCTGCTGACGTCAAGGAAAACGAACGAGTAGAACGATTGAGTAGCTGAACACCCAAATCTTGCTCAAGCTTCTTGATCTGTTTAGAGAGTGAGGAATTGTCCATGCCGTGTAAGGTTGCCGCTTTGGTAAACGACCCTTGTTGAACCACATCTAAGAACAATAACAGCTGATTGGTATTGGGCACTGTGCCGCTCCTAATATTAAGCTCGATTAACGTTCATCTTTAGGAGTATCCATCACCACCATGGTTGTAATGGATTGAACCTGAGCACACTCCCCCAGCACATCGGCATGAAACTTCTTGTAGCTCGGCAAGTCTTTAGTCTCGACTCGCAACAAGTACTCATTGGCACCGGTGATATTGTGACACTCGACCACCTCTTTCTCCATAGCGACGTGCTCTTCAAACTCCAATTGAGCAGATTTTTTGTGGCTTGATAAACCGATCGAAACGTAGGCGATAAAACCCACGCCCATTAAGCCGTTATCTAAAACCGCACGGTAACCTTGAATGATGCCTTTACGCTCAAGTTCTTGTACACGCCTTAACGTCGCTGAAGCCGACAAACCAATCCGCTCTGATAGCTCAATGTTGGAGATTCTGCCGTCCAACTTAAGTTCTTGCAATATCCTTTCGTCAAACCTATCCATAAGTACTTATTATTGTGCATTTAGTGATAATAGAGGAAATAAAAGCACATAATTGCCTCACTTTCCACCTATTATGTTTCTCAACACGTGAAAGTCATGACCGGTCAGTCACTTCGTTCATTTTATTGCTGGAGAACCATTATGCCTTTAGAACAACTTAGCGCACTTGCCTTGTTTGCGTTTGTCTCGACCTTCACACCTGGTCCAAATAACATTATGCTTATGACATCAGGTGCCAATGTTGGCTTTACCCGTACCATTCCGCACATGCTTGGCATTGCTCTGGGGTTTGCAGCTATGTTGCTATTGGTTGGCTTGGGTTTAGTGGGAGTTTTCAACGCCTATCCGGTGACTCACCAAGTATTGAAATACCTGAGCCTTGCGTACTTGGTTTACCTCGCAATTAAAATAGCCAAAAGTGGAAAAGCGAAAAGCACTGAAGCTTATAAACCGATGACCTTCATCGGCGCGGCAAGTTTTCAATGGGTTAACCCGAAAGGTTGGTCAATGGCACTAACAGCCATATCTGTTTATAGCAGCGGCAGTTCATGGTGGGAGCTTGCAATCATCGCAGCTATTTTTACGCTAGCTAACCTGCCATCTGTGACCTTCTGGACAGCAGCTGGTAAGCAGTTACAACACTGGTTAACAACGCCAGTCCGCATCAAAAGCTTCAACTATGGTATGGCGGGGTTGCTGTTAGCATCGACCATTCCGATGCTCTAATCAAATAACTTCTATATTTTAACGGTTAGTTCTCTGCTGCTAACCGTTTTTCTCGTTAAAAGTAACCCACAAGCTCAGTAAGCCAGTGACCAAACATCGCCTGCCCGCTCGGCGTTAACGTCCAGACAAACGCCGCTACATTGATAAACACTGTTAACCAATAAATCGCTCTGAACGGCTGTTTTTGTGTTTTATGACGCAGCTTATCTTGTGCGATCAAAGCCCCTAACCAACCACCAGCTATCGAAAAGATGTGCAGGGTTTTCTCTGGCACACGCCAATTCCCATTAATCGCGGCTCGTTTATCTTTTGCGTACACAAAAAACGTCACGACACCGATAACTAAATACCACGCCAATAGCGCTTTTGAGCTTTCCGCAAACAACGCAGACACCGCCACCAGAACCAAATAGGTGATAGCGATTTGAATAGATGAAGACAACATCAACTCCTTTTGGGTAACAGCTCACATACTGTGGCAATTACGCCCTGTAGATTTTGATAAGCATGAGTAAGGCGTATTGTAATTCGGTTAGCCTGCAAAAAATAAACAAGCCCTTTCATCCCTACATAACATGATGGAAGTTAAAGGAATTATAAATATGTACAACCAAAAGTACGCCATCTACCAAGTTTTTACGCGTTTATTTGGCAATAAAAACACCCAACATATCCCGTGGGGCACAATCGAACAGAATGGCGTTGGCAAATTCAGTGATTTTACAGACAAAGCGCTGTCTGAAATTCGCAAGCTTGGAATGACTCACATTTGGTATACCGGAGTTCCTCACCACGCGTTAATCAATGACTACAAACACATTGGTATTTCAGACGATCACCCAAGCGTAGTAAAAGGGCGTGCGGGCTCTCCTTACGCAGTCAAAGATTACTACTCAGTTAACCCCGATCTCGCTGATAATCCCGAGCACAGACAAGAGGAATTTGAAGCGCTAATTAAAAGAAGCCACGACCACGGCTTAAAGGTAATCATTGATATCGTCCCTAATCATGTTGCACGTCATTACAAAGGGTTAAACAACCCCGACGGCGTAAGTGACTTTGGTGCTCACGATGACACTACACTCGAATACCACCGAGACAATAACTTCTACTACATCCCCAACAGCGCCTTTGAACTGCCAAATATCGAGCCCGATTTTACCCCGCTTGGTGGTGAACAACACCTAGCCCTAAAATCTCCATTTATCGAAATGCCCGCTAAATGGACAGGTAATGGCTCACGCCTAGCGAAGCCCAACTTCGACGATTGGTATGAAACCGTGAAAATCAATTATGGTATGCGCCCTGATGGTTCAACGGACTTCTCAGAGTTACCGAGTGACTATGCTCAACGTGATTACCGAGATCATTTCGATTTCTGGAAATCAATCGATGTGCCTAGCTCTTGGGTTAAATTCCGAGATATCGCCTTGTTCTGGTTAGATAAAGGCGTCGATGGGTTTCGTTACGATATGGCTGAAATGGTACCGGTCGAGTTTTGGAGCTATCTCAACTCATCCATAAAGATGCAAAAATCCGATGCCTTTCTTATGGCAGAGGTGTATCAGCCAGACTTATACCGCGACTACATCCACTTAGGCAAAATGGACTATCTATACGACAAAGTGGACCTATACGATGGGCTCAAAGCCGTTATGCAGGGCAAAGCTTCAACAGCCATCATTCCCGAGATTCAGCATCAAATGATGGACATAGAACACCACATGCTGCACTTCTTGGATAACCATGACGAACAGCGCATAGCGTCTCCAAAGTTTGTTGGCAATCCAAATATTGCTAAGCCTGCAATGCTCGTTAGCACCTTATTGAGCAGTTCACCAACGATGATTTACTTCGGACAAGAAGTCGGTGAACCAGGCGCGGAGAACGCAGGCTTTGGACAACCCTCTCGTACATCCATCTTTGACTACATAGGCGTCCCACAGCATCAAAAATGGATGAACTACGGCGCATTCGATGGCGGGCTATTAAACGATAGCGAAAAGCAGCTGCGTCACTTTTATCAGAAGATGATGAACTTTTCTCTTGAGCACTCTTCAATGACAGGGCATTACCGAGATTTACACCAAAGCAATAATTTGAGTGATTCGGTTTACGCATTTCTACGCTATGATGACCAAGAGCTAATAATAGTTGCTGTGAATTTCAGCCAGTACACGACAGAGCGTGTTTGCTTGGTTATTCCACGTGATGTAATCAAAGCAATCAAAATTGCGGATGGCAGTTACTTGCTTAATGAACATATCGAATCTACTCAGCAACAAGAATTACACGTGAAGGAAGGAGTTGGAGGTTTCAATATTGAATTAAAGCCGCTGGCATCGTTGGTTTGGGTGTTGCCATTACATAATTAACACCCTTGTCGATGTTATATAGAAAAATAAAGGCTAATTGACAATTAACTTAATTCCCACTTTGAATTAACAGCCGAACATTTCGATATCTTCCTCACATTTATAAGGATGAGCTCTCATCCTTACTCTCTACGCCTGGCCGCTACGCCCTATCCTATTGATATTAAAAATATGAGCTCTTAATCCAAGTAAATCTACATAAACCAAGTACAAATCGTGATATCGACACTAGGTTTTTTATTTTTTACTTATTAAAAATAACTTTACATATAGATATCACAAATAGCTGACTACCGTTAAGACTAGGATATTCATCTTCATAAAAAGTGAAATATGGATATCGAAACGTGAACAATATAAATATTAATCAATGTTTAACTCTACGAAATACCTTTAACAATACAAAAAAAAGAAGCTTCAAGAAGTCGACCTTAACCAAAGCGATTTTACACCTTTTCACCGCCACTTTAATTGCAGGATGCGGCAGTGATAATAACAGCGACAGCGGAACCGACACTGGCAGCAGTGGTCTATATCCTGCAGCAGAAAACGAAGTGGTTATCTACTACAAACGTGATGTTGCCGCAGCTAGCACTTCTGGGTCGACTTACGACGGTTGGGGACTGCACCTATGGAATGGCGAAGGCTGTACCAGTACCGATTTAGTCGGCATGGGGTTGAGTGAGACTGGAACCGATTGGAACAGTCCTTACGAATACGACGGCATTAGCGATACTTACGGCGCCTACTATGTATTGAAAGTCGATCCCGATGCCGCTGATCCGCATAAGTGTATGAACTTCATCTTACACAATGGTGATGAAAAAGCCTTTGGTAGCGCTGACTCTAAAGTTGAGCTAGACAAGCTCGGTGAATCTCAAGGTGTATTTGGTTTCCATGGCAGTAGCGAATTGTACTACGAGCCTATCTCAGAACGACCAGTGAATATTGATGGTCAAAAAGCACATTGGCTTGATGCTACGACCATAGTTTGGGAAGCGGCCAGCAATGCAGACTCTTTAAAACTCTTCTATGCATTGGATAACAGCATCTCAATGAATGATGACAAAGAGATCATTGGTGGTACTACGATTGAGCTAGAAAAAGATGGCGAACTATCCTCAGAACTCAAAAAACGTTTCCGTCACCTAGCCAGTTTACCAGCAGTCGCGATTGACGTGGATAACAGCACGCTACGCACCATTTTAAAATCTCAGATCGTTGTCGTAGCTTACAATGCCGATGGCGATATTATCTCTTCAACTGAGGTTCAAAAACCTGGCGTGCTTGATGCGGTGTTTGCTAGCGAAGATGCAGGTAATGCCATCAGTGAACCATTGGGGGCGATAGTAGATGGTGATTCTGCAACCTTTAAACTTTGGGCTCCTACTGCACAAGATGTTGAACTCGTTCTATACAGCGAAGACCTACAAAGCTCACAAGTCATATCGATGACGGAAAACACAGAAACAGGTATTTGGGCAACAGAGGCAGTCTCTAACGCTGTCAACCAATACTACCGTTACCAAGTGAAGGTTTACCACCCAACCACTGGCAAAATAGAAAATCGCCTTGTCACAGACCCTTACTCTCTCAGCTTGTCGAAGAACTCGGCATACTCTCAAGTCATTGACCTTGATGATGCTTCCTTGATGCCTGATGGCTGGACTGGCTACGTTCGTCCTACCGTCGAGAAAGACGAAGACCACGTTCTCTACGAATCACATCTACGTGATTTTAGTTTCAGCGACAAGTTAGGCACTGCAAGCCTGAACGGAAAATACCTTGCACTTACGGAAGCGGATCGTGAGTCAGTCAAACACCTTCAAGCTCTGAAAGACGCCGGTTTAACGACTCTGCATATCTTACCGGCTTTCGATATCGCTACCGTTGATGAAGACGAAGCAAGCCGCGTCGATATTACCGATACCGTTGGCAAACTGTGTGATGTAAAACCTGCCGCTGCCTTATGTGGTAATGAAAATGAAAACCGAACGATTGAGGATGTACTCGACGGCTATGACCCTTCAACAGGCGACGCACAAGCGTTAATGAACGACTTACGAATGCTCGACAGCTTCAACTGGGGTTACGACCCATTCCATTACACCGTGCCTGAGGGAAGTTACGCGACGGATCCAAACGGATCTAAGCGTATTCTAGAGTTCCGTCAAATGGTCAAAGCTACACATGACATGGATCTCAAGCTGATCATGGACGTGGTATACAACCACACCAACGCATCTGGTGTGAATGATAAATCTGTACTGGATAAGATCGTACCTGGGTACTACCACCGACTTAATGTGAATACTGGCGGCGTGGAAAACTCAACCTGTTGTGACAACACTGCGACAGAAAACCTAATGATGGGTAAGTTAATGGTCGACTCGCTCAAGGTGTGGGCTGACGATTACAAGGTCGACGGTTTCCGTTTTGACTTAATGGGCCACCAGCCAAAAGATGTGATGGTCGAAGCGCTGGAAGAAGTACGTAAAATTGACCCGAATACCCTGTTCTACGGGGAAGGCTGGGACTTTGGTGAAGTCGCCAACAACGCTCGCTTCGACCAAGCAAACCAAATCAACATGGCAGGTACAGAAATTGGTACATTCTCTGACCGTTTACGTAATGCAGTTCGTGGCGGTAGCCCGTTCGATGGCGGTGTTGACTCAGAAGGGAATCACCCGCTTCGCTTTAATCAAGGCTTCGGTAATGCTGCGATTGCCAATGAAGAAACCAAGACAGATCAAGACTCCATCAACGGTCGTTTACACAACCAAGATCTTGTTCGCTTAGGGATGGCAGGTAACCTTGCAGATTACGTGCTAATTGATCACAAAGGTGATACCAAACTGGGTAAAAACATCGACTACAATGGCGTACCTGCAGGTTACACTAAGATGCCTTCAGAGAACATCTCTTACGTTTCAAAACACGACAACCAAACACTTTGGGACAACAACGCTTACAAAATCGCAACTGGTACTAGCTCTGCAGATCGCGCTCGCATGCAGTCGGTATCGCTTTCTACCGTGATGTTGGGCCAAGGCATACCGTTCATCCATATGGGTTCGGAACTGCTGCGCTCGAAGTCGATGCAGCGTGACTCTTACGATTCTGGTGACTGGTACAACCGTGTTTTCTTCGATGGGTCTGACAGCAACTGGAATGTCGGCTTGCCTCGTGAGGACAAAGACGGAGCAAACTGGGATCTGATCAAAAACATCATTGCTGACCCAACGGCAAAACCAGACGCAGACGACATCGAATTAACTAAGCAGCAATTCCTAGAACTATTAAAGATCCGAAGCTCAAGTGAACTGTTCCGCTTAGATACAGCTGACGAAGTCATAAAGCGAGTCGATTTCCGTAACGTTGGCGAAGACCAAGTCGAAGGCCTAATCGTGATGTCTATCGATGATGGTGTGTCTGCAGGTACAGACCTCGATCCAGCGAACGATGCGATTGTCGCAGTTGTCAACTCAACCAATGAATCTCAATCGTTCAAAATCACAGGAGCAACAGGTTTTACTCTTCATGACGTTCAACAAAACTCGGCGGATGACATAGTGAAAGGCGCAAGCTTTGCCAATGAATCATTTACAGTTCCAGCACTAACAACTGCTGTGTTTGTACAAGTACAAAACGGTGCTCAAGGCGCTGGTTTGCCGGTTGATAACTCAGGCAAGGATGTATCTAGCATTCCTCCGTACGGTCAAACAATCGTGTACTTGCGTGGTGACATGAATGGTTGGAACCCTGTTGATGATTGGGCGATGAGCTTTGTTGCTAATGGGGTTTATTCTGTAACAGGCAATTTGGAAGCGGGTAACTATGGCTTCAAGTTTGCAGATGCTGATTGGAAAACACCTAACTTTGGTTGCGACTCTATAGAACTTGCTGATGGATCAATCAACCTAGGGACTGATGGTAACTGCCAACTAAGCGTAACAGAAGCTGGAACCTACACATTCACCTTGAATGCGATTCACGAGCTAGATGACGACGTAGATGGTCCAGTTGTTTCGGTCACTAAGCAGTAAATATGAAAGGATCGAAGCTAAGTAACAGATAATAAAAAAACCAGCGAAAGCTAGCCTTTGGGAGGCGTCAGTCTCCCTTTCTATGCCCCCAACAAACACCAACCTAAAAATGCCTTCTCTACTACCCGTGAGTCACATTCAACTTTTAATGATCGACTCACCTCTTACGTTCTAGATAGAACACCTCTTAATCTGTACTGCAAACTTCAGCCCGAATAACCGTAAGTCGCTGTATTTGAATCAAATATATAAAATAGAGAAGAGAGACCTTATAGAGAACAAAGCTATTTACACATGGCGATGGAACCACAGAGTATAACGTCACTAAGGACCGTATTTAATAAAATCAACGGCGCATGAGATTCAACAGTATTTATAAACTCGCTTGTTTCGAGCTGATTGATTTCAACCAATGTGACTATTACATTTGTAGCTGGCAATAAAAAAGGACCCTATTGGGGTCCCTTATCTTAAACCAGACTTTGTAATTTTATCAGTTACTTTTTATTGACTGCTTTCACAAAGACTTCTTGTGCACCTCCAATGCCTAGTGCTTTAGCTTCATCTAATAGGCCCAAAGCTTTTGGAATATTGTCTGCTTCGACAGCGGCTTTGATCGCATTGTGGTAGTAAGTTTGTGTCTCTGGTTGAATTTTTTCTATTGTTAGCTTCTTGCTTTCAATAACAGGAATTTCAGGAGCTGATGCAGATTTTGAAGGTTTAGTTAACCCACTAAAGAAACCCTCACGTTTTATTGCAACTCTAACTTCACCAATATCAACATGCTTCGCTTTAGGATCATCAATAGCAGGAACAACATTTCGCTTGGCAATAGCCATTACTTTGGCTGGATGCAATAGTTGGGTAGTTTGTGTTAAATCTTGTTTAGTAGTGTAAATAACACCATAAATACGAGTGGTACTCATCGGTAGATTCAATTCAACTTCACCAAATAGAACATCACCCTTTATAAAGTCATTTTTATCATAATCAAAAAAGGATGAGTCGTAATTTCGCAATAATTTAAAATTTTGATCATAAATGGCTAAATTTGGAGAAAATACCTCTAAGCGTTTAACTATACCCGACAGTTCTATTATGACCTGAGGCTCAGAAACATCAAAAGAAAAACCAGCCACTGGTCCCATTATGTCTATGCTATTTAAAATCTGAGAATCTTCAGAAAAGTGAATAGAAAAGCTTGATGGGACGCCAACTTGATTCCAACTAATTTGCTCTACCGTAGAGATACTTGCTTGGCCTGAGCTCGAAGAAGAAAAATCTTGGTGGCTCGCACAACCAAATAAAACGGTCGCCCCAATTAGAATCGATACTATTTTTTTCATTCACTTATCCCTTGTAATACAGTAGCCAGCTTGTAAGCTAGCTACTGTTTTTATTCATGACTAAATTCTAGATTACCACCAAGCTTCAACTTGCGCACCGAACATTAAGTCATTGTTATCAATAGCTTTATCGCCACTGTAACTAGATGCAAAAACTCGAATTGCAGGTCGAGCCCAGAAATTTGAACCTGCTTGCCATTGTTGAGCAATTGTAACTTTCGTTAAGTCTTCTTTATCAGCCCAAGGGTATTCATCTTGGTGGTAGCCAAGCTCTAGAATAGTGCTCATTGTTTCAGACCATTTGTAGCCAGGACGAACAACAACACTCATAGCTTTGCCATCGCTGTTGCCATTGCCGTCATCCAACAACTGAGCATAAACGAACGAGTAACCAAAATTCCATTTTTCAGCTTCGATTACACCCCAATCGATTAGACGTAAAGACTCTCGTCCTTCCTGCCCTAACTCCATGTTGTATGAATCACCTGCATGATTACCTACGAAACCAGCCCAAGCATAACCTTCAGTTGCATACTGAATGACAGCTTTGTTAAAGCCCATGCTATGGCCTTGAGTGTGTTCAGCTGTTAGGAAAAAGCCTGCTTTATCTAGACCATAATCACCTGAATTACCAATACCGCCGTCAATTGCATCACTTTGTACATCTGTATGAGAAGGGTCTGCAGCCATTAAAATGAACTCCATACTACCCTTGTCATTTGTTTCAATACCTGTCAAACGAAGGTCGATTGAATTAGCTGTTGAGTAAACTTGTGTACCCTCAAGTGGCTGTCTTTCATCTTCAGGTGTCGATGGATCATCTGCAGTTAGTAATGGAGTCTTCCATTTATGCTGAACAACTGCAGCATGAAGCTTCGCAAAACCCAAATCAATGTTTTCAACACCGGCGCCAGCACCAGAGTTATTTACGTAGTACATATCCATAATATGAACATCTTTACGTCCGTAATAACGTTCACCAGCCCAAATGCTCATGCCGTTTGCCATAGTGTAGTCAGCCCAAGCTTCACGGAAAGAAGCTCTCTCACCAGACCATGGGTCATCAGGATCTGTACCGATACTTTGGAACGAATTACCACGCCCATCTAAGCCAGCATTCTCATACGTGCCAAATGCCATTAGAGTATGAATATTGAATGCATCGCCATCTGAACTCTCCCAAATCTTGTTTACGCCAAGAGAAAGTTCTGCATAGTTATCACACTCATCGCCTAAACGACCAACTGCATGCCCAAATGTAGTAGGGCCACCATTACC